>JAFYCM010000046.1 GCA_017539645.1 Bacteroidales bacterium
GCCCATCGTGCGCAACACTTTCCACAGCAGCTCTCGGGTGGTCAGCAGCAGCGTGTGGCTATTGCGCGCGCTGTGGTGTCGAATCCGAAGTTGATCCTTGCCGACGAGCCAACGGGTAACCTCGATTCAAAAAACGGTAAAGAGGTTATGGACCTTCTGCGCGAGCTCAACCAAGAGGGAACAACCATAGTTATGGTTACCCACTCACAACGCGACGCCGCTGTGGCTCAACGCGTTATCAACCTCTTCGACGGTCAGATAGTTACTAACGTGAAGAATGAACTGTAAAATTGAGAATTGAGAGTTGAAAATTGAAAACCTATAGTGTCATCCTGAGCAAAGCGAAGGATCTCAAAGAGCGACAGAATACTCATATACTACTCTAAGATTCTTCGCTATGCTCAGAATGACAGGACGAAATTCATAACTCGTAACTAATGAAATCTTTTCTAAAATTTCTCTCGCGTAACAAGCTATATACCAGCATCGAAGCGGTGGGCCTGGCGGTGAGTCTGGCGTTTGTCATACTTATAGGCAGCTATGTGGCGCAGCAATACGAGGTGGCGCACGAAGCGCCCGATTGGGAACGCACATTTGTACTCGGCACCGACGAATTTTTTGGTCTTTCCTATTGGGATAAGGAAGAGGTTGAAGCCAACATTCCCGAGGTAGAAGTCATTACTCACGTGAATTGGTTGTGGGACGCCAAAGTGGAGATCGACAACGAAAAGCCGCGTTGCAGTGGTATGGCTACCGATGCCGCATTCTTCGATGTCTTCCCCGAATATCACCTCGTAGAAGGCGACGTGAAGAGTTTTGTAAGCAAGACCGACGTTCTTGTAAGTCAGTCGTTTGCGCGTCGCATAGCTAAAGATGGCGAGAGCGTTGTGGGCAATGTCCTGAAGGTGAACGATACGGAGAAAACCATCAAAGGTGTGTTTGCCGACTTCGACCACCAGTTTTTCTTGGATGTAGATATTCTCACGCACGTTTCCGACACTTGGGGCGCATCGATGCCAAAATCGTTCAGCAGCGTAGGTGGTTATGCCACATGGTATCGCCTGTTGCCCAATGCCGACATTGAACAAGCGGAGGCCAAGGTGAAGGCTTTGTTGCATAAAAATTACGACCCAATTTGGTCGGCTGCTCGTGTAGACAAATGGCGCCCGTTCCGCATCGACGAAGCCTTCTTTAGTGGCAACGACACCCTCACCACTCGCAACGGCAATTTGAAAATGCTTCAGCTGCTCACCGTTGTTGTGCTGCTGCTCTTGTTGTCGGCCATATTCAACTACGTAAACTTGAGCCTCGCACTCACGGGCAAACGCGCCAAAGAGATGGCCACACGTCGTCTGTTGGGGGCTCAGCGCAGTAGCATTCTGCTGAAATACATAGTAGAATCGGTGTCGTTCACTGCCGTATGCTTCGGTGCGGCATTGGTATTGGCAAAACTGTTTGTACCAATGATGAACGAACTACTCACCAATAGCGACCCCGAAATGGTGGCTTGGGGCATGGCTGAAACGTCCGTGCGTCTTTCGCTCATGCTTACGCCTAGCTACATCGGTGCATACGTAGCCTGCATAATATTTATAGGCACCATCTGCGGATTGCTACCTGCCTTCACCGCATCGCGATGCAAACCTATCGACGTGATAAAAGGTACACTGCGCCTACAAAACAAATTGGTGCTAAACCGCATATTCATTGTGATTCAGAATGTTCTGACGGTGTTCCTCATAGCTATGGCTTTAGTTATGGAGGCACAGATGAACCACATGCTCAGTCGCCCAATGCACATAAAGACCGATAATCTCTATTACATAGAATATATAGCGCGCGACGTCGATATGGCAAAGCTCCTCAAGGATAAATTGGAGCAACTTCCGTTTGTAAAACGCGTTGGCGTTAGTCAGGGTATGCCGTGCCAAATCAACATGGCGATGGGTATTACTCCTGCCGACGAGACTGCTGTGGAACTGCCTGTAATTATTTGCGACACCACCTATTTCGACATGATGGGTTTTGAGGTGAAAGAAGATTTCGGAACGCCTAAGCCGCACTCAATATGGTTATGCGAATCGGCATACAACACAATTGTTGTTAACGACACGATAAATTCTGGTAAGATTTTCAATGGCCATACAACATTCAACGGTGTAACTATAGAATTTATTGGTGGTGTGGTTGCCAACTTCCCTTCGCGTCCTGCTTCCGATGGCGACCTCCATCCGAACTCTGCCGTAATAATAGGTAATTCCGAAGAGATGAAGTACGCCAACTACATGCTCATAGAAACCACAAGCGAAGACGAAGCCTTTGCCCAGCAGATTCAGAATATATATAAAGAATGCCGCCAAGAGATTACAGGCGTACCAGAATCCGCATTCGACTATGGCTACCTACGCGATTTGGACTACAAGCTGCTCGAACCCGTGCGCCGCACCATGCGCCTTGTGGAACTTTTTGCTGTGCTTTCGGTAATTATTTCGTTGCTCGGACTATTGGCTATGAGTACGTATTTCGCAGGCGAGAACACTAAGCAGATAGCCATTCGCAAGGTTTTTGGCTCCGAAGTGACACGCGAAACTTGGCGCAACGTGAAGAGCTACATAAATCTCACGCTCATAGCCTGCTTCATAGGCATCCCGCTTGCCATCTACGCCGCGCGCCTATACCTCGAACGCTTCGCCTACCGCACCGACGACTATGCTTGGACATTCGTGGCTGCCATCGTCATATCGATAGCCATAGCCTTCGCTACCGTGCTGTGGCAAACACTGAAAGCTGCCAAGGCTAATCCAGCCGAGGAATTGAAGAAGGAATAACTGATCGGAAACACACTATTCACAAAAGAAACAAACATATAAAAAGCAACCACCTCCGCCGCCAATACATTTCTGATGGGCAACGGAGGTGGTTGTCTGTTACGCTCTATTACTGATACTTATTGAATTTGTATTTCTCGCGGAAGGCAGCTTTTTTGTCTTCCGGAAGGTTGGTGAAGAATGCCTTCCATCCAGGACAGAAATTGATGTGCCAACGCCAAAATCGACCAAGAAGCGAATTGGGGTTCTTGTCGTAGTGAGCTCTTAATTTGCAATTTTCACAAGGTTGTGCCATAATTATATATTGTTATTTGGATTAGTTATTTGTCTTTCTTGCAGCATTTTAGCCATGCTTTGTATTGCTCCCAACCGCCAGTCGACCATAAGGCAAAGAAAATCAGCAATGGCTGAAAGAAGAGTCGAATGAGTCGAGCTTGTTCGGTGTCGAGGCCAAACGCATCTATGTCGTTGACGTATTGGTTGATGTTGCCTGGGAATATAAGTACGTAGAAGAGTGCGAGCAGTGCACCTACGATTGCCTTCTTTTTCCACAAGAAGAGCATCCCCAAGCCGAGCGCTATCTCAACGACGCCCGAAGCAAGCACAACAAAGTCGGTGAAACCGGGTGAGAACTGTAACCAAGTTGGCACTTGTGCCACAAACTCTTGGCGCGCGATGGTGAGATGGCTTACGCCTGCATAGGTCATGAAAAGACCCAATAAAATGCGGATGAATGTCTTTACGTAGTTCATAATATCTATCATTTAGAAGTTTGATATGTTGCGATATGTCGTTCGCGACACAAAAGTAAATATTCTATATTATATCGCAAGCGACATAATGCTGCATTATAAATATTTAACAGGCTGCCCAATAGAAATATGAGGTAGCGTAAGAAACGAGAGACTTATATAATTACGTATACAGCGACTAAGGTTAAATGTGAATTTATGAAAAAATGCGCCATTTGACGGAAAATGACAAACGTTTGTAGAAAGATGTTTTTTTAGATAAATAAAAATTTGGCACACACGTTGAAAATTACCTACATTTGGCGCATGGCAAACGTTGGCACAAAACAACACGGAGCCACCGATAATAAATCAAAAACAATAAACTAACTATAAACATTCAATGGCTAACAGTGAGCATTTTTTTGCAGTTGACCTCGGCGCTACAAGCGGACGTACCATCGTAGGTTCTTTAGTCGACGGCAAAGTGAAACTCGAGGAAGTAACGCGTTTCCCCAATAACTTAATACAAACGGGTGGACATTTCTATTGGGATATTTATGCGCTATACAACGAGATTATAAAAGGCCTTCAGCAAGTTGCTAAGCAAGGCATAGAAATCACCAGCATAGGTATCGACACGTGGGGCGTAGATGTGGTGGCTGTTGGCAAAGATGGCGCAATACTCCGCAATCCGATGGCTTACCGCGACCCATGCACTTTCAGCGCAATGGACGATTACTTGAAAAACGTAATCAGCAAGCAAGAGGTTTATGATACCACAGGAATTCAGTTTATGAATTTCAATACCATATTCCAGCTTTATGCTATGCGCCGCGCTGGTAATGAAGCTCTTACGCACGCTGCAAAGATTCTCTTCGTGCCCGATGCTCTCAGCTACATGCTCACCGGCAACGAGGTTTGTGAATATACCATCGCAAGTACAAGTCAGTTGCTCGATCCTCGTACCAAACAACTCGATGAGCGTCTGCTTGCATCGCTTGGTTTGACTCGTAGCAACTTCGGTCGCATGGTTAATCCGGGCGCTGTTATTGGCGTACTTACCGATGAAGTTCAAAAGATGACGGGCCTTGGTGCTATTCCTGTTATAGCTGTTGCAGGTCACGATACGGCGAGTGCTGTAGCTGCTGTTCCTGCTGCCGATGAGAAATTTGCATACTTAAGTAGCGGAACTTGGAGTCTTATGGGTATCGAAACTCCAGACGCCATCATCAACGAGACAAGTTTCGAACGCAACTTCACCAACGAAGGTGGCATAGAAGGCACAACGCGTTTCTTGAAGAATATCTGCGGCATGTGGCTTCTTGAGCGTTGCCGCAAAGAATGGGGCGACCAAGCTCCAGCTGAATATTCGCAGATAATAGCAGAAGCTAAGGCTCAGCCTGCGTTTGTAAGCCTTATAAATCCTGATGCTCCAGAATTTGCCAACCCAAGTAATATGCAGAATGCTATTCAGGATTATTGCCGCAAGACAAATCAACCAGTTCCGGAAGGTTATGCTGCCATAGCACGTTGCATCTTCGATTCGCTTGCATTGCGTTATCGTCAGGTGTTTGGCTACTTGAAAGAGATGGCACCTTTTACTATAGAAAAATTGCATATCATTGGTGGAGGTTCGCGCAACGAATTGCTAAATACGTTCACAGCCAACTCTACAGGAGTTGAAGTTGTAGCTGGCCCTCAGGAGTGCACAGCTCTTGGTAATGTTATGATTCAGGCTAAGACTAACGGCGCAGTGAAGGATATTTGGGACATGCGTAGAATAATTGCCGCAAGCATCGACTTGAAACATTATGCTCCACAAGACAAAGAGGCTTGGGATAAGGGCTACGATAAATATTTGAAAGTGACTAATAGTAAATAAATTAACATATAAATAAAAATGAAAGAAGAATTAGTAAAGAAAGCCTATGAGGTAGCAAAAGAACGTTATGCAGAAATAGGCGTCGACACAGAGAAAGTTCTCAAGCAGTTGCAAGATTTCCACTTGTCGCTCCACTGCTGGCAAGCCGACGACGTAAAAGGTTTCGAAGTTAAGGCAGGTGCAATGTCGGGTGGTATTCAGTCTACTGGCGATTTCCCCGGTGCTGCTCGCAATATCGACGAACTCCGTCAGGATATTCTCAAAGCAAAATCGCTTATCCCTGGTAATCACCGTTTGAATCTCCATGAGATTTATGGCGACTTCAAAGGCAAAGTGGTTGATCGTGACGAAGTTACCGTTGAGTATTTCCAATCATGGATCGATTGGGCTAAAGCCAACAACACAAAGCTCGACTTCAACTCATCATCGTTCTCTCATCCAAAGTCAGGTTCTTTGAGCCTTTCAAATCCAGACGAAGGCATACGTAAATTCTGGATAGAGCACACCAAACGTTGCCGCGATATAGCTAATGCTATGGGTGAAGCTCAGGGCGATCCTTGTATCATGAACCTTTGGGTGCACGACGGTTGCAAAGACGTATCTGTAAACCACGCTCTCTATCGCAACCTTCTCAAACAGTCGCTCGACGAAATCTTCGCTAAGAAGCAGCCTATGATGAAGGATTGTATCGAAGGTAAAGTATTTGGTATCGGCTTGGAGTCGTTCACCGTTGGTTCTCACGATTTCTACACTGCCTATGCAGCTGCTAACGATAAGATTCTCACCATCGACACGGGCCACTATCACCCAACGGAGATGCCTGGCGACAAAGTTTCGGCTGTCCTCCCGTTCCTCAAAGAACTCATGCTTCACGTTTCTCGCCCAGTACGTTGGGACTCAGACCACGTAACCATTATGGACGATCCTACGCAAGATCTATTCTTCGAAATCGTTCGTGCTAATGCTCTCGATCGCGTTCACTATGGTCTCGACTTCTTCGATGGCTCTATCAACCGTATCGGTGCATACGTTATTGGTTCGCGCGCAGCTCAGAAGTGTATGACTCGTGCACTGCTCGAACCACGCGATATGATTAGCAAATTCGAACTTGCTGGCGAAGGTTACAAAGTTCTTGCCCTCATCGAAGAGCAGAAAGCTATGCCTTGGCAAGCTGTTTATGACGAATTCTGCGTACGTAACAATGTTCCTGTTGGCGATGCTTTCATCAAAGAAATCGACCAATATGTAGCAGACGTTATCAGCAAACGATAATCTATAATACGTAACCAAAAAATCCCTTCTTCGCATGGCGTGTGCCACTTAGCGGGGAAGGGATTTCTTATAAATATTTATAGAAATGGAGATAGCAATAGGATTGCTAATTATAGCTGTAGGCGCGTTCTGCCAGTCGAGCTGCTATGTGCCTATCAATAAAATAAAGAATTGGAGTTGGGAGAGCTATTGGATTATGCAAGGCGTCTTCGCATGGCTCGTATTTCCGTTGCTTGGTGCACTTTTGGCAGTTCCGACAGGTCATAGCCTCGGCGAACTCTTCGCAAGCGCCAACTCGTTCAACCTTTGGATGACAATTCTCTTCGGCGTGCTTTGGGGTGTTGGTGGCTTGACGTTTGGCCTAAGTATGCGTTACCTTGGCGTGGCGCTCGGACAGTCCATAGCACTTGGTACATGTGCAGGTCTTGGCACCATCATGGGCCCGGTTCTCCTCAACGCATTCTTCCCAGAACTCGATGCTCTCAGCAGCCTCACGTTTGCTGTGATTCTCGGTGTTGTAGTTACGCTCGTAGGTATAGCTATTATCGGCGTGGCTGGTGCAATGAAGTCGAGCGCACTCAGCGAAGAGGAAAAACGCGATGCCGTGAAGGATTTCAATTTCCCCCAAGGCATCACCATCGCTTTGCTTGCTGGCTTTATGAGTGGCTGTTTCAATGTAGGTTTGGAGTTTGGCAAAGGAATCTCTTTTGCCGAGACCCCCGAGATGTTCAAAACGTTGCCTGCTACGCTTCTCGTTACGCTTGGTGGCTTCGTGACGAACGCTATTTATTGCTTCTATCAGAACCAGAAGAATCGCACATGGGGTGACTACAAGAACGTTTCTGTTTGGGGCAACAATGCGCTTTTCTGTGCACTTGCTGGTGCATTGTGGTATAGCCAATTCTTTGGCCTTTCGCTCGGCAAAGGCTTCTTGGTAGGCTCTACAACGCTCACCACACTCGCGTTTTGCATACTTATGGCGCTCAACGTGGTGTTCTCGAACGTTTGGGGCATCATCTTGAAAGAGTGGAAGGGCTGCTCTCGCAAAACGATAGTAGTTTTGATAATAGGTATAGCCGTGCTTGTAGTTTCGTGCTTTCTTCCACAACTGATAGGGTAGTAGGGTAGTCGATAGTTTCGATAAAGGAAATTATAAGTACTAAACGAAAAAAGTAAGAGAGGGCTTATCTGCTCTCTCTTATTGTTTTATACTCGTTTCTGATTCATTTCAGAAATTTCACACACGTTGAGTTCGTTTTCTCTTCTTCCAAAGTTGGTACGAGTTTATGATGTTCTGCCAAAGTACGTATGCACCAGGAGCTACGGAGGTTACAGGCAGTAGGTATGTATACGACATCCAAATGGCGAGCACGGTGTTTTTTTGCCCCAAAGCCTGACCTCCACTGATGCGGTCGTTGTATCGCGTACCGACGGCCTTGCCCAATGCAAATTGCATCGAGCAGACAACCAAACTCACCATTGCAAGCGTAAATAGAATGGCGCTACTTCCGTTGTGGTCGCAAACCGATTTGGCCGTTTTGCCCATCACCATTGCCAATGCGACTGCCCATATATAAAATGCTGCCGATGCGTGCGAACGTAGCCAGCCGTGCGCTTTGGACAAGAAATAGCGTAAGATTTGCGCCAATAGGAATGGGCAGATGAGCAGCGGGAATACTTTAGATAGAATGAGCAAAAATGAGTGCAAGAAACTTGCGTCAGCCGTGGGGTTGACTATTGGGAAGAAGATAGGCACGAAGACGGCGGCAAGAATATTTACGAGGAATGTATACGTAACGAGCGAACCCGCATTACCACCAAGTTTATCGGTGATGACAGCCGCAGCCGTTGCCGTTGGGCAGATGAGGCAGACCATTGCGCCTTGAGCCACAATCTCGTCAAACGGGCGTAGTAATATGTATATAAGTATGCTGCATACGAGCTGAAATGCGAGCAGGATAAAATGCCAAGGACGAAACGAGAAATCGCGCGGATTGACCTTGCAAAAGGTGAGCAAGAGTTGCATGAAAATCAGTGCAGGCGTGAGAAATGCGTCGATGCGATGCACAACAGGTTTTGTGGGTGCTAAAAACGCGATGTGAGCAAATGCCAAATAGATAAGGACGCCCGTGAGCATGGCAATGGGCAGAGTCCAGTTTTTGAGGAAGGTTATGAGTTTCACTATCTATGTAAAATAAAAAAACCTCAAGTATAACTACCTGAGGCTAAACATTTGAGCGGGAAACGGGGCTCAAACCCGCGACCCTCAGCTTGGAAGGCTGATGCTCTATCAACTGAGCTACTCCCGCAAGAGTATTGAGTGTGGGTGAAGATGGATTCGAACCACCGAAGTCGAAAGACAGCAGATTTACAGTCTGCCCCATTTGGCCACTCTGGTATTCACCCAGAAAAACGACACAAGTAAACTCCTTTAGCGTTTGGAGCCAGTGGAGGGACTCGAACCCACGACCGACTGATTACAAATCAGTTGCTCTACCAACTGAGCTACACTGGCAGGTGGGTAAGCTATCTGCATCACACCGCTCAACCCCCTACCTTTGCTGCGGTCAAGCCCTGGAGGAGTCAGGGGGAGCTGGTTGCACAGGACTTACCCGTGTCGCTTTTGCGGGTGCAAATGTACGCACTTTTCTTTTCTGTGCAATAGATTCTGTCGATATTTTGAGACATTTTTTCATTGCTCCTGCATTAACTCTTCGCCTTGCCGCCGTAAGTGGTTGTTATTCTGTAAATACCGAAAAAACTACTCAAAATCGGAGATTCATAATTATAGCAAATGGTCTACGCTTTGGGCGGAGATTTCTTGGAATTAACTACGATAACCTATTCTGCTAATTTCAAGCATGGCATAACATTAGGGTCGTAAGTTCCACCGAGGTATTTTTGTTTGCCGTGGTCTTTCTCCGAAACCTTTACTATTTCACCGTTAGATTCAATTTTATATTGATATTCAATATATCGACCATAAGTATAACGCTGATTCCCTTCTTTCCATTTTTTTGTATAAAATTCAAAACGTTTCGTCTCAATACGATATTCATTGTTAATTATACTCTGAACACCATATGCATCAACTTCATCATCATTTCTATGTCCATGAAAAGACTTGTCTGCCCATAATACCATTTCGCTAATCTTTGAACCGTCTAAACTATATGTCGATAATTTCCATATAGATCCACAATCGGTGGATTCATCATGTATAAGTATTATAAAATCTCCACGAGGAATTAATGAAAAACAGTACCTAAATTCAATATCATATCCACTCCAGTCTTTCAAGCATGAAGCTTGGTTACAGATATATTTTTTCACAAAGGCACGACTAATAGTATCTGTAGCATAAAGTTCTTCATAGGTAGAGAAAGGGAAACTTGCCACCTTGAATAAGTTGACATACTCTTGAAAATCCTCGTTTGTAATGTTTGGCTTTCTTGTTTGTTGCTGGCAACTTGTGATTATGGTCACCAACAGAATCAGTCCGAATAACTTTATTTTCATGGCTTTACTATTTACAAAATCCTACCAAGTGTGGTCGGTGCCCCACTTACCTTGAGCGCGGAGTGTTTGTTCAATCACATCGCGAGCGCAGCAGTGTCCTCCGTTGTATGGAGATATGTATTGGCAGATCTCGCGCACGTCGATGCAAGCGTCGGCTGGGCAGGCGGCTATGCCAACGCGCTTGAGCACAGGTACGTCGGGCATGTCGTCGCCCATGTAGAGAATCTGGTTGTCGCTGAGGTTGTGCTTCTGCTTCCACTCCTCGTAGGCGCCTATTTTAGTGGCTTGTCGCATATATATATCCTGCACGCCGAGCGTAGAGAAACGCACTTTTACGGCTTCGGTGCTGCCGCCAGTAATTATAGCAATGTGGTAGCCGAGTTTCACCGCCAGTTGAATGGCGTAGCCATCTTTGATGTTGGCCGTGCGCATCGGTTCGCCGTTGGGAAACATGGGCACAACGGTGTCGGAAAGTACGCCGTCTACATCGAAGGCAAATGCGCGTATGTCGGTAAGTAACTCCTTGAAATTCTTCATTTTATATATACGTATTATTATCTACTTGTAACTATTTATGATGCTGTTTGTCAGTGTATTATAAATATTCGCAAGACTTTCGTCATCGCCGATAAGTTCCAAATGGCGTTCGATGGTATTGGTGTCGTGGCGGCGCGCTGGACCAGTTTGTGCGTCGAACGGATTTGTGGCGAGCGCTTTCTCAATGGTTTGACGTACAAGCGGTTTCAATAGCTCAAAATCGAGGCCGTTGCGCGTGATGTATTTATCGGCAAGGTGCAGCAGATGGTTTGTGAAATTGCTTGCAATCACCGCCGCCACATGCAGTTTCCGCCTTTGCTCCGATGTGGCGTACATAATCTTGGCATCGCTTATTTTATGGGCAATGTCCATAAGTATGTCGCACGTTTTGTCATCGGCAGCCTCTATGAGCAGTGGCGTTGTGCGAAAATCGAAATCAACGCTCTTGGTGAACGACATGCAAGGGTAGAGCACCCCGCGGCGTTCGTGCTTCTGCAGCGCATCAATTGACGTTGCTCCCGACGTATGCACCACGATGCCGCGCTTCTTGCTAATTGCCTCAGCTACAGACTGTATAGCGTTGTCGCTAACGCTGATAACATAAATATCGCTATCGTTGCCGATGAATTCAAGATTGTCGGTGGCTTTCGTATCAACGATGGTGGCTAACGTTTTGGCATTTAGGATATTACGGCTGTAAATAGTATCGATAGTTATGCCGCACTTTGCGAAGGCTTTGGCGAAATGCGTAGCCACGTTGCCGGCACCTATGAATGTCGCTTTCATTTGCGTATTATCATTATGCTTATTTCGTACAAAATGCATATCGGCGCAGATACCAAAAGCAGCGTAACTATGTCTGTAGTAGGCGTTATGACTGCGGAGAGCGCAAGAATTGCAAACACGGCGTGGCGTCGGTGTCGGCGAAGAAAACTTGCGTTGATGAAGCCGAGGCGCGCCATAAGTATTGCTACGAGCGGCAATTCAAACATCAGCCCCATCAGTAGTGCCAGCACGAATAGTACGTCCAAATACGACGTCAGCGTTATCATATTTGATATTGATTCGTCGACGGCGTAAAGCGCTAAAAATCTGTACGATAATGGAAATATAAGTATGTATGCCACTGTCACGCCAACGAAGAAAAGCGCTGAACCAGAAATCATTACGTTGCTCACAAGTCGACGTTCGTTGGCATAAAGACCTGGCGCGATGAATGCGAAGATTTGCCTAAGTACGTATGGCGCGCCCAAAATAACGGCCACGTAGAACGATACGCGGATATGCGCCATAAATTGCCCCGTCAACTCGGTGTTGATTAGTTGGCTATCAAATGCTTCTACTTGAATGTTTATGAGGTTCAGCAGTCGGTATAACAGAAAATCGCTTTTCGATGGTGCCAAAATGAACGCGAAAAGTTGCTCCTTGAACGCAAACGCAATGATGGTGAGGGCAAACAAGCAAATCACTACGCGAAAAAGCACTTTGCGTAGCTCGTCCAAATGGTCCCAAA
This sequence comes from Bacteroidales bacterium, assembly GCA_017539645.1. Taxonomy (GTDB): domain Bacteria; phylum Bacteroidota; class Bacteroidia; order Bacteroidales; family Marinilabiliaceae; genus W3P20-009. The sequence goes on from JAFYCM010000046.1 coordinate 12,286, forward strand.
ACGTGAGTTTTTCGTCGCTCATCAGTGCGGCCTAAGCGTTGGTCTTGTCGTTTTTCTCAGCATCGTTGGTGGTCTCGTCGTCTTTGCCGTTAAGTCCATCTTTGAAACTGCGAACGCCCTTGCCAACACCTTTCATTAGCTCGGGTATTTTTTTGCCGCCGAAAAATAGCAATGCTACGATGGCTAAAAGTATTATCTCTTGAGTGCCAAGTCCGAGTAGTAATAGTTTCATATTCAGTTGTTTATGTACGTATTTGAAATCTGATGCACTACGGCATAGATATTATCATTTGACAATTTTTGCAGTCGAAATTTACTACAAAGCTATTAGAATCGTCGGAAAGTTTTAGCGGCAAAGAGGCACGTAGTTCCGGATGCTGTTTCAAACACGTTCCGCGCTCGTTCATAAGACAGAATTTTGTTGTCATCACCGTCTGTCCGCTGTGGTCGTTCTGACATTCGTAGCCCATCTCTTTCACCTGGCAACCGTGCGCTTCGTAGAATTTTCGCGCATCGTCGTTGGTGACATTATCGTTGCGAAAAAGTTCTTTTTTCGGGAATGGAATATTATTGCTAATGCGTTCGCAATCAGTTGGTTTGAAATGCTCACGGCGGTTGCTACTATGCGCCTCGAGAGCATCGCGGCGTAGTGTATTTATGTCGCTTGCCGAAATGTGGCGACTTGCAGCGGCATCGCTAACTTCAACGGTGGCAGTGTATATAGTACCGCCCGTCTTACTCAGCTGACGCACAGCATTTTCGCGTGTCGATGCGATGTTGTTGGCAGGCTCGCTTGCCATTTCTCTATTTATGGTGGTGGTTACGCCATCGCTATCATTGATACTTATTATAAAATTCTGGCCGTCGAAGTCGTACGTAATATTTATAGGAATGCTGCGGTGCGTCTTTTCGCGCTTCAACGTTGCTTCGAAAGCCACGTCACTATTGCGATAGACCTTGTCGCCAGTCTGCATACGTATCATCTTTAGCGGAGTTATGCGGCGTCCCTCAACTTTGTTGGCACGCAGACCGCTCGTCTCGCCATTGCTATGTACAATCAACAATCCGTCGCCGTTGTGGAGTTCGCTCTTGCCATCGATACTGAAATTGCCTTTCTCCACACGTACAATGTTGCCAATCCATTCGCCCATCGATTTTGGCGTAATAGGTTGACTGATATGAGGTTTGCGACCATTGAAAAAATATGTGGTGAAGCCTCTGTTGAACGTTTTATTTACGTCTGGCTCGAAGTCGGCAATAGTGATGCCCGATGAAGCGCGGTGCAACTCTGGGCGACGAGCAAGAATCTCGTCTATTATGCGGCGATAGTGCAGCGTGACGTTGGCCACGTAGTCTTTGTCCTTCAATCGCCCTTCTATTTTGAATGACGAGACGCCAGCGTCAATCAATTTCTCTATGTTGCTCGTCTGGTTGAAATCCTTTAGCGATAGCAGATGACCGCGTTGTAGCGTGTGACCGTTTTTGTCGGTGATCGTGTATAGGTGGCGGCACATCTGAGCGCATTCGCCACGATTGGCAGAACGTCCACAAGCTGCGTAACTCATAAAACACTGTCCGCTGTAGCTCACGCACAATGCGCCGTGAATGAAGCATTCTAAGCGAACTGTGGTAGCGTCGGCTATCGTCTTTATTTCGTTTTCAGAGAGTTCGCGCGCAAGCACAACTTGCTTTAGACCAAGTCCTTGCCAGAATTGCACTTTTTCTGCTGTGCGGTTGTCCATCTGAGTGCTTGCATGCAGTTCGATGGGAGGCATGTCGCCGCAGAGTAGGGCAGTATCTTGTATTATAAGTGCGTCAACGCCAGCGCGATAGAGCTTCCAGGCCAATTGGCGAGCCTCTTTCACTTCATTGTCGAAAAGCAATGTGTTGACCGTCACGTACACGCGTGCGCCAATGGTGTGGGCTTCGGCAACGAGCGTTTCAATGTCGCTAAGATTGTTGGCAGCTGCGTGGCGGGCGCTAAAGGCTTCTGCACCAATGTAAACAGCGTCAGCCCCACAACGTAGTGCCGTGAGGGCGCATTCCAAATCTTTAGCTGGCGCCAAAAGTTCTATTTCGTTTCTTGTCGGCATCTCTATCTTTTTGATAATCAAAAGAGAAGGCGAGCACTAATATTAGCCTCGCCTTCTTTCTATATTAGGCCGCACCGTGGATTAATCAAACTCCTACGAATAGGAATTGGGGGCTGTGCTGCGTTGTAATCTTCCGTGCCGTAAACGACAACCACCTGAGTGGCGAAGCCCGCCATTGCAACACTTAAGCTTGTCCCGTTGAAGATTATTAATGTTGAGTTTGACAATCAATAAATCCGATGCGGCTTTTTCTCTGTTGTTCTGGGCAAATATACGAGCAAATACTCAAATTGTACCTTGTAGTAACTATTGTTTATTATGTTTCTTTGTCGTACTTTATCGAGTTTTTGCCTCTCAGTTCATCTTTCCCCCATTGAATTTCAGCTCAATTTGCGATTCATCCATATTTATTCGGCGATTAGCGATGTGCAAAAACATAAGTCGAACGAAAGAGCCACTTTGTCGATATACCTATTCGCGCCGTTTGGGGTTGAGAGTAGTTTTGCGTCGTTTCACGAAACGATAGACAATAAACAATATTACAAAGATGAACTACATCAATCTTTTCAAAATTGCACTTAGAGCATTGGCTAACAACAAGATGCGTTGTTTTCTAACTATGCTCGGCATAATTATCGGAGTGGCATCCGTCATAGCTATGCTTGCCATTGGTCAAGGTTCGAAAGAGAGCATCAAGGCTCAGATTTCGGAAATGGGTTCAAACCTAATTATGATTCATCCTGGTGCCGATATGCGCGGTGGCGTACGCCAAGATGCGTCGTCGATGCAGACGCTGAAACTCGATGACTATAAGTCGATTAGCGAGCAGACTACTTTGCTCAAATGTGTTTCGCCCGTTGTGAATGGTAGCGGACAACTTATTTATGGCTCAAACAACTGTTCTTCAACTGTTTATGGCGTATCTCCAGAATATTTAGAGATTCGTCAAAATGAGATTTCTGAGGGTATTTGCTTCGACGAAAGTCATGTTGCTTCGGCTGCAAAAGTGTGCGTAGTAGGGCAGACTGTGGTCGATAATCTCTTTCCCGATGGCGAGGCCGTTGGCAAGGTGATTCGTTTCAAGAGCATTCCTATGACTATTATTGGAGTGCTGAAAAAGAAGGGCTACAACAGCATGGGCATGGACCAAGACGACCTTGTGCTTGCGCCGTACACCACCATTCAGAAGCGTGTTCTTGCTATTACATACCTACAGTCTATCTACGCCTCGGCTATTGAGGAATCGCAGACTCCAGCAGCAATTGAGGAGATTAGCGAGATTTTGCGCCAGAACCACAAGATTGGACGCAACGACGAAGACGACTTCAACATCCGTTCGCAAGAGGAACTCTCATCTATGATGACCTCCACAAGCGATATGATGACGGTGCTGCTTGCTTGCATAGCCGGCATTTCGCTACTCGTGGGTGGTATAGGTATTATGAATATTATGTATGTATCTGTAACAGAACGCACTCGCGAGATTGGGCTGCGTATGTCGATAGGCGCAAAAGGTCGCGATATAATGAGTCAGTTTCTCATAGAATCGATACTTATATCTATAACGGGCGGTGTGATAGGCGTGCTTTTCGGCATGTTTTCGTCGTATATGGTGAAAGTGGCCTTCGCGTGGCCCGTTTCAGTGCAGGCATACACTGTGGTTCTTTCGTTTGCCGTATGCACCATAACGGGCGTCTTTTTTGGCTGGTATCCAGCAAAGAAAGCCGCAAGTCTCGACCCTATCGAAGCTTTGAGGTACGAGTAATTGAGATGTTAGCGTGTACCTGCCAAAAGCAAAAAGGGCCGCCACGCAAAGTGGCAGCCCCAAACGTATAGCTTATGTACTAATTACTTACAACTTACTTCACAAGCACGCGTTCGCCTTGGTGTATATACAAGCCCGGAACGGTAGGCTTAGTATCGAATTTATGACCAAGGAGGTCGTACCAAGCATTGTCGTTGCTGTTACGTTTGTAGAAGATTTCTTTGATA
>JAFYCM010000006.1 GCA_017539645.1 Bacteroidales bacterium
AAAAATTGAAAATTGAAAAGACGGCCCAAGCCATTCTTGATGCTCGTGCGCTCTATCCCGATTCGTCGCTTGCCGACCTCTACGATGAAACGCTTATGCCAGTAGAACTCCGCCGCGCCCATCGCGCCAACGATGAAGCCGTCCTCGCTGCATACGGTTGGCCAAAGAATTTGTCGGAGGAAGAGATTGTTGCGCGGCTGTTTGAGTTGTACGAGAAGTTGCGCGGCTAAAGCGCTTCAAGGCACAAACACATAAGTATTGATAGCCGATACATAGTCGACCGAAGCCACCTGCTCTCGGTCTAGAGCACGCTGCCAGATGTGGCGGTTGCGCACGCCTTGCGTATTTATGAAATGTACGTGAGACACATTGCCAATGGGCGGCAACAAATCGGCCGAAACAACGCAATAGGTAGAATCTTCTACAACGTTGTAGTCGAGCCAATCGCATACGTAGCTAATGCGCGTGCTATCCACAACAATCACGTCGCCGCTGGCAATCTGCCGCATCTTAGCCGACGCCACTCTATGCCGAACATTGTAATTATCGACCATCGTGAGCAACGGATTGAACTCGAGGTCGGAGAGAAAATGCGTCACATGGCCATTCTGCCGCACGGCAATATCGGTTCGCCCATACGCATCGAAAACTGTAACATCAGTCTTATTGGACTCAAAAACAGTAACCGCCATCTCCACCACACAGAAAACGACAACTGCGCGCACAACCCACACAAACGAACGCAGATTGCCTTTTATACATAAAGCCATAATGCTCGCTACTATCATCAACAAAGCCAACAACTCTGGAGCACCGAAATAGATTCCGTGCGTCACGCTATGCGGCAACGCCGACGCAAAATCGACATACTTCATAACAAAATCTACGAGTCCGTTAACTACGTATTCGCCAAGGAATGAGCCTATTATAGGTATGGGGCTAAGTATGAGCGTAGCTACAACAATGTATAGAATAGGCGCAGCGAGCGACACAAGCACCAAGTTATTGACGATGAAATAGTTAGGGAATTGGTGGAATATATACAAAATCACCGGCAAAGTAGCCAATTGCGCGGTGAGTGTTACGTAGAGCGAACCTGCGATGAACTGCCCCACTCTATTCTGCGGCCAATAGAAAAGTTTCAGCACTGGCGACATCGACACGATGCCCATGACGGCTAAGAAACTGAGCCACAAGCCAACGGAGAATAGCGCGTTTGGATCGCACATAAGTATGACGAAAAGCGCGATACATAGCGAACTGTAGACGTTCGTCTCTCTATCGAAGAGCGGCGCTATGGTCACTGCCGACATCATCACCGCAGCACGCAGCACCGACGGCGAGCAACCCGTAAGCAATGCATAGAACCATAAGCCAAGCAGTATAAGTATTATCGACAATTTGCGCGAAAATCGTCCGACAGTGCGCGAAAATATGAAGAAGAGCAAGCCGTAGATAATACCTACATGCAAACCGCTCACTGCCAGCACGTGAATAGTGCCACAATCGCTGAACGACTGACGTATGGCGGGGTCGAGACGGCTCTTATCGCCAAGAAACAGAGCTTGAATGAACGACAAATTGGTCTCGGAGATATTGCAACGGCGCAGCTGCTCCATAACCAACTCACGCACCGAGCCGACGAACGTCCAGATGTTTTGTACATCATCGGGAAGCACCTCGTAGGTATTGGCGCGCGACATGAACTGAATGTCATTATTGCGCAGATACGAAGCGTAGTCGAACGCGCCAAAGTTGCGATTCACAGGTTCGATAATCTCCGCCACTGCCCGCAGTCGCTGACCGATATGCGGCATGTATGTAGAATCCTCCACCGTAAGTAAACCATTGATAGCGAAGAACTTCGTATCGACAGTAATTACGCTATCGGCAGCGACCTCCACACGGCAACGCTGCGCATCGTGTTTTACAATTTTGGATATGTAGCCATAGACCACACTTGCTCCCGTATCGCTAATTATCGGGCGCGTCCGCAACGACACATTCGCCAAACCAAACGCGAAGAATGCCGCCATAAGCATAACTACAGAAATGCCTCGCAACACATCGCGACCTTTGAATGCAAGCGCCAACATCGTTGCCAATGCTGCCACCACCATAATAATTATAGAAATGGTGAAATAGTCGAACACGAAGTAGTGTCCGCAAGCTATGCCAAGCGCCATAGCTGCTGTGACGCGCAAGATGGGCAAGCGCGACCAAAAGGAGGACTTCACAAAACGTGAATAGTTATTTTTCTTCATTGCGAAGGGAATTTGGAATCAATAAAAAAAGCACCCTCCCATCGCGGGAAAAGGTGCTTCAATATACCAATTTATATTCAATTACACACTTCGTTTTTTCAACTCAGCCTGCACGCTCTTGATGAATGTATCAATCTCGTCGACAACTTCCGTGATGAAAGCGTCGCGCTTGTTGATGTCCTGCAAGCGCAAGAAACCTTCGCTCTTGAGCGTCCAGAAATCGAGACGCAGAGAGGCTTTTTGCGGCTGACGGCACAGATACCACCAATCGGTGCTGCGGTCGTTGGGCTGAAGCAACGGCTTAACAGACTCGTTCACAATCTGTATCGTATGGCCCTTCTCGCTCTTCATAATACCATAATAGTAGTCGTTGCCAACCTCAATTTTGAAGCGCACAGGGCGACCACCTTTATTCGGGTTTATATTGAACGTGAGTCCCATCCAACGATGACGGTCGCGGGCTGAACTGTAATATGCATCAATCTCGGCAGAGCGGTCGCGCACGTCAACCTTGTAGCCGCGTTTAGCAAGCATCTTCTCGAGACCTTCCCAGAAACAGAGGTAAACCTCCTTCTTGTCAAAATCGACAGGATCGATTGTGTGTCCATACTCATGAAGCAACCCGAGAACATCTTCTTTCTGTGTGTATTTTACCCCTTTCTCGTTCGACACACCATTTAAGTTATTATTCAATGCCTGAGCAATATTCGAAATTGCCATAGCATATTTTGAATAGAAATGTGGCAAACGAGTCTTCTTCGACTGCTGCTTTTCCGAAGCAAAATTGTTGGTAACTACCACAATCTTACGCACGTTGTTAAGCACCACTTTTATGGTAGCCTCATCGGCATACAGACGAAGCTGCATCACCTGATATAGCACCTCCTTCATCACACCCGAGATGTCGTCGTCCTTCATCGAAGCCACGATGTTGTCATCGGTTGTGAGCACCTTTATTCTCTCAAGAAACGATGCGTAAGCCTTCTGCTTCTGCTCAATTAAGCAGTCGAGTTGTTCTGTTTTAGATTTCATAGAGTTGTATCTTATATATGATTATTTCAAAACTATCTTGGTTGTTTTGCCAGCAAACTTCACTATGTAAATGCCCTTAGCCAGCGCAACAGCTTCGCGACCCGACACCTCGGCGCTTAGCACTTGTTTACCAAGAATGTCGTAAACAGTCAGAACGCCGTTGCCCGATGCAACTATCTTATTACCTGCAACCACAATTTCGGCATCATCTACGTTAATTGCGCCACAAGTTGCGGTAACTGTATTCTTTGCGAATATTGCGCTGATGGTAACGTCGTTTGCTGGCATAGTGAATTTGCCATCGTCTGATACCGTAACAGAATTACTTTCAGCATCTGTAACAATAAATTCTACAAGCAAATAGTCGTCACTTGGAGTTGCAGTGAGAGTAACCAACGTTCCAGCAGCAGCGGTCTCTGCATCAGCTTCTACTCTGCCATTAACTATGCTGTTGCTAATATTTATGCTGTATTTGGTAACAGGCTCAGAATATACGGCATACATAACACCGCTCTCACTGTCGTAAGCCCACTCCGACACGCCGAAGATTGTAGTAAGAGAGGTCTTATTTTCATCAGTATTTTCGCACTTCACACGGATTGACGGTTTAGTGGTAGCGAAATTGCAATCGGCGAAGGCATCATTTTCTACGTTCGACAAGTTGCCTAAGTATATAGATTTCAAAGCAGTGCAACCTTGAAAAGCCTTATTTTTTATTGTTGCAATTTTAGGAAACGAAATTGAACTTAGAGCTGTACACCCAACAAATGCACTCGAGCCGATAATTTGTAGCTCCGGCATAGTCACAGTAGTAAGTGAAGTACAATGTTTGAAGTCATTACCGCTCACTTCTACTATTGCTACACCGGTAATTGTAATTAAGCTCGTATTATCACTGAAATTACTACCTCCAAGATATGTCATTTTCTCACCAAGAGTAACATACTTAGACGTGCTCAATATCATTACTCCTTTATATAAGCCATCAATATCGCCACCAATTTCAGTAGAGGTTGGAAATGTGAAGCTTTCAGAAGTAGGCACATCTGAAATACTCTTTACATAACGTGAAGAGGTTATGTCCATAAATGTAAAAGTATATTCAGTACCATCGATAGTGTACTTTTCAGTCAAGTCGTCAGCAGCCATTGCAGTTATTGCACTGCAGAGGAAAAGAGTAGTAAATAATATTGATTTCATATCGCAAACTTTTTGATTAACAATAATATATAGAAAGAGATATTTTTTCGACTTTGGTTTCTTAGCAAACATAATAATTGAATCGTAGTAATTCAAAAAAAGTGTTAACTTTTTGATGGTCAATTGCTATAAAAATGCAAAATGGGCTTAGCAAATATGTTGCCAAGCCCATTTGATTTTGTATCTAATGAGATATTTCTACTTACCGAGCGCTTGTTTTATATCGTCGATAATATCCTCAACATCCTCAATACCAACGGATAAGCGAATCAAGTCGGGACGAACGCCAGCTTCGAGAAGTTGCTCGTCTGATAGCTGACGGTGGGTGTGACTTGCTGGGTGAAGCACACAAGTGCGAGCATCGGCCACGTGGGTAACTATGCAGATGAACTTGAGCGAATCCATAAACTTGATGGCATCTTCGCGCGTACCTTTCAAGCCAAAGGCAATAACGCCACACGAGCCGTTGGGCAAATATTTCTGTGCAAGCGCATAGTTTTTATTGCTCTTCAAGCCAGGATAGTTAACCCAAGCTACTTCGGGCTGTTGCTCGAGCCACTCGGCAACTTTCTGCGCATTCTGGCAGTGACGCGGCATACGTAGATGAAGCGTCTCCAAACCGAGGTTGAGAAGGAATGCATTTTGCGGACTCTGAATAGAACCAAGGTCGCGCATAAGTTGAGCCGTAGCTTTGGTCATGAAAGCTGCTTTGCCAAACGCTTTGGTATACGTAAGTCCGTGATACGACTCATCGGGAGTGCAAAGTCCAGGGAATTTCTCGGCATGAGCATCCCAATCGAAGTTGCCACTGTCGACGATTGCACCACCAACAGCAGTGGCATGACCATCCATATATTTAGTTGTAGAATGCGTAACAATATCGGCCCCCCACTCGAACGGGCGGCAGTTGATTGGTGTAGCAAAAGTATTATCTACAATGAGAGGTACACCATGCTTATGAGCCATTTTGGCAAAACGTTCGATGTCGAATACGTTGCAACCGGGATTGCTGACCGTCTCTCCGAAGAAACATTTGGTATTTGGGCGGAATGCAGCTTCAATCTTAGCATCGTCCCAATCGGGGTCGACGAATGTGCAGTCGATACCGAGTTTCTTCATCGTCACGCCGAAGAGGTTGTACGTACCACCATAAATAGAATTGGTAGTAATGAAATGGTCACCAGCTTGACAAATATTGAATACTGCATAGAAATTTGCCGCCTGTCCACTCGATGTGAGCATAGCACCTACGCCACCTTCGAGTTCGGCAATTTTAGCAGCCACAGCGTCGTTGGTGGGGTTTTGAAGGCGGGTATAGAAATAGCCTGACGCCTTGAGGTCGAACAAGTCGGCCATCTGCTCGGAAGTTTCGTATTTGAATGTAGTACTCTGATAGATAGGCAGCACGCGAGGCTCGCCGGTTTTAGGTTGCCAACCGCTTTGAACGCAGATTGTACCGAGATTGTGTTTTTTGCTCATTATATGTCTGTATGAATTATTTGGTTACCTGTTTTTTATTCGTCGGTAGGCGTCCATCATGGCTTGCACTTCGGCTTGCATCTGTGCTTTTGTACGTATCACCGAAACTGTATCATTGCTGACGGTGATAACATATTCGGGATAGTACCATAATTGATTGAAAAAATCATCGCGAATGCTATCGGGAGAACCGACCAAGCGCTTCAATTCTGATGTTCGCGCACCAACTTTCAGCTTGTCGAAATGGCGCTGACACGCAACCACTGCAAAGCTTACACAAGCTAATATTATAAAGATAGTCTTCTTCATTGTTGCCTATTATTACTGAATACTCATCCGTAGAAATATGCACGTATACGCAATATTCTTCAAATGGTTGTATTCTGTATAATTATGCCCACGACTACGCCCAAAACACCGCCCAACAATGTGAGCGTGATAGCTCCTAAGCGCGTCAGCCTAATCAATGCGAAAATTAATATAAATATCGCTACTGCGACAATATTTACGTTATCAAAAATCGATTTGAAGTTACAAATTGAAACCTCATCGTTGAAAAGCGCCGTTGTAGCCATAAACATAAATGCACTTGCCATAAGTCCAACCGTGGCAGGCTTTATACCAGCAAGAACGGCTTGCACCACCCTATTCTCCTTGAATCGGTTGATGAACGACATCACTATCATAATTAATATGAACGATGGCATAGATACACCCACCGAAGCCACTATAGCGCCAAGCAGTCCGGCACTTTTGAAGCCTACATACGTAGCAGCATTGATGGCTATAGGTCCGGGAGTGACTTGCGACAGCGCCACAAGATTCGAAAACTCGTCGGCCG
>JAFYCM010000047.1 GCA_017539645.1 Bacteroidales bacterium
AGAGCCACAGCCATTGCGCGACGCTCCTCAGCTTTAGCTTGCGCAATATTTTTATCGGCATTAGCCTGATCCATTTGAAGGGCTGCACCGATGTTCTTTCCTACATCAATATCGGCAATATCGATAGAGAGAATCTCGAATGCCGTACCAGCGTCGAGACCTTTGGCAAGCACCACTTTAGAGATGCTGTCGGGGTTTTCGAGCACACTCTCGTGACTCTCTGCCGAACCAATCGACGACACACTACCCTCGCCTACACGCGCGAGAACCGTCTCTTCGCCGGCACCACCAACGAGTTGACGAATGTTGGCACGCACCGTTACACGAGCTTTAGCTATAAGCTGAATACCATTCTTGGCAACTGCCGTAACAGGCGGAGTGTCAATAACTTTAGGGTTTACCGACATCTGCACAGCCTCGAACACATCGCGACCAGCAAGGTCGATGGCCGTAGCCATTTGGAATGTCAAGTTGATATTGGCTTTGTTTGCCGAAACGAGCGCATGAACCACGTTATATACATGACCACCAGCAAGATAGTGAGCTTCGAGGTCGTCGCGGCGGACTTGCGTCAGACCAGCTTTATGTGCCTCGATGAGAGCTTGCACGATTACTTTGGGAGGCACATTACGTATGCGCATCAAAAAGAGTTGAAGTAACGAAATTCTTACGCCCGATACGGTTGCCGAGAACCACAATAGAATAGGTACGTAGTGAAAGAAAATTGCTAAGCAGATTAATATAACTGCAAATAGCACGATTGCCATCATATTCATTGGGTATACTAATTAGTTTTTGTTTTTATATTGCGAATATATAATTATTAACACTCTTTTCGTTAGTGAATCGTTCAATAGACAAAAACTTATTTGGCACACCCGTCTACCGCGCATGCAAACGCATAGCGGACGTGATGGATTCGTGGTACATAGACCCAATTGTCGGCTTCGTGCTACCGGGCATTGGCGACGTAATTCTGCAGCTGCTCAACATTCCGTACATATACATAACTATCGCGAAACTACGCTCGTTCGAACTCACGCTTGCCTTAGTCTACAACATACTTATAGATATTCTCGTGGGACTTTTCCCCGTGCTCGGCGACATCTGCGACGTCATAAACAAGTCGTACAACAAGAATATAAACCTCATCACAGGCTACATTGAGGGCGATGCCAACACGCTGCGTATTGTCAACCGCGATTCGCGTATCATGGTGATTATCATCATTATACTTATACTTACAATCTACGCTGTGTGCTACATACTAAACATGCTTGCCGACTTCGTTGCGAGTCTATTTTAGCCGAAACACCTATTTTTGTCGAACATTTTTTATGCATACATATATGAACTACAGAAATCACCTACGCGCCGCATTGTGCGTAATTATAAGTATGAATATGCTCGCCTGCGAAGAGAGCACCGAGCCCGCCGCAGAAGAAGAGACATTTGGCGACGGCAAAGTAGCTACGGCTATCGATTTGGGTCTGAGTGTCGATTGGGCGGAATGGAATATTGGCGGTGAGATGCCTGCCGACTTTGGGCTCTATTTTCAGTGGGGCGCAACCTCGACCGATGGCAGCTACTACGACGCCATTGGCGAAGCCAACTTCGGCACAGAACACGATGCGGCTCACGTGCGTTGGGGCGATGGCTGGCGTATGCCTACTACAGACGAGATTCGTGAACTCGTAAACGACGCTAACTGCACTTGGGAATGGACCACGCAGACCAACAGCCACGGCTCTGAGGTGAACGGCTATTTGGTGACAAGCAAGAAGGAAGGCTACACCCAAAACTCAATATTTCTGCCGGCTTCGGGCGAGACGGGTTGGAGTTCGAAAATTGGCACAACTGGCTTTCTCTGGTCGGGCTCGGCAGCCTCTATCATCGATAAAGATGGCACCGCCGTTGTTTATGGCATCGACTTCATTGAGGATTACCACGTAACAAGCAGCTACACACGCGAACACCGTTTCCCCATTCGCCCCGTTAGAGAAAGAAACGCAGATTAGCGCTCTTATAACCGGAACTCTTAATTTGGAATACAGGACTAACTACAGATGAAAAAAATACTACTGGCATCACTGCTCAGCTTGGCAATAGATGCAACGGCACAATGGAAAGCCATCGAACGAATATTTACTGCACCCGACACGCTCCACGAGGCTTACGGCGTCTGCTCGCACATCACTAACATAGAATACGAAAAACGCGACGAAAACATACGTATGGCCAAGGCTATGGGCGCATCGTACATACGCTCCGACATGTGGTGGTGGCAAAAGATGTCGGCATTCGATAATGTTGCAGCAAGCCTCAAAGCTGCCGATATGAAGTTTTTGCCCATTCTCGACCACTTCACAAAAAACGGCAACGCATGGCGCGACATCGACAGATATGCAGCATACGTAGATACGCTTGTGGCACGCTATCCGCAATATGAATTTTGGGAGGCAATAAACGAATTCGAACTCGTTCATCGCAAAGAGGGTTCATTCCAAGAACTTGCGAAATACTATACCGCTGTGCTAAAGCGCATTAGCGAAACCGTGCATAAGTATGGCAAGAAAGTGCTTTACGATGGCATTGCGCTGCATCCGCCGTATAATCCGTTTGTGAAGACCACTGCCGAAATGGGCGCTCTTGAATATGTAGACGTGATGAACATCCACTGCTACTTCAATAGTAATTGTGAGAATGTACTTATGCACGAACTCAACGGATTGCACAAGGTGATGAAGGATTATGGTGCTGCCGACAAACCTCTTTGGCTAACCGAAACTGGCTCAAGCACAGAGCAAACCAAGCAATCCAAAGTGCAATTCTACGGCGAGGTGGTGCCGGCTGCGCTGAAAAGATTAGGCATAAAGACAAGTGCAAAAATTGCCGTTGTGCACGACAAAACGTACGGATTCGACGGAGCCACCGAACGCCAATTGGAATTTTTGAGGCGCGTATATCCCAACTTCGAATACATCGCTCTCGACGACATTGCATTTCTCAATCCGAAAGAGCATCCCGCTTTGCTTCCCACAAACTGCGAGACTTTCCCGCGTGCTTTCCACGATGCGTTAGTAGAATACGTACGCCAAGGCGGAACGGTAGTTTTCCCCGTTGGTTCGCCGCTCTACTACACCCAAGAGCCAAAGGGCAAACTGATACAAACGAACTACAACGAAGTGCTACACCGTTTGCACATGAAGCTTGAACTCTGGTGGCACGGCGACTTTGCCAATAGCAAACTACCACGCCACGTTAGCAAAGTGGTGCGCACAAATAACTTTCCTGGAATACAATACAACCGCGCTATTCCAGCCGACAGCGTAATGCGCTATATATCATCGGCATATCTGCAACCAGGCGACAGTTTAATCTCCGTTTGCAACGCCGGCGACGCCAACCACAAAGCCTCTGTTTGCGGACTTATTCGCCTAAATAGCAATATGAAAGGCAACATCATCTTCGACACTGAGACCCCCGACAATAGCTCCACCAACACCGAAGAGATGCAAGCCAAACGCCTTCAGCGCGTGACACTTATGGCGTATGCTCTCGGCGTAAGTAAAGTGTTTACATACAACCTACGCGCGTTCGAAAATAAGCCCGACTACAACGAAGACCACTTCGGCATTCTGCACAAAGATTTTAGCCCGAAGCCAGCCTACGTTGCCTACCAAACGCTCAACCACTTCTTACCAGACGGCTCTACGCGCCCTACCCTTTCGCGCAACGAGCTATTTGGTGCATACCGCGCTACTTGGACCACACCCGATGGACACTCGGTAACAGCATATTGGATAGAACGCGGACAAGATTCGGTTAGAATTCCGCGCCGCGCTAAAGTCTACGACTACCTTGGAAACGACATTACGCCAAAGAAAAAATTTATTCACTATGAAAATAGCATCATATATATATTAGACTGACACTATATACATAACAATAAAAATGACACAGAATGAAGTCCTTACCACAAAGGAACTTCTTCTGTGTCATTAGTTTATAGGTCGAAGAATGCCTATTCGATTATTGATATTTATATCAAATGCTCTCGCTTATCGATTGGAGCACATAATCGAGAATTTCTGGCGTGTGAGTCTCGGAGATAAAGTTGCCCTCGAACTGCGACGGACTGACGTATATGCCACGCTGAAGCATATTGTTGAAGTAGCGGGCAAAACGCTCTTGGTCGCTGCGCTTTGTGTCTTGGAAATTGCGCACCTCGCTATTGTTGAAGAATAGGGTGAACATAGAGCCGCAATGGTTAAGCTGAATATCCTTGCCAGCGATAATCTCTTTCAGGCGGCTGATGAAACGGTCGCTCTTCTCATCGAGTTTCTTGTAGAAGTCGGGATGCGAAAGCTGCGTGAGCGTCTCTATTCCGGCTGCCATTGCTACAGGATTTCCACTGAGCGTACCGGCCTGGTATACAGGGCCGTCTGGAGCAAGAACCTTCATAATGTCGGCACGTCCGCCAAAGGCCGCTGCTGGGAATCCGCCACCAACAATCTTGCCTACGGTGGTCATATCTGGCTTGATACCAAAGAGTTGCTGAGCTCCACCACGCGACAGACGGAATCCGGTTATCACCTCATCGAAAATGAGCAGACTGCCATGTTGCTCAGTCACTTCGCGCGCAGCCTTCAGGAAGTCGAGCGAAGGGCAGACAACGCCCATGTTGCAAGCCACTGGTTCAAGAATTACGGCAGCCACCTTGTCGCCGTTAGTTTTGAAATAGTTGCGCAAGGCATCAATATCGTTGTACGGGAGTACGGCTGTGTATTTAGTAAACCCTTCTGGAACGCCGGC
>JAFYCM010000048.1 GCA_017539645.1 Bacteroidales bacterium
CCGTGTGTTATTATTTTGCTATATATAAAGATGAGTGTTTCTTTTTGAGCTTCATTATATGTCGCATATTCTAATTTGTTGATTATAGAACAATTGCACAAACATAATAGCAATATGTATATCAGTCTTTTCATTAGCTATGAAGATTAGAATTGTTGAGATGCAATAATGTTGTATAAACCTGTATTATAAATGCCCAAACTTCCATGTAAGAGGAAAGGATGTATTCCGATATTTGGAATACCATTGAGCCACGTGCCCCCCCGTTCTCCGTAGGCTCTGCCTAAACGCAAGACTCCTGCCTTGCAGCGATATATTACGTTGTTCATTCATTCTCTTTTCATGGCAAGAACATTGATTTTTAGTTTTGATGCTGTGTTTGTCATGCAACGCGGTTGCCATAAGCGTCATAGCCATATTCTATGGTTTGGGCAGATGCTGCAATGGATACTATTGCTAATACAAAAGCTAAGATGACTGGTTTCATAATTAGGTAGAACTAATCATTGCGAATATATATGCATAATTTCGCCAAAGCAAACAAAATTTAACTAATATTTACAAATGGAGTCGATACAGAATGAAACACGATGTAAGCACATCCTAAGCCTCGCGTAAGCCCCTCGCCGTCATTTCGCCGTATAAATGCCATGTAGCGCACTTTATCGCGCGTTATCGCGTTGTAGAGCGCACTAAGCGCATCTTTTGGCGTGCTAACGCGTTTTTTGACTCTTTTTCGCGCGCGAATGTGTTTTTTCGCAAACATCAATAGTATGTTTTGCGGATTAGGTTCGAGGGGATTGCAAATCCGCCTGAACAGAACAAAATATTGTATAGACGCCACACTGTGACGTCTCTACGAGCAAACATGCCATTTAAGGCAAAAAGAGTGCGCACTGACAAACGCAGCGCGCACTCGGGCAGTTGTATGTAGACTGTTGAAAAAATAGAACACTTAGCGGCGCCAATTGGAAGAGCCACTATATGTGCTGAGAGAGACCGAAGAGCCACCAGACACCGATCCGTTTTCGACAAGCGCGCCGACTCCGCTAAAGTGAGTTGTGCCGCCACTTACGGTAACTCCCGACTTCAACGATGGAGTAGATGCACCGCTGAATATCATTCCACTTCCCGCCGAACCGCTTGGCGTTGTAAATACGTATGTATCAGAGCCGACCGTGAGAGCATATTTAGTATTCTTGCTCCACGATGAAGCTTGGTAGCAACTTTGCGACAGCGAAGCGCCACTTTCGAGTGGACCGACAGTAATAAGAGTTCCACCTTGCACATAGAGTTTGTATCCACCTTCGGTGTTGGCATCAATAGCTACTTCGGGCGAAGAGGCACCAACGGCAAATACTACACCGCCTTTGATATAGAGATTTCCATTGGCGTCGAGGCCATCGTTAGCTGTGGTATAGGCACATACGAAGCCATCATTAATTGTCATAGTAGATGAAGCATTGATAGCGTCGTCTTTGTCGGATTGTCCATAGACTTCGCCGCCCGAAATGTCGAGCGTACTCTTAGTTTCGAAAGCTTCATGGGTTTTAGAGTATGCCGTAAGGGAGCCACCGCTAATCTTGACAGCACCTGTTACTTTCATACCTTTTGCTCGCGAAGTGTATGACGAGGAACTTCCCCACCCACTATTCGTAGATCCGAGACTTGAACCTGAAGCACTTGCGGTAACATTGCCATCTGTTTGTGTATATGTGCCCGCAACTTTTATTGCTTTTGCGCCCGAATTGGTTACATATGCTTCAATTGTGCCACCGCTAACAGTCATATTGCCACTGACTTTTATAGCGCCAGCTGTATTGTAGTCTTGTCCGCTCTGCTGCATGTAAGTGCCTGTGGCTTTGAGCGAAAGCGTACCTCCGCTTATGTTGGCATCGCCATTCACCTTTATGCAACGTCCTGCGGTGCCAGTGGCCGTAGCAGTAATGTAGCCATCGGTCATAGCGAAAGCGCCAGAGGTTTTTATGCAAGAAGCATTCGAGTAGTCGGCTTCGGTTGAGTCCCATTCGCCGCTACCACTATTGTCGAGAGTGAGCGTACCACCATTGATAGTGATGTCGCCAACTGCCTTTATACATTTACTTGTAGATGCTGTAGTAGTGATATTTATATCGCCTCCATTAATCTGTATAGCACCTTCATCGCTCTCAATGCCATCGGCTCCGCACGAATTGATGGTAATGTTTCCTGTTTCTATAACTATGTAATCATTAGTATGTATAGCATCTTTTACAGAGCCGTTGATATTAAGAGTTACGTTCTGATTGATAGTGAGATAGTCGTCGGTAGCGATGGCATGTTTGTAGTTGCCAGTGACGTTCAAAGAGCCCGTGCCGCAGAGCACAATCTGTCCTTCGGAGAATATGCAGCCTTTGCAATCTTCGCTATCGTCGGTTGAAGTGTAGCTACTTGCATCGGCGAGAGTGCTTGTAGTTTCGGGTGCAAGATAGAGGAATAGGCTCTTCTTGCTTTGATTGTTTATAGCTGCCGTAGTTTTAGAGGTGAGCGTCAAACCATTGAGCGTGAGTTTGTATTTATGGTCGCTATATAGTTTGATATTGCCATCGGTAGACGAGCCTTGAAGCACGTATTCTATCACCGATTCGGTGGTACTTGTAACTGTTACGGAACTTCCGCTGATGGCCACTTCTACATTATCGGCAGAGCCTTCTACAGAAGCCGAAGAGCCATTCCACGTAATAACTATGGAGCTTTCGGTTGTGATACTATCTATTTGATTCTTTTCCGAATCGTATTCCGAGATAGAGTTGTTGGCTTCCTGAACCTCCTCATCGGTAGCATCGTCGGATTCGCTTGAATCGCTATCGTCTACCTCATCACTGCTGGTTTCGGTTGCCACTAATTCATCATCATCGTCGCTGGTGTTACAGCCCGAAAAAGTCAAAGCTGCTACAGCCACGTTAAGCAATAAAAATTTTTGGAATGTCATGATATTGTGGTTTTTAGATAATTACATTCTAATGGTTACTGTATTCTTTATTTGTCCTTGAGAACTCGTCGCTGTAGTCGGTTCGCTAAAAATTATCTCCGTTCCGCTAAACGATTTCAAACTCGCTACGCTCAAACAGTAAAATCGTTTCGGGCGCTCCACTACGATAATTTTCTTCACGCTCACCCGACTAATGCGACATAAAATGTTACCAATCTGCGTCTTCTCGTGTCATCTGCGCAAATTATGTTTACATACTTAGTTTATAGCTCACACTCAGCACATTGTGAGTTTTGTCGTCATCGTCATCACTATAAATATTTCTTTTATAGCCTATGCCGATGGTGTTGTATTTATTTAGCTTGAAATCGGTACCAACCTCAAAGCGTTGTTTTTCGAGGCTGAAGCCATCTAAGTTGTTCGAGAGTTCATAGCCTACATAAGGGCGCAGGAGTTTTGTGGCTTTCACGGACAAACTAAACTTCGTGCGTAGGATATTGTCAGAATTGGCCTCTTTCACCTCGTTGCTCTTACGCACACCAGAAGAGCTATACTTAGCAATGCTTACTTCATTCTCTTTTGTATGCTGATAGCGCACGCGCACGCCGATAGTTAAGATAGAAGGCTTAAACTTCAGCTTAGTCTGCAGATAGAAGCGATTTTTTATGCGCCAATAGTCATCAACAATATTGCCTTTTTTTGTGGTATAGGAATCTTTATGGCTATCGATAAAAAAGTAGCCAGCGCCAAAGCTCAAAATTTTGGTAGGAGCAAAATCGGTTGAAACGCCGATGGAATAACGATCGAAGCCCGAAAGGAAGTCGCGCGTGCGAACTTCGGCATTCACGCCCACGTCCCATTTTTTATTTATGGCATATTCGCCGTCCAATTCGGTCCATACGCCCAAATCTGTTTGTGCCGCCGCCCACGCTGCCGACGCTGCAAGAGCCACGGTCAACAATACTCTCTTCTTCATACGTCTGAATATTATTATTACAGTAGTTTACTAACCTGTGCGTCAATTATTGGGGCGAAAGGTCACGATAATTACCGAAAGCGACCATCTATATTCAGCGAACCAGCCTAATTATTCGGTAAGCAACAATTTACGAGTTATGAATAACAAATTACGAGTTACGAGTTATGAGTTACGAGTTACGAGTTATGAGTTACGAGTTATGAGTTACGAATTGCTAATTTGCGTTACGTGTTTTGAATTGAGTTACAAGTATCGATAGGTAAAAAAAATGGAGACGCAGCGTGCCACGTCTCCAATATAAAGCAATGTTATTGCTATCGCTAAATTCTTATACCTATGATTGTTACGTCGTCGGTTTGTTCGTTGTCGCCCTTGAATTCTTTGAACGTAAGTTCCAATATTTGGCGTTGCTCTTGTAGCGATTTGTCGGCAATTTGCTGGAAGAGGCCATAGAGAGGTTTGCGCATGAATTTGCGTTTTTGTATGCCACCAAATTGGTCGGCAAAGCCATCACTAAAGGCGTATATCATATCGCCACGATATAGGTCCATAGTTCGCAGCGAGAAGTCGCGTTGCTCTTCCACGAGAACATACAAACCTACAGGCATCTTGTCGTTTTGCAACGAGATGAGAGTTTTGTCACGCACCACCACGAGTGGCAAGTTGGCGCCCGCAAATTCGAGTAGGTTGGTACGTTTATCAATAGTAAACACCGCCATATCCATACCATCGCGGCTATTGCTCTCGTAGCTCGTTTGATGAAGGTTTTGAATAATATCTTGTCGCAACTGGTTGAGAATCTTGTCGGGCTGCTGCTCTTGTGCCACAACCTGACGCAGAAACGACATACCCAACATGCTCAAGAAACCACCAGGCACACCATGACCGGTACAATCGGCAACGGCACAAATCTTCTTGCTACCAATCTCGGCCACCCAATAGAAATCGCCACTGACGATGTCGCGCGGATGATAGATGATGAAGTTTTCTGGGAAAATCTCGTTTACACGCGCTTGTGGTGTCAGCGCTGCAAGTTGTATGTAGCTTGCATAGTTCACACTACTTATCATCTCGCGTTCGCGTTTTTCAATCTCGTCGCGCTGGAGTTGCAACTCCTCTTTTTGGTCTGAAATTTCTATTGTACGCTCGGCAACCAACTGCTCCAATTGACGTGAACGGCGTTTCAGTCGGTGCGTATTAACTTTCACTAATACGAATATTGCCAGCACACCAAGCACAGCGTATATAATCATGGCCAACTTGGTGCGATAGAATGGCGTAGTAATTATAAAATCGAACTCCGACTCTTGGCTCTCCATTCCGTATACATTTCTTGCTTTCACTTTGAAAGTATAGAAGCCTTCGCGGAGGTTGGTATAGTTTATAGATGTTCTGTGGGTCCATTCACTATACTTATTATTATAGCCTTCGAGGCAGTAGCTATATTCGGTTTGATCTTCGCATTCGTAGAATGTTGCCGAACAGGTGAAGGTCAAATCGTTTTTGTTGAATGGTATTACGGCCACCTCTTGTTGGTCGATAGTAGGCACGCCATCTTTATCTATAAAACATCCGTTGAACACCATTGAATCGCCAGCCTCCACGCCACGCAGCAGGACGTTGAACGGTCGTTTGCAGAGCCTTGTGTCGTCGTAGAGTTTTTTGAATTGCGTATCGGTTCGGTATGTATACACACCCTTTTCGCTCACCATCCAAATGAGCGAATCGCCATCGACGCAGATATTTTTTATCGATTCGTCTTTGATGCGCTTGAACGGGCGCGAGTAGAGTTGCAAGCTACCACTTGGCTGACGGACAAGGAACTTAGGCGAAGTAGGTTTGCCAAATTCTGAGCTGCCAAGCACCAAATATCCATTACCAAATTTCAAAATGTTCGAAATCAATCTTCCGCCTCGCTTGCCATAATCCATAAGCAAATCGCTTGGCACAAACTCCTGCGACTCATGGTCGAATTCAAACAAGCCTCTGTCCGATGAGAATATTATTCGGCCTTCTACTTCTATTATAAATACGTCCGACGAGAAATGGCTGCCATATTCGTGCATCTTCACGCGGTTCTTCTCGGCATTGTAGCAAGCTAGGCCCGAACCATAAATATTGAACCATATATTTCCTTCGGCATCTTCTACAGGATTAGTATAGAGCTGATTTGGAATTTTGCGGAGCTCACGGTCGTTATCCAACACCAATGTGCCATCGGGCTGGAATATGTAGCGCTCTATGCTATGTCCGCCGTTCATATATATATGTTTAGGATTGCTCTTCGATTGGAACACAACCCCCGACGTCTTGTTTGTCATCGTCTTCACCTTATCGCCGTCGATAAGGTTCATCGCCAACTCGCTGGCCACAATCAGGTTCTCTTTGCCGGTGTACGGATTCTTGATTTTACTCATGGCATAGACGGACTGACCCATTATATCAACCTTCGTGATGGAATAGTCGCCCGAGCGCTTGAATTTATATAGGCCTTTGGTCGTACCTACGTATATATTACCGTCGTACGCTACGAGATCCATCATAACGCCACCAAGGCCGTCGTATGTATTGAAACAGCGCAACGGCGACTCAATCTCTACGCGCGAAATGCCAAAGTCGGTAAGCCAAAGCTGACCATCGCCAGTGTATTTCTGATGATAGACAAAGTTGGCGTTGAGGCCGTTTTTCTCGCTAAGCACCTCTTGCACATGGCATGTAGAATCGAGAACTGCCAATGTGAAATCTTCCACCGACGAAAGTGTTGATATAGCAAACGTCTTTCCTTGGTTAAGCGGCTCTATAGATGCCAGCCGACCGCGGTCGGCTATAACTTTGTCGTGCCAACCATCTAAATCGATGGGATGAATCTCTTGCGTGCGTTTGTCGTAGATCTGCAGATTGTCTTGAAACGAGAATATGTATTCGTATTTATTCAGCGGCTGAATGTCGTAGAGAAGATATTTCAAGTCTTTATTAAGCACGTGTAAGCCAGCCGAGTCTACCTCGCAAAGTCCGTACTTAGTGGAACCAATAAACACGCGACCATCGGCAACGCACGGATAGCGACTGCCACCGGTAATGAGCACTTTGGTGGTTTGGTTCACTTTGTTGTAGACGAAGAGCGTGGTGTCGGCACAGAAGTATACATTGTCGCCCTCGAAGAGTATTGGGTTGTTGATGGAAGGAATCTTCACCGTGCGCGGCAACAAACTGCGAAGTGAGCGGAAACCAAGCTTGCCCGTTTTGTCGGGAGCTAAGTAGCCAAAGTCGTTGTATGAACCCACATAAATAACGCCGCGCTCGTCAGCTGCCACGAACTCCGAACCGCCATAGCCATGACCGATAAGTATTTCGCGCCATTCGTGGCCATCGTACTCGGCAATGCCGGCAATGTTGGCAAAGTACATGACGCCGCGTGCATCTTGCGCTACAGCCCAATACTGCACTGTGTTGTAGAAGGTATTCGGCTTATAAATATTTATGAACGGATGTCCATACTTATTTGTCTGAATCTCTCCAACTATGCTCGGTGCTATAAGTATCGATAGTAATAATATGAATAGAATCTTTCTCATCAATAATTTGATATTCTGTGGTTATGCGTGTTACCCTTTATATGTAATTACTATGTTTTTTGTTTGGCTTTTGCCCAAAAAAATTTGTTTGTGTATTGCTAAAAATGCCTTGCGACATTTTGTGCAAAATTTAGTTATTTGTGTTTTAGTTACAAAGTTAACTTTGCATT
This sequence comes from Bacteroidales bacterium, assembly GCA_017539645.1. Classification (GTDB taxonomy): domain Bacteria; phylum Bacteroidota; class Bacteroidia; order Bacteroidales; family Marinilabiliaceae; genus W3P20-009. Next base: position 7,696 of record JAFYCM010000048.1, read on the forward strand.
TCTAAGTATAAAACTATAAAGATGGAAAAAACTTGGCGTTGGTTTGGAAAAAACGACAAAATCACTCTTCAGATGCTTCGACAGATAGGTGTTGAAGGCATCGTAACAGCATTGCACGAAGTAAAAAATGGCGATGTATGGACCTACGAAGCCATAATGGATCTCAAGCGCTACATCGAACGCGCTGGCTTGCGCTGGTCGGTTGTAGAGAGTCTGCCAGTAATGGAATCGATAAAATATGGCGGACCAGACCGCGAGGAACTTATCGATAAATACATAGAGAGCCTCGAGAATCTTGGTAAAGCTGGCGTACGCACTGTATGCTACAACTTCATGCCTGTAATCGATTGGCTACGCACCGACCTCGAACACCCTTGGCCCGACGGATCAAGTTCACTCTATTTCAGCCGCACGGAGTTCGCCTTCTTCGATATATATATCCTGAAACGCGAAGGTGCCCGCGACGACTATTCGCCAGCCGAACTTGCTGTGGTTGACAACATGAACGCTACAGCAACTCCTGCAATGCGTCAGAAGCTCATAGAGAATATTATCATAAAGACGCAAGGCTTCGTGAATGGCAACATCAGCGAAGAGGATAGCGAGCCTGTGAAGAAGTTCCGCGCTCTGCTTGCGCTCTACAAAGGCATCGACCGCAACGCTTTGCGCAACAATATGAAATATTGGCTCGAGCGCATCATGCCAGTTTGCGACAAGTGGGACATCAACATGTGCGTACACCCCGATGATCCTCCTTACCAAATGCTCGGATTGCCACGAATAGTGACTTGTGCCGAAGATATTCGTTGGTTCCTCAACGCTGTGCCTAATGTCCACAACGGTCTTACGTTCTGCGCTGGTTCGCTCTCGGCAGGACCTAAAAACGATGTGCCTGCTATGGCTCGCGAATTTGCCGACCGCACTCACTTTGTTCACCTTCGCAGCACGCAGGTTACGCCCGACGGCAACTTCATTGAAGCGCTCCACACTGGCGGTCGCGCTAATGTACCAGAACTCGTTGATTTCTACGAGAACAACTGCCGCGCCGACCTTCCAATGCGTGTCGACCATGGTCGCCTAATGCTCGACGATGCCGACAAAGGCTACAACGCTGGCTACTCGTTCCACGGCCGCATGTTTGCTCTCGCTCAGGTTGATGGCATGATGGCGATGGCTCATAGAAATTGAAAATTGAAAATTGATATAAAATGAAACAACTCGAAGGAAAGGTAGCCATTGTAACAGGTGGTTCTGGTGTGCTCGGAAGCAACATCAGCAAAGGATTGCTGAAGGCTGGAGCTACTGTATTCATCATCGGTGCTCACCAAGAGAAAGTAGACAAAGCAATTGCCGAAATGAAGAGCCTCGGCAACGTTGAAGGTGCAGCTTGCGACGTGCTCGACAAGGCAAAACTCGAAAGCCTCTCAAACGAAATTGTGGCTAAACATGGTCACATAGATATTCTCGTCAACTGCGCTGGCGGCAACGTTCCGGGCGCTACAATCATGGACGACCAATCGGTTTTCGACATGAAAGTAGAAGACCTTCAGAAGGTTATCGACCTTAACCTCTATGGCACAATCTATCCTTGCCTCGCTTTCGGCCGCGTGATGGCTAAGCAGAAGTTCGGCAACATCATCAACGTTTCGTCGATGGCGGCATACGATGCTCTTACGCGCGTTATGGGCTATGCCATTGCTAAAGAGGGCGTTATAGCTCTCACCAAATGGCTTGCACAAGAGATGGCAATAAAATATTCGGAGAAGATTCGCGTGAATGCTATCGCTCCGGGCTTCTTCATTGGCGAACAAAACCGCAAGGCTCTCCTCAACGACGACGGTTCGTACACCGAGCGCAGCCACAAGGTTATTGCCAAAACTCCTATGCGCCGTTTTGGCGACATTTCGGAACTCAACGGCATGGTTGTTCTCCTCTGCTCAGAAGAGGCATCGTTCATCACAGGCACCACCATTCCTATTGATGGCGGATTCTCAAGTTTCTCGGGTGTCTGATGTATATAATAGTGTTATAACTTGAGTAAAGACCACGGGAGACTTTCGGGTTTTCCGTGGTTAATTATTATTCTCGCACAGAGAAACACAGATGACGCAGATATATAAGGATTTTCAAGATTATTAATCGGCGTGTATCTGTTCTAATCAGAGGAATCTGCATGCTAAATATTTCTGACAACATTATACCTATGAGCATTCACTTCAAAACACATATTGCCACAATCCTCATACTTACGGCGGGAACCTTCAGTTGCCACGCCTCGTCGCTCGATACTTATCGTGCCTCACATCAAGAAGAGTATGACAAAGCATATAGCATATATAAAACTACTCTTGAATATGCGCAAAACAATGGTTACGAAAATGCAGAATTCGTGCTTTCATTCGTATTCCCAGAGATTATGCACTATTCGGCATATACGGACAAATTGGAAAGCCTATTTACGAACCTATGCTACTCGATGAGCGAATACATGCGAGGATATTCCATCGGCTACTTTCAGATGAAGACAATCTTTGCCGAAACCGTAGAAGAGGAGATAGCAAAAAACGACTCGCTGAAAGCAAAATATCCACGAATAGATTTCGGTGCTAAACGCAAAACTATCGACGACCGCAAGAAACGCATCGAACGCATGCACAACCTCGACACAGCTCTCGACTACCTTTTCGCTTTCGTAGATATTTGCATTCCTTGGTATGAGTTACAAAACGTAACTAATGCTGAAAAACTGAGGATTATAGCCACTGCATACAATGCTGGATTGACTAAGAATCGCGATATTACCATAAAACGCACCATGCGCAACACATATCCAGCTGGTGCTGGCAACCCGAAATCGAAATGGAACTACGCTCAGCTATGTATTGATTTCTGGAATGAGCAGACGAAGTAATGAGTTACGAATTACGATAGTGTCTCGCACAGATAACACTGATTACGCAGATTATTTTTTACCTCATCATAATTATTCTATTTACTCTCACCCGACTAAGGCGACATAAAAAAATGGAACTACGCACAGCTATGCATTGATTTCTGGAATGAGCAGACAAAGTAATGAGTTACGAATTACGATAATGTTTCGCACAGATAACACTGATTGCGCAGATTATTTTTTACCTCATCATAATTATTCTATTTACTCTCACCCGACTAAGGCGACATAAAAAGTTACCAATCTGTATTATCTTGCGTTTTGTGTGTGAATTAAGTCAACATAAATATGAAATTCAGCTTAGAAACGACGAAAACAAGAGAAGAGGTTGTTCGACTACTAAAGAGTAAAACCTCATCGAAGAAGATATTCTGGTGCTCTCGCTCATCTGAGGGAAACGATTTTTATGGCGAAGTAAATAATGATTCCTTCAAAATTCGGCGAATCATTTGGTACAGAAATTCATTCCAACCTATAATTAGAGGCAACATTGTAGAACTTACGAGTGGCACAAGAGTGGAAACAACTATGAGACCTCATTGGTTCATTTTAGCGTTTACTGTCATATTGCTCTACTTCTTATTCACCACGTTCGAACCGCTTGCCAATGGAGACTATGTTCCATTCGTAATACTTACCGCTTTCTTGTTGTTTGCTTACGCACCATATAGAATAGAATGCCTTATAGCTAAGAAAAAGTTAGTCTCTTTATTGTCAGAATAGAAACATCAACATAACCATTTACAAACCAAAAACTTACCATTCTGAAAGAAATGAAAAATCTAAACCTTTTACTATGCTGCGTAAGCTTGCTGGGCATTGCTGCTTGCAACTCCAACGATGACGACGTCATACCATCGGCAAGCGAAGAAACATCGCAAGAGTTACCGACAGAAACTCCAGAAGATGCCGACAAAACGCCTTTCTCTCTCTCGCATGAATTTGGCGTGTATGCAAGCGCTATAACCCTAAAAATAGGAAAAGCCAATCCAAGCAATATTGTCTATTACTGCACCGATGGAAGTCTTGCCACAACCAAATCGCAAATTTTCCCAGAGGCTGGCCTCGACATACGCAGCAGCACCTCAGCTAACAATTACATACTTACACCTAAAGTTATAAGCTACGATGGCGGCTGGTATAATTACGGATATGTAGACAAAGGCGTTTGTATCAGTTTTTTGGAGATGTCGCAAGCGGGCGACACGATAGATCAACGCCGTGGCACATACATAGTTAACTCATCGATTGCCCAAAGCAACATACCCGTTGTTTGCCTCAGCGCACCTATTTCCGATTGGCTCGGAAAAGACTACAATAGCGGACTTTACAACACCTACCCCGACATCGATAATGACAAGAAATATCGTGGCTGGCTTGAGTTTTACGACCTCAAAAGCGGCGAACAATTTTCGCTCAACACTCAGATGAAACGCGGTGGCAATTGGACCCGCAAAATGCCGTGCAGAACCATAAACCTCAACTTCAACAAAAACGAATTCGGCGACAAAAACGCTATCCCTACACTCGATATTTTCGACAACCATGAACGCATGGACGGCAACGGCACTACGGCTGGCGACATAAACAGATTTCGTCTGCACTCGGGCGGAAATGCTTGCTTCAGTTCAATAATTTCCGATGCTTTCGTACACAAACTCGTTGGCAATCGCACCAATGTGTCTACCACTGCGTGGCGCCCTTGCTTGCTATACCTCAACGCCGAATATTGGGGATTATATCAGATGCGCGAACACTACTGCGACGAATATTTCAAAACAAACTACGGTGTGAAGAAAAGCGAAGTCATGTACGTAGATAAAGTATATTCGGGCAAAGCGACCGATGCCGCCTACTCGCGCTACAGATTCGAAATAAAAGATGGCGACGAAGCCGAAGTGCTTGCTGCTCTCGACGACCTTTTCCAATTTCTGGGCTACGACTATAAAAAAGCTCCTACAACTCAAGCTAAATATTGGGACACAAGTGGTTGGGAACTTACTGGCGCTGGCACAAAATACGCTGAGTTTTGCGAGCGCGTCGATGTAGCAAGCCTCATAGATTTGATTCTCATTCAGGGCTACTGCGCTAACTGGGATTTTATGTATAACAATCTACGTATGTGGCGCACTCGCTCTGTTGACCCTTCTAACCCATACGCCGATGGCAAATGGCGATTCTGCTTGCAAGATGTCGATTTTGCCTTCGAAGATGCCACCGCCGACAATGAGCTCAAAGCCGACGATGGCACTATGGGTGATGGCCTTTGGAATTCGCATCAACTTAGCTACCTCGACTACTATGCTGGCAACGCTTATCTCAACAATGGCTCCGTTACTGGCTATTTGAAACCTTATAACTATTTGATACTATACCTACCAATGCAAAACCCTGAATTCAAAGCATTGGTAAAGGAGCGAGCAGAATATATACAAAACCTATTCAACACAAGCGACTGCGAATCGCTTTGGAACGAGATGATAAACGAAATTGATCCATACGTACGCGACCGCGCTACACGCTGGGGTGGATACTGGAACTACAACACGTGGAAAAACGACCTTAACTATCGTCTGTGGCGCATACAAAATCGTCATACCTACTTCATGGCACAAGTGAAAAAGGCTTTCGGAATATAATGCCTGCTCGTAACTATTAGACATTCTTAGTAATATCTCTATGAAATCGCTCAAAGAACTCTACAGAATTGGCATCGGACCATCGTCGAGCCATACTATGGGACCGCACCGCGCTGCCGAAATTTTCTCGGAACGCAATGCTCACTCGGCGGCTTATGAAGTGACACTCTATGGCAGTCTCGCTGCTACGGGACGCGGTCACATGACAGACAAAACCATCTTGGACGTGCTTCAACCCATTGCACCCACCAACATAATTTGGCACCCCGACATTGTGCTGCCCTTTCATACCAATGGCATGAAGTTTCGCGCCATTGCTGCCAACGGCTCTACTGCCGACGAATGGACGGTATATAGCATTGGCGGTGGTGCTTTGGCCGAAGCCGATGGCTCGGACACCTCCTCGCCCGACGTATATAGCCTCAACACCATTGCCGACATCATGCAGTGGTGCGCCAAGACGGGTCATTCGTTTTGGGAATATGTAGACGAATGCTAAGGCAGCGACATTTGGAACTACCTTGCCGAGGTGTGGCAGACGATGAAAAACGCCGTCACTCGCGGACTCGACCAAGAGGGTGTACTGCCTGGACCGATGCACCTGCGCCGTAAGGCTGCTACCTACAACATAAAAGCCAAGGGCTACCAAGACAACCTGCGCAACCGCGGACTGGTATTCTCATACGCTTTAGCGGTGAGCGAAGAGAATGCTTCGGGCGGCAAGATTGTAACGGCGCCTACTTGCGGTTCGTGTGGCGTATTGCCTGCCGTGCTTTTCCACTTGCAGAAGAGTAAAGATTTTAGCGACACGCGCATCATTCGCGCCATTGCCACAGCAGGTCTGTTTGGCAACGCTGTTAAGCAGAATGCCTCTATCTCTGGCGCCGAGGTGGGTTGTCAGGGCGAGGTCGGTGTGGCATGTGCCATGGCTGCAGCCGCTGCCAATCAGCTGTTTGGTGGAAGCATTACGCAGATAGAATATGCTGCCGAAATGGGTCTTGAGCATCACCTCGGCATGACGTGCGACCCAGTGTGCGGCATGGTACAGATTCCGTGCATCGAGCGCAATGCCATGGCCGCCGTGCGCGCTCTCGATGCCAATATCTACTCCACATTCTCCGATGGCCGCCACAGCGTCTCGTTCGACAAAGTTGTGGAAGTGATGAAGCAGACCGGCCACGATATTCCATCGCTCTACAAAGAGACCAGCGAAGGCGGCTTAGCCACAAACTATAGTTTCGAATAAGTATCAAGAGATACTTCGTTTAAGCAAAAAACAAAAGACAGATGCATTCCTGCAACTGTCTTTGTATATGTTGTTATATCCGTTCGAGTGGATTTGTATTCCCAGTTATTGAACAGCGGATTAGAAATCCACATCTCACAAACGGCAGATTGCAAATCCGCCTGAACACCTTGTATTGGGGTATTCATCCTTATTTGTTCTGCAAATTAATATACTACTGACTTAATCTTTCACTAATCGTACCGATAGATCCATGGCCATATTATTTTCTGCTGAATAAACTCGCGCTATTCCATTTGATTCGGAAGTAAGAAATCTATTCGGACCATCTGACACATAATATCCTGTATATGTGAACCTATACTCGACTACACGATTCTCAATATCATCATTGTCATAGCTAGATAAAGGCTTAGCATTGAAGATTGCGCCAGCACCTATACTTTGTTCTACAGAGTCGTTCCGTGCACACGTCTCCCATCCATACAGTGATGACAATTTGGCTTTTATGTGTTGATTACTGCCAACATATATATCAGAGTTAAATTGCCCGTATGATGCAGAACACCATGTACCAAAATTTGAGTAAACCATATACCATGGATCGTCTTTCCCAAAGTGCAAATCTGATACTACTCCATACAGAGCTTCTAAGTCCAACCAATCTTGCTCGGTTGCTACGTGAAAACCTTCTGGAATGCTCAAGTTCTTATATTCAGGATGATGATTCCTCTTAGCTGACTCCGCCTGTTCCTCATTATAACAGAAACAAGATGGATAATCGTACGCAGCTGCATTTGTATCGTAGATATTTACAGATACTTCTTTTTTTTCATACTCACCATTCCAATACGTATAGTACGTCTTTGCCCTATAGTCATCAATAGTCCATACTTTATCGCCAATCATTGCAAGACGATAGACATTGAACTCATGGTCTTTTACTACATCTTGTGTATTGATGATGATGTCCTGCACTTCTTGCGGAAATTCAAAAGTCTTGTCACCTACGGCTACTGTAATAGTGAACTTATATGTGTAGATGATTGGTTCGCAGTATACAGCTTTCGCATCGTCCCACCAATGTGTGTATGCAGCATTAGTTGGAGCACTTGCATTGCCCAACTTGAACTTGTATGAATGTTGACCTTTCTTGATAGCTATATTATCCTCATGAGGATAGCCTTCAATATTTGGCGTTACACTGATTGTTGTTGCTTGCATATAATCGCCAGCGACACCCCAATCTAACGTGGTCGACCATTCGCCATTGCCATTCACAGTTTTGGCAACAACTGGTGGCACACAATAGAATGTGTAAATCTCCGAAGCCTGACCACAAGCGCCAGAAGCCTTGTCGTAAGGTATGACTTGACAGAAGTATTGGTTGTAGGGCTTTAGTGTGATAGTATCACTCAAAGAATTGCACTCAACCATGTTTTCGGCGTCAGTTCCCAAGAGAATTCTGTCTGCAAGTTCTTCAACATTTGTAGCACTAACAACACCATGAGACCATAGCCTAACTATAGTGTCGGTAACTACGTCTCCACTCTTGAAATCCCAATTATCACCAATTATAAGTTCTGGAATGCCTTCAAACGAGGGCTTTAGTTCCAACTCCTTTTCGCAGCTGCTGAATACTACAACTACCAATACCAAAAGCGTAAAAATTCTATTCATCTGATTACTGTTAATTATTTTTTTGTATGATACATTAATTCTATACTTACTTACTTGTCACTATGCCTTTGCCTGGCAATACATACTTGATGTAGCATGGGGCAAACCGCTAGGCCAATCTGATAAAATCACAAATCCACCTAAGTATCACCACCACCGTGGTAGCCAACGTTTTCGGAGCATACGTATGATGAATATTATGCCGCGGAAACAGAGCTCTACGCACATGGCAAACCAAACGCCTTGTAGACCGTACCGTGGCGCTAAGAGTGCTGCCAGCGGAAGGCGCACAAGCCAAATGCTGCCGAAGTTCATCAGCGCAGGAATTATCGTTTTGCCAGCGCCTACAAAGGCATAATATATCACTATAGAAGCTGCGAATAGCGGTTCGGCAAAGGCCTCAATGCGCATCACCTCGGCGCCAAGACTCTGAATATCGGCACTGGGGGTCATAAATGCCATCACCGAGGGCGCAAATATGTACATAAGTATGCCCATGAATGTCATAATAGCTACGCCAGAGAATGTGGTCAGTTTGGCAAAGCCCCACACAAGATTTCGCCGCCGCGCACCAACGCTCTGACCGACAAGTGTTGTGGCAGCCTCGCCCATGCCGTAGCCTGGCATGTAGCACATACTCTCGGCCGTAACAGCAAACGAGTTGGCTGCTATGGCTATGTTGCCAAGTGGCGCAACAATCATTGTAGAAACCACCTGCGCACAGTTCATCACCATGCGGTCCATCGACATAGGCAAACCTATCTTCAGCGCCTTCAGAACGCAATCGCGGCGCGGCATGAAGCTTCCGCTGGTGCAATGCAGTTTTAGCTCTCGCGAACGGAAAATGAGATAATACAAAAGCCACACAAGCGTAACTATCTCCGACATCAGCGTGGCAAGTGCAGCGCCTACTACTCCCATATCCATTCCCGGCACTACTATTTGTAGGCCTAGGATTTCCACTTCGCGCGTTGGGAAAATCATCAGCGCGTTGAAAACTACGTCGAGAAGGCAAGTAACTATATTTACAATGCTCGGCAACTTCACGTTGCCACTACTGCGAAGCATTCCACTGGCAAGGCAGTTGTGCAAGAAGAATGGCACCATAAGCGAAAAAATCATAAAGTAGCTCGTAGAATCATGATTTATCTCCTCCGTGCCGCCAAGCCATTCGGGCAGATGTCCGCTAATAATTACGCCAATAGTAGCTATGAATAGTCCGAGGATAGTTATAGATGGAATGGATTGTCTGAGAACAGAGCGCGCACCGTTATTGTCTTTAGCCCCGATGAGTTGTGCCACTTGCACATAGAAACCCGCCGTTATGCCAATGCCCATACCGCCAATAAGCCACGTAGATGTTGCCACCAATCCAATGGATGCCGCAGCCTGATCGCCAAGGTGGCCAACCATTGCTGCATCTATGTAGGTCATAAGTATGTACGATAGCTGTGCAAGCATCGCTGGCACGCTAAGCCTAATTATCAGGCGGAGCTGTTGTCGCAGACTCATCTCGCGCCCATCACGAATGAGTTGTAGGAGTTGTTGGGTTCGTTCTTTTGCCATTTCGCGGGCAAAAGTAGTCATTATGAGCTATAACAGTTTGTGTGTTGTGTGTTAATAAAAATGTCATCCTAAGCAAAGGCCCAGAATGACATTATGTTTTCGTATTAATAGCTTGATAATTATTACTTCATAGCCTCTTCGAGTTTTTCGCGCATAGTATCTACGCCAGGGAAGCCTGTGCTTTTGTAAGTCTGCTTGCCGTTTTTGTCGTAGATGGCGTATGTAGGTATGCCTTCGGACTCGTATTGCTTCATAATATATTGATATTGACCTGTGGTCAGATAGTAGTGGTCGCCCGAAATCTCTGGTAACATCTCTTGCCATTTGGCGAGCGGCGAGGTGGCAGAAGTGATATATACAAACTGAACATCCTTATCCTTCAACTCTTCCTTCAGTGGTTCCATAGCCTTATGACCAGCACGACACGGACCGCACCAAGTTGCCCAAACATCCACAAGCACTGCTTTGCCTTTGTATTTACTTAGGATGGTCGAGAGAATCTTCTCTGCTGCCACATCGTCATACTTTTGATATGCAACATTTTCTTGCGCGCTGAGTTCTTGAGCTTTTCGCAACTTCTCGGCTTTGTATTCGCGGATAATCGCTTTGCAATCTTCGTCGGTTACGTCGTCTTCGTTCAGACCCGATAAGTCGGTATACATACGGAGCAAATCGGCGTTGAATGGCGTCATTGACTCAATGGTTTTGCTATCGACGTATCTCTTCAAAAGTTCAAAGCTGAACCCGATAGGCGAATATGGCTCGTTGAAATATTTATATGTATAAATGTCAGCAGGAACATCGGTAACCATTGCTCTATATGCAGTGAAAAGGCTGTCATATTGTTCTCTTGTATCGCACACGATTTTGCCAGTCGTATATTTTGAATAGAAATATGTACGAGCAAAGTTTCGCGTCCAATTAGCAAAATTCCATTCGGACTGCATAAAGAGCAAATCTTTTGCAGCTGTGGTATAATCTGATGCTTTGATGTCGTTGAGACGTTTCATAAGTGCAGATTTTATAGTATTGACGCGTTCTTCGGAAGTGTTGCAAACATCAAGGCTATCTGATAAGCTGTATTTATCGAAGAAAAAAACTCCATCAATATTTTGCGACAAATCCATATTCGTTTTAGCAAGATAACCTTTGAATGCAAGGCAAGCTTGGGGGGCATCAGAAACTTTCATAAGTAAAGACGTCTCTTGTCCTGGAGCTATTACGGCACGCACCTCTTTCATACCGGTGATGTAAATAAAAACCTCACGAGCTATACGAAGTGGAATTTCAACTGTGAGCGTTCCATCGTCGGCAAAGGCAAACTGCTTATCGAATGCCTCATCTGAGTCTAAGGGTTGAAAATCAACGAATGACATATTCAACTTCATTTCAGGCTTATAGCCAAGCATCTTCACTTTGATGGTTGCTACGCCTTTTTCAATCTTGGCAGCGGGAAGAGTCTCGTCGTCGGCATATTTCACGTTCTTCCACTCCTCGGGCCATTCGGGTTCGGCGTCTTTAGCGTCTTTACAAATGTTCCAGAAGCGGAAATCTTGGTCGTTGCAGCACTCGCTGAAGTGCATCACCTTGGTGTTTGTGGGCAGCGGCTCGAAGTGAAGCGCCAAATGTGCAACGCTGCTATCGGGCATCCAGAAGAGCGAGTCGGGCGTGAGGTCAGACTCGCTGTCGTTGGTCTTTGCGCCGCTAACTATGGCGTACTTAGTGCCATCGTCGGTGAAGAGACCCGAATTTTTGTCGAAGCGAATCCAGTTGTGAGCCGGATAGTGCACTTTGAGGTGAAGCACCGTTTCTGTTTGGTTCATCTCTACTTTAGTAATCTCAAACTGTGAACCCGAGTTTGGAATGAATGCCGATGGGTTGTCCCAAACGACCTCTTTCGGTTGGCAAGCAACAAGCCCCAACGCGAACAAAAGGATTGAATAACGTTTTTTCATTGTTAGATATGTATTGATAAGTATACAGCATAAATATACGACAAATAGATATGACTGAACACTGCGCGCTTGATTTTCGCCACAAAAAGACTCGGCTTTTCATTTTTACATTCCATGCGCATTGATTATCTACGAGTTATATGTGATTACTTCGTTTTTTCCATTCTATTCGGTGATCATTTTACAAAAGAAAGAAGGGACAACACCTTCTGCAGCGCTGCCCCAACATTTCATAACAAAAAAACCAAAGAACGATACATGGCACAAGTAATTTTTTAGCGTTGCACCGCGCTCCGTTGAGCACCATATCATATTGTTAGCTAACCGATAATGGCTTAGGGTTTGCTTTCACAACATTGCAAAGATATAGCGAGGCATCGTTCTGTAAAATCACTATTATTAGGTATATATCAGGCGTTCAGTACCTCTTATTTATAAAGAGATAAAAGAAGAACTTCACCGCTATAGGTATGTGACACGCTATGGTCGATAGCAGTCCGTAGTAATGCACCATGATGCGGAAACGTTCGCGAAGACCAGCCGAGATGTTATGCTTGGTTATGCCGCCATCGAGGAAACGTGCAAGTGTCATGTGCGTATTAAGTATGCTGCGGCTTCGCTTGAGTATAGATACGCACCAATCGAAATCGGCTGAAAAACGGTAACTAATGTCGTATTCGTTGGCAAGCGCGCGTTTTGCTATGAATGCTTGATGGCTCACGAGCATACCCATGCGAAAACTCTTCCACGTGAGTTTTTCGGGCGGGGTGAGGCGACGTCCACCAATCACTTCACCGTCCATGCTCGTCATCAGAGTGTCGCCGTATATTACGTCTGGTAATTCGTTGGTTATTAGTTTGGTAACATCATCGAGCGTGGTATTGGTAGCTATCTCGTCGCCAGAATTTATAAACCAAACGTAGTCGCCAGTGGCAGCACGCAAACCTTTGTTCATAGCATCGTATAGACCTTTGTCTTTCTCGCTGACTATGTACGATATAGCATATTTATATGGCTCTATTTTTTTCAGAGTATCGTCGGTCGAAGCGCCATCGATAATAATATACTCAATATTTTTATACGTCTGATTTACAATGCTTTCAATGGTTCGTTCGATAGTTTCAGCGGCATTGTAGGTAATAGTAATTATACTGAATTTGGGCTGCATAATTATTTAGTAGCCTCTCAAGGCACGTTCATATACATTGATATACATATTAGCCACACGGCTTTCAGCGAATTGCGCTATTGCACTCTGACGAACCTTGTTACGCGTCTCTTTATTACTGAAAAATAGAATGTTATAGATACCATCGGCAAGACTGAGCGAGTTTTTGGCTTCCGAAAGGAAACCCGTCTCGTTGTGCTTTATCATCTCAGGCACACCACCCGTACTAAACCCAACAACAGGCGTACCACACGACATGCTCTCAACCACAGTGTTTGGCAAGTTATCTTGCAATGATGGCAAAATGAAAGCATCGGCGGCATTGTAGATTTTCACAAGCGTTTGCGGCTCAGAAATGAACTTCATCGCATGTGTCTTGAACATATACGATTTCTCGCTGAAGTGGTTATCGTTGCCAAACATCACCAATTCGATATTACCTGATAACTTTGGGAAACTATCGTGCAAAATACCGAGCGCCTCGTTGAGATAGCGCATACCTTTTCGCACATCGTTGACGTTGGCTGCACCGAAGAGCAGAAGTTTTTTATCGAGCGGCAAACCAAGATCCTTGCGGCACTCGGTTCTATCTATCGGTTTGTAGAAATCCGTATCGATAGGATTAGGTATGGTGGTTACTGGCACGTGCGAGAAGAGAAAACTACTCTTAGCCATAGACGCAAGCCAATGGCTACAAGCCACCACATTAAGATTGGCGTGGCGAAAGAGTTGTTTTTTGCGTAGGAATGTTATTGCCGAAAGGTCCGTTTTGCTCGCCTTGCGCATGAATGGGCAAAAGCCGCAATGCTCGTTGAATTCCAAGCAGCTACCTGCATAGTGACAACCTCCGGTAAACGGCCACATGTCGTGCATGGTCCAGACTATTGGTTTGCCAAGAGCAAAAAGCTGTTCCAAACCATCGAGCGACACGAAACCATCGTTTATCCAATGTAAATGAATGATGTCGGCATCCTTCACCACTTCGTGATTAGAAATGTCGCGTCCCGTGGTGGCAAGAGAAAAATTGGTATGCAACTTATGTTCGCGCTCATTCACATAGATGGTAAATCGCTCTTCCATATAGTTACGGAAGTTCTCCATCCTAGCACGCATTCCCTCGGCAGTGATGTATTCGTTGTCCTCGTGCCTATGTTTCTCCTGCGACAGGAAGGAACTCTCTATACCAACTCTCAACAGCGACCTATGCAAACGCATGGCAGCCACAGCGGCACCACTGCCAGAGTCGGTTTTATTGATATGGACAACTTTCATCTACAGCTGCAATTTTTTCCCAAAGATATATAGTTAACTACTAAATATCAGCACAGAGTCTGAATATGTATACACTTCGTTCGAGCGAACTAAAAATAGCCGGCTTCGACTTGCTCAGCCGACAATTCTATATTCAAAAGCGAATCATTTCGTCACGCCTATAACGCAGGTCTTCTTGAACTCCTTCGTTTTGCCGCCTGTCTGCCATGCCGATATGTACACTATGTAAGTTCCCGGCATTAATATCGATTGGTTAGAATCGCGACCATTCCAGAGCATTACGCCTGTCGCTGGCAAAGTTTCATTGTTATACGGACGTGACACCTCATCGCCCGAAGGGGTGAATATGCGCATTGTAGCAAACCAAAAACCATCGGTGAACGTAGTATTTACAATCAGTTCATCATCAATACCATCGCCGTCAGGCGTAAATATGCGCTTGGCAATTGTCACCTCCGATACACTCGCCACAACAGAATCACGATTTTGCGAATTTCGCGTCGTTGGTGTAGCATAGTTACTCAGCGCCGAAGCTGATGTCCAGTTACTTACTTCATTTGTGGGCGCAGTCAGGCTTATTCTCTCAAGCGAAACATTCTCGTGCGCGCTTCGCATCAGCGGGTTGTGCATCTGCTTGCTATAGGCGAGGTAATCCAAAATGTCGCCACTTGCTGTGGTTATAGCTATTTCGCCTTCGTCGGCAGCGAGGCCTGGAAATTTGGCCATCTCCACCACTCTATCGGGGCGAACGACTTCAAATGTAGTTAGCACGCTTAGGCTATCTGCTGTAAGCACCACATAATCATCAGGAAACATTGGTTTCTGTTGGTTACTTATGGCATTATACGTAGTCACTACACCATTTGCACACTTAGCAAATGCGAGCGTAGAAAGGTCGATAATTTTCTGCGTATTATTATAAATCTCCACAAAATCGGCCTTTGCCGGATTCGCTGCCGTCATAATTTCATTTATAAGTATGGCATCGCTAACCTCGGCAGCCTCGCAAATACCAACCGACAAAACAACTTCGCCTGAAGCATTTCCTGCCAAATCGTCCACCGACGGCAATCGCAACTTGTAGGTCACACCGCGGCGAACCTCATCGTTTATCTTGAATACAAACGTCTTCTGCGTTTTGGCGTCGTAGCCCACAAGTTCTACAGAAGCGTTTGCGCCATTGAGTTTCACACTGCTATAGATGCTCAGCGTATCTATCGGCTCAGAGTAAACTATTGTCAACACACTATCGGTAAGTATTGCTGAAACCACTCGCGGATTATCCATATCGACCTCATCGGAGTAGACACTATTTTGCATGCAAGGCGTTCCGCCATCATCACTAACAGATGCTCTATAATTCGTCTCACTCAACGAAAGATTGTACGGCGATACTCGTTCGAGCGACCAGCCGCCTGCCTGCTTTTCAGTACTAAGCAAAGAACTTTCGTATGGAAAGAAATCAATGATTCTGCCGCTCTGGTCTGTGAGTGTCAACTCGCAACTGGCATTTGTAATAGCCGTTGCAGACCAGGACGAAAGTGCAACGGCAGAACCAAACTCGCTGAAGCTCTGTACAGCACTGCTCGCCACCAAAACCACATATTCGCCCGCACCAAGCACAAACTCAGGCATCACTCCAGTCTTAGTCGACGTGGAAAGCGTCCAACTTTTCAGATTAACTGCTTTATCCGATGCATTGAAGAGTTCTACATACTCGAAGTTTGGCAAGCCCAAATCGTCAGTTGGTTTAGCCATTACTTCGTTGATTACCACGCAACCTCTATATGTTGCCTCAAGATATTCAATAGGTTCTACGCAGTAATTTTCATTATTACAAATACTTACATTGCCATTCAAGTCCGAAATTCCATAAAGCGAATATGTACCAAATGCGGCAACTGGCTTAGACAGAAGCATTTCAAAACGATTGAGCATCACCTCATCAAAAGATAGCAATGTAAGTTTTATTCTCTCACCATTGAAATCTGCAACTCGTTCAAACTTAGTAGTATCGATAGGCTCATCGAAAGCAATAATTAACGTATCACAGCTACTATTCAGCTCTATTTCAAATTTTGGCGATGTACCATCACCATTTTCCGCTTTCACCGAATTTTCCGCACATGGTGTTCCACCTACACTCGAACCGGAATTTATTTGATTATCCGCCGATAACGAAAGATTATCTAAATCTATCCGTTCGATAGAAATATCTTTTTCAGCTGATTTATACGTCATTGCATCAATAACTCGCCCAATATCATCGCGCAAAACAAGCGTAGTTCCGCTGTTTGTCAGAGAGTTATAGGCAAATGGCGAAGCAATTGACGCAACATTTTCATACTCCGCAAATAACGGTGCTTTACTTGAAGCTACTAACAATAGATAAGTATGCGGATATAAATATGTATCAGCAATTTTACCACTCTTAGCTAACGTACCAACCGTCCAATTGTGTAGATAAACAACGGAATCTGTTCTGTTATAGATTTCTATGTATTCTGCGTTTGGCAGTGATGCACCGGCAGTAGGATTTGCCATAATCTCACTTATCACCACATCGCCTCTATTTATCACTCGTTTAGCTTTCACTTTATCCTCTTCGGGGTCAGGGTCCGAAGGCTCATTAGGTTCTTCTGTCTCAATAGGATCAACGACTTCCTCCGACTTCGCCGAGAATTTCAATTCGTAACTATCGAAAATGAAATTGGCTTGCGAACGTGTTTTGCTGTATTTACAATAAAGACCGGTTGCATTCATTTCGCTCAAATCACTCATCGCCACCAAATACGAGCAATCGAGCGATTCATTTCCATCATCATCAACCACATACAAGGAGAATTCAGACACTTCGAGCGAATCTTGCCGAGTAATATGCAGATTGAACGTTGTGCCAAATGTCGTTACTCCTGTTGCAACTATTTTACCACCATTAAGAATGGTCAACTTTTTATCTGTATATCCAAGATTTACAGACAAATAGCTATTTGCATTTGAAGTATCACTCAACAATACTATACGAGCATAATTAGAGGTCGACACAGCGTTTATGCAATGCATCTTCACGCGCCATTCTGTTACTGCACGCGCATCTACCGTATCTGCAACTATTTGCGAAGCACCAGCTGCTTGCTCAGCTCTGTTCAACACAAGCAACTCGCCATTCGAAACAAAATGCGCCGTGTCGCCCACCCAGCGGAAGCCTGCCCACTCAAGTTCTTGCGCTTTCGCGACCATAGCGCTGCACATCATAAGTATTATCAGCAACCTTTTCATAATCTGCTGTGTTTATTCGTATTTGACTCTACCTATTTTCTCCATCACTCCCAAAATCTGCCCTTGTCGTTTGTATACATATTCCGACGGTCGCGCAAGTTTCATTCGTGCAGGATTAGGAAGAACAGCCGCCATCAGCGCAGCTTCTTCACGCGAAAGTCTCTTTGCCGAATGGCCGAAAAACTTCTGCGATGCTGCCTCAGCACCATAAACTCCAGGCGCAAGCTCCACCACATTTAAGTACACTTCCATAATTCGCTCCTTACCCCAAATGAGTTCTATCAGCACTGTAAATCCAGCCTCAAGACCCTTGCGAAACCACGAGCGACCGTTCCATAGGAAGACATTTTTCGCCACTTGCTGACTGATTGTACTACCGCCGTGCACGCGCCTCTTTTTCTGATTATGCTCCATTGCACGTTTGATGTCGTCCCACGAGAAGCCACTGTGCTGCGTAAACAGATTATCCTCCGACGCTACAACCGCCAATGCAAGATTCGGCGAAATCTGCGAGAGCGGCACCCATTTTTGCGTCACAGACACATTGTGTTTTCCGGCTTGAGCACGCATAAACATTGTATTGGTTACCGGCAGAAATTTATAAACAGTCACCCAAACAATTGCCACCAACAAACATGCAGCAATAGCTATCAGCACAATGCGAACTGCCACACGCAAGCCGTGCCCACTTTTCGATTCTTCTTCCTGATTCTCAATACTATTATCCATAAATGGGGAGTTTTTACATATAAAATCAAAAGTAGCGCTTTTGTCGCAACCTCGTTCGCATAAACCACACACTATCAAACTAATAACATACGATAAAACAACACTCATAAATATTTAGGAGCACAAAAAGCCGATTTCAATTAGTAAGAATTGTCTGCACAAAAGGCCCTTCAGCACACATTTCAGATTACAGCAAACCACAATCAAATCGCCAATAGCCACATAAATACTTATACCTCAATGACTTACAACGCAAAATTCAATTTTCATTTTATATATAAATACTATTATGCTACTACTTTTGTACTACTGAAAAACTATTTTTACACAAAAAAGGTTTTGTTATGAAATAAAAAAGGTTCATATTTGCATCAAGAAAAACGCTAAACGGAGTCAAGTAAGACTCTAATATCAGAGATGGCAAAAATTAACAATGGTATATTAGGAGGCTTTACAGGAAAGGTTGGCACGGTTGTGGGCTACATCCGCAAAGGTCAGCCGCTGATAAGGTCGCTACCATCGAAGCCTGCGGGCGATCCGAGCACAAAGCAGCTCGATGCGCGCAAGCGTTTTGCCGCACTCCGGAAAATCATTCCCGCGTTTATTCCAGCAATGAAGATTGGCTTTCGAGCTGAGCTCGACGAGAAGATGGTGCACTGCATCGCGTTTAGCGAATTGTGGAGCGCCGGCGTTGTGGGCGATGTGCCCGACTGCGCTATCGATTACTCTAAAATCATTGTCAGCAAAGGGCGACGCCCCGAATTGGCGATGGCGAGCATAAGCAGAAATGGTGATAAGGTTACAGCCAAGTGGGCGCCCGATGGCAACATTCCACCAGCCGACGGCACCGATGAAGTCTACTTAGCAATCTACTCGACAAAAGAAAATTTCGTACGAATATCGGCGCCAGTTGCACGCTCGGTAGGAGAAATCACGTTTGATGTGCCTACAGATGCGCTACATTGTTACCTTTTTGCAGCAGCTGCAGAAGAGAAAGAGACGTCGACGAGCCAATACTTCTACGTAGATCAATAAAGACTGATTATCGAACTATATATAGAAAAAAACACGTTTTTCTTAGACCGACAAGGGTCGTACCAATAGCCGTGATGGTTGTTTGTACGGCCCTTATCTGCGTCTATACGCTTGTGAATAATCCTTTCGTAACGCTCTGATTTATTGCTAATTTGATTATTAGCAAAACTTCTTGAGCCGAATAGAGACACCGCAGTATAAAGTTTCTATTTATAATGTCCACTTTGGGCGATTTTGGCATCGGAAGGCAACAAATAACATTAGAACCCGTCTGAATAGAGAAAAAATTCTTTATTGTATTGGGTGTGTGAAGTATATCAAATTACATTTGCGTAATAAACCAAAAAACAGTTACGAATACCTAAAACAATTAATTTTTATGAGCAGTATTTTTCAGTCATCAATCGGAAGAAAGCTGATTATGAGTATTACAGGTATGTGCTTAGTACTCTTTCTAATCTTCCACCTATCGATGAACTTTGTTGCAGCGTTTTCGGGTTCAGCCTACAACGCAGTATGTGGATTTTTGGGAACCAATTGGTATGCATTGGCAGGAACGGCCGTGTTGGCATTGGGCTTTTTACTCCACATCATCTATGCATTCATACTTACTGTGCGCAACCGTAAGGCACGCGGCTCTGTTCGCTACGCCGTTGAGGCACGCAACAGCAAGGTAGAATGGTCATCGCAAAACATGTTGGTTCTCGGCATCATTGTGCTCGCGGGCCTTGGTTTGCACCTCGCACACTTCTGGTATCACATGATGTGGGCCGAATTGGCAGGAAATGAATATGAGATAGGCGCTACCGACGGAACAGGTTGGTTGCAATACTATTTCAGCCAGATTCCTGTAGTAATATGCTACCTCGTATGGTTTGTAGCATTGTGGTTGCACATCACTCACGGATTTTGGAGTGCATTGCAGACAATCGGTGCCAACAACTTGGTATGGATTGACCGCTTGCAGAAAATTTCGGCTTGGGTAGCAGGTATCATCTTTGCTGGCTTTGCTGTTATTGTAATTGGCTTTGCTCTCAAAGTGTTCCCACTTTTCGACTAAGTCTCATAAACACTAACTATCAATATAATTGAATTACATTTATGACTACTATAGATTCAAAAATTCCGGAAGGACCGGTTGCGGAGAAATGGACTAACTATAAAGCACACCAACGCTTGGTTAACCCCGCAAACAAGAGAAAACTTGATATAATAGTTGTAGGTACTGGTTTGGCAGGTGCATCTGCTGCAGCTTCGCTCGGCGAGATGGGCTTCCGCGTACTTAACTTCTGTATACAAGATTCACCACGCCGCGCACACTCTATCGCAGCTCAGGGTGGTATCAACGCAGCTAAGAACTATCAGAACGATGGCGACTCGGTTTATCGTCTTTTCTACGACACCGTAAAGGGTGGCGACTATCGTGCTCGCGAGGCTAACGTTTATCGTTTGGCTGAAGTTTCTAATAATATCATCGACCAATGTGTAGCTCAGGGTGTTCCTTTCGCTCGCGAATACGGCGGAACACTTGCTAACCGTTCGTTCGGTGGTGCTCAGGTTTCTCGTACTTTCTATGCAAAAGGTCAAACTGGTCAACAGCTCCTTCTTGGCGCATACTCAGCATTGAGCCGTCAGGTAGCAGCAGGCACCGTTAAACTCTACACTCGCTACGAAATGCACGATGTAGTTATGGTTGACGGTCGCGCTCGCGGTATCATAGCTAAAAACTTGGTTACTGGTAAATTTGAGCGTTTTGCAGCTCACGCCGTAGTTATAGCAACAGGTGGTTATGGTAATACCTACTTCCTCTCTACCAATGCTATGGCATGTAACTGCTCGGCAGCTATTGCAGCCTACAGAAAAGGCGCATATTTCGCTAACCCATCATACGTACAAATCCACCCAACATGTATCCCAGTACACGGCGACAAGCAATCGAAACTTACGCTTATGTCGGAATCGTTGCGTAACGATGGTCGTATCTGGGTACCTAAGAAAATTGAAGATGCTAAGGCACTTCAAGAAGGCAAGAAGAAAGGTTCTGATATTCCAGAAGAGGATCGCGACTACTACTTGGAGCGCCGCTATCCAGCATTCGGTAACCTCGTGCCACGCGACGTTGCCAGCCGCGCAGCTAAAGAGCGTTGCGACAAAGGCTTCGGCGTAAATAATACTGGTTTGGCTGTATTCCTCGATTTCTCTGAGGCTATCAACCGTCTCGGCATCGACGTTGTTCGCCAGCGCTATGGTAACTTGTTTGATATGTATGAGGAGATTACCGACGTTAACCCAGGCGAGCTTGCTAAAGAGATAAACGGCGTTAAGTACTACAACCCAATGATGATCTTCCCAGCTATCCACTACACCATGGGTGGTATTTGGGTCGACTACGAGCTCCAGACTTCAGTGAAGGGCTTATTTGCAATTGGCGAATGTAACTTCTCTGACCACGGTGCTAACCGTCTTGGAGCATCGGCTCTTATGCAAGGTTTGGCAGACGGATACTTCGTATTGCCATACACCATACAGAACTACCTCGCAGACCAAATCACCGTACCACGCTTCTCAACCGACGCTCCTGAGTTTGTTGAAGCTCAGAAAGCATGCGAAGAGGCACAGAGAGCTCTCCTCCGCAATCCAAAAGGTAAAGATGGCAAGTCGGTTGACACAATCCACAAGGAACTCGGCCACATCATGTGGGAGTATGTAGGTATGGGTCGTACGGAAGCAGGCTTGAAGAAGGCACTCGAAGAACTCAAGCGCATACGTAAAGAGTTCAACGAAGAGCTCTTCGTTCCTGGCACCGAAGAGGGCATGAACAACGAGCTTGACAAGGCATTCCGCTTGAAAGACTTCATCACTATGGGCGAACTTATTGCTAACGACGCTTTGCACCGCGAAGAATCGTGTGGTGGTCACTTCCGTGAAGAGCACCAGACCGAAGAGGGCGAGGCAAAACGTAACGACCAAGACTTCTTCTACGTAGGTTGCTGGAACTACAAAGGTTCTGACGACGAAACTCCTGAACTGATTAAGGAGCCATTAGTATACGAAGCTATAAAAGTGCAAACGCGTAACTATAAGAATTAATGTAAGTTTAGCGTGAATCTCAAATAACATTAGAACCATGGAAAAAAATATAACTGTCACCTTAAGAGTATGGCGCCAAAAAGACGCAAAATCAAAAGGTGGATTCAAAGAGTATCAAGTAACGTCGACAACCGACACCTCATTCCTTGAAACTCTTGATATACTCAACGAAGACCTCGTTAGCAAAGGCGAAGAGCCTATCGCATTTGACCACGACTGCCGCGAAGGTATCTGCGGTATGTGCTCGCTATACATCAATGGTCACCCACACGGACCAGCTACTAAAGCTACCACATGCCAGCTATATATGCGCCGCTTCAAAGATGGCGAGACTATCACCGTTGAACCTTGGCGTTCGGCTGGTTTCCCAGTAATCAAAGACTGTATGGTAGACCGCGGCGCATACGACAAGATTATGCAAGCTGGTGGTTTCATTAGCGTACGTACGGGCTCGGCCGAAGATGCTAACAACATCCTCATTCCTAAAGAGAAAGCCGACGAAGCAATGGATGCAGCTACATGTATCGGTTGTGGTGCATGCGCAGCAGCTTGTAAAAACGGCTCTGCAATGCTTTTCGTTTCGGCTAAGGTTAGCCAACTCGCACTCCTTCCACAAGGCCGCGTAGAGGCTGCTCGCCGTGCCAAAGCAATGGTTGCTAAGATGGACGAGCTCGGTTTTGGTAACTGTACCAACACCCGCGCGTGCGAAGCTGAATGTCCTAAGGGCATTTCTATCGCAAATATCGCCCGTTTGAACCGCGAATTCCTCAAGGCTAAGTTGAAAGACTAAGCCCCACAGAATAGAGCAAAAAAAGGCCTTAGCTGCAGAAATGTGGCGAAGGCTTTTTCTTTTGTCCGTTGCGGCTATTTAGAGCACAAAAAAAGCAGAAAACGTATGGTGGCGCTTTCTGCTTTATGTTGTTTATGTAGTTGGCAAGGCAGGAGCCTCGCTTTTTGCTTAGAGTTTATATTGTGATATTCTAATTAATCTTTTACTAATCGGATAGAAACAGGTGTGAAAGAATCACTTGAATATCCACGCATAATTCCAGTAGAATAAGCCCAAATCTCTCTGAAACAGAATTCTTTTTCTTTATAACCAGCAAAATAGATAGCAGAGATATGACTTGTATTTTGATCTTCCAAAGATGGACCAAATGGCATTGCATTGAACGCTGTGCGTTCTCCAGATTGATTGGTCTCGTTTGTTTTCTTCCATACTCCACACCCACATTGTAGTAGTGTCCCTATTTTTTGCTCTTCGCCTACGAACATACGCCTATCTCTGACATAACTTGAATGGTATGTAGTGTCCAGTCTAAAACAACTCAGTTTCGATCCTCCTAGATTTACATAATCATCTGTCTCCACACCATAAAACGATTCCAATTTCAGCCAATCTTCATGCGTAGATATATGATAACCTTTGGGGAGAAGTTCTTGTAATCCGTCAAATAGAGGAACAAAGTATTGTCCGTTACTATACCCTGGCGTATATAATATTCCTATCGCTCCAGATTCTAACATTACACTTTCGTAACCTAGTTTTTCTCCATTAAGATTTGTTCTTACCCTTAAGTCATCGGCAAGCCATGTTTGTGTGCCAATTTTCTGTACACGGTATACATTGAACTCATGGTCGCGCACACAAGATTGTTTATCCAAAAGAATCTCCTTAATAGAAGAGGTGAAAGTGAATGTCTTATCGCCAACTTGAACTTTTGCCTCTGCATTGAATGTATAAATAACTGGCTCGTAATATATGCCTTTGGCATCGTCCCACGTATGTGTATAAGCGTCGTCCTCTGGCTTTGTGGTTTTGAAGTAGCACGAGTCTAAACCTCCTTCAATTGTCTGACTTTCAAGTGTGTAACCTTCGTGGTTGGGTGTAGCAGAAATGGTTACACTTTTGAATTTATCTGCTTTGTTCCAACGAATAATAGCAGCCCACTCACCATCTCCATTATCTGAAGTCAGCTCTAATAAAAAATTAGGCACACAATAGAAGGTTCGTATTTCAGACATTTCACCTTCTCCACCAACCGTTTTTGCTTGTGCGCACCAGAAATACTGAGTGTATGGTTCAAGCGTAACCTCGGCAGGAGTCTCTTCCAAATCATCTGCCTTTGTGCCAATATAATATACGTATGAAACCATAAGGTTTTCATCTTCAACAGTGCTACCAGATGCTTTCAAAGTAATGGTAGTATTGGTAATTTCAGCACCATTTTCAAGACCAAATGTTGTTGGCACTGTTGGAATAGGATTTGGTGTTGGTTCATCTTCAGTCTCCTTACATCCTGAAGCCGCAAGCATTACTGCTAATGCCGAATAGAATAGAAGTTTTAGTTTCATTATTCTGTTAGTTTTAGATTTATAATTGCTTAGATAGTCTCTTCTTTACCGTCAGGTTTTCAGAGGTTTATTTTTCCCATAGCAAAAGTATCAGTCGCAAAATATACCTCCCCGGTTTAATCTTTATTAACATAAATATTTTTAGGATGCTGTGTTTTGATTGGCAAGGCAGGAGCCTTGCTTTTAGCAGAAACGTAGCGAAACGCCGAGCGAAGGGCGACATAAAAAGTTACCAATCTGTGTCATCTCGCGTCATCTGTGCGAATTTCTAATTGTGGTAGCTACTCTTGGGCTGTTAGCTTTTGTAAGATAAGTCCAGCTATTGTCAAACCGAAGATGGCTGTTATATGCATCAATGAACCGTTTATTTGCGCTTTGGAGCTGCACCACTCATGATTTTCCAAATCGGCACGACCAGCACCGACTTTATTTTTGGGGCACATACAAGCCGATGTGCCACATGTGCGCGCCTCGCCAAGATTTGGAAGAACTTCTTCGCTATATACACATGGAAATTTGCGCGATGGCAGAGTTCGGTTGTATTTGAACTTTTTACGCAGTGCGTGGCCAAGAGGGCAACCTTTCACTTTCCAAAATTCTGCCACTTGCACTTTAGTAGGATCCATCTTCAGGGCAGCTCCCATCGACGACACGAAGAAAGCTTTCGTTTTGCAAACATTGAGTATTAGCAATGCTTTATCCTTCAAGCTATCGATGGCATCAACAACAACATCGTATTGCGAAAGGTCGTAATTATTAGCCGTTTCGGCAGTGTAAATATCTTGTATAGCAACAATTTGAGCATTAGGATTGATAGCGAGCAAACGTTCCTTCATAGCATCAACTTTTACGCGACCGATGGTTGTGGTGGTGGCCATAGCTTGGCGATTGACGTTAGTTACGCACACACGGTCGGAATCGACAATTGTGAGATGCATTATTCCGCTACGAATGAGGCTTTCGGCAGTCCAGCTACCTACGCCGCCAACGCCAAAGATTATAACCTTACGTTCGCTTAACCGCTGCATATTTTCGTCGCCCAAAAGGAGCGTTGCACGATTAAGAATAGCTTCTGATATATCCATTGTTGTTTCTATAGTTCTAAAAATCGGCGCAAAAGTACTCTATTTGACTATTCTACAATTGTTTCTTACGGTATTGTTTAGCAGCTATTGGATTAACGCCACAAAAAAGCAGAAAACGGTTTTTAGGTCGATTTCTGCTTTTGTATTACTATTTAGATTATGAGATAAATCTTATTCGGCCGAACAAACAGCACGAACGGAGAAACCAATATTACGATTGACGTATTCCCTAACATGGAAACCGTAAGGTGAACTGAAATCAGCACACCAAACATTAACAGTCCAACCTCCGCATAACGATGAAGACCAATATTCACCATAGCCTCCCATACGTTTAGGATATTCCGTAAGATGGTGCGTCAAAACACTATTATCGTAGCATGAACCAGCAAAAGGGAAGAAGATAGAATTTCCATTCGGACCTGTGACCTTACATCCTTCTAGACCATTTATCTCACAATTTTCTTGCTTACAATGGCGGCACAACTCTAGCCAATCTTCCTTTGTCGGTATACGCCATTTGCCACCAAGCTGCACATTGGCCACATCGTCGCACATTTCGAGCGTAGAGAGCGTGTCGGTATATCCTTTATAGCCGCGCGAACTTATGTGGCAATATTTAGTATAACCATCTGACAATGAATCGGTGCGATAATATTTATACGTATCTCGACTATATAAACGCTTTGACTTTATCTCTCCCCAAGCGAAATAGTCGCCTGGTTCTTCTGGAACTGTAGCTCCAATATTATGCGAAGCCCAAAGCAAACCACTGGGCAAACCAAGGTCGACGGCAGCTGGTTTTACGATTACTTTCTCTGGTGCACTTTTTGCGTCACGATTGGTGTAGAAATATAAAATCGCCAGTACCAAAGCGCAGAGAATAGCTATCTTAACTTTAGAGTTCATAGCATAATATCATTATTAACCACGGAACACACGAAAAGCACGAATAATTCTGTGGTTTGGTCTATCCTTTTTTTGACAATGGGGCATGCCCCATTGTTATATGAAAACGCGGAGACGACTTTCCGAGATTTCTGTGTTTTCCGTGGTTATATTTTTCTGTAATCAGTTCATCGCATTGTCCCAATCTTTGAAGACTGGTTCGCGGCCAGCGCGTTTCAAGCCAGCAACAACCTCGGCTACGGTACGGTCGTCGGTAACATTGAACTGCGGCAATGCTTGGTGCTTGTAAGTATGATAGCCGCCAGGTTCCACGCTGCTCTGAGCGCTCATGGTAGTAACACCGAGCGAAGCCATATTGTCGCGTATGCGAGCAGGTTCACGCGTAGAATAGCTAATATCTACGTCGTGATCGAAGATTCTGAAGGCAAACGTAAGTTGGGCCAGTTCACGATCGGAGAGTTCGAAATTTGGCTGAAAACCGCCATTTTCGGCACGACGCATTCTGGGGAAATTAACGCTATACTTAGTGGTCCAATAATTACGCTGCAGATAGCGCAGGTGATAGGCCATCATAGTCATGTCGGTGCGCCAATCTTCAAGACCACAAAGCACGCCAAGACCAATAGAATGTATGCCAGCTTGTCCCATTCTGTCGAAGCCATTCACGCGCCACTCGAAGTTGCTCTTCATTCCTGCAGGATGGTAAGTTTTGTATTTCTCGCGATGGTAGGTCTCTTGAAAACATATAACACCGTTCATTCCGTGCTCTTCGGCCAAGAGTTTGTAATCCTCCATCTTAAGAGGCATCACCTCAATTTTTATATTAGCAAAATAGTCATGAGCAAGGTCGATAGCACGCGCTATATAATCGACACCAGCTTTGGCAGGATTTTCACCGGTAACGAGCAAAATGTTCTCAAAAGGACCAAGTTCTTTTATAGCCTTATACTCATCGACAATCTGACTTTCGGTAAGAATTGTGCGTTTCATTGGGTTTGAAATATGGAAGCCACAATAGACGCAAGAGTTGGTGCAAGAATTGGTAATATAGAGCGGTATAAATATTTGAATCGTTTTACCAAAGCGCTCCATAGTATACTTACGGCTCAAGGCAGCCATCTGCTCGAGATAAGGAGCCGCAGCAGGCGAAACAAGCGCCATGAAATCGTCAACAGTTAAGTTGCCATTTTTGTTCAAAGCCCTAAGGACATCGTTAGCAGTCTTGCTTTGAATAGCTTTCGTGGTGTCGTCCCACGAAATGTTTAGTAATTCATCAGAGAACACAGTTTTGTATTTTTTTATTCTGTTGTTATTCTTTTTTTGTTGGCTAAGTATATACCGATAAGTATAAACACAGCACCAACAACGTTATACATTGTCACCTCGCCACTAATAAACAGAGCACTCGCCACAACAGTTACAATTGGTTGCAGATAGAGAAAATTGTTGGTTGTAGTTAAACCAATATAATTTATAGAGACATTCCACAACACAATGCATAGCCCCGAAGCCACAAGGCCGAGATACAGCAAAGGAATAGCAACGCCAATGTTCGTTGCAGCAGCCATAAGCACCGACCAATCTTCGTGGTATATGGTAAAAGGCAAAATGGTAATGAGCGCATAGAAAAATAGCCGACGCGAGATAAACAAAGGACTATAGCGCTTAGCAATATCGCTAAGCACTACAGTGTATATAGCCCACAACAAGGCCGACACTAACACGAGTAAATCGCCAACAGGACGTATTGAAAGCGAAAAGTTTCCATTAGTTACCGTAAGAAACACGCCAACAATAGCGAGAAAAGAGCCAACGAAAAAGTTGCGCCAGAAATGCTCTCTGCCTATCAGCACTGAAATGAATGTAGACACAATAGGCACAGTGGAGCAAATTAGACCAACATTGATGGCAGAAGTGCGTATTAATCCCTCGTATTCGAAGAAAAAGTAAAGCGAGCCACCCGACATTCCTACAACAAGAAAAGCGAGTTCGTCACGATTGAAACGAATTTGTTTGCGTTCGCTGCAGAATATCCAAAGGCATAAGTATGCTAAAGCAAAACGTATCGTCATCAAAAGATATGACGATATGCCAGCCGAGAGCACCACTTTGGAGGCTACATATGTTGAGCCCCAAACAATAGCAGTGAAGACAGCTGGCAAATACTTACCTAAGGATATTTTTGCTACTTGCATTCTCTTCCTATTTTTCTCATATCGCGGCTGAGGCGCATAGCGCAAAAGTTTGGTCCGCACATAGTGCAGTATTCACCATCTTGATGGCCACCAGCCTTGAAGTATTCAAGAGCGCGTTCTGGGTCGAGCGAAAGGTTGAATTGGTCTTTCCAACGGAATTCGAAACGAGCTTTGCTGAGAGCGTCGTCGCGTATGGCAGCACCAGGGTGACCTTTGGCGAGGTCGGCAGCATGAGCAGCAATCTTGTAGGTAACTACGCCCGTGCGAACATCCTCTTTGTTTGGCAAACCGAGATGCTCCTTCGGCGTAACGTAGCAAAGCATAGCAGTGCCGTACCAACCAATTTGCGCTGCACCAATGGCCGAAGTAATGTGGTCGTAGCCCGGCGCAATGTCGGTAACGAGCGGGCCGAGAGTGTAGAACGGCGCGTTGTGGCAAGCTTCAATTTGCTTATCCATGTTTTGCTGAATCTTATGCATAGGCACATGACCTGGACCTTCGATGAACGCTTGCACATTTTTAGCCCAAGCGCGCGTTACAAGTTCGCCCATAGTCTCAAGTTCTGCGAATTGTGCACGATCGTTAGCATCGTGAGTACAACCAGGACGCAGTCCATCGCCGAGCGAAATGGCAACGTCGTATTGTGCCAAGATGTCGCAAATGTCGTCGAAATGTTCGTAGAGGAAGCTTTCGCGTTTGTGTTTCAAGCACCAAGTACTTATGATAGAACCGCCACGGCTTACCATACCAGTAAGACGATCGTCGGCAAGATAAACGTTCGAATAGCGAATGCCAGCGTGAATGGTGAAGTAGTCGACGCCCTGCTCGCACTGTTCAATTAGCGTATCTCGGAAAATCTCCCAAGTCAAGTCTTCGGCTTTTCCATTTACTTTTTCGAGAGCTTGATACATAGGCACCGTGCCAACAGGAACAGGACAGTTTCGGATAATCCATTCACGAGTTTCGTGTATATTATCACCAGTAGAAAGATCCATAAGCGTATCGCCGCCCCATTTGCAACTCCATACAGCCTTTTCAACCTCTTCCTCGATGCTCGAAGTGGTGGCCGAGTTACCAATGTTAGTGTTAATCTTCACGAGGAAGTTGCGCCCGATAATCATAGGCTCAGCTTCGGGGTGGTTGATGTTGGAAGGGAGCGCTGCCCTACCAGCCGCAATTTCGTCACGTACAAATTCTGGCGTGATATGCGTATCGATACCAAGTTCGGCGCAGTTCATATTCTCGCGAATAGCCACATACTCCATTTCGGGTGTAATTATGCCTTGCTTAGCATAGTACATCTGAGTAATCTGACTGCCTTTCTTCGCACGGCGAGGCAGAGCAATATGCTCAAAACGCAGATGGTCGAGCGACTTATCGGCAAGACGCATACGACCATATTCGCTCGTAATCTCATTGAGTTGTTCTGTGTCGTTGCGGTCGGTTATCCACTTCTCACGCAAACGAGGCAGACCCTTCTTCAAATCGATTTTGATATTCTTATCACCAAATGCACCTGTGGTATCATATACATAAACCGGATCATTCGGAGTTTCAATCGGATTGCCATCTTTATCTAAAGTAACAGTTGGGGTGAGATTCACTTTTCGCACTCCAACTCGTAAATC
Organism: Bacteroidales bacterium; assembly: GCA_017539645.1. GTDB lineage: Bacteria > Bacteroidota > Bacteroidia > Bacteroidales > Marinilabiliaceae > W3P20-009. The sequence goes on from JAFYCM010000048.1 coordinate 38,480, forward strand.
AGGATAGAGTTTCCCTGGAAGGTAGACCTTTTCGCTATTAGGGAACGATATTTTTATGTTAGAATTGAAATCCATATTTATATCAATTACTATAAGTAACTATTATCCTAAAAATGCGGTAAGCGGCGAACTTGCAATAGCTTCGTCGACTATATCGCCCAAGCCAGCTTCGAACGCACGACGACCACTAATGACAGCCTCTTTGAAGGCAACGGCCATTTCAACAGGATTACCAGCAACGGCGATAGCTGTATTTACGAGCACGGCGTCGGCACCCATTTCCATTGCAGCTGCAGCATGACTGGGCGCGCCAAGACCAGCATCAACAACCACAGGAACGTTCGACTGCTCAATAATTATGCGTAGAAAATCCTCTGTGCGCAAACCTTTGTTTGAGCCAATTGGTGCAGCGAGCGGCATCACAGTAGCCGTTCCAGCCTCCTCGAGACGTTTGCAGAGAACGGGGTCAGCTTGGCAATATGGCAAAACCACAAAGCCCTCTTTCACAAGAGCTTCGGCAGCTTTCAATGTTTCAATAGGATCGGGCAAGAGATAGCGCGGATCGGGGTGAACTTCGAGTTTTAGCCAATTGGTGCCGAACGCTTCACGCGAGAGTTTAGCAGCAAGAATAGCCTCTTCGGCAGTGCGCGCACCACTTGTGTTTGGCAAAAGTTGAATGTTTGGTCGCACTATGTGGCGAAGCATATCATCTTCTTTGTTAGAAAGGTCGATGCGCTTCATAGCCACCGTAACCATCTCTGTAGCCGATGCCTCGATAGATTGCGACATCAACTCGTTGGAATTGAATTTGCCAGTACCTAAGAAAAGTCGGCTTTCAAATTCCTTACCTGCGATTACAAGTTTTTTCATACTATATAAATATTTACACTAATTCTTTCTATCAGAAAGTGCCGTTGCAAATAGTTATACCGTATGAGTAACCTGCGAAAAGATGTTGCTATGAAATCCAAAACTTCGCGAACAGAAGTTTGGTGAAATTCCTACGGCAGCATTATCTGCATCAGGTTCAAAGGGTATAATCTCAGCTCTTTCGGGCACCCCTGTAAAATTTTCGCGCCAAATATACGCTTTTTAGTTGTCGATTAGTTTTTGATACCGAACATATCGTATCAACCTATTTTTCTCATCGTAGGTTAACTCTTCTTTGTAAATAATTACGCCTTCATCAAAAGTCGCCGTATAAAGCACTTTGTCATTCTTATCCGTGATAGTACAAGTGACGAGCCTCCACGGATGGGCGTTGTCATAATCTCTGTATACGCGTTTTATTGTCGCTGCTCATCGTAAGAATATTCATACTTATACACGCCTTCTTTTACGCCATTATCATATTTATAGAGCGCTTCACTCTTCATTCGGTTTGTGTTTTCTTCATATTCAATCTCTTCACTTTCAAATATTGACCACACACTATCGCGCCACCAATATTTATGGTAGGAGATTTGAAGTCCTTGCTCGTTATATGTATATTCCGTTTTCGACTCATTCTCGAACTCATTTTTGGGAAACACCATTTTGTAAGTAACTTCTGAAAGAAGGGCATTGCTATCATTATAGAAACACAATCTCTTTCTATCTAACTCTAATGCACTATTAGGTAGCAATTTGTAGTATTCATACTCTACCGATGAATGGTCGCCATAAGTATATTCTGATTTTTCATCAGATAAATATGAATTACTTCCAAAATTATAAGTTGCATAGCTTATAATTTTCCCTTCTTCATTATAAGCTTCTACTCGTTTTTCAACCAAACACCACGAACTATCACAATGTTCGTAGCTAAGGCAAAGTGTTTCATTGCCTTTTTCATCGTATTGAAATACGCCTTTACTGAATGGTCTCCACGTTTGCAATTGTGTGTCGTATGTCCATAGTGTATTGCTCTCTACATTACCTCTAGTATCAGTTATAACCTCTTGTTTGTCTCTATTATAGCGTGTTGTATTTCTTATAATTTTAGTATCAATAGTATCAATGGTGGTTTCTTCATCGTATTTACAGATAGTGCTATCTTCATAGATGGCAAATATTTTACAACTGGTTTCTCGCCCATTAGACCTGATTCTTTTTTCGATGCTTTTGACTCGTTCAAATGTTTGTTTCCCATCAGGGTTCCATACATAATACGATGTCAATTCACACGAATCGCTGTCGATGTGTTCAATCTCAGATATTAGCGTCGGTTTCAAGTGACTATCATCAGTTTGTGGCATTTGGCACCAACCATTCACTGATAGTATACATAATATGAGTAGAAGGAATTTCATTGGCAATCTATAGCGCCCGCTCTATTGTCTCCACAACTTGTTGCGTCTTCAGCGTAATATCCTCGGCATTGAGCAGTTCGCCCGACATAGCTATGCCGTTTGGACCGCTGGCAAGTATTTCGGGAATGTCATCGATGGTGATGCCGCCAATTGCCACAATCGGCCGATTGATGCCAGCTGAACGCGAACGCCATACTATCTCTTGGTAACCTTCGAGGCCAAGTACGGGCGCTAAGTTCTTTTTCGTAGTTGTATATCGGAATGGTCCACAGCCTATGTAGTCTACATAAGTATGAACTTTTAGTATATCATCAAAAGTGTTACACGTACCACCTATTATCTTACTATCGCCTAAAATTTTGCGAGCTTCGCGTGGATGCATATCATTCTTACCAAGATGAACGCCATCGGCATCAACTTGCTGGCAGACCTCTACATAATCATCGATGACGAAAACCGCCGTGTAGCTCTTGCACAGCTCCTTTACTTTCCAAGCGAGAGCGACAACATCACTTTCCTTGGCATCTTTCATACGTAGCTGCACCCAACGGCAGCCACCATCGAGCACACTACGCACACTATCCAAAACCTTTTCGGGCTCGGTATTGTTAGTTATAAACTGAAGCGCGAAGGCATGAGTTTGACCAGAATTGAGCATAGCTAATCACCCTCCACAAGCAGCTTTTATAACTATGAACTTCATACCTTCTTCCACGTGGAACGTGTCCCAGGTGTCGCGCGAGATGATGTCCATATTGTATGCTATAGCTATTCCTTCGGGTTTCAATCCGAGTTGCGCCACAAGGTCGCTCACCAATGCGCCAGGAAAATCTATAGGCTCGTCGTTTACGAAAATATTCATGATTATTACCAGTTTCTATTAGTAACTATTTCTGTCGTTCCTTGTTGAATTGCACTAAATCGTGTAACGACTGAAGTGCTTCAGAATATTGAAACGAGGTCAAACAGTCTGTCGCTTGACGGCTGTAATATTCCATACGTTTTCTAGCGTAATCGCAACCACCATAGCGCGCCACAAGCTCTGTCGCCGCCTCGACAGTTTTCTCCGATTTCGAATCGCGCGAAATGGCGCGTAGCACAGCGCGGCGTTCTGTCGTAGTAGCTTGCGTCAATGCATATATAAGTGGCAAAGTGAGTTTGCGTTCCTTCACGTCGTTGCCCGAAGGTTTGCCCAAAAGATTAGATTTCTCGAAGTCGAAAATGTCGTCACGAATTTGGAAAGCTATGCCGAGATTAACACCATAATTATAAAGCTTTTGCGCTTGTTCATCTGAAGCATTAGCAGAGATTGCACCGCACTTCGTGCAAGCAGCAATCAGCGTCGCCGTTTTGCGCCTTATAATATCGTAGTATGTCTCTTCGTCAATATCGAGAGTGTCGGCGCGGCGCAACTGAATGAGTTCGCCTTCACTAATCTCCTCCACAGCCTCGCTCACAATCTTCAGCATTTTGTAGCTCTTTGCGTTGATGGCTGTCTGCAAACCGCGCGCGAGAAAAAAGTCACCAATGAGTACCGCAAGTTTCGAATTCCAAATGGCGTTCACACTAAACTGTCCGCGGCGCTGATAAGTCTCGTCTACAACATCGTCGTGAACGAGTGTGGCAGTATGCAGCAGTTCGATGAGTGTCGCAGCCGTGTAGCTATCATCGGAGATTTCGCCAACTGCCTTTGCGGCCAAGAAAACCAGCATTGGTCGCATCTGCTTGCCTTTGCGGCGAATTATGTAGTTAGTTATGGCGGTTAGCAGCTTATTGGGCGACCGCAGAGCCTTAACAAAAAAGGGCTCAAAATTTTTCATTTCGGGCTCTATTGGCTGACGTATATCGCTAAGTGTTATCAAGATTATTAATTTTGGTCTTGCGAATTTATCTACTACTTACATAAAAATGAGCACCGAAAAGGAAATTTGGCAAGGTTCGCCATCACAATGGGAAAATGCGCAGTCGATAGCTATCTGCATTTTGTTATGCTGGCTCATCGTTCCACTGTTTGTAATTATTTATAAACGTATATATACGAAGCGCCATAAATTCCGCATTACTAACCAACGTATAGTGGAAGAATTTGGCGTGTTTCACACTACGATAAACGAGACCGAACTTCAACGTGTGAAGGACATAAGATATGAGCAAACGTTTTTCCAAAAACTTTTTGGTCTCTCAACCATCACCCTTATAACTTCCGATGTTTCGAACGTTATAACCATTATCAACTACGTAAAAAATGGTCGCCAACTTCGCGAAGATATTCGCAATGCGGTAGAAGAGCGCCGCAAAGAAATTGGCGTTCGCGAATTGGATACATTCGGTAGATAATACGCGCAACTATGCATAACCCTAACTCAACATAATATGACAATCAACGACAACAACAGCCGTGTTCTACTTATTTATACAGGTGGAACAATTGGTATGTGCAGAAACTCTTCAACTGGTACTCTTCAACCATTTGATTTTTCGCAATTTAGCGCGTGCATACCAGAGCTCGAACACCTGAACATTAAGATTGACGTGCACACGTTCGATCCGCCAATCGACTCCTGCGACATGACGCCGCAAATGTGGATTAGCCTTGTGAGCGTCATTGCTAAGGTTTATGATGATTATGATGGCTTCGTCATTCTACATGGCACCGACACAATGGCATATACTGCTTCAGCGCTGAGCTTCATGTTCGAAAACCTTACAAAACCTATAATACTTACCGGAAGTCAGCTACCTATTGGACAGTCGCGAACCGATGGTAAAGAGAACATAATCACAAGTGTAGAGATTGCCGCAGCCAAACGCCCCGACGGACAAGCTATAGTACCTGAGGTTTGTGTCTATTTCAATTGGAAACTATTGCGCGGAAATCGCGCAGTGAAACATAGTTCAGACGAATTCAACGCATTCAAAAGTTTCAACTTTCCAAGCCTTGCAAACGCCGGTGTCGAGTTGGTCTATCATGAGGCAAACATTCGCCGTCCCGACCCAACAAAGCCTATGATACCGCACATGTCCATCGATAACAATGTTGTAATCTTTTCCATTTTTCCAGGCATTCGCGAAGACATTATCCGTCACGTACTTACAACACCTGACCTAAAGGGAGTTGTTATGCGTACGTTCGGTAGCGGCAATGCACCTCAACTACCGTGGCTCAAAGAGGCAATTGCAGAAGCTACTTCGAGCGGCAAGGTGATTGTAAACGTCAGCCAATGTATGCAAGGTTGCGTAGAGATGAGCCGTTACACCACTGGTTACCAACTGAAAGAAGCTGGCGTCGTAAGTGGTCACAACATGACCGTTGAGTGCGCCGTAACGAAACTTATGTGTCTTCTCTCGCAGTATTCCGATGCCGATACCGTCCGCAAACTTATGACCCAAGACCTCCGCGGCGAACTATCAGAGCAAACACTGTAGTAAAGATGAATGTTGAATGTAGAGACGTAGCGCGCTACGTCTCTACATTTAGCGGCAATCTAGCGCATTACATACAACACAAAGCGCCCGCAGAACTTAATCTACGGGCGCTTCTCTTTTGTGGTTTTATTCTATGAAAGGCTTATTTCACTTGCTTTTGCGCAATGAGATATTCGGCAATTTGAACAGCATTAATAGCTGCGCCTTTCTTAATCTGGTCGCCAACGAGCCAGAATGTTAGGCCGTTAGGGTTAGCCAAATCTTTGCGGATACGACCTACGTAAACATCGTCCTTGCCAGCAAGGAAGAGAGGCATAGGATATTTCTTATTCTCAGGCTCATCCATCAGTTGAATGCCTTCGCCCTCTGCTATTGCTTTGCGAGCTTCTTCAACGCTGATTGGGCGCTCTGTCTCAATCCAAACCGATTCGGAGTGGCTACGGAGCGAAGGAACGCGAACGCACATTGCCGAGCACGCTACATCGCTATGCATAATTTTGCGCGTCTCGTTGAACATCTTCATTTCTTCCTTAGTGTAACCATTGTCCATGAAGACATCGATTTGCGGAATTACATTGTATGCAAGCTGATATTGGAATTTCTTCACTGTAGCCTCTTTGCCAGCGAGCACTTCGCGGTACTGCTGTTCGAGTTCGGCCATTGCAGCGGCACCAGCGCCCGAAGCAGCTTGATAAGTAGCCACATGAATACGTTTGATGTGGCTGAGGCGCTCGAGAGCTTGAAGCACTACAACCATCATAATAGTCGTACAGTTTGGATTAGCTATTATGTTGCGTGGGCGATTGAGAGCATCGGCAGCGTTGCACTCTGGAACTACCAAAGGCACATCGTTGTCCATACGGAAAGCCGACGAGTTATCAATCATTACAGCGCCATACTTAGTAATATCTTCGGCATACTCTTTTGAAACGCCAGCGCCAGCCGACGTTAGAGCGATGTCGACATCTTTGAAATCGTCGCCATGCTTAAGGAGTTGAACTGTGAGCTCTTTACCCTTGTATGTGTATTTTTTACCAGCACTACGTTCAGAACCGAAAAGGACCAATTCGTCCAAAGGAAAATTACGTTCTGCCAACACTCGCAGAAATTCTTGACCGACGGCGCCACTTGCACCAACAATAGCTACTTTCATCCTGTGAAATTCTTAATATTTTATATCGTTTTATAACACTGTGCAAAAATAATGTTTTTACATATATAAAAACAACAAAGAATAATTATCGCAAGTATTAATTATTCATAAATACAAAAGGCATCTCCTGGAAGGAAATGCCTTTAGCTCTCGAAGCTGGACTTGAACCAGCGACCCTCTGATTAACAGTCAGATGCTCTAACCAACTGAGCTATTCGAGAGTGACTTTTTATATATATAAACTCCTAAACCGGAGTTGAACAAGGGCAACCGCCATTGGCGAATTGCGAGGGCAAAAGTAATGTTTTTTATACCTTTGCGCAAAATTTCTAATCTAAATAATACAAAAAATAATGGAAGCAAAAGTCTTGGGTTTAGGTAACGCCTTAGTAGACATATTGGTACGCATTCCTAACGATTCTATTCTCGAAGAGTTTGGTCTACCTCGAGGCAGTATGCAACTTGTGGAGCAAGAGCGCTCGCAAGAAATATATAATGCTATCAAACAATATAATCCTCAGATAGTTGCAGGCGGTTCGGCGTCGAATACCATAAACGGATTGGCAAAACTCGGTGTTGCTACTGGTATGATTGGTAAAATCGGCCGCAACGAAATTGGTTCGCTCTACAAGAAAGATATTATCGACGCAGGCATCGACCCTGTGCTCTTCGAAAGCGACACTCAGTCGGGCAACTGCATCTCGCTCATATCTACCGACTCGGAACGCACAATGGCAACTTGCCTCGGCGCTGCCATTGAACTTACTGCCGACGAGATAAACGAAGATATGTTCAAAGGCTATACACATTTCTATGTAGAAGGCTACCTCGTTCAGAATAAAGAACTCATCGAGAAAGCTCTTTCGATAGCTCACGACAAAGGTCTCACCACTTGCATCGACTTGGCAAGCTATAATGTAGTTGAGGAGAATCTCGAATTTCTCAAGAAAATCATCAGCCGCTATGTAGATATTGTATTTGCTAACGAAGAGGAGGCTACGGCATTCTCGGGCAAAGAGGAGAAAGATGCCTTGGACGAGATTGGCGAATATGCCGAAACCGTTATCGTAAAACTTGGTTGCCGTGGTAGCCTTATAAAAGTTGGAACTAAGACCTATCACGTAGGTATAGTAGAATCTAAAGCTATCGACACCACTGGCGCTGGCGACCTTTACGCTTCGGGCTTCATCTATGGCTTGATAAACGGTTTTGCTCCCGAGAAATGTGCTGAGATTGGCGCCATAGTTTCGGGCAACGTTATAGAAGTTATCGGTCCGAAGATGGATATTTCTCGTTGGAATAGCATACGTCAGAATATCAAAAAGTTAGCTCAACAGAAATAGATTATGAAATTCGACGCGCTGAATCTTGACGCACGGCTGCAGGACAACATTAGTAGTCTCGACTATCGGCGTATGACCGATATTCAATACAAAGCGTTCAAACCTATAATGCAAAAAGATGACGTCTTGGCTGTAGCCCAAACAGGCACAGGCAAGACGGCCGCTTTTGGCATACCTACTATTCAGCGACTGTTGGAAAAGCCACAAAAACACCAATCATACGTAGTACGCTGTGTAGTTATGGAACCAACGCACGAACTCGCTCATCAAGTTGGCGATGTGCTGAAATCACTTTCGAAGAATACCTACATAAACACTTGCGCCATTTATGGAGGCGTAAACCAAGACGAACAAATAGAAAATCTCAAACGCGGAACCGACATAATAGTTGCCACTCCAGGACGATTATTCGACCTATCGGCTCAAGGATATTTAGATGTTAGCTCATGCGAAATACTTATACTCGACGAAGCCGACCAAATGCTTGCACTCGGTTTTTTCAAAGATATAAAGCAATTATGCGCAAGATTGCCTAAACATCGTCAGACACTATTCTTTTCGGCTACCATCAATCCAGAGATAAAGAAGTTGGCTTATTCTCTTGTAGTAAAGCCCGTCAACATACGTATTTCGCCAAAGAATGCAGTGGCAAAGAACGTCACTCATGCCGTATTGAAGGTGAGCATGGACGAGAAGCGTTTCTACCTTGAGCGCATTCGTCACGAAAATCCCGATGCTTCCATTATGGTTTTCGTACGTACGCGCGTTAGAGCCGAACGTGTGGCAGCAGCCATGAAGCGCGTTGGTATTGATGCCGTAAATATTCATGGCGACAAGAGCCAGAAGGAACGAAATGCCGCTTTGGAAACTTTCCGAAAGCATGAAGTAACTATGCTTATAGCTACCGATGTGAGTGCTCGCGGCATAGATATTCCGCATGTCAACTACGTTGTCAACTACGATGTGCCCGATGTGGTGGAGAACTACGTACACCGCGTTGGTAGAACAGGCCGCGGAATGGACAAAGGCTATGCATTGACATTTTGCGCACCCGAAGAGGAAAAACTCTTAGCCGACGTAGAAAAGTATTTAGGAGGAAAAATAGATGAAATGAAGATGAGCCGCGAAGATCGCGAAGCCACAATAGACTTTTCGGAAGAAGCGTCGGACGATTGGAAATCACTCATCGATAAAGAGATTAGCAAGGAAGAGAAGCGAAAAGGCAAAAGAAAGTGTTAATTACTGTTAATATTAACTTTTACAGAGCTTTCGAATATATTTTTGAAGTTTTTGAAAATTTTAGTGAGTCATGTCGAAAAAGTCACAAGCTACAGCAAGGAAATTACGTAGTTCATACGTCACAACAACAATTAGCATTTCGCTTGTTCTTTTATTATTAGGGATCATTGGCTTACTACTGCTCAACACAGGCCGACTTACATCGTACGTAAAAGAAAACTTAGGCCTCACCGTGCTTCTCAACGATGACGCTCGCGAAGCCGAAATTCGCAAAATAGAGAAATCGCTTTCCGTTTCATCAATAGTAAAATCGGTAGAATACATCGACAAAGAGCAAGCAGCCGAAATACTACAACAAGATTTGGGCGAAGATTTTATCAGTTTTCTTGGCTACAATCCGCTGCCATCGTCGCTCGAAGTGAAGATGTATGCAGAGTATGCAACGCCAGAGAGCATGGAACAAATGAAAAAACTAATTCTCGACTTTCCTGAAGTGAAAGAAGTACACTATCAGAAAGACATGGTTAGCCTCATACACGAGAATGTTAGCAAAATATCGGCAGTCCTATTAGCCTTCGCCGCACTGATGATGATAATGGCTATATCGCTAATAAACAACACTGTGCGCTTGATGGTATACTCGAAACGCTTCCTCATACATACAATGCAGCTTGTGGGTGCAACAAACTCTTTCGTTCGTCGACCATTCATAAGCACGAGCATAATACAAGGACTTACAGGCGGATTAATAGCTAACTTGCTACTTTCAGCTATCATATACATTTCGGCGCGTGAACTCGATGGCGTAATAAGTTTTTCAAATATCTACGTCATCTCTCTTCTCTTTGCTGGTGTGTTTGCCGTGGGCATAATAATTACACTTTTATCGACTACGGTATCGGTCAACCGTTATCTAAACGTCAGAACTGCAGACTTATACGTATAATTATATTCATAAATAAAGATTGAGAAAATGGCCAAAAATCTCAAAAAAGAAAACTCTTCTAATTTCGATTTTGCCTTAGGCAAACAAAACTATGTGTTGCTAAGCATAGGATTTGCCATCATTGTTTTGGGTTTCATACTTATGGCAGGAGGTGGCTCTGAGGACCCAAATGTATTCAACGATGATATTTACAGTTTTCGTCGCATAACAGTAGCACCAATAATTGTATTGATAGGCTTTTTGTTTGAAATATACGCCATCATGAAGCGTACGAACGACGATAAACAAAACGACGTAGCTGCAAACGAAAAATAAATGAACAATCTTGAAGCTATAATCCTTGGCATACTACAAGGATTAACAGAATATTTACCCGTAAGTAGCAGCGGTCACTTAGTAATTGGCTCTACCCTATTCGGCATTGAAGGAGAAAACAATCTCACATTCACCATTGTAGTTCATGTTGCTACGGTGCTTAGCACGTTGGTGATTCTGCGCAAAGAGATTTGGCAACTGCTAAAAGGAATCTTCTGCAAAGAGTGGAACAACGATAAAGAGTATGCATTAAGCATAATTATATCTATGATACCAATAGCAATTGTTGGTTTACTATTCAAAGATGTGATAGAAGACATTTTTGGCGAAGGTCTGACAATCGTAGGTATAATGCTTCTTGTTACAGCGACGCTTCTCACATTTGCCTATTATGCAAAACCACGCAACAAAGAAAAAATCAGCTTCTTAGATGCTTTCATCATTGGTATAGCACAAGCTATAGCTGTAATGCCTGGACTTTCACGCTCAGGCTCAACTATAGCTACAGGTTTGATTCTTGGCAACAAAAAAGAGAACCTCGCACAATTCTCATTCCTGATGGTTATTCCACCGATAGTTGGTGAAGCGCTTCTCGACACGCTCAAAGCCGTAGGCGAAGGCACAGAGGCTGCATTCGGCAGCATCTCACTAATGCCACTTTTGCTCGGCTTCGTGGCAGCATTCGTGTCAGGCTGCTTTGCTTGTAAATGGATGATTAACATCGTGAAACGTGGCAAGCTGATTTACTTCGCTATTTATTGCGCTATTGTTGGAACGCTTTCACTAATTCTTGCGTAGAAAGGAAAATGAATTTCATAGAAGGCGAAGTATTATATATAGATAAACCGCTGAAATGGACCTCTTTCGACGTCGTCAACAAAGTGCGATTGATGTTTCGAAAGCACCTCGGCATAAAGAAGATAAAGGTCGGCCACGCTGGCACTTTGGATCCTTTGGCCACTGGACTTGTGATAGTCTGCACAGGACGAAGCACAAAGAAGATTGAGCAGTTGATGAACCACGATAAGGAGTATATAGCCACCATAAAACTTGGGCAAACTACTCCATCGTTCGACCTCGAAACTGAAATCGATAATGAGTATCCAACTGAACATATAACGAGAGAGATGGTAGAAAACGTCATAAATAGCCATTTTTTAGGCGAAATAGACCAAATACCACCATTATACTCGGCCATACGTATTGATGGAAAAAGAGCCTACGAACACGCCCGAAAAGGAAATAATGACGTAGAACTGAAAAGTCGAAAAATAAATATTTACGATATGAGCATCGTAAACTACGACTTTCCATCGGTAACAATAAAGATAAACTGCAGCAAAGGAACGTACATACGCTCCATAGCACGCGACTTGGGCAAAGCTCTTAACAGCGGAGCTCACCTCACCGAACTTCGCCGTACGAAAGTTGGCGATATTTCTATCGAGCAAGCTATTACGATTGACGATGTAGAAACGCTCGTAAAGCAGGAAGCTCAACAAAAAGAGAATTTAGAAACTATAAATAATCAATAAACCATGAAACTATCAGAGTTCGAATACGAATGCCCCGAAGATCTCATAGCTCAATACCCTATCGAGAATCGCGACGAAGCACGTCTTATGGTGTTGCACAAAAAAACTGGCGAAATAGAACACCGCATTTTCAAAGACGTGATTGATTATTTTGATGAAAACGACGTAATGGTTTTGAACGACACAAAAGTCTTCCCTGCTCGTCTTTATGGCAACAAAGAGAAAACTGGCGCACAAATTGAAGTGTTCCTGCTTCGTGAACTTAACCACGAGCAACACCTCTGGGATGTGCTTGTTGACCCAGCTCGCAAAATACGTATTGGCAACAAACTCTATTTTGGCGAAGACAACCAAATGGTTGCCGAAGTTATCGACAACACCACTTCACGTGGTAGAACACTCCGCTTCCTCTGCGATACCAACGACGAAGATTTCAAAAAAAATCTCTACGCTCTTGGACAGATGCCATTACCAGACTGCATTCATCGCGAACCTACTCCCGACGACGCCATATACTATCAAACAATTTTCGCTAAAAACGAAGGTGCTATTGCTGCTCCAACTGCTGGTTTACACTTCAGCCGCGAACTTTTGAAACGTATGGAGATAAAAGGAATCAACAACGCTAAACTTACTCTCCACATTGGCTTGGGTAGCTTCCGCACGGTAGAGGTGGAAGACCTAACAAAACACAAGATGGATTCTGAGCAGATGTTTGTAGACGAAGAGGCTTGCAAGATTGTGAATGCCGCTAAAGATGGTAATCACCGCATTTGCGCAGTTGGCAATACTTCACTACGCGCACTTGAAACAGCAGTTTCTACACTCGGTCACATCAAACCTTACGATGGTTGGACGAACAAATTCATATATCCACCATACGACTTCCGTGTAGCTAACACAATGATTTCAAACTTCCAATTGCCACAATCTACCCTACTCATCTCGGTTTGTGCTTTTGGTGGTTATAAGAATGTTATGAACGCTCACAACACCGCCGTAAAAGAGGGCTACAAATTTGGTCCATTCGGCGATGCTCTACTTATGGTAGACTAAATAATTACTGCTATAATTACCAATGGAGACTATTGAAAAATGGTCTCCATTTTTTGTTAGTTATGTACGCAACGAAAAGTTGAAAAGCAGAAATCCACCAACTTGTAATTTTTCTATTTGTTGTCGGGGATTTGTAATCCACGACTATTGAATAGTGGATTTGAAATCCACATTTCACAGACGGCTGATTGCAAATCCGCCTGAACCTCACTCACCTTCCACAACCTTTATTTCTTCCTCGGTTAGGCCGTAAAGTTTATAGACCATGTTATCGATTGCGGCATCGGTGGTGTCGATTTGCGTTTTTAGCGCGACGCATTCTGCTTTGTAGGCATTGAAGTATTCCTCGAGTTCGTCTTTCTGCATGAGCGAGAGTTTTATCTTTTGCTTCTCGAGCTCTTTTATAAACGCCTTGAATTCGAGTGTGTAGAAGGTTTCGAGCGCTGCGGTGACTTTAGGCAGATTGTATGTCTCGGTTATGCGGTGTAGAAAACGACTCACTTTCTGCTGCAAATCACTGTTCAATGTGAGCATTTTGTCGGCAAGGGCGGCAAGAGCGGCGGCATTGTCGTTCAACGATTCGGGCACAGGGAAATTCTCAAAATAGACTTTGCGGATTTCACGTGTGCCGCCTAGCAGTTCAGGACAGTTGTACCAAATCCATAATTTACAGAGTTTTGAGTTGAAAATGGCAGTAAGAGCCTTCAAATCAAAACTGGCGTCGGTGGCGGTAATCATAAATGTCTTGTCGTTCCCGAAAAATCCCTTGTCATCGAAAATGAACGGAAATGCCGAAGTCATATTCGGATACATTATTTTTGGCTTCGAAAATTCCGCCAAATAATCGCAATTTCTTAAGTTATAAGGCGTTATGCCTTTATCAAATCTTTTTGCGAGTTTATCATAGAATTGGTTAAGGTGCATTTTTATTGCAGGAAAATCATCAATGTTAATTGGTTCAATTCCAGCACTTCTTACACCATTATGTGGGTTAATCAAGAATAAATCATCATTCGGCACCCACGCCTGAATGTCCCTTCCGCGTAGAAGCGGCTTTATCAGTTCCGCACTTTTGGCATCTTCAGCAATAAGGCGGCTGCGTGTTTCACCATCAATGAAAAAAGCATCGTTGAAACCTGTCAAAATTCCACGATAAATGGCTATGGGCAAGTCTTTCAATGGTTTTCCTTGCTGCATTCTGTTCAAAACGGCAGTGTGAGCGGCAGAACGGATTATCCACGGCTCTTCGCTAAATTCTTTGCTGTCAAATTTTTGCAATGCAGAAGTAACTTCAGTCATGAAATTGCCGTGATATGTTTTTTGGTTCAAAGAAAGAGCTAATACGTCGTTCTTTACTTCAGATTTTCGAGTTATAAAGATGCAAACTATAGTTGCTGCATCTTGAAAAAACTGTATATCTCCGAAGTTTAGAATCTGTTGCAACGATGTTTTTGATAAGAATCTGCGAAGCTCTTTTCCATAATCGACAATCATCCATTTGTTTGGCATAATGAACGATTGCAAACCGTTAGGTTTTAGCAGATTATAGCCTCGCTCTGTAAACAGGCAATACAAATCGCCGCTTTTGTTGTAGCTCTCGTAGCCACATTGAGCATATACATCACTCATAGCGCCCATCGACTGCAATTGCACATACGGCGGATTTCCAATCACCACATCGAAGCCGCCGCGCTCGAAGACCTGCGGAAACTCCTTCGCCCAATCGAAAGCCTTGTCACCAGCCACTTCTGGGTCGGCTATCAGTGAGTTGCCGCACTTGATGTTTTTGTTGAGCGAGTTAAGTTTGCGGTTGGGCTTAGCGGTTCGCAGCCACAGCGCGAGTTTGGCAATCTCTACACTCTCCTCGTTTATATCCACGCCGAAGAGGTTGTTTTCGAGGATAGAATTCTCGATGTTCGGAAAGACAAAGTCGGAGCCAGTAATCTTAGCATCCATCTCGTCGATAAGGTGGTGCTCTCCAATAAGGAACTGAAGAGCAGCATTGAGGAATGCGCCCGAGCCGCACGCGGGGTCGCAGATGCTTATGCCGAGCAGCCACTCGCGGTAGGCGTTGAGTTTGTCGATGAGCGCCTTCTTGGTGTCGTGGCGGCGGTTACGGTCGGAGAAATATTCACTTTCATCAATGCCCAACTCCGCTTTTTTCTCGGTACACAGACGCCCAACGGTGTTCTCAACTATGTATTTGGTGATATATTGCGGAGTGTAGAACACGCCATCGCGCTTGCGCTTGGTGGTGGTAGAGACGTTGCGCGCAACGTCTCTACTTGCCGATTGCATAGCAACATTTTCGATTTCGTTTAGCGAATTTTCGAATATGTGACCAAGGATATTTACATCGACTTCGCTTTTGTAGTCGTAGTCGGCCAAGCGGCGCGTATGCGTAGCCAACACATCGTCGCTAATGGTGAGGTTGTCGAGCACCTCGTCTGGCTTGAAGAGTCCGCCGTTGTACGCAAAAATCTCAATATCCTTGCCTTTGTAACCTGTGTCTAAGTAGCCGAAATACTTCTTGATACGGTTGTAGAGAGGCACGTACGCATCGAGTTCAGATAGCTTTTCCCAATCGGCAATGATTTTCACCATTGTGTTTGGCTGCAGCAAACCGCTATCCTCTGCAAAGAATATGAAGAGCAGGCGGTCGAGCAGTTTCTGTGTCTTTTTGTATAGTTCTACAGTAGATACATTACACGCGTCACCGCAGTTATTCTTACAAATATCATCAAACAGAACTTGCTTGAACGTAGAGTAGTCGCGATACAGCGCATTAGTGATTGCATCTTCGCTACTTACGCTTTCGGTTTTGATGCGTTTAGGCAGATTAGCAGCAATGTTTTCGTAAGCAAGACAAAGCCAAAGCATGCGGAACTCATCTTCGGTGAGGTGGAAGAGGTCGAACTCGATGCACTCAACAGCATTTTCGATATAGAAGCGCAGTTTCTCAAAGTTAGAAATGACAACATAGACTGCGTTTTTGTTCTGATTCTTGTAGCCAAAGGCTTGTTGCTCAATCTTGCTGAGGTCGGTGGTTTTGTGGTCTTTGAGTTCTATCACGCCCACAACTTTTTCGTCGACGAGAATAGCGCCATCGGCTTTTTTCGAGTTTGTCTCGTTTTTCTGCTCTGTGATTAGGTTGTAGTTGGGCGAAGGATTTAGTGTGTAGCCAAGAACCTTGACGAATAGTTCGCGCAAGAAGCCTTCTTGAAATTGCTCTTCTTTGCTCTGACGGATATTTATCTGAATATCAGCGTTCAGAAAGTAGCTTTTGTATTGGCTCCACGCCTGCGCTA
The DNA here is from genome assembly GCA_017539645.1 of Bacteroidales bacterium. Lineage (GTDB taxonomy): Bacteria > Bacteroidota > Bacteroidia > Bacteroidales > Marinilabiliaceae > W3P20-009. The sequence goes on from JAFYCM010000048.1 coordinate 55,092, forward strand.
TGGTCTCTTCTGAAAGCGCAGATATGTATTTCTTGACGATGTTTTTCTGAAACAACATAGATTGTATGGTTTTGTAATTCGAAGCACTAAGATAAGTTTAGTTACGAATAATGAGAATTGAGGAACACTTATGAAACTGATTTGCACAGATTTATTTACGCGATTTGCTAAAGCCTGCAGGGCTGAAATAACACAGCCATGGGTGTGAACCCATGGCTATCAAATCGGCAAATTCATTTGTCGGGGATTACAACGAGCGCGCAAAAATCACTCTTTCACCTCTTCAAAATCGACATATTCGCCGCCTAACTTTTCAGAAAGAGTCTGGCCGTTTTTGTCTTTTTTGGGACGATAAGTAAAGTCGTTTTCTGATTTTTCTTCTGGTTGCGCACCAAAATTTTTGCTCATTCGCTTCAAAAACAACTTCAAAGCTAAAGGCATTACGAGGCGAAAAAGCAAACGTAATACGAAGAAAATCAGTAATAATGTAAATATGAGAGAAAAGAATTTTTCCATGAATCTTAGTTATTATAAATACGCTCTGCCTTCAGCTTAATATTCTGCATTAACCAAAGCGGAGTAGATGTTGCACCAAAGATACCAATTGACGACGTTTCTGCTGGCATTTGAATATTATCTAAATCATCTTCCGTTGTAAGAAAAAACGAGTATTTATTGCTGTTTTTGGCTATTTCGAATAGCACTTTCGAATTGGAACTTTTGGCACCTCCAACGAAAAACAACACATCGTGCTCTTTTGCAAACTTACGCAGCTGATTAGCTCGACCTGCCATTTGAGTACAAATAGTATTGTGAGCTATTACATCGCTTTGCGATTTACTTTTGATTGCCTCAATAAGTAGAGCGTATTGCTCGGGGTCTTTTGTAGTCTGTGCGAAAATTTCAATTGGTTTTGAAAAATCTATTTTATGAATGTCGTCAATAGTTTCTATAAGAATGCATTCATTGTTTGTCTGGCCTACAAGACCAATAACTTCCGCATGACCCTTCTTTCCAAATATTACAATCTGACCACCAGAAGTCTTCTGCTTTTCCCACGAACTACGTATGCGCTTTTGCAAGCTAAGCACCATCGGGCAAGTAGCATCAGTGAGCGTAAGTTTGCGCTCTTCAACAATAGCATAACTCGTAGGAGGCTCACCATGAGCACGAAACATAACATCAACATCTGAAAGTTTCTTCATATCGTCGACGCTAATAACCTTAAGTCCTTTTTGCTGAAGACGCTCTATCTCTCTCTCGTTATGAACAATATCGCCAATGCAATAGACGTTTTCTTTCTCAGCCAATTTTAACTCGGCTGTATCTATAGCACGTCTTACACCGAAACAAAAACCGGACTCTTCATCAATAATAATATTCATAACTATCTGAATATTAGATTATTTGACGCTTTTTCAATTCGTTTATTATAAAGTCGAACTGCTCTTCTTTAGTTATATCACTATTATCAAGCAAAATGGCGTCATCTGCTCTACGTAGAGGACTCTCTTTGCGCGTAGTATCAATCAAATCGCGTTCCTTTACATTGGTAAGAATTGTCTCAAAATCTACTGTTTCACCTTTTTGTTTCATTTCATCATAACGACGTTGAGCTCTAACTTCATCACGCGCCGTCATAAATATCTTCAAATCTGCATTTGGAAAAACTACAGTTCCTATATCGCGACCATCCATAACCAAACTTGTCTTTTGTCCCATATTTCTTTGATAATCAACAAGTTTAGCACGAACTGCTTGTATAGCACTTACCTTACTTACATTTTGGCTTACTTGAATACCACGAATCTCTTTCTCAACATTTTGACCATTCAAAAATGTAGTGTTAGTTCCGGTAGAAGCTTCGTATGTAAATGTAATATCTATATCGTTTAGAGAAGAAATGATGGCTTGTTCATCAAACTTACTATCCGTAATAAAGCCATGCTTCAAAGCATAGAGAGTAACCGAGCGATACATTGCACCCGTATCTACGTATGCAATGGCAAGTTTTTTTGCTAAATCTTTAGCTACAGTACTTTTTCCGCAAGATGAAAAGCCATCGATGGCTATGATATAGTTTTTCATTTTTTATTTTTATTTCGTCTAATTATCGTTCTAATACCATAAAATGCACTAACAAAGATTATTACAACTGCAAGTGCTATAGCACTACGAATCAAAATTACATTGAAATAATTTGAATCGTAAAGCGATAAATTGAAAGTAGTGATATAAAATTCATTATCGTTAGTTTCTCCTGCAACCTCTTCAAGTTTACCAGTAATTTGTTGTATTCTGCCTATGGGAAGATTGTCAACATCGGCATAACATGGCAACACAGCAATAAGCATTCGCGTGCTATCAGCAAAAACTGCAGAATAGATAGGAATGTAATTATCGATATTATCACCTGGAGTACGCGTTACCTCGAAGAGGTTTGTTTTGCGACTAATTATTTGACTACTATTTTCAGACGTCTTTACCTCTCTATCTACAGAAGAATAAATGACACTATGATTTTTTATCAAGTAGTAACCAGTAGACTCAAGTTTGGCGGGTTTAGGTATATAATAGAATTGTCCCGCAACTTCACGAGCAGAAGTCAACTCTATTATTCGTGAGGCTTGAGCAGGTTTCAAACCAGTAATATCCTCAGTTTTCGAATCTTCGAGTGTAGCTTCACCTTTGAAATAGATTTTCATCTTATAAAGGTCAACACTCAAAAAAACAGCAAAATAGATAACTAAAGCAGAAAATATCAATGCAATCTTCTGCCAATTAATTTTAGTAATCTGTTGTTTATTTATAATGATACGTACGAGTAAAGCCATAACAGCTATCACTACAACGGAAATAATCACATGTTTATCCATATTATATATTTATGCGAGAAATTTCTGATGCGATAATATTTACAATTTTTTCTTCAGCTTCTTTATCATTTACATAATCAACGCCATCAACATCAATTATCAAATGATCACCTTTATACTTAGCAATCCAGTTCTCATATCTTTCGTTTAGATACTGAAGATATTCAGGACTAATATTTTGCTCATATTCTCGGTTACGCTTCTTTATTTGCTGCAAAAGTGTCGGAACGGAAGCACGAAGATAAATCAATAAATCTGGTCGACGAATGAAATTTTCCATAGTGCGGAAAAGTTCTCTGTAAGTTTCATAATCGCGTTTCTGCATCAAACCCATATGAAAAAGGTTATCAGCAAATATGTATGCGTCCTCGTAAATAGTTCTATCCTGAACAACCGTAATATTCGACCAAAGTAGCTTTTGCAAAGCTCGAAAACGTCGAACAAAAAACAGAATCTGCATATTGAACGACCATCGCGACATATCATTATAAAAATCCGACAAGTAAGGATTGTCAGATTCATTTTCATAGTACACTTCCCATCCGTAACGATCGCAGAGAATCTTAGTCAAAGAAGTCTTTCCACTACCAATATTTCCAGCTATTCCTATATACATAGAAGGTCACTTATTTAGTTCAAGTATCGAATCTATATATTCTCGGTTATTGAACAAACGCGGAACCTTATTTTGTCCACCAAGTTTATCCTTACTGTCGAGCCAATCGAAGAATAAGTTTTTACGAGCTACAGTAATCAACGGAGCCTCGAGAGTAAAGTTATTCTTACGCTTAGCTTCATAATCAGAATTAAGTCGTTGAAGAGATTTATCAAATACATCAGTAAATAGATTAATATCGCTCGGTGCTTTCGAAAATTCTATTAACCACTGATGGTAACCTTTGGCGCTACCGCTCATAAATACAGGAGCACCAGTATATTCCTTTATCTCTGCTTGAGTAGCTTTACAAGCTTCGTTCAACGCACGCTCAGCATTATCAATCATAAGCTCTTCACCAAAAGCATTGATAAAATTCTTAGTACGACCAGATATAATAATCTTAGGCGGACGCAACGAAGTAAAACGAACCGTATCACCAATCATATAACGCCACAAACCACCATTAGTAGATATAACCATAGCATAATCGACACCAAGTTCAACCTCAGCAACAGAATATGCTTTTGGATATGGATTATCTATATCAGACAAAGGAATAAACTCGTAGAAAATTCCAGAGTCAAGCATAAGCAACATACCTTCTTCTTCTGGATCATTCTGAAACGCAAAGAATCCTTCGCTGGCATTATATGTCTCGAGAAAATTCAAGCCTTTACTCGTGATATTTTTATACTGCTGACGATACGGAGTAAAATTAACGCCACCGTGCATAAAGAGTTCCAAATTAGGCCATATCTCATGCAAGTCAGTTTTATTAGAAAGTTTCAAAATATGTTGCAGCAGAATCATCAACCAACTCGGCACTCCGGCCAACGATGTTATATTTTCATTAACAGTGACCTTAGAAATTTTTTCAAGCTTTTCTTCCCATTTACTCAAGAGTGCAATATCAGGCGAAGGAGTTTTAGCAAACTTAGAATAGAAAGGCGCATTATCTATAAGAATAGCAGATAGATCACCCGTCTGCATTCCATTGCCAATATCACTAATTTTCTTCGAACCACCCAAAGTCAAACATTTACCTTGAAAAAGTTTAGAATCAGGATTTCTATGCAGATATGAAATCAACACATCCTTAGCACCACGATAATGACATTCTTGCAAAGCTTCACTCGTAACAGGTATAAACTTACTCTTCGCATTCGTAGTACCTGACGACTTAGCAAACCACTTAATCTGACCAGGCCAGCAAACATTTTTCTCACCTTTGAGCATTTTATCTATGTACGGCGAAAAATCTTCATAAGAACGCACTGGCACTATCGTTCTAAACTGCTCATAACTCCTTATATTCGAAAAATTATATTCTTTACCTATAAGGGTATTCTTAGCAGTCTCTATCAAATTATCAAGCTGATTATTTTGAATAACATCAGAAAAAGACTCAAACTGCGATATTTCTTTCAATCGAGTCGTACTAAAAAATCCTAAAAGAGTGTTTATAAAAGGCATATTATCTTCGTTTATTTCTTACACCAAAATTCAATCCTACAGTAATCATAATAGTATTTTGACAACCATGCGGATTCATCACAACGCTATTTGAATATTCATTATAATAATAAGATTCAGACGAATCCTTTATTTGCTTCACAACTTCATCAAGAAAAGGAATAAGAGAAAGTCGAGCATTCAAAAACATTCGAGTAGTATTACTCAATTTATAAGAAACACCCAAATCACCACCAAAACCAAGTTTTATTTTTCGATAATTATAAGACACTGTAGCATCCTGAGTAGTACCCACAAATTGCGGATCAGATACAAAAGAGAGATAATTCATAATAAAATTACCACCTACAAAAACACCAAAATATGGTCGTATATCTCTTTTACCAAAAAATAATTTACCATTCATATTCAAACCAAGAGACCTATAATAAGCATCAAAAGAACCTCTATAATTAGTAGTAAGATTTATCCAATACTGATCATTATACGGATTAGATAAATAATTCAGCTCAGCACCTATCCCAACAACTTCACTCTGCATCCACATACCGTTCAAATAAGAGACAAAACCCAAGCGAGCTACATCAGTAAAATTCACTTGATTGGATTCTCGACCAATTTTAGTCGGTATATTCAATCCCAAACCTCCACCAATATAAATTTGACCAGTCTCAGAAATAGATTTCTTTCTCGCATATATAGAAGTAGATATTAATATTATAAATAATACAATAATACTTCTATATAAGAATAATGTTTCACGTGAAACCATAATTGAATAAGTAATATTTTGTTTCACGTGGAACATATTAATAACCTAGGAGGGTTAATAGAATATTAATATCTGATGGAGAAACTCCAGAAATAGAAGAGGCTTCACCGATAGTTTTAGGGTTTATTCGTGAAAGTTTTTCACGAGCCTCAAAGCTTAATGAGAGAATAGATTGATAGTCTATATTATTGATATGTAGATTAGAATATTTAGAGAGAGATTGAATTTTATTTTGTTCACGCTCTATGTATCCTGAGTATTTATAGTGTATATCTATAGAATCGAAAAGTATTTGTTTTTGCTCTTCAGAATATGAGTTAAATTGAGATTTGAAGAAAGAGGTATTATTATAAATATGCGAGAAAGAAATATTTGGATAGTAAAGTAACTTATAAAGTTTGGTAGATTGATTAATTGAATTATAACCTTGCTGTGTAAGTATAGGTGTAGATAACTCGGATTTAATTTTAGTATTCTCAAGTTTAGTATAAATAGAATTGAGTAATTCTATCTTGGCGTTATAAAGAGAATATTGTTCAGAATTAACTAAACCAATATTATGTGCGAGTGGCGTAAGTCTATCATCGGAATTATCTTGACGAAGGAGAATACGATATTCAGCACGAGAAGTAAACATTCTATACGGCTCATCAACTCCTTTATTAATAAGATCGTTTATAAGAACGCCAATATACGATTGATCGCGACCTAAAATAAGCTGGTAAGTAGAATTTATACTCTTATAATGCGCATTGATACCTGCTATTATACCTTGACCAGCTGCTTCCTCGTAACCTGTAGTACCATTAATTTGACCAGCAAAGAAAAGATTTTGAATCTTTCTTGTCTCAAGAGTATAATTAAGTTGAGTTGGATCTAAATAGTCGTATTCAATAGCATAGCCGGGACGAAGAATTTGCACGTTTTCTAAACCTTCTATCTCATTCAGCGCATTTAATTGAACGTCTATAGGTAATGAACTACTAAAACCATTAAGATAATATTCATAAGTATTATTTCCTTCTGGTTCAATAAAGAGTTGATGCTTATCCTTAGAAGCGAAGTTCACAATTTTAGTTTCGATACTTGGACAATATCGTGGACCAACAGACTTAATTGTACCATTGAAAAGCGGTGAACGATCTAATGAATTTCGAATAATATCGTGAACAGTTGTATTCGTATAAGTTATGAAACACTTTCTCTGGGGTTGAACTTTGTTCGAGTTATTAGAAAAGGAAAACTTATATGGTGAATACTCTATTTCTTGCTCAGTGAGTTTACTAAAATCAATAGTCCTACCATCAAGACGAACAGGAGTTCCAGTCTTAAGACGACCTATTTCGAATCCGTACTCAGAAGAGAGTTGCTCTGTAATACCATAAGATGCAGCATCAGCCATGCGACCACCAGGATAATTAACTTCGCCTATATGAATGAGACCATTCATAAAGGTACCTGTAGTGAGTACTACTGAACGAGAATAAAAATTAACTCCTTGAACAGTATGAACACCTATAACCTTAGAATCAGATATAAGCAAACTATTAACTGAATCTTGCCAGAAGTATACGTTAGGATTATGTTCAAGTTGATAGCGCCAATATGATGAAAAAATAGCTTTATCACATTGCGAACGAGGAGACCACATTGCATTACCTTTAGACATATTCAGCATCCTAAATTGAATAGAGGAATAGTCAGTAACAATACCAGTCAAACCGCCCATAGCATCAATGTCACGAACAATCTGACCTTTTGCAATGCCTCCTATCGCAGGATTACATGACATAGCAGCTATCTTAGTTAGATCGAGTGTTATAAGTAGGGTTTTAGAGCCAAGTTTAGCAGCTGCATTAGCAGCTTCACAACCAGCATGGCCAGCACCAACAACTATGACATCAAAATCAAAAGTCATCTATAGAAAATTGAGTACGTAATAATTGTAATGATTTTTCTTCTGCTTCACGCATAATTTTAGCATCTTCTGGCGATTTATCTTTCAAACCACATAGATGCAGTACACCATGAATTATAACACGATATAATTCACAGTTATAGGAAACAGAATATTGTTCAGAGTTAGATTTGACGGTATCTACAGAAATAAAAATATCACCTGATACTATATCATTTTCGTCATAATCAAAAGTTATAACATCAGTATAATAGTCATGTGATAGATACTGTCGATTTATGTTCAATAAATAATCATCGGAACAAAAGATATAAGAAATATTACCTAACGATAGTTTGTAAGAGGAGATAACTTCTTTTATCCATTGTTTTATAGCACGACGATTACGCAAATGAGCATTTGCATCTTCTTCGTAAAAATTAATCATAAGTTAAATGTTAGTGATACTACCCTACCTTCGTTAGAAAATTCAAGTTTATCAGATAAAAGTTTCATGAGATATATACCACGTCCACAAACTTTATCAACATTTTCTGGGGCAGTAGGGTCAGGTACATTTTTATAATCAAATCCATTACCACAATCAGTAATGGTATAAACAATATTCTTATTAGTATAAGAGTAGTGAACTAACACATTTTTAGATGAATCAGATTTATTGCCATGTATTATGGCATTATTGACTGCTTCAACAACAGAAATAAGGATTTTTGCATAAACATCATCACCCTTAATTATTCTGGTTTGTTGTTCGTCAATAAGATTCTCAATTTTAGATATATTGGCTACATCTGACGATAAAGAAATCTGACCCTGAAATTTCATAATGATATATAAAGCAAATATATAAAATACTAATTTTCTAACCACATAAGAGGATTTTGCTTTACTTCTCCATCCCATAGTTCGAAGTGAAGCACATTACTATTAAGTCCTGTAGAGTTTTCTACTAAACCTATTTGAGTTGAGGGTGTGACATTATCATCTTTCTTTACAAAAACTTTCGAAAGGTTAGAATAAACGGTTATAATTGCACCATGACGAATAATAACAGAAATATTATTACCAGGAATAACTATTACCTTCGACACTACCCCATCAAAAACTGGAAAGATAGAATGGCTATCGAGTACATCTAAATCGATACCATTATTACGAACTAAAACGTTCGGTAGAAGCGGATGTTCATGCTCACCAAAGTTGCTTACAACAACATATTTAGAAGCAGGCCATTTCAAATGTCCTTTTGCCTCAGATATATTGGTGTAAAGAACAGTTTCTTCCTTTGATATTTTATTAGCTGCTTTCAATTTTTTGGCACGCTCAGCTTCCTCTTGAATAAGTTTAAGTATGTTCTTTTCTAATTCATTAGCTCGAGCTTGATCTTTTTGTATAACAGCGTGAAGATTAGAAACATTCTTTGTTAAGCTATCAATCAAGTTTTGACGAGAAGAATATTCAGACTTCAAAACAACTGTTTCATGTGAAACCTCCTGAAGAAGTTTACTTACTGAACTCTTCTTATTCTTTATAGTAGATTGCAAACTATCATATTTAGCAATCATTCTATCTAGCGACTCCTTTTGACTTCTCTTATAGATATTTACATTACGAAGAAAAAGCACTTTGTTGTAAGAATCGCTAATAGAAGAACCAGAAAAAACAAAAAGTAAAGGATTATTATTATACTTATTCAAGTATATGAATTTCAAGCATTTAGCATAATCTTCTTTTACGTTCGATATTTGTCTGTCGAGCGAATCAAGAACAGCTGTGATCGATTCTATTTGCTTATTATAAGTATAGATTTCGTAGTTATATGTACTTATTAACTTCTTACGATTCAACAACTTCTGATCGAGAAGAGAAATAATTGTAAGTTCAGAATTTTTACGTTTATCATACTCGTCAATCAATGTTGCATTATGACTGATGTTAGTGAGAATCACTTCCTTTTCCTTATTCAAATCGGAAATGGATTGAGCGAAACCAACAAAACAGTTAGCAACTAATATTGACAATAAAACAAAACGCATATCTGCAAATCAAATAGAATCTAAAAGTAAAATATCACGACGTTTTATATAAGCATTAACATCGTAATCCTTTGATACAAAGTTAATATTAATAATAGTCGGTATCATCAAATTTTCATAAACTGAATAATTCGAATAAGAAACATCCAATGTCAAATCTTTATATCGTAAAGACATATCATTTACAAGTTTGAAAGAATCAACATTAATTCTGTATGATGCCACCGACGATGAATCAAAAAGAGAAAACAAAAGTGTAGAGTCACTATAAGAAAGAGACTTTTTGTAATCGAAATCATGTTTGCCCATAAATTTGTAAAGTGGCGGAATCTGACCTAAAAAAACCAACTGAAAAGTTTCTACAAAAAGATCATTAGAAGGATAAGAAAAATTCAGTTGATCAAAACTAGACTTCGAAGAAATAGTCTGATTATTCAAATCTAAAGACAAAACAGAAAGCGGAGGAAAGTTCAAATAAAAATCAGACTTTACATAATCATGAAACTTTAGAATCGACGTAGATTTCAATCTGTATCTACTTCCATGAGCAAGATTAATAGTTACATCAGAATTTTTGAATTTGATGTAGTTAAACGTCTGATTTTGTGAAGATATAATATCATTATTTATAATATTACTAATATCATCTTTTTGCCTATTTTTAGAACATGATATTAAGAATAAAATAAAAATAAAGTATACTAAACGCTTCATAATCAGAATAAACTATATTGATTAGACTGATAATCTTCGTAGTTAAGAATCTTTTTGGCCAAAGAAGAGGCTACCCTACCCTTAGGAGTAAGTTGAATAAATCCATTCTTTATCAAAAATGGTTCAACAACTTCTTCTAGTGTTCCTACATCTTCGCCCAAAGACGATGACAAAGTAGAAATACCTACAGGACCACAATGATAATTGAACAACAAAACAGATAGATATTTTCTATCCATATCATTCAAACCAAAAGAGTCGATATTTAGCGCATCGAGACCTTTTTTAGTTATATCTATATCTATTCTATTATCACCGTAAACTTGAGCAAAATCTCGTATTCTACGCAATATTGCATTAGCTATACGAGGCGTACCGCGACTACGACGTGATATTTCATGAGCTGAATCATCATCAATAGAAATATTAAGAATATAGGCCGAACGCTTAACTATTGAAGAAAGTGTATCTACGTCGTAATAATCGAAATGAAAATTTATGCCAAATCTATCGCGCAATGGAGCAGTAAGTAGTCCAGAACGAGTTGTAGCACCAATTAGCGTAAAAGGATTCAAATCTATCTGCAAACTGCGCGAAGAAGGACCTTTATCAATAACTATATCAATGCGAAAATCTTCCATAGCCGAGTATAGATACTCTTCAACTATGGGAGAAAGTCGATGAATTTCGTCAATAAAAAGAACATCATTTTTTTCAAGAGAGGTAAGTATACCAGCTAAATCAGCAGGCTTAGAAAGTACTGGTCCGCTCGAAATAATGAAATTGGAACCAAGTTCCGATGCTATAATTGAAGAAAGTGACGTCTTACCCAATCCAGGAGGACCATAAAGCAAAATATGGTCTAATGAATCACCTCTGAACTTTGCAGCATTAACAAAAACACGCAAGTTCTCAACAATAGAACTTTGACCATTGAAATCATCAAACGACTTAGGGCGCAATCCACCCTCTTGATCAAAGTTTACTGGCATTTATAAAAGATTTTTTGTGCTTAATATCTGATTGAAAGCATTTACATCAAATGGTTTAGACATATAGTTATCCATGCCCGCTTCGAGGCATTTAGCTCTATCGCTGTCGTAAACATTCGAAGTAAGACCTATAATGTATGATTTATTACCGTTCGTCTTTTCATCTTCACGAATTGCTTTGGTAGCTTCATAACCATCCATAATAGGCATCATAATATCCATCAAAATGACGTCGTAGCAGTTATTTGCGCATTTTTTCACTGCTTCTTCGCCATCAAAGGCAATATCAGCATCTATATTCAGCTTTTTCAAGTTGAATATCATCAGCTTCTGGTTAAGTGCGTTGTCTTCTACTAAAAGTAATTTCATTGTTATCCACTTTAGTGTGCCTACACAAATATAGATATATTCTTTTATTAGATATATCTCTATGATTATTATATATAACTGTTGAATTCTTAGTAACTCTATAAAGATTTATTTGTGTATTTATCTATGAACATAAAACTAAGGTTTATCAACAATTCAATTCCTATAAACATTGGCTTTTGCCTATTTATGAACATTAGTAGATAAATATGTTTTGACATTTTTCACAGTTCGTTTTTTGTATGATAACTCCACAATTTATCATTGAAAATGCTTCGATAAATGTTTCAAAATATTAACGGCATAATTCGTTCAAAATTGTAAGTATTTATAAATCAGCATATATATGTAAAAAGTGTTTTTTCGACACATATAACTTGTTTATAAATATTAACAGTATTGTTGATAATAACTGGCGATTATCAACTCTTAATCAAAACAACTGAACCATACATATCAGCTATTGGGATAAAGTTCTCACTAACTGAGTTTTCAAACTTGTCTAATATATACTTCACATTATCCCAGATGTGGTTATAGTCGTGTATTACCATTACTCCACCTTTGCTTAACTGACCATAAACTTTAGATAGAGTATTTATCAACAAGTCATCTTCTACTACGTCAATAAAAGCAAACGAGATAGGTTCATTTATATTGAAACTGTAATTTTCAATATTTATATGTGTGTTACTATCAGACAATTGCTTTATTTGTTCAACAGGTATTTTCTTTATAGGAATAGTCTTGTTATGCTCTACGCTATTGCATTCGTACTCTTTTAGTTCGATGGTTTTATCAACAAGATTGTCGAAAAGGTATATGTTCTTATTACTATTAGAAAGACAGTAGGTTATAAGTCTCAATATTTCGTTGAGTTCCAGGCCATACATACATGCGCAACCTTCAACATTCTTATATTTTATACGCTCCAAAATTTCCCAGATGCTGAAGAATAAAACCTTATCTTTAGTTTTACGCTCTAATTTTTTTATTTCATCGTTGAGCGTTTTATTGTTCTTTAGTTTTATCCACTTGTGTGGTTTGAAAACTACAAACGACCAATTGCTCCAGTAAATACTTAGTAAAACGAGAGCGATAATGTTTATGAAAACAATGTTTACTATTAACATGATTCTTATTTCTAATTTTAGCGAAAAATAGTATGAACAAAATTATTCACTTTTACTCAACCAATAAGGCCAAGAACGATATATCAGATATTGTTTGTAACCAATTAGGATTCAAAAATATAGCCATATTACCAAACTCTAAAGGAAAGATAAAAACCTTCTTTGCAAAAGTTATAACGATGATGTTATTACCGTTCAAAGTTGGAAAAGGTGATGTATTACTTGTGCAGTATCCGTTCAAGAAATTCTATCCATACATATGTGTGATGGCAAAAAAACGTGGAGCAAAGACTATCACGCTTATTCATGATTTAGGTTCGTTTCGTCGTAAAAAACTGACCGAGGAAGGTGAAATAAAAAAGTTATCGCTCACTGATTATATAATAGCGCATAATGATACTATGTGTAATTGGTTTACAGATAGAAATATAAATAGACCAGTTATTTGTTTAGGTATTTTCGATTATATATCGTCTTCTGAGCCAAATACAAATCATAATGGTGATATTGTAATAGTTTCGAGCTACAATAATCGACGCAGCAAATATTTATATGAATTCGATGAAGTATTGCAACATTCAAAAGTATTGGCTTATGGTTGGTGCAAAGAGATAGATTTCTCTAAATTTCAACATATTATATATAAAGGTACAGTGCCAAGCTCTCAATTGGTTTCAACAATTCAAGGTTCATGGGGATTGGTATGGGATGGTGACAGCATTGACGAATGTACAGGTGCATGGGGTGAATACCTAAAAATAAACAATCCACACAAAATATCATTCTACATACGTTGTGGAATACCAGTTGTAGTTTGGAGTCAATCGGCTATGGCAAAGTTTATTACAGAAAATAAGTTAGGTATAGCAGTGGAAAACCTTCGAGAACTTGAAAACAAAATAAATTCTATAAGCCAAGAAGAGTATGATACTATGTTTGCATCTGTAAAAGAGTTCAAAGAAAAATTGAGCAGAGGTTATTTTGTAGAACAAGCATTGCAGAAAACTAACATAATATAATCGATGAATTTTGCTGCAACTATAGGAACGTTCGATGGTGTTCATTTGGGGCATGTAAGTTTGTTGAGCGAATTGCGCAAACTATCAACTGAACATAATCTTGAACCAATGGTTATTACATTCAGTAATATTCCAAGGAATGTAATAAAGCAAGAGCATACGAAGTATCTCACAACAATCGAAGAAAAAAAAGAACTACTTCTTCAGCAAGAGATAAAAAAAATAGAAGTTTTGAATTTCAACGATGAAATTTCTAAGCTAAAAGCAGAAGATTTCATAAAGGATTATATACGCAAACTGAACGTAAAACTTCTATTATTGGGGTATAATCATCGTTTTGGCTCAGATAATCTCTCTTTTGATGAATACAGTAGAATAGCCAAAAAGTATGGTATAGAGATTGTTAGAGCAAGTAAGTATGGTGAAAATTGCAGTTCATCAGAAATACGCAACGAAATACTTGGCGGCAAAATTGAACACGCCTCTACCCTACTTGGTAGAAATTATACATTGCAAGGAACTGTAGTAAAAGGCGATTCTATTGGACGCACAATAGGTTTTCCTACTGCCAACATAGAGCCAGATGCAGAAAAATTAATACCTGGCAATGGTGTGTATATATGTAAATGCCAAATATATAACCAGATATACGATTCAATGTGCAATATTGGCTATAGGCCGACACTTGCGGGCAATGAATTTCGTATAGAAGTACATATTTTAGATTTTCAAGGAAATCTGTATGGTAAAAAAATAAAAATAGAATTTTGTAAGTATTTACGTAAAGAAATGAAATTCAGAACACTCGACGAATTATCAAAACAAATCTCAAAAGATGTGTTAAAAATACGCGAAAAATAGAACAATAATGATTTTACCTGCGTAATAACATTTGTTGGGAAAAAATATTTTGTTTTGGTAGCAACAAAACAATAACTTTGAGGTTTGTAGTATGGAAGTATATTATTTCTTTTACTAACCGAAAACCGAAAAAGATGAAAAAGATATTAGTCTTATTGCTGTTGTCGTTAGTAACGTATACAGCGCACGCTCAGAATAATCCTCAATTGGCGAAGGCAAAAGCAATGCTTATATTGAGTTTTGTTCGCTATGTGGGATGGAATGAATCAGTAAGAACTGGCGACTTTGTAATTGGAGTCGTGAAGGATAAGGAGCTTGTTGGTTTTTTGAAAAAACAATCCGAAGGCAAGAAATTCGGTTTTCAAGATGTTGTTATCAAGGAATATAATAACGTTGAAGATATAACCGATTGTCAGGTAATTTGTGTATCACAGAAGTATAACTTCATAAAGAATGCAGACAAAATATTAGACAAAGTAGGAAAAAACACATTGGTTATCACTGAGGTAGAAGGTGCAACAGCACGAGGTTCTATGATCAACTTCGTTGTAAGAGACGATAAATTGAAATTTGAATTGCATAAACAAAATGCTCAAGTGGCAGGTATACAGATAAGTGCGAAACTATCTGATATGAGTTCTGCCATAAATCTTTGATAAATAAGTAAAAGAAATCAACCATGGGAAAAGTATCGAGTTTTTTGGGTAAGTTGAATATTAACCAAAAAATGAAAATAGGTTTTGGTGTAATTTTCGCTTACATATTACTGAACGCTATTGTAACTATAGTAATACACATAGTTACGCAAAGCAAGCAATCGACGGAGACAGAGGAATATTTGCCAGTAAGAGCAGACCTTCTCGAGATGCAAAACCTTATTACAGAGTCAAAACGATTGACGGCAAGTTGGGTTTTCATTGAGAAGCAAGATAAAACTCCAGATAAAATTCGTCTTCGTACTATAGTTGATACTACCTTCACTAAGGTGTTCACTAACGTGAAAGAGATGACTAAAGATTGGGAAACTTCTTTCACAGATACTTTGAATTATCTCGATACTAAC
Organism: Bacteroidales bacterium; assembly: GCA_017539645.1. Taxonomy (GTDB): domain Bacteria; phylum Bacteroidota; class Bacteroidia; order Bacteroidales; family Marinilabiliaceae; genus W3P20-009. Next base: position 70,976 of record JAFYCM010000048.1, read on the forward strand.
ATTCAGGAATATTTCAATTTACAACGTCAGGTGATGGACAACCTTAACTCATTTGATGCCTACGATGATATGATGGCTCAAATGGAGAGTGAAAACTTGGCTGGTCCTGATGGTGATATAGCAATCATGTCTGTTGACCTTAATCAGGTAATGGAATACATGATTAATATTTGCGATGACAAGTGTACCGAGATAAAAGATAGCATACAGACATATACCAATATTCAGCTCTTTGTAGTAGTATTTATGAGTTTGTTGGTTATAGCTATTGCAGTATTTGTAGCTATAATATTGATACAATCGATCGTAAAGCCTCTCAAAGACGGTGTTGAATTTGCGCAAGCAATTGGTAATGGTAATTTGAATGCCAATATTTCAGTTCATTCGAATGACGAAATTGGTCAATTGTGCGATGCTTTGCGCCAAATGGCTATAAACCTCAGAAATATTGTATTCACTATAAATACAAACTCAAGTAAGTTGGTTGTTTCTGGTGAAACATTGAAGGCAAATTCAATGAAGTTGTCTAAAGGTGCGTCAGAGCAAGCAGCATCGGCAGAGGAAGTTTCTACTGCAATCGAAGAGATGGTTGCAAATATTGATCAGAATACGGAGAACGCTATTGCGACCGAAAAGATTACCTCTTCTACAGTGGAGAATGTTAACCTTTCGAGCCAATATTCAAACGAGGCTGCCGAGGCAATGGGTATCATATCACAAAAGATTACCATCATCTCTGATATAGCATTCCAAACAAACATTTTGGCATTGAACGCTGCTGTTGAAGCTGTTCGCGCTGGCGAACATGGCAAAGGCTTCTCTGTAGTTGCAGCCGAAGTAAGAAAGTTGGCAGAGAGAAGTAAGCAAGCAGCTAAGGAGATAGTTGATCTTGTTAATAAAGGTATGAAAGTGTCGCAACTCGCTGGTGAGAAGGCTAAAGCACTTGTACCTGACATTGAGAAAACTACCGTACTTATAAAAGAAATATCTGCTGCTTCTATAGAACAAAAAACTGGTGCAGAGCAGATTAACACTGCAATGCAGAACTTGAACGTAATTACTCAAGAAAACGCTTCTGCGAGTGATGAACTTACCAATAGTTCTTTGGAATTGTCTCAATTGGCAGACAACCTCAAGAAAGTGGTAGGCTTCTTCAAACTCGATGGCGAGCAAACATATCAAGAAGAAAACAATAACACTGAATCGGAATCTGCTTCAGAAAGTAACGAAACAGAAGAGCAATCGAGAAGTGAGGTTGTAAGAGAAGCAAGACAAACACATACAACTGGAACTACCATTGACTTAGGAAAGTTATCTGCGAAGGATCTCGATGACGGCAACTACGAATCGTTCTAAAACTTTTTAGTAATGAGTGAGTACAAAATAGAAGTTGTTGAAAAAAAAGAGGGTGCAGAAATACATTGTTCTGGTAATCTTGTAATCAACAACATAGAAAAAATAGTTGAATACATACGAGAAAACGTGAGTCTTGAGCGAGGATATACCTTGTTTGTAGATAATCCAGAAAACTTAGACATAACGTTCATACAGTTAGTAATATCTATGCGAAAGCAGATAGAAGCTGGCAACAATAAATTGGCGATAAAAATGGAGTTGAAAGACGACATGCGTCAATTAATAACAAAATCAGGTTTAGATTACGCAATAAAATAATATAACATACCGAATATATGGCAAAGACAGTTCTTATAGTTGACGACTCAGAAAGTATACGTGAGGTTGTGAACTTTACTCTACAAAACGAAGGTTATGACGTTTTGGTGGGAGTAGATGGAGAAGATGCATTGAAATTTCTTGATGGTCGTAATATTGATATTGTTATTACCGACCTTCACATGCCAAATCTTGATGGTTTGGGTTTGATTCGTAAGATTCGTGAAATGGATGCTTATAAGCATATTCCTATTCTCTTCCTTACGACAGAATCACAGACTGAAAAGAAAATGGAAGCTAAGGAAGCCGGTGCAACTGGTTGGATTATAAAACCATTCGTTCCTGCGAAATTGTTAAGTGCTATTTCTCGTGTGCTACGTTAATGCAACGTTAACGGTATAATAGACAGAGAAATAATATTTTATAAATGACACGCTAGGAAAAGAAATAGAAAGTTATCAACTATGGATGATGCGATAGATAAGTTCAAAGAGAAGTTCAAAGAAGAAGCTCTCGATAATGTCGCAAACATAGAGGAATCGCTTTTTCAGTTAGAAAACGAACCGGATAACAAAGAGTTGATAGAAAAACTCTTCCGTTCGATGCATACTATAAAAGGCGGTGGTGCTATGTTTGGTTTCAACGATTTGAGTACGTTTACACATAATCTTGAGACCATTTACGACCTTATACGAAATGATAAGTTAGCAGTTACTAAGGATGTTATTTCGTTGACTTTTGAGAGTTTGGATTACATTCGTCAATTGCTCGATTTGGGTGTATTGACGGATCCAGATGATATTGCACGTCAGAAAGACTATATCGATCGCATTCAGAAGTATTTTCCAGAGGGCGAGGGATTATATGTAAATCCAAACAAAAAGGCTGCAACTCCGCAAGTTGCTGCACCTACTCAAGCGGCTGCTGCTCCACAAGGTGGAAAGAAAAACTATTTGGTTAATTTCTTCCCATTGGATACGCTATTGAATAATGGTTCAAACCCATTCTTCATTATTGACGACCTAACAGCAATGGGCGACTACAAAACGGTGGCTTTTATCAATGATATAAAGCCATTCAAAGATTTGAGTCCGCTCTCATTAGGCATCAAGTGGCAGATAATATTGTCGACTGACCAAGATGTAAACGATATAAAAGACGTATTCATCTTTGTAGAGGACGAGTGTAAGGTAGATATAAAAGAGCTTCCGGATGGTAAGATAGTGGAAGACACAGAGAATCTACCTAAGATTATCGACGAAGCCATCAGTCAGGGTAAATTGTTGGAAGCAAGCCAGTTTGAAATATTCAAGACTGTTAAGCCTGAAGTAAAAGAGCCGAAAGTAGAAGTGGCCAAAAAAGCTCCAACAGCGCAAGAAACAAAGATTTCATCGATGCGTGTTTCGTCAATTAAGATTGACGAACTCGTTGATGCTGTTAGTGAGTTAGTTACCATGCAAGCTCAGCTCAACTTGGTGGCAAGTAAGATTGACAATCAATCGTTGCTGGCAATTACAGAGCAGATGGAGAAACTCACGCGTCAATTGCGTGAAAACTCATTCGAGTTGAGTTTGATTCCGCTTCAAGGCGAGTTAGTTCGTTTCCAGCGTTTGGTTCGCGACCTATGTAATAAACTTGGTAAGCAAATTAAGTTTGAAGTAGAAGGTGGCGAAATAGAACTTGATAAAAACATTATAGAGCATCTTACCGATCCTCTACTTCACATAATTAGAAACTCAGGCGACCATGGTATTGAGTTGCCAGAAGAGCGTATAGCTAAAGGTAAGAATCCTGAGGGTATAATTAAGTTGAAGGCCTTCTACTCAGGTTCGTCCGTAGTTATAAAGATTATGGACGATGGTAAGGGTATGGATCCGAGCAAGATTCTAAATAAAGCAATCGAAAAAGGTCTTGTAGATCCCAATACTAAACTTTCGAAGAAAGAGATACTCAACTTGGTTTTTGCAAGTGGATTCTCTACCGCCGAGAAAGTAAGCGACGTATCGGGTCGTGGTGTTGGTATGGATGTTGTAAAGAGCAAGATTGCTGAAATCCGTGGTGAGGTTAGTATCGACTCTGAAATAGATCAGGGCACGACAATTACGTTAGACCTGCCATTGACACTATCGATTATTGATGGTTTGCTTACGAAAGTTAATAATGAGCAATTCATTATACCACTATCGAACATAGAGCGAATAATTTCGTTTAGCGACGTCGACTTCAATAATAACAGTCAGAGCAGCATGTTCGTATATAACAACGAACAAGTTGTATGCATAAAGCTCGATGAATTCTTCTACAAGAAAGAAGAAGAACTCGACAAGGCGAAGATTGTTCTCGTTAGATGGAGCGATAAACTTGTTGGTTTGGTAGTAGATCAGGTTTTAGGAGAGTTTCAGATTGTAGTAAAACCGCTCGGGCGTTTCTTACGTAAGATAGATATGATTTCGGGTGCTTCGGTTATGGGCGATGGATCACTATCGTTGGTAATAGACACAACCCGATTGATAAACTTCTACAATCAACGGAAGTATAAGGTAAACCATTGATACTATGGAAGAAGAAAAAATAATATCGCTGACTACATTTCGCTCGGCAGGTGAGTATTTTGCATTCGAAACCATAAGAATTCGCCATATACTCGAGAACGTAACGCCAACACAAGTTCCTTTGACTAAGGATTATGTGCTTGGTATTATAAATAACCATGGAAATATGATTCCAGTAGTTGACTTTAGAAAAATTACTGGAGCCAAGGATTACGAAGAGAATACAGAAGAAAGTTCAATCATAGTAGTAGCTTGCGAAGATAATAGCGGCGAGCAACTCGTCTCTTTCAAAGTAGATGAAGTAGACGATGTATTGAACTGTAATATAGATGATATATCGAAAGAAGTTGTTTATGAAGTAGAGCCAAGCGTACAAAAGTCGCTTACTGGAACCATAAAAATTGGCGATAAATTCATCTATACTGTAGATATAGATACAATAGCTAAAGTGATAGAACAGTAAAAGATGGAAGAAGAACAGATAAATTCATACCTAACATTCAAGATAGGCGAAGAACTTTACGGAGTTCACGTTGAGCAAGTTTCGGAAATTTTGGAATACAAAGAGCCCGAGACTCGTACGAGTAATTTGCCCTATCTATTAGGTTTGGTCGACCACCGTGGTAGTATTATCCCATTGATAGACACGAGTATAAAATTTGGTGGTCAAGCCATACAGACAGATGACAAGGTATGTCTGTTAGTTCTGAACATAAAAAATAATGACGAAACGTTCGAAGTGGCATTAATTGTGAATGAGATTTCTGACGTTTTGACAATAGAAGAAGCAGAAAAATCACACATTGAGACTAATTATAAGCCAGGTTATGTACAGTTTGCTGTCAAAAGAGAGGATATGTTTATGCTCGTAATAGATGCAAACAAAGTATTTGGCGATATGGAAATAGTCGAAATGAAAAAATTTAGTGGTAAGTAACACATGTCGGTAAACGAGAAATTATCAACTGGGGCGGAGTTGGACTGCTTCAAAGCAGAGCTTTCGGAGGCAGACTTCAAGATCTTCAGCAACTATATATATTCCGAATTTGGAATAAAGATGCCGGAGGTTAAGAGAGTCATGCTACAAGGAAGGTTGCTGAAGCGAATCCGACAATTGAAAATGTCTTCGTATACTGAGTATAAAGAGTATTTTTTTAGTAAAGAGGGACAGCAGAAAGAACTATATAACTTTCTAAGCGTAGTTACGACCAACAAGACGGATTTTTTCCGTGAGCCAGTGCATTTCGACTTTTTGACCAACACGCTTTTGCCTGAATTGGTGAACGAGCAAAAGAAATCTATGGTCAAAATATGGTCGGCTGCATGTTCGAGTGGCGAAGAGCCATACACCATAAGTATAGTATTGAACGAATTCAAAGAAGAGCATCCTCAATTCGGTTTCAGCATACTTGGCACGGATATTTCGCTAAATGTACTCGACAAAGCGGCAAAAGGAATATACGCAGAGAAGGAAGTAGACCTGATTCCGCTCAATTTGAAGAAAAAATACTTCCTTAGAAGTAAGGACCGAAAGAACCCTACAGTAAAGGTTCAGCCGATACTTCAAAAAAATTTTTCACTTCAGTACCTGAATTTGATGGATTCGGTATACGATTTGAAGGAGACGTTTGACGTAATATTTTGTAGAAACGTGTTGATCTATTTCGATAGAGAGACACAAGAGAAAGTGATAAATAAATTATGTGAACGATTGATACCAGGAGGATACTTATTCATAGGACACAGTGAATCGGTAGCGAATATGAACGTACCATTGATAAACATAAAACCAACCATTTTCAAAAGAAAATAAAAAACAAAGCGATATATGGATAGTCTTTCAGACAAGCAATTACTTCGTGAGTTGCGATTGCGGCTCGAAGAGAGAAAAACATTTGAAGAAAAATACAATGGATTATTTAGTGAGTATCAACTTTTGGGCAAACGCCTAAAAGAGTCGGAAGCACTGAAGAGCCATTTCATATCGAACATAACCAATGAGATAGTAAACCCATTCTCATCAATTATTGGTTTGTCTAAATCGATATTGTCGGTTGAGAAACAAGATTGGAAGAAGATTGTAACTATGGTTGCAATGATACATAGCGAAGCTTTCAACCTCGATTTTCAGTTGAAAAACATATTTACGGCAGCCAAGATTGAAGCAGGTGAGGTTCAGCCAAATATCTCTAAGGTGAATGTTAAGAGTTTGGTTCAGACGGTTATCGACAGCTTCTTGGTTGTAGCTCGCAAAATGGGCATCGAGATAGAGTTTGACTACAGAATAGAATTTGGATTTGGAAAGAACTTCTACTACAAGACCGACTCAGAAAAACTCAAGCAAATACTTACTAACATTATAAACAATGCCGTAAAGTATAGCTACAAAGAGTCGAAAGTTATTGTTTCTATGTGGGTAGAAGACGATATACTTAATATCTCTGTACAAGACTTTGGTACTGGTATTTCGGAGAAGAATCAGAATTTGATATTCGAAAGATTCAAGCGACTCGATACTGGTATTAACTCAATAAACCAAGGACATGGTTTGGGACTTTCGATTACCAAATCGTTGTTGGATTTGTTGAATGGCACGATAAGTATAAAGAGTAAAAAAGGAGAAGGAACCACGTTTACCATATCATTGCCAGAATCGTCGGCAGTTGTAAACGACTTGACCGATGATGACGGTGGATTCTTTGTTGACGACGGTGACGAGTTATTTTAGAAAAACGACGAATGGAATATTCACAACATTTTTTATATCCATCGTCATTTTTCACGAGTCGAGAGCCTTATATAGTGAAGACAGTTCTAGGTTCGTGTGTGGCAGTTTGTCTTTGGGATAAGCGGTTACACTTTGGAGGAATAAATCACTATATGTTGCCTATGTGGAATGGTGCCGATTTGGCATCGCCTAAGTATGGCAATATAGCGATCGAGAAGTTGTTGGAGAGAATGCGAAGCATGGGCAGCCGCACAGAAGACCTGCAAGCGAAAGTTTTTGGAGGTGGCGACTTGCTAAGTGTATCTGGTGAATCATCGACAACAAAGATAGGTGAGCGAAATATCGAGGTAGCCAAAATGATGCTTGCTCAGGAGAAGATACCTATAGTAGGCTCAAGTTTGGGAGGAAAGAGGGGAAGGAAAATTATTTTCCTGACCGATACTGGAGAAGTAAGGCATAAGTTTCTCGAAAAACACGAGATATAGAAGCGATAAATGTCATGGAAAAGAAGATCAGAGTATTAGTAGTAGACGATTCGGCGGTTGTACGTCAGTCACTTTCGACCATCTTGGAGAATGATCCGGAGATTGAAGTGATGGGCACAGCTGCAGATCCTATTATTGCAGTGAAGAAAATATCAAAGGAGGTACCAGATGTTATCACTCTTGATATTGAGATGCCGCGTATGGATGGCTTGACATTTCTGAAAAAGATAATGACTCAACATCCAATACCAGTTGTAGTAATATCATCACTTACACAACGTGGTACGGAGACAGCAATGAAAGCGTTGGAATACGGTGCTACTGAGATTATCGGTAAGCCATCGATGAATCCTGATCGCTTTTTCCAAGAATCACATATCATGTTATGCGATGCTGTGAAAGCGGCAGCGCAAGCTAAACTTAAGAGAAAACGTCCTGAGGAACTTGGTGCTCAGCCGCAGGCAGCGCCAGTGGTAGCTCCAAGGCCATCGGTGTTTTCTTCTCGTCGCGTGCAGACTACTCCTATCGTTGTGTCGCCTAAATACACGGCCGATGCAGTAATAGAAAAGGGTAATGCAAACGACATCATCGTTGATACCGATACAGTCATAGTGCTTGGTTCGTCTACGGGTGGAACAGAGGCAATACGTGTGTTACTACGTACGATGCCAGAGCGTATGCCGGGTATAGCCATTGTGCAGCACATGCCTGAAGGCTTTACTCGTTCGTTTTCTAACAGCTTGAATCAGATTTCGAAACTCGAAGTTAAGGAAGCGGAGAATGGCGATAAACTTTATAGAGGTCGTGTGTTGATTGCTCCAGGCAATAAGCACATGCTTTTGAAGCGCGTTGGCAAAGAATACTTTGTTGAAGTAAAAGAAGGACCGCTTGTAAACCGTCATCGTCCCTCGGTAGACGTATTGTTCCGTTCGGCAGCGCGCTATGCTGGTAAGAATGCCATTGGCGTTATACTTACTGGTATGGGTAACGATGGAGCTAAAGGACTTCAGGAGTTGCACGACACTGGTGCACGAACCATAGCTCAAGACGAGCAGTCGTGTGTAGTGTTTGGTATGCCAAAGGAGGCTATCAAAGCCGGTGCAGCCGATGAAATCATAGCTCTTGATAAGATTACAGATAGATTGGTGACTATGTCACAAATGCATAAATAAAAACACATAGCCGTCGTAATAAGAGGCTTTTCATATTTACTAATTGATGAAAAACAAGAAACTCAATAGACAAATTTGGAGCTACGCCCTGAAAGGTTTCTTTTTCGGCATGCTTATAGCGTTAATAGCTACGTTGTTAGCTGCTGACTCTGCGGCATATCATCAGAGTAGACATACACTTTCAGATTTTGTGGATTTGTTTCCATCTATTTGGGTGGTTGCTCTTTTCCCTGTGTTATGCGGCGCAGCAACATATTTTGTGGCATGGCAGCTTTCGAAAATCATTCATAAACAGAAGATTTCGATAAAACAAAAAGAGAAACGCGGAACTGTAATCTTGAAGTTCGTAGAGGACTTGGGAGAAGGCAAGTTTGATGCAACGCTGCAAATAGAAGACGAGAACGATAAACTTGGTAATGCGCTTACCAAACTTCACGATTACCTCATTTCTAACAAGAAAGAAGAGGAGCAGCGCCGCCTCGACGAGCAGCAGCGTACGTGGGTGACCAATGGTTTGGCTCAGTTCGCAGAAATTCTTCGCCGCAACAATGATAACATGGAAGAGTTGTCGTACAACATCATCCGTTATCTTGTTGACTACATGAAGATTAATCAGGCTGGCTTCTTCTTGCTTAATTCTACTGAAGAGGAGGCTGGAGAAGTGCGTAAGTACTTCGAACTCATTGGTTTCGTTGCATATAATAGAAAGAAATACACAGAGAAGATAATTCCTTGGGGCGAAGGCCTTGTTGGTCGATGCGGTCTTGAGCAAGAGACTATTTATATGACCGACATACCAGATAACTATGTAACAGTAACATCAGGATTGGGCGAGTCGAACCCACGTTCATTGTTGCTTGTACCATTGAAGAGTAACGATGAGGTATTTGGTGTTATAGAGATGGCATCGTTCCAACCATTCTTGGAATACGAAATACAATTCGTAGAGAAGACGGCAGAGAGTATTGCTATGACCATTTCGAATGTGCGTAACAATATCAAGACCTCTAACTTGCTGCGTGAGACGCAGAATCAAGCTGAACAGATGGTTCAGAAAGAGGAGCAGTTGAATCAGAACATCGAAGAGTTACAAGCTACTCAAGAGGAGAACGAACGTCGCCAGATAGAGATGAACTGTATTATGGCCGCTGTGAACAAAGCTTCGTTGAGTTGTGAGTTCGAAGTCGATGGTACCATAATCAAGATAAACGAAAACTTCCTCAAGACGTTTAAGTATCGCCCAGAAGAGATTGAGGGTCAGAATATCAAGGTGTTCATCTTCAAAGAAGACGTTGAGCAGTTTGAAGAAATGCTCGAAGTTGTGCGCAAAGGTGAGACCTACAGCGGTCGTGTACGTCGCAGAACGAAGAAGGGCGAGGAGGTTTGGTTGCTCTCTACATATTCACCGGTCATCAATTCTGAAGGAAGAGTGTTCAAGATATTGAGCCTCGAGAATGATATTTGCGATCAGGTTAAACTTGAGGAGGAGATGAAGCGCAGCAAGGAAGAATTGGAAATAATGATTCAAGATGCGCGTAAGGAGATGAAGGAGCAGTTCAAAGAGATTGAGGCCGTCAAAGTACGTAACGAGATGACGCTTCAAGGTGCTTTGGACGCTATAATAACTATAAATAAAGAGGGTGTAATAGAGTTCTTCAACGCAGCGGCAGAGAAACTTTGGGGTTATAGTAGCCAAGAGGTTCTCCAGCAGAACGTGAAGATGCTATTCTCAGAAGATTCTATACAAAACGACGAGTTCATCAAAGATTTCGTTACACCAGAGTTGACAAAGATTGTGGGTGAACGTCGTGAGGTACCTATCAAGAATAAGTTTGGCGAGGAAGTGCCAGTGTTGTTCTTGCTTTCGGAAGCTGAGGTTGGCGACGAACACTCATTTACAGCATTTATACAAAACGTAGAAGTGGAACTCTTCTAAGAGTTGAAAAGATGGAATTCAAGGCTTTTTTAGACGAGTTCAAAAATCAGACTGGATTCGATTTTTGCGACTATAGTGACGAATCTCTCAATCGACGACTAATAAAAATCCAAAAGGAGACAAGTCTCGACTACGAGGGAATATTGTCTCGCGTGGCAGTTGACGAAAAATTCAAGCAGAAGATAGTCGAAGACATCACAGTAAATACCACTGAACTCTTTCGTGACCCAGATGTTTGGGTGGGTCTATATAAAAAATTGTATTGCAGCATTCCGCGCAATGTAACCACAGCATTCTGGCATATCGGCTGCTCAATAGGATTGGAAGTATATTCCAATTTGATATTGCTAAACGAGCTGAATATGCTAGACTCTGTGCGGGTTATGGCAACAGACCTTAATTCGAGTGTGCTCGAAACGGCCAAGGCAGGAGTGTATGTATACAATAAGCAGTTTGAGGACAATTTCAACAAGGTGTTTATGGAGCTTGGCAAGAATGTCAGGTTCGATAAGTATTTCGATAGAGATAAAGACACCTTGAAAGTTAAGCCGTTCCTCACAGCTGTGCCGAAATTCAAGCAGCAAAACTTAGTAAGCGAAGATGCTCCGTTCCCATTCAAAACGGACTTCGTATTCTTGCGTAACGTGATGATATACTTCAACAACAAGTTGCAAGTGAAAATCATGAAGATGGTGTACGACAAGATGTACGATGGTGCCTATTTGATATTGGGCAAGCAAGAGCGTTTGCCGCTTAACATGAGTGGTCGATTTGAGGCAATTGCTAATCTGTATAGAAAAAATGCCTTGAACTTATAGCATATATATCACATAACAACACACAAGCTATGTTCTTAGCTATAAACGACATAAAGGAAATAGCAGTAAAGATGACTGAAGCTATAGGAGTGGAATACACTTCCTATAAGTTTTCTTTTTTTCGTCGTAGGCTATCGAAGATTTTCGACGACTTGCATATAAATAAGGTGCAAGATTTCTACACCATGCTTGCCGACAAGAAATCTGCCGATAACATTGCTTATAGAATGTTGGTTGCCGACACCGAAATGTTTCGCGACCCATCGATGTGGCGACATTTACGTAAGCTCTTGACCGACAAGCCGGAGCCTAAAATCTGGCTGCCAGTGCTTACCAATGGTTACGAGCTATTCAGTTTGTTAGTGATATTGAAGCAAGCTAATATTGCCAACGCTCGCATAGTGGTCAATTGTGAGTCGAAACAGGCGATAGAAGGTTTGCAAAGTGTAATTATTCCTGCCAAGGTTCAGGAGGTGAATATCTCGAACTTTGAACGACTTGAAGTAACTAACGATAGCATAGATAATTACGTAGTATCTACCACCGACGGCTACGCGTTCAAGACAGATATGCTTGCTAACGTGGAGTTTAGAAACCGATGGTTTATGAACGAAGCCGCAGATAAATACGACTTAATTATAGCTCGCAACGCAATGATAAATTATGACAGTCAATTGCAAGAGCGAGTTATAAAGCGACTTAGCGAATCGATAGAGCGTAATACTATATTATGCATAGGTGTAAAAGAGCAACTTTTGTATAAAATACCAAACTTGAATACAAAGAATGCTGCCGACGGATTGTACGTAAAAGAGTTGATAGTATGAGTGATTATAAAGCAGTTGTCATAGGAGGTTCGGCTGGCAGTTTTTCGCTTATGCTCAAGATGTTAGCAGGCATAAAGAGCGACTTCAAGTTGCCCATAATATTGTGTATGCATAGATTGAAGCACGTACGTTCGGGAATTGCCGAGAGTATGCAAATAAAATCTAAGTTGCCAATAATTGAACCTATGGACAAGCAACGTATAGAGCCAGGAGCAGTATATTTGGCGCCAGCAAACTATCATATGTTCATAGAACTTGATGGCACAGTATCGCTCTCGACCGAGGAGATGAACTTCTTCTGTCGTCCGTCAATCGACTATACGCTGTCGTCGTGCGCTGCTGCGTATCGAGAAAAATTGGTAGGAATAATTTTGACTGGAGCTAATGCTGATGGTGCTAAGGGGTTGAAAGATATAGCCGACAAAAAAGGTTACACCATAGTGCAAGACCCAGCAACTGCCGAAGTCGATACAATGCCAAAGTCTGCTTTGGCAGTAATGACTCCCAACGAGGTGCTGAAACCAGAGGGAATCATAGCTTTTTTGAATAATTTGTAGATATGAACTTTTTGAAATTATTAGACCAGATTGGAGAATATGCCATTCGCTTTGCGAACTATTTGAGGTCGCAACCAAAGCGAATAGCAGTTACTTCGTGCGACATTGCGCGAAGGGCCGTAGTGTCTGTAAAATATGGATTCGAAAAGCTCAGAAAGAGAATAAAAGTCATTCCGTTTGAAAAGCGAGTGGCCATAGCAGTTACTGCATCTGCCGTAACATTTATTTGCTGGCAGATGTTTGCTTACACCGTTTATCAATCGCTATTTATAATAGTAAATCTCGTATTTACAGCAAGTTTGGCACTATACGTAAGCCGCTTGATATACAGAATCCGTGAGCAACGTCGCGATTTCGACCAGCGTCTTCAATCTCTTGCTACTGTGCGCCGACGTCGTGAGGCAGAGCTTCAGCAAGTTCGTGCCGAAAACGAGATTCTCAAGCAATCGCTCAGCAAAGAGAAGGTTTACGAGGCTACAAGTCAGTCGCTTATCGATGCTATAAAGATGAACAAAGCGGCTCAGCAGCCAGGCGACGAAGCTGGACATTTTATATTGCTATCAATATCGCAGTGCTTCGAGATTTGTGGTGGTATTATTTATCTACGCGACAAAAATTCAGAAGAAGAAGTGCTCAACTACGCAGGCAGTTTTGCTCTCGACGAGAAGCCGTCGCGCATGACCATGACAATCGACGATGCTCTTGTTGGCGAAGTGTTCAAAAGTTGCAAACCAATGTATTTAGCCGATATACCCAGCGAAAATATGCGCGCTATTACTGGTTTGGGACGTGCTCGTGAGCTTCAAATGTATATACTACCAATATCGATAGACCAAAAAGTTATTGGTATAATAGAGGTGGCAAGTTTTGTCAAATTGGACATTGCCAATTTGTGGGATAGTGTAAACGAACAACTTGCACAAGAAATATAAGGAATAGGTATATGAAGAATAAGAAACAGCAAACAGTGTTCAAATACCTTTCGCCTCGGGGCTTTTCCGAGATGCAATGGTATGCCGCATTTGTGGCTGTCATTGTTGTGCTCTTTATTGGCTGGACTTCGGTGATGAGCCTCTTGGGCTTTAGTGTCTCGTTTTTCAGCATTGCATATCTGCACCGTAGCCTGTTTGTTTGGCTATTCGACATTGCTGTTGTTCTGCTCCCATTATTTACCTTATATATAAGTAATTACCGTCGTATAAAGCTCGACGAACTCAGGCGCAAGATAGACGACCTTCAAGGTCAAATAGATACCAGTATAATTATGGCTGGTAAGATTGGCGCCGGACAGGAACTCGACGATCAGACTGAAAATGAGGAGAGCGACCTTCAGAAAGCGCTCCTTGCATTGGGTAAAAACCTTTCGGATACTAAAGAGAAAGAACAACAGTTTGGCTGGGTAAGTAAAGGCAAGGAAAAAATCTCCGATATTCTGCGTGTCAACAACGACCTCGAAGAGTTGGCAGTTGCCTCGCTTCAAGGCATAGTGTCGTATTATGGCGCTGTGCAAGGCGTGTTCTTCATTCTTGATGATAATGGCATATTGAAGGCTGTTACTCAGTATGCATACGACCGTCGTAGATATGAAAAAGTAGAAATAGAAATTGGTCACGGACTTGTTGGTGCGGCTGCCTACGAGAAGCAAATCATCTATCGCACCGAAATTCCCGATGATTATTTCACCATAACTTCAGGCTTACTCAACGACCAGAAGCCAAAGTCGATACTCATCATACCACTATTGCAAGAGCAACAAGTGCAAGGCGTGCTCGAACTTTCGTTCTTCCGCAAGAGTCTGCCAGATTACTTCATTGCGCTTGCAGAAGAGATTGGCAACGTTGTAGGTGGTAGTATCTATAACATGAAAAACAACCTCCGCACGGAAAACCTTCTCCACGAATCGCAGAAGATGACCGAGACTCTTCGCAAAAACGAGGAGCAGCTCCGCGAGAATGCGCGCGAGATGATGGAGGCGCAAGAGCAACTTGAATCATCGAATAAAGAGTTGGCCGAAAAGATGCGCGAGGTTGAGCTTGCACAGAAGAAGTTGCAGGCGTTGCTTACCAATGCGTCGGAGTTTATCTCTATATACGATGAGAATCGCGAATTGGTGTTCGAAAGTCCTTCTATTCGCCGAATATTGGGCTATGGACCCGATGAAGAGGTTCATGGTATGGACGAGGAGATGATGACTCCTCGTGGTTACAAGAGCATCTGCAGCATGTTCGATTATTTGCTCGAAACACCCGGTGGTGAGGCTGCCGAGCAATATACATACCTAAAGAAAAACGGCGAGAAGATTTTCCTTGAGACGCAAGGCAAGAACCTCATACACGACCCAGCCATCCGCGGTTTGATATTCAACACTCGCGATATTACTGAACGTAAGCGTGCCGAGAAAGAGGAACGCATGAAGAGCCGTATGCAATCACTGTCGGAGAACTCTCCGGATATGATTATACGTACGAACACGAAAGGAAAGATGGTTTATGCCAATCCAGCAGCATCGAAATTCTTGCAGAAAGATGTCGCAGAGCTTGTTAGCATGCGTATTTCCGAAATTGACACAAACCCTAATTTCGTTCAATATATTACAGATACGCTCAAAGATATTCGTCGTAGCAAAGCGGCAGTTGAGTCTGAGATTGAAGTCGAAGTTGAAGGAGAGCAGCGTATTGTAGAGATAAAAGGCATTCCAGAGTTTGGCGAAGACGAAACGCTCGAGTCTGTGCTCTACTCTGCTCACGACGTGACTGAACTTAAGCGCATCGAACAAGAGGTAAAAGATAAGAACAAGAAGATTCAGGATAGTATTAATTATGGTAAGCGCATTCAGATGGCTATCATGCCAGAGGCGTCAATATACCAACAGAGCTTCCCGAATTCCTTCATGTTTTATAGGCCCAAAGACGTCGTTTCGGGTGACTTCCCATGGTATTTCGAGTGGGGCGATATTAGCTATGTAGCTGCTGTAGACTGTACAGGTCACGGTGTGCCAGGTGCAATTCTGTCTATTATTGGTTACTTGATGCTTACTAACATAGTAGACAATGGTCACGAACTTACAGCAGCTCAGATTCTCGATAGACTTCATGCGGCAGTGCGCAAGACACTTCGTCAGGATGTCGATGGAGCCAATGGTCGAGAAGGTATGGATATTGGTCTGTGCCGAATCGACAAATCGAAGAAAGAACTACAATTTGCTGGTGCTCACCGTCCATTGTACTATGTACGCGATGGTGAATTTACCGAGTATAAAGCCTCACGTAAAGGCATTGGTGGTATACCTTTGCCTGGTCGTCCGGAAAAAGATTTTGAGAACAACGTCATTGAATATAAAGAGGGAGATAGATTTTTCGTATTCTCCGATGGTCTGCCAGACCAATTGGGCGGTGGGCCAGGAGTGAAGAAGAAATATCAAACTTCGCGTTTCAAAGATTTGCTCGATCGCGACAAGAACGAAAGCATGGTAGGTATCGAAAAAGACCTTATCAAAGACTTCTACGAATGGGTCGGCGATGAGAAACAAGTCGATGACGTATTACTAATAGGAATCGAATTATAAAAAGTACTATATTTACACACTTTTAATTATGTGCAGTATGAATAAAATAGTCGGAAGCAAAGACTTCTTAGAGTTTGCATATGAGCTATATCACACTATGCAAGCCAACGAAATCAACTTGGTCTATGAAGGTGTTGTAACACAAGAGATTACAAAAACATTCACCGCATTGACTGAGAAGAACATGGTGAAAAACGAGGAGTCGAACCAAGTTCAACGTAAAGTTTTCAACGTTATGGTAGAATGCTTGCAGAACATCAGTAAGCATGCCGATGCTATGACCGAAGATGCCGATGAAGAGCGTCGCGGTATTGTGTTGGTTAGCCATGGTGAGAATTTTTACAATGTCATCACTGGTAACGTCATAAAGAAAGAGAAGAGAGATAAGCTTGAGAAGAGCCTTGAGCATATCAACAGCCTCGACAAAGAGGGTCTTTCGGCATTGTATAAACAGCAAATCAAAGAAGGAAAATTATCTGAAAAAGGTGGAGCTGGTCTTGGCTTTATAGATATTGCTAAGAAGTCTGGCAACAAAATTGAATACCAATTCAAAGAATTGACGGATGACCGTTTCTTCTTCATAGTAATAACAACCATTTCAAGAAATAACTAATAGACAAACCCCAAAAGAATGGACGTAATAAGCATAAAAGGTACAGATGATACGCCGAGCGTAACACTTGACAAAGACAAAGGCGCATTTATTTTCGAAGGTCGCTCACTGCCAGAAGACGTAGGCGATTTCTATCAGCCAATACTTAATTGGTTGGATGCGTATGCTCAAGAGCCAAATGATACCACTGATGTGATGTTCAAACTTGAATATTTCAACACTGCATCGTCGAAAGTTATCCTCGACATTTTGCTAAAATTCGAAGAGATAAACGAGGCAAAAGGTGGTGTAACTATCAAGTGGCACTATCACGAGGACGAAGAGGATATGAAAGAGGCAGGTGAAGAATACGAAGACATCGTCTCTGAGCCATTTGAATACATTGTCTACTAATAATGGTAGGCAATAGTTTATACACCGCACTATAAGAAGATAGTTACACATGAGTGAAGAAATCCTTGGCGCTCTTATGGAATTGTTTGGCTTGATTGCCAAGCAAGACGATGGAGTTGAAGCAGCGGAAGTCGAGTTTGTGCGACAGTTTCTCAAGTCTCAGATTGAGGTTGAGAAAATAGAGTCGTACATGGCTTTGTTTACTGAGAAAGCAAAATCTACAGTAAAATACGACAAAGATGGCAACCCCATCGTTGACGTGCGCGACTCTGTGAAAATCCTTGGATTTTGTCGTAAGATAAACAAGAAACTCAACCGCGAGCAGAAGGTTGTTGTATTGGTGCGTATCTACGAGATGCTCAGCGTTTCCCGCAAATTCACCGAGAAACGAATGGAGGTCATCAATACAGTAGCAGATGTATTTACTCTTGCTAAAGATGAAGTCAAGGCTATTGAGGCGTTCAACGTTCAAGATAGCATAGAAAACCTTGATATTCAGTCGATACTCATTGCTAACGAACAAGAAGATCAGACCTATACAAACGCACTTCACGTTACAGTTGGTGCACTCGATGGAAACATATTCATACTGCGTGTTCAGAGTGCCAACATGTATTTTATACGTTACTTAGGTAACCAAGAAGTGTTTGTGAACGGTCAGCTATTGGCTCCAAGGCATGTATATCCGCTCTCGAAAGGTAGTTTCATAAAAATGCCGCAAGGCGCGCCGCTTTACTATACTGATATTGTAGCAAAGTTCATGAACGAGACCACGCTTCAGAAAATCTCGTTCGAAGTGAAGAATATGTATTATCGCTTCAAAAATGGAGCTTTAGGTTTGCGCAATATCAATATGGCCGAAGAGCAAGGCAAACTCATAGGTATTATGGGTGCGTCGGGTGCTGGTAAGACAACGCTTTTGAACGTGCTTTGTGGCAACGAAGCACCGTCGGAAGGCGAAGTGCTTATCAATGGCTTGAATCTTCACACGCAGAGTGACTTGCTCGAGGGTGTAATTGGTCTTATACCACAAGATGATCTTCTTATAGAGGAACTTACTGTATATCAGAATCTTTACTACAATACAAAACTTTGCTTCAAGGATAAAACCGAGGAAGAAATTGACCAAATGGTCTGCAACACGCTTATGAGCTTAGGTCTCTACGAGCGTAAAGATTTGACCGTTGGTTCGCCGCTCAACAAGACCATCAGTGGTGGTCAGCGTAAGCGTTTGAACATCGCCCTCGAGCTTATCCGAGAGCCAGCCATTCTCTTCGTTGATGAGCCTACATCAGGTCTTTCATCGCGCGACTCGGAGAATGTGATGAACCTCTTGCGCGAGTTGTCGCTCAAAGGCAAACTTGTGTTTGTAGTTATCCACCAGCCATCGTCGGACATTTATAAGATGTTCGATAAGATGTTTATTCTCGATACTGGTGGTTATCCAGTATATTATGGTAACCCAACGCAGTCGATAACATACTTCAAGCACCTCGACGAGCAAGTAAATGCCGATGTGGGCGAGTGTCCTGTGTGTGGTAACCTAAATCCAGAACTTGTTTTCAACGTACTCGATGCTTCGGTAATCGACGAATATGGTAATTATACCAACCAGCGCAAGGTTAAGCCTGAGGAGTGGTATAATAAATACGAAGAAAATATTGAGTTGCCGAAAGTAAAGACGGTAACCGACCAACCGCCGCGTGGACTTAACATTCCAAGTTGGTTCAAGCAGTTCAGAATATATACTGTGCGTGATTTCTGGGCTAAGATTAGCAACACTCAGTATATACTTTTGAATATACTCGAGGCGCCGCTGTTGGGTTTCATATTGGCGTACCTCATACGCTATATTGTCGATCCAGACTCCGATGTATATATCTTCCGCGAGAACGAGAACATACCTATATATATATTTATGGGTATCATCGTGGCGATATTCTTTGGTTTGATTATTTCGGCGGAAGAGATTTTCAAAGATGCCAAGATACTCAAGCGAGAAGCCTTTTTGAACCTAAGTAGGTCGGCCTATTTGGTATCGAAAATATTCATATTGATGGGTATTTCGGCCATTCAGATGATATTGTTCTTGCTGGTAGCCAATGCAATAATTGGATTCAAAGGCATGAACACCGAGTTCTTCTTGATGTTGTTTTCGGTGTCGGTATCGTCGAACTTGATAGGCTTGATAATATCATCGGCATTCAACTCGATTGTAACCATCTACATTATGATTCCGCTCTTGATGATACCTCAGATGGTGTTGGGCGGTGCAATGTTTACATTCGATAAACTGAACAAAGACTTCACTACCGTAGGCGAAGTGCCGCTCATTGCCGAGTTCATTCCAGCGCGCTTTGCATACGAAGGATTGACGGTATATCAGTACAAGCATAATAATTATGGAAAACTGTTCTTCGAAGACGAGATGAAGAACAGTCAGGCCAACTATAAGCAAGTCTACTATTTGCCAGAACTTTCGCAGGCGCTCGATAAGTCGATAAATGCGCAGCGACGCAATAAGGAGAAAGATAGTACGGGTGTATACACCAAGACCTATACAATGGATTTGGCGCTGCTACGCAACGAGTTAGGCAAAGAGACACGTCGCGTACCTAATATTGAGTTCTCGGCGTTGGAAAAGTTGAATACTGCTGATTTCAACGAAGAGGTTTACGAGGCTACGCAGAACTACATTAGCCAACTGACGGCCGTTTATGGTGAAATGGCGCGTACTGCCATAAATAATATCGATAGAAAAATCGACTATTATCTCGAGAATAAGAAAGAATTATTCCTCGCAACTAAGGATGCCTACTACAACGAGCAGTTGACAGACATATTGAAAAAGACATTTGATAAGAACAAGATTCTGCGCGATGGTGACAACCTCATACAGGTGCTTG
This sequence comes from Bacteroidales bacterium, assembly GCA_017539645.1. Taxonomy (GTDB): domain Bacteria; phylum Bacteroidota; class Bacteroidia; order Bacteroidales; family Marinilabiliaceae; genus W3P20-009. Next base: position 91,202 of record JAFYCM010000048.1, read on the forward strand.
ATCCAATCTATCAGATGCCAGAGCCAAAAGGTTTGCTGCCATTCCGTACGCATTTCTTTGCGCCATACAAATATGTACCAGTTATCGGTGTGTTTGTAGAGACGTTGTGGTTCAACATAGTATCTATATGGTTGTTGTCGATATTCTTCTACGTAGTGCTCTATTTCGACTGGACACGCCGTGCAATAGAATATCTGTCGCATGTGGATTACAAAGAAATAATGGATGAAATAAAGCAGCATTTACCAAAAATTCAGAAACCAAAATTTCTGAGTAGCGTAAAAGCGATAGTATCCAAAAAGAAAGCGAAGAAATAAACTCATAAAACTTATAGTAATGATAAAGCACATGTTGATGGCCGTTGCATTAGTCGGCGGTCTGCATCTTATGACAGGATGTTCAGGAAATTCAAACAGTTCTGAAGGTTCACTCGACGAGCCAATTCCAGATTCAACAATAACAAACGGTCCTCTCGAAATTTCGGAAGGTGTTGTAAATGATATGATTCAGAACATATCATCGCCAGTAGAAATGGCAAACATGATTCTTGGTTCGGGAGTCCCATTCTCGCAGCAGATGCTTAATCCTTCAGAAAACATGAAGAATTATAGCACGAGCTTCAAGCGTGCAATCAACCTTGGTGCTTATAGTGCTGACCTTGGTTACATCAACTGCTACAACAAGAACACCGTTGTTGTTTCTTACCTCTTGGCAGTTAAGGAGTTGGCTGATGGTATTAACGTTGGTCAGTTCATCGATTTCCAGATGTTGAAGAGACTTGCGTCTAACTCATCGAACCTCGATTCGTTGAAGCAGATGTCAGTAACCAGCTTCAATGATATGGATAAATACCTCCGCGAGCAGAAACGCGCTAATGTAAGTACTGCAATTATCGCGGGTGCATGGACAGAAGGTATCTACTTGACTTGCTCGGTTGTTGAGCAAATGCAGCAAAACAAGAATACCGATCCAGCTAAATTGAAAGAACTTGTACACCGCCTCGGTGAGCAGAAAGATATTGTAAACATTCTCAAAATAGTTGTTCATAACTACTCACAACTCGATCGTAACTTCCAAACGCTCGAAGATAAAATCAATGAACTTCAGACTGTTTATGAGGGTGTTCGTATCACTACCGAGTTTGCTCCACCCGAAATGGTTGAACAAGATGGTATGCTTGTGATTGTACAACACGAAATCAGCCACGTTGAGATTAGCGATGAGCAGATAGCTCAAATCATCGCAAAAATCAAAGAATTGCGTGAGTTTATCGTAGGCTAATAGTTGGCAAAAGAAGAGAACTAACAATAAAAAAGAAGAAGATGAAGAATATTATATTAACAATTATCGCCCTCTTCGGTTTGGCATCGATGGCGTCGGCACAGTGTGGCGACGATTTGATGAAAAAAGCTCTCGCTGCGATGGGTGGATACCAATATATCAAAGACTTTGACATAAAAGTGCCTGCTGGTGCAGCCGATGGAACTACGTTCTCTATCGTGCTCAATAGCCGTACGCACTATCAAATAAATGTGGCTAATGGCGCTTCGAACCCAGAGCACGTTACAATCAAAATTTTCGATGCATCGGGCAAATTGACCGGTATCAATGCTTCGAATGGTAAGGTGTTCGATACTTTCCAGTTTATCTGTGGTAAGACGGGTGCATACAAATTACAAGTAACTTGCTCAGGCGAGGCTTGCGCGCGTGCCGTACTTTCACTCATAAAGCAATATACCGAAGCTGAAATGCCGTAATTTGCGGTTTATATTATAAAACTATATAGAAGGTCGCTCATGATTGAGTGACCTTCTTTTTTCGATGTATATCTACGCGAATTCGTGTTTTCTACTAGAAATGTATATCTCAGGTCAAGAGCTCCATATCAATGGGGAATTAGGCTCATTTTGAGCAAGTAAATAGACTCGGAATGGATTTTATCTGCCACTGTTCATAATGCCAGAAGATGCATAGAAAGCGAGTAAAAACAGAGCGTAGACAAAACAAAAAAGGGAACAACCTTGTTGGTTGCTCCCTATCTAAGAATATGATGTAATACGATTAGTCTATCAATTCCATATCTTGTGAATTGACATCAACCTTGATGGTGTGGTAGTCAGATTCGCGATACATACCGGCGCTATTCATTACGCATACACATACACGAAGGCGAGTGTTGGCATATCTCAAATTGTTTGTATTTAGTGGCAATTTTATTGTTATAGTGCCATCGTCGTTATTTGTGTAAGAATTGAGATAGAAATAGCATGCTGACATGCGTACTGGAGCGGCATCTGGTTCGTATGGCGTAACGGTAAAGCCTAGAATAGCGTTCTCTTTTTGTGCCGAAATGGTGGCAGTTACCGTTTTATTGTCGGCATTGAAGTAGAATTCCGAGCAATCTATTTCGCCAATCGTGTCAGATTCTTCGAACTTGAGAGTTTGCGATACGGAATATGTTTGGCCGTTGGCAGTGCGAGCAACGAAGTCGTATGTGCCATTGAGACTATTTATAGTTGTGAAGCTAACATCACCGCTGCTATACCACGCGTATTCGCTGAACTGAACCATTGTCAAGTTCACTTGGTCGCTCTCGTGAACGATAGAAGTGCTACTTATTTTGAAATCTTCGATCGACGAAGTTACCGAGAAGAAAGGCGTATAGCAACGCGTGCTATCTGTCCCAGACTCAATAATATAGCCAGTAATATTAGGAGTGAATGTGAGCTCATCTTCTTCGATGCATGATACAAATGCCGAAGTAGCTGTGATGGCCGAGATACCGAGTAGTAAAAGGGTCTTTTTCATTTAGTCGAGGAAATTTGCACAAAAGTACATACTATAATAGAACGAATGCAAAAAAAATCAGCAAAAAGTTAAAATTACACAATGTATGGCCTCTAATTGACGAAAAAGGGCTTTTGCATTGGCGCTCGTTTAGCCGATTATATAGTAATCACGGAGTTATTTATCTGTTGAATCTGTAACTTCTTGGCTTTCTATCAATATACAAATAATGAATATTACCTATATTTGTTAGCTACGAAACACAAGAAAACTAAGAAATCATGCTCAGTCAAAGTCTACAGCAGAAAATGCAGCAAAAGTTGTCGCCGCTGCAAATACAACTGATGAAGTTGATAGAGGTGCCAGCTGCCCTATTGGAGCAGAGAATAAAAGAAGAGATGGTTAATAATCCGGTGCTTGAAGTGGATTCAGAGCAAGGAGGGCGCGACAACGACGAAGATGATGATGAGGCCAAAGACGAGGTGCCGGAAGAGCGTGAAGACCGCGACGCCACTATAGAAGAGTATCTGCAAATGGAGGAGACTCCGGCCTACAAACTTCAAGCGAACAACTTCTCAGCCGACGACAAACCTATTGAGGTGCAGATGACTGAGGGCATGTCGTTCTACGAACATCTTGAAGAGCAAATAGGCTTGCAAGATCTCAACGAGCATCAACTTGAAATAGCTCACTACATAATAGGCAATATAGATGAAGATGGCTACCTACGCCGTTCGCCGCAAGAGATTGCCGATGATATGTCGTTTTCTACCAACGAGGAGATTGCCGACGAAGAGGTTGAACAGGTATTGAAGGTTGTTCAACAGCTCGACCCGGCTGGTGTGGGAGCATCGAACCTCAAGGAGTGCTTGCTGCTTCAATTGCGTACGCGTAACCTCGAAGATCCAATTAACGGTTTGGCATATCGCATTGTGAACGATTGTTTTGATGATTTTACAAACAAGCGATTTGACCGCATTCTCAAGCGTCTGCGCATAACCGACAGCGAGGATATGAAGGACGCTATAGAGGAGATCCTTCGCCTCAACCCTAAGCCAGGCAGCGCATATAGCGGCACACTTGTGAAGGCAGCGCAGCATATTATACCCGATTTTATCGTTGAGTATGAGAATAATAAACTCACGTTCCATCTTAACCGTCGCAGCGAGCCCGAACTACGCATAAGTAGTAGGTATACCGATATGCTCGAAGGCTACGTAAAGAATAAAGATGGCCAGACGCGTGAGCAGAAAGAGGCTATAACATTTGTGCGCCAAAAGCTAGATGCTGCCAAATGGTTCATCGATGCTATAAAGCAACGACGAAACACGCTAAATCTCGTGATGGATGCCATTCTGAAATATCAAGGTGATTATTTTATTGATGGCGATGAGACTAAGCTAAAGCCGATGATTCTCAAGGATATAGCCAAAATGACAGAACTCGATGCATCAACCATATCGCGTGTGTCGAATAGTAAATATGTACAGACGCCGTTTGGTATATACCCGCTGAAATACTTCTTTAGTGAGGGTATCCAAAGTGCTGAAGGCGAAGATGTTAGCTCGCGTGAAGTAAAATCCATCTTGGCGGAGAGTGTAGCTAATGAGGACAAACGCAATCCGCTCACAGACGAGAAGTTAATGGAGATTTTGTCGGCAAAATCTTATAACATTGCACGCCGAACGGTGGCCAAATATCGCGAACAACTTGGCATACCAGTGGCACGTTTGAGAAAAGAGTTATAAGCATGTTGCAGAAAATTGCATACCTAACATCGATACTGTTCCACCCACTGCTACTAACCATATACGCAGTGATATACGTATTGTGGGGAAGCACAATGTGGAGCGTACTACCGACGGCGTACAAAATAGTTACAACACTCTATGTGAGCCTTGGCATCAGTCTGTTACCGCTCATTTCGCTCGTTTTGCTATTCATAAAGCGTAACTTCAGCGGCATGGATTTGACGAAGACGCGAGACAGAATGATTCCGCTAATCTTCACCGCTGTGTCGTCGATAATTACGTACTATTTCATAACTACTTACATAGCCGTTCCGATGCCCATCATACGCATAGTGCAGGCGCAGTGTCTATCTACGATAGTAGCTTGCATAATTACCCCATTTTGGCGCATCAGTCTGCATCTTATAGCTTGCGGAGCGTTGTTAGTATTTACCTACATGGTAGGTGTGGCAAACAGCATAGATTTCTATCGCGAGGCTATGGTGATGTTTGTCATAACAGGCATGGTGTCGTGGGCGAGGCTATATGTACAAGCGCACACGCCATTGCAACTTGTGGGCGGCTTTGTGCTTGGCATTGTCGCCATGTTTTTGATGATGATATTTTAGCCACTTAAGATGAAGCGTGCAATAGTTATAGTGGCTGGTGGCTCAGGCAAGCGCATGGGCACCGACATACCTAAACAGTTTCTCATTGTGGGCGGGAAGCCCGTTTTGGCGTCTACCATCGAGCGTTTTCATACCTACGATGCCCAGATGCAAATAGTGCTAGTGTTGCCCGAAAATCAAATTACATATTGGCAAACGCTTTGTGCTGAATATCAATTCAATATAAAGCATACGATAGCAAAAGGCGGCGAGACGCGCTTCCATAGCGTGAAGAATGGTTTGGCTGCCGTAGTCGATGCCGAAGTGGTTGGCGTTCACGATGGTGTGCGTCCGTTGGTGAGTGTGGCTACTGTGGAGCGTTGTTTCGATTGTGCTGCGAAGTATGGTACGGCAGTGCCCGTCATGCCTGCGGTAGAATCCGTTCGTTTTATTGATGCCGATGGAAGTTCACATGCCGTAAATAGAGCCCAAATACGTATGGTACAAACGCCGCAAGTGTTTCAGTACGACATACTTATGAATAGTTACAATCAACCATATACCGACCTGTTCACCGACGATGCGAGTGTGGTAGAGACTGCAGGACACGCCATAACGTTGATAGAAGGTAATAAGGAAAATATAAAACTGACTACGCCAGACGATTTGGTGTATGCAAAAATGCTTATGGCAAAGGAGAAATAGGCGTGGAACAGATAAACAGCATAGAGCAGTTTCGCGAATTGGTGGTCTACGACTACAAACGTGCACTCCTTGGTGCGGAACTCCGACGAGTAGTGAGCCTCAGTGGCAGTGCGCGATTCATCACGGCGCGCAATGATGTGGCGCAAGTGGAGTTGGCGCGTTATCTCACAGCCGACGATGAAGTCTTTGCTTCGGGCATCGATTTGACACTGCAATTGGCGCGTGGCAGCATAAATATCAACGAGTTTTTCGAGAATTATTACGCCACGTCGAGCGATAAGTATTCATTATCTACGACCTCCAACCTTCCTAAAGCGCTTGGAATGGCTATGGCTATGAATATGGACGCCGAACGTCACAGCGTAGTAATGTGCAGCATCGACGGATATATGGCCAACGATGGGCGCTTTTTCGAAGCCATAAGTATGTCGGTGCAACATAAACTGCCGATGTGCATTGTGGTTTGGAATACTACCGATGAGCGCACCGTAAGTACACTCAAGCGCCAGTTGTCGGGCTTTAGCATGGTAAGTAAAAACGGCAATGCGCTGCAGGTCCAGACCGTTCGCGGCGGCGACTTTGCAGCCATCTGTCATACTTTTGAGCAGCAAATCAGCGTTGCCCGTTCGCGTCAATGTCCGTCGGTAACGCTGGTAGAGAGTGCCGAAGACGATGTGCAGAGCATGGCATCGTGGATGAGTGAGCGCAAAATAGCCGACTCTCAGCAACTTAGCGAGATGCGTGCCGACATTCGAAAGAAAGTTGAGGCGGCGTATAAAAAGGCATACTACACGTCGCTTGTGAAGATGGCGCCAATGAAGTCGCAGCGCCGTCGCATAAATGTGTTTGATGAACTCGCCAAGAGCGTCGAAAATACTATTGTTATTGATGATGAAATATGCCCAGTCGACCGCGCTGTAGGCATGACGTGCCGTGGTAAATATCCGCTTGTCGATGCTATGTCGGAGAGTGTGGCGCAGGCGCATTGGAGCAACGAGAAACTCCTCGTGCGCACCACCGACTACCATGTGTCGAAGTTGTTGGCGCTTTCGTCGGACGTAAATATTGTGCTGCCTGCCACTATAAATCAAGAGAACGAAATAGTGCGCACGCTCTGTCGCAATATGGTAGCGGCCGTTGTGCTGCCCGCCTTCTCGTTCGACGATAATATTACGCACGACATAAAACTTGGTGGAGCATACGTGGAGACGGCTGGCAACTTTGCCACGCTGCTCTGTTTCGGCAGAAATGTCACGCCTGCTGTTGATGCAGCCAACATGCTTCGCCAAGAAGATATTATCTGCGAGGTGGTGAGCTTAGCCTCTCTGCAGCCCTTCGACGTGGAACGCGTGGTAGAGAAATCGCTCGAACGTACGCAGCGACTTATGCTGATAGATAGCGAAAAGAATCACGCGGCATCCGTATATATATTGGGCAAATTGGCGGCTCGCGGCGCATTGCACGGCATTAGCGACAAAATAGAGATTATTGCGCCACACAAAGATTGTGAGCCCATAGAAGCCGCCGAAATAGTGGCAGCCGTGAAAAAATCTGCGCGATAAGCTAAAGATTATAGTACGTACATAGTTGAACGTTATCTATAACGCACTGATTATTAGCTGCGTGCGAAAAGTTTGGCGCTTTTATGCCATCGCGAAGGATTATTGGCGATTTGTATACGTATGCCTCATCCCAGAGGTTTGCGTCGATGAATGGTTGGAGCGTTTTGCTGCCGCCCTCTATAATTATGGATTGAATGCCTTCGCTATAAACGGCTGATAATATGTTGTTTATATCGCCATTGAAATCGACTTTTAGATATTTCACGCAGCCGCAATCTTCCGTTTTCTGAGCATTGAGTATTATGGTGCGGTAGCCATCGTTCATAATATTTAGCGAGCTTATCGTGCGCAAATGTGGGTCAACCACGAAGCGCACGGGATTGTTGCCGGCGTAAAGACGCGCAGTGAGCGAAGGATTGTCGTTTATGGCTGTGTTTGCGCCGATTAGAATGGCTTGTTCTGTGGTGCGTTGCTTGTGAACGAGCGTTTTGCATGCATCGTTTGTGAGCCAAACCTGCTGGCCAGTCTTGCCAATGAACCCATCGGCTGATTCTGCCCATTTCAATATTACGTATGGCCGATGTTTCTCGTGAAACGTGAAGAAGCGGCGGTTCAAGTGACGGCATTCCTTTTCGAGTACGCCAGTAATTACCTCAATTCCAGCTTCGCGCAGCATATTTATGCCCTTCCCACTAACCGCGCTGAAACTATCTATGCAGCCAACAACAACGCGTGGAACGCCCATTTCGATAATCAGTTTGGAGCAAGGAGGCGTCTTGCCGTAGTGGGCGCATGGTTCAAGACTTACGTATAAAGTGCTGTCTTTCAGTAGATTCTTGTCGCGCACCGAAGCAATAGCGTTTACTTCGGCATGGCCCTCGCCAGCTTTGCGGTGGTAGCCTTCGCCAATAATCTTGTCGTTGCGTACGATCACGCAGCCCACCATAGGGTTAGGGTAGGTTAATCCTTCGGCCATCTGCGCAAGTTGTATGCAGCGGCGCATATATAGTTCGTGTTGGTTCATAGAATTTTTTCTGTAAAAGTAAGCACACCACGTAATAGCTTTGCAAAGAATAAAGTACAAGAGATGCAAAAGTTGACTTTAGATAGCGTTCGTAGAGAGATTTCGGCACAATTGGACGAAACGTATGGCGCAGATAGTGAGTCTGTTGCGCGCAATTTGCTTTGCGACTACTACGACATATCGTTCACGCAGTTGATTTTGAACGGTAATCAAGAAGTTGTTGCGCGCGATTATGAACGGCTTAATACGTATGCAGAACGACTGAAGCGCAACGAGCCACTGCAATACATAATAGGATACACCACATTTTGCGGCTTGCGCTTCGAGGTGAATAGTAGCGTACTTATTCCGCGACCTGAGACGCAGCAGATTGTCGATTTGGTGGCAGAGCGGCTCATTGGTAGCGAATCGGTGCTCGACATTGGTACGGGTTCGGGTTGCATACCTATTGCCGTCAAAAAGCGTAAACCAATGGCACACGTCTCTGCCGTAGATGTCTCTATGGAGGCCTTGACAGTGGCTAAACGCAATGCGGTGCAGAACGAAACAGATGTGCATTTTGCAAAATGCGACATATTGCGCGAAATGCCCGAAGGAGCTTACGATATAGTGGTGTCGAATCCGCCATACGTATGCGAAGAGGAACGTGCCGACATGCAGAAAAATGTGCTCGACTACGAACCATCGCTCGCGCTTTTTGTGCCCAACGACGACCCGCTGCTATTCTATCGGGAGATAGCGCGAAAATCTCTTTCGGGGCTACTGAAACGCAACGGGCATTTGGTATTCGAGATAAACGAGCGTTTTGGGCAGGAGACGGCCGAGATGCTGCGTCAGATGGGCTTTGGTAATGTGGAGGTTCTGAAGGATTATTGCGATAAGGAAAGGTTCGTTTTAGCTAAGAAAATTGAAAATTGAAAATTGAAAATACCTTTGTGATTATTAATTAGTTACACGATGAAAACAAAAATCCTTATCTCAATGCTACTGCCCACATTCTTGCTTGCTTGTAGCGAAAACGATGAAACCCCAGAAAACAGACCAACTGCCAAAGATCGCGTAGATATTGCGCTCAACAAATCGGAAGCTGCCGTAAACGAAGCTGCTGTTGGATTCTCGCTAAAATTTATGAATCAGACGCTTAGCAGCGGAAATGAAAATGCTTTCCTTTCGCCGCTCTCGTTGCAAATGGCGATGTCGATGCTTACGAATGGTGCGGCTGGACAGACGCAAGCAGAACTGCAGAACACGCTGGGCTTCGAAGGCTTGGACGTGGCCGATATGAATAGCTACAATAAAGTGATGGCTGCGGCTCTCAAAGATGTAGATAACACAACCACCATTGGCATTGCCAACTCTATCTGGTGCAACAAAAGCATCACGTTCAAGAGCGAATTTGTGAACGCGTGTGCCGAATATTTCGACGCTACGGCTCAAACGGTCGATTTCTCATCGGCCGAAGCAGCTAAAACTATAAATGCGTGGTGCGCCGATAAGACTAATAACTTAATTACCAAAGTTCTTGACGAAGCGCCAAGCGATTTGGCTGCTGCGCTTATCAATGCGCTCTATTTCAAAGGCATTTGGGCCGATGAATTCGATAGCGACCTCACGAGTAAGGCCGATTTTACTAATGTCGACGGCAAAGTGGCTTCGGTCGACATGATGGTGCAAACCAATAACTATCGTCATTACGAAGGCGAGAAATATGCTGCCGTTGAGCTACCGTACGGCAATGGCGCATTTAGCATGGTAGTGGTTTTGCCAAATGAAGGTGTCGACATCAATGGCTGCGTGGCCGATGTGGCTGAAAATTGGGGCGAAATAGTAAATAGTTTCTCGTATAGAGATGTGAATTTGTGGTTGCCTAAGTTCGAGGTGAAATACGAAAAGAAACTCAATGATGATTTGAAAGCATTGGGCATCGTAGCGGCTTTTGGCGATCAGAATGCCGATTTCTCAGCAATGTCTGAAAGTCCGTTGTTTGTCTCTTTTGTCAATCAACATACTTACATCAAAGTTGATGAGAAAGGTACTGAGGCGGCTGCGGTTACGGTTGTTGGAATGTTAGCAACGTCGGCAGGTCCAGAGCCAGACCCAATTGTTTTCCACGTTACGCGTCCGTTCATCTATATAATCAAAGAGAAGAGTACAGGAGCGTTGTTATTCTGTGGCAAGATGATGACAATGTAGTTACGAATTACGAGTTATGAGTTACGAATTCATAATTACGAGTTCGATTATATAACCACGGAATACACGAAAAGCGCGAATATTTTCAGTGGTTGAATAAAATGAGTTCCTAATTACGATTGAAGCAGTGTTTGCTCATAGTTCGTAATTAGGAACTCGTATTTTCTACAAATCTTTATTCTGCGTGTCGATAATTATGGTCACGGGACCATCGGCAAGCATATCTATCTGCATATCAGCGCCAAACTCGCCAGTTGGGACTGTCTTTCCCAGCGCTTGCGACAATTTCTCCACAAAACTCTCATAAATAGGCACTGCCTTTTCGGGACGCGCGGCAGCAATGAACGATGGGCGATTGCCCTTCTTGGTCTTAGCAAAGAGGGTGAATTGGCTCACAACGAGTATTTCGCCATCAACATCTGCCACGGAGCGGTTCATAAGACCATTCTCATCGCTGAAGATGCGCATCTGCACAATCTTCGACACAAGCCAATCGAGTTCGGCTGCATCGTCGGTATCCTCCACACCGAAAAGTATGAAAAGTCCCTCACCTATGGCGCCATTCACTTTGCCTTCTATACTTACGCTGGCGCGCTTTACCCTTTGTAGTATTGCTCTCATTTTGTTTGTAAGTTTTGGAGTTTGAAGTTATACGTTCTGCCGGCATAAATAAAAATCTATTTTCCACCAACACGAAACATAAATTCACCATTATTAACATTGATAAAAATATTTTCGCAGCAGTAAACTGAATAAGAGCATTTATGAAGATGATAAACAAAATTGCTTTATATGCCGCGGCACTCTGTCTGTGCGCTACAACGGCAAGAGCAACAACAGAATTGACCAAAGCAGAGGTTGAGAATCTCTATAAAACATATTTCGAAAATGGTGTGCCTAAGCGTGCTACGGTGCACGACCCATCGATAGTTATTGGCTACGAGAAAAACGGTGTGGTGACTGGCGTAGAGAGCGAAGGCAGCAAGAAAATCTACTGCGTGTTTGGCTCGCATCGCGCGTGGGCAAAGAGCTACGACTTGCAAAATTGGTCATATTTCTCCAATAATATTTCTACTAACTACGCCACCATCTTTGCCGACGATGCCAATTGGTCGAAAAAGGGCAGTTCGAGCTATGACATCAGTGGCAACATGTGGGCGCCCGACGTGGTTTGGAATCCTACGATGGGCAAGTGGTGTATGTATATGAGTATCAATGGCGACAATTGGTACAGCTCCATTGTGCTGCTCACTGCCGACGACCTGCTTGGCAACTGGACCCGTGTGGGTGCCGTTGTCTACTCGGGTTTCACGGCATCGAACTGGAAAGAGACCGACCTCGATGAGGTGCTTGGCGTAGATACTTATCCTGATAGATATGTACAAAACCGCAACGGCAATCGCACCTATGGGCAAAACTGCATCGACCCATGCACATTCTTCGACGAAGATGGCAACATGTGGATGACCTACGGCTCGTGGTTTGGCGGTCTATATATGCTCAAACTCGACCCTGCTACCGGCTTGCGCGATGCTACTTATACATACGAAACCAACGATGGCACGCCAACCAACGCCCTCAGCGACGCATATCAGGGCATAAAGATTTATGGCGGTTTCCACGTGTCGGGCGAGGCATCGTACATAGAATATATAGGTGATAGATATTACCTTTTTGTTACTTATGGCGGTTTGACCTCGACTGGCGGCTATAACATGCGAGTATTCTCGTCGGCAAAGGTTACAGGTCCATACTACGATTTGTCGGGTCAAGATGCGCGCTACACGTCGTCGAGCAGCATAAATAACAACAATTGCTGCGGCACTGTCAATGGTTATGTAGGTACGCGCTTGATGTCGTATTATCGTTGGAGTTTTATGAATTACGGCTACACCGCGCAGGGTCACAACTCGGCTGTTGTCGACACTGATGGCAAGACGTATTTAGTATACCACACACGTTTTGACGATGGCACAGAAGGTCACCAAGTGCGTGTGCATCAGATGTTTCAGACGATGAATGGCGGTTTGGCTGCAGCTCCGTTTGAATATAAAGGCGAAACGCTCACCGAAACGCCCTACGAGCTAAGCGACGTTGTAGGTACGTATAATATTCTATATCATGGTTATGGCACGTCGTACGCCAACCGCACCTGCGTCACCGAAAAGAGCATCACGCTGAACGAAGATGGCAGTGTGACGGGCGCATACACGGGCACATGGAAGCAAGAAGCCAATGCGCCACAAATAACTATAAAACTTGGCAACGAGACGTTTTGCGGCGTGCTACTTACGCAATGCATAGAGGAGACCAACTATCCAACACTCTGCTTCACCGCAACGAGCGAAAACGACCTCTGCGTGTGGGGCTACAAAGCTTTCTCGGACGAGGCTGTGGTGGTCTACAACGCCTACAACTTCGATTCGTCAATATCTACAACCATCTACTCGGGCTTGAAACTAACCTTGCCAACAACGGGTATTTATGGTGCATCAATCAGCTGGAAATCGCAAAATACCGAGATAATCACCGATGAAGGAGAGGTGAAAAACGTAGCTGCCGACACCAATGTAACTCTCACCGAGACAATTACTTGCGGCGAAGTATCGTATTCCAAAGACGTCGTAGTGACAGTGAAAACGCTCTCAAACCTCACTTCGACACTGCCAATTTCCGAGGAGGCTGTGGTGGGTATCTATTCGTCGGCTAACGAGTTCAAAGCTGCCACGCCAAGCAGCAGCATAACAGCCGAAACGGGCATATCTATAAGTTTCCAAATGAACGAGACCATCGACTCCGATTGGACGCCAATAGCCAAATCGACTGATGGTAAGTATATTATGTATCTGTCGGTGCTTCACTACAACGACAACGACTTCTACGAGAAGTCTGCGCAGTCGTTCAACGGCGGTACGTACACTTCGTTCTACAACAAGAAATATTACGCTACCATCAGCTTCAACCCCGATGGCACGGTGAGCTACTATCGCGATGGTGTACTTATGCTTACCTATGCTGCCAACACGTCGCCGGACTGGCATGCAACTACGGTTGCCGCTACAACGCCTGCAAAGGTTGTGTCAGCTGTGATAAACTACTATCTGAAGAACCAGATAAATTTCCAACTCTCGGTGTCGAATGTGGTAGTTGGTTATGCTGTTGGCTACGAAGTTCCAGAGCCCGATCCAACGCCTACGCCAGTGCGCACCATCGAGAATAGCGGCGTAACTATAAATAGCGACCATTTGACCATAAATATCGAAGGCAAAGGCGCCAATGACGTATGTACTATTTACGATATGCGTGGCATCGTTGTGGCACGCGGCACACAGAACAGTTTTTCGCTTAGCAAAGCAGGATTATACGTAGTGCGCGTTGGCAAAGCAATAAGTAAGATTCTCATCAAATAGGTTTTGTTTTATACTACAGCAAGAGGGCGAGGGCTGCGGCTTTCGTCCTTTTTTTATACACAAAAACAGGGCTGTCACGGGAGGTGGCAGCCCTATTGTTTTTTACGGACGCGGCATGCACGTCTCTACTTTGTACTTATTACCTTCTTTCAAATCGTAGGCACAACGGGCAAAATATCGCCATTTTCATCGAAATAGAGGCGGTCGATGCATACTTCGCGGTTGTAGCCAGCTTCACGTCCCATGGTCACGCCATCGGGCCAATAGAAGCGGTGATAGACGATATACCAAATGTCGGTTCCAGGAATGTTGAGCACCGAGTGGTGACCTGTGCCATAAATACTATGCTCGGCATCTTTGCGCAGTACAACTTTCGACGTCTCAGGGTCGGGAATTTCGGTGGGCGAATCGCTCTTCACGTAGCGCACACAGTAGTTCGGACTGCGTGTGTCGTCTTGGCTCCACATGAAGTAATATTTACCCTTGCGATAGAACACATACGTACCCTCGCGATAGAGTTTGCTGCTGTGTATGAGCTCTTTAGTAGTGCCGGGCTTGATAGCTGTCATCGATGGCTCGAGCTCGCTAACAGCCATGAAATGGTTGCCCCAATAGAGATACGTTTTGCCCGAAACGGGGTCGGTGAATACGTCAGGGTCGATGCACTGACCACCATCGGCAGTGGCTGGACGCTCGGCAATAAGCGGTTTGTCCATTGCCTTGAATGGTCCCGTTGGGTCGTCGGCCACAGCAACGCCAATCTTCGTTTCGGCGGTGAAATAGTAGTAATATTTATACGAACCGTCCGCCAACTTTTTCTCCTCGATGCAAGGCGCCCAAGCACGCGAATCGGCCCACGCGACGTCCTTTTTGAGGTCGATAATTATGCCTTCGTCGGTCCATATGCGCAAATCTTCCGACGAAAAACAGTGGAACACGTCGCCCGTCCAGTTGGTGAAACCGTCGGTGGTTGGATATATATAAAACTTATGCGTCTTATGCGAGTAGAGAATCTCAGGATCGGCAAAGCGACCTTTCAGCACAGGATTCTGCGCCATCGTACATACGCACGAAAATATTGATAATAAGGATATTACAAATTTCATTTTACTGTAAATATTTGGAATGAATATGGAGGTAGCTCTACATACTCGCCTTTTGCGTTTGCGTCACTGATGCTTGGCGAAGCCTTTCTGTCGGTAGGCGAACCGCAGAAGCCTTCTGTCACGGTTTTGTTGTTAATATTTACACCACTGATTTTCAGTCGAGTAGACACGGGAAGTGCATTCACAACTTTCACGTAAGTATGTCCATCGCTATCCTTCACAACGCTTGCCACCACGCGGCGCGAAACCTCAGGTGTAGCATCGATACTGTTATTTACGTATACATTGCCCGAATAGGAGCCAAAGAGACGTTGCGTGTGGTAGCTCGGCGTGAGTTGCGGGGCTTCGTTGCCACGGAAATAAATCATGTCGGGGTCCCAATTGCGGTGCAGAGTGTTGCAGAGCAGCGGTGCGTAGCTCGTCATCATCACCACATCGGCGTTGCGTTCCACGTTGCAGAGGTGAATAGCCTCGCAGAGAGCCGATTCGATGGTGCTTCGGCGGCTTCGGGCTTGCACCGAATATTCACCGAGGTAGACTTTGGGAGCATTGCGGTCGTAATTATCGTAGTAATGCTGATTGTTCAAATACCAGCCCGGCGACTCGTAGTAATGCTCATCTACCATATCTATGACGTCCTTGTGCTCGTTGGCAAAGCGCCAACCTTCAATGTAATCCGATGAAGGGTAGTGGAACGGACCTACTGTGCCACAGAGAGTTATGTCGGGATATTTAGCTTTCACGGCCTTAGCTATCATCAGCATACGCTCTTCGAAGACGGTGCTGATGAGGTCTTCGTTGCCTATACCTATGTATTTCAAATTGAATGGTTTAGGATGTCCCGCATCGGCACGAAGTTTAGCCCATTTGCTTGAGGTTGGGTCGCCATTTGCCCACTCGATGAGGTTGAGAATCTCCTTGCAGTAGTCATCCATTTCGTCCATAGGTATACCGCCTTGCTGACCGCCGTAGTTTTCGTGGTTAGGTGCGGAGTTTTGACAAGGAACGCCAGCAGCCAACACAGGCAGAGGCTCAGCGCCCATATCTTCGCACCACTGGAAGAATTCGTAGAATCCAAGGCCGCGCGTTTGATGGTAGTTCCAGATGTTGAAAGCGGGAGTTCGTTGTTCGAGAGGACCGACGGTTTCGTTCCAGTGATAGATATTCTCTAAGCCCTGACCATGCGACATGCAGCCGCCAGGGAAGCGTACAAACTTGGGTTTGAGAGCCGCAATAGCCTCAGCAATGTCGCGGCGAAGACCATTGCGACGACCTTTGTAAGTATCCTTAGGGAAGAGGCTAATCATGTCGGCATCGGTTTCGCCCTCAACCTCCAATGCGAGTTTTGCCGATGTAGCCGATTTCTGCGCCACAAGAGTCAATTCGGTGTGGTGCCAGCTATTCAGCAGTTTGCTATGCATAGTTACGTAGCCTCGTGCAATAATCTCATCGCCATCTTTCAGTGCCACAAGGACTTTTGAGTCATCTTTTGCACGCAAGAAGGCACTGAATATGTATTCTGCACCTTGCTCCACGCGCATTCCGTCCCAGCCAGAGTTCTCGATGGTTTGCGATTTTAGTCGCGCATAGTGGCAATTGACCTTGCTAATAGGTCTTATGGTATCTATGGTAATAGGCTTATCGCTGTGCCAAGCGGTGGTAGAGTTCCAGCCCTTTTGCTCGCCGTTGTATTCAAAATCACGATTTTCAATCATTTCGGCGTACAAACCGCCATCGGCAGCATAACTAATATCTTCGAAGAAGATGCCAATAAGGTTGTCGGAAATGGGCTTAATATTCTTATTATCAACGTTAAGCGTAGCCTCGGCATAACCTTTCGTAATTATGTCGGCAAAACGAACGCTGTCGTCGGCGAATGTCTCGCTATTTGCTTCTGCTTCAGCTTTTTGCTGCTTATGGAACGAGACGAGAGCATTGTACTCATCCGACGTAAGATTGAATAGCTGACCACTAAGTTTTTTGCCATCAATCTCGACAAAAGTTGGGCTTACTTCGAAGACACTTTGGTCTGACACTTCGTCGACCGAAAAGTGGCGGAAATCGAACGAAGCTTTGGTCATTCTATACGTATCGTTATGCGTATAATAGACCGTAAAGCCATCGCCATTTTTCATAATGAAAGGCGAAGTGCAAGGGCCAATCGACATCTTAGGATAATCCTGCGGACGCCATGTGATGAGGTCGGCAGAATAGGCAGCGGCAAATGTTGGAGCATTGTCGTTTACTTGCCAAACGGCGCGCCAAGTGCCATCGGATGCGCGCAATACGTAAGGAGAATACATACGTTTTTCTGAACCCCATTGCGAGTAGTCCGATGCGCAAAGTTGCCCCAAATCAGACCATTGCCCGTTTGCGTCTTTGATAGCTGCGTGCAATCCAGCACGTTCGTTAGGCGAATAGATAAATACAGATTGTGCAAAGGCCACAGAGCAAATCAGTGTGGCTAATGTGCTTATAATTAGTTTCATATATGTACTTATAACGCTAAACATTCTACTTAGAACTTACATTGAAAGTCTTTACAACGTTCTTCATACCATCACACGAAATTGTGAGTTTTACGTTGCCACCCTTTTGTCCAGCACGAAGAATAAGAAGTGCAGATCCATTCCATAGTCGGCGATGGTCGGTCACGTTAAGTTCTTCCGACGTGTTGTCGCCATTGCTAACAGCAGCTATGGTTGCATCGCCTTCCACTTTGAAGCGTAGATTGTTTTGTGCCGTAACAGCTTTGCGACCTTTCTTGTCGAGGGCGTATATACGTATATGTTGCAAATCCATGCCGTCGGCTTTCCATTGAGCATTGTCGGCTTCGACGCTAAGTTTTGTCATAGGAGTAGAGGTCTCAATGCGATGACGTGCAACCACTTTGCCGTCTTTTTTAGCCACAGCCTCGGCGTAACCATCTTTATACTCAATACCATTCCAACGAATTTGGTTGCGCATTTTGGCATTGTTGATGTCGTTTTTCTTCACGCCCACACTCTTGCCATTCACAAAAAGTTCCACTTCGTCGGCATTGGTGTAGGTAATAATGTCGAGTTTCTGACCATCGATGCGGTTCCAATGGTCGCTCAAGCCATCGTTGTTGGTGTTTACGCCATTCCATTCGCCCGATTCTGCTTTTTTATCGACTATGGCAATATGTACGAGAGGTTCGTTGCGGAAAAATGAGCGCATGTAATATGCTTTAGGTTTTGGCTCAAGAGAGATGTCGAACACGCCTTGTGTCCAGCCTTTAGCGGGCCAACCGTTGCTTTCGCCGAGGTAGTCTATAGCACCCCAATAGGCCAAGCCCATCGTTTTGTCGCGGTTCATCTCAAAGAAGTTTTGTCCCATGGCAGCCACTGAGGCTTCGCTTTGGTAGAATGTCATCCAAGGGAATTTTTGACCATCGCCGGGGAAATACATATAACGATAGTTATACGACTGAAAATCAGTTACCATAGCTAATGCGCAAGGCAGCGAGTCGGTCTCCCAATTGCGGTAGCGAGGATGCATAGCTACAGTCACTTTGCGCGTAGAGTCGAAACGTGCAATGAGCTCATGCATAAGCTTATACATAGTCACACCGAAGTCGTTATATGGCATATTGGGGTCTTGTTGCAGCTCGTTGCCAAGGCTCCAAGCAATAACCGAAGGCGAGTTACGATCGCGCTTAATCCACTCTGGCACATCGTATTGCCAAAGTTGCTCGAAAGCCACGCGACCTCCAGTGTGCTGACGCGTCCATTTGTCGTAGAGTTCGTCAACGACGAGAATACCGTTGCGGTCGCAAAGTTCAATAAACTCGCGGCTGTAAGGGTTGTGGCTCGTACGTATGTGGTTGAGGCCCCACTCTTTCATAAGCTTGATGCGTTTCTCTATGGCGCGAGGATATGCAGCAGCGCCCAGAGCACCAAGAGAATGGTGGTTGGCATAGCCTTGCAGCAAAACTTTTTTGCCATTGAGTTTCAGACCTACGTTGGGGATAATCTCAATAGTACGTATGCCAAAATGGTCGGTGGCTACATCGACGGCCTCATTTTTTTCGTTGTATAGAGTGAGTTCAACGCTGTAGATGTTAGGATTTTCGGTATCCCAAAGTTGAGGATTTGTAATCTCAATCTCTGGCAGAGGCTGTTCGATATAGCGAGTTGGCGTCGAACGGCGTATTTCGCTCTTGCCTTGGTAGACAATCTTGCCATCGGGAGCAGTGATTTTTATATCGATAGGCATCTTTTTGTCGCGCCCCATGGTAGCCACTTCTACGCCAATATTTACGAAGCGATTGTCGCGTGTGGTGATATACATAGGATAGCGAGCAAAATAGAGCTGTTTGTTGGTGGTAATCATATATACATCGCGGAAAAGTCCGCCACCAGTGTACCAGCGTGAATTTTTAGGGTCGCGAGTGTCGGCCATTACAGCAATGACGTTATCCTCGCCGAAGCGCAGTTTGTCGGTAATATCTATCTCGAAACCAACATAGCCATAGTTCGTTGCGCCAACCAATTCGCCGTTGAGATATACATCACCGACATACATAATGCCACCGAAATCGAGCAATATGCGTCGACCTTTGAGGCTGTCGGCTGGCGTGAAATGTTTGCGATACCAGCCGCGAGCCATCTCCTTGAAGCCGCGGCTCGAAAGGCGGCTCTTGATGTTGGCTGCCGCGTCGGTGTTGTCGGCTTTCTCGTCGGCTGCTGGAGCAACCCACTCTTGCTCAATCTGGAAATCGTGTGGAATGTCGACAAGTCGCCAGCTGGAGTCGTCGAAGTCTTTATTGGCAGCGCCATCTACATCGCCTAAATGAAATCGCCAGCCGAAATTTATACTCTCTTTGCTACGTTGCGTTTGCGCCTGCACGTAGCACGTCAACGCAAGCATCGCTATTGTTAGTATTATGTTTACCCGTTTCATGTTTTTGTATTTTACGTTGATTATTAGACATCTATATAATTGCAAATTCCTAATTACGAAGCAGGGGCAACGTGCGCATCAATCGTAATTAGGAATTTGTAGCTCGTAATTACTTAGGCTCAAAAACAGCTCTTCAGCACAGCTTTGACTGAGTCTACTGCAGCAAGTGTGTAGAAATGTATGTCGGGAACGCCGGCGGCTTTGAGTTCGCGCACTTGCTGGGTGAGCCACTCTATGCCCACTTGCTGCACGGCGTTGTCGTCTTTGCATCGTTCTACGGCGTCCACCAAATCTTGCGGCATGTTGCAGCCGAAGGTACGCGGCAATATGTTGAGTTGGCGAGCCTTTTTGAGCGGTTTCAGCCCCGGAACTATCGGCACCGTGATGCCTGCCTCGCGACAACGTTTCACAAAGTCGAAGAACTTGCTATTGTCGTAGAAGAGTTGCGTAATTATGTATTCGGCGCCAGCGTCAACTTTTGCCTTTAGGTATTTTATATCAGTCTCGAAATTAGGTGCTTCGGCATGTTTCTCGGGGTAGCCCGCCACGCCAAACGAGAATTTGGTCGTCATTGGTTCGTTGAGTGTGCCATCGAGGAAGCGACCATTGTTTATGTCGTTTATCTGACCGATGAGGTCGGTAGCATGCTTATGGCAGTCGCCTTCTTGCACCATCACCTCTTTATCGGCATCGCCACGAAGCACAAAAAGGTCGTGAATGCCAAGAAAATTGAGGTCTATAAGTACGTATTCCGTCTCGCTGCGAGTGAATCCGTTGCACAAGATATGCGGCACCGCCGGTATGCCATAATGATTTTGAATAGCAGCTGCAACAGCCACAGTGCCAGGCCTTTTGCGCACAAAAACCTTCTGCAGTTTGCCATCGCCAGTAGGCATATATACAGGCTCCGAATGGTGAGTGGTGATATTTATGAAAAGTGGTCCGAAATCTTTCAGTTCATCAATATTCTGAATGGTACGTTGTAGGCCATTGCCCTTTATTGGTGGAAGAATTTCTATGGAGAAACCCGTTTCGGTGCGTGAGCGTAGAATCTCGGCAACTGACATAAATATCTATATTATAAACGATTATACATTTAGAAACTTCATCAGCGCGTCGTAGTTGCGCTTGATGGTGGTGGGGTTGTCGGCAGATGAAGCTGGTGCGACCACAGAGGCGTCATAACCATAACGATCGAGGGCTTTGGAAATAACCTCTGAGCTCTCGGCAGATATGTATATAGTAACATCGGTGTCGACATCGCTATGGGTAACAACATTAATATTTTTGATGCGAGCTCCATTGTCTTCAAGCACGTTGACAATGCGCGTCAACTGGAAATCAGCGCTATTCAAATGTATGTTGACAACTGTGGTTTCGGCTTCGTCGATAATTACTTGCTGTTGCATATTATTTGACTCTTTGTAATCGCAAATGAAATATATTTGCGTCGCAAAATTACACTAATTTATAGTGGAAAGATAAGTTAAACGCACGAAAAGGGTAATCTTGCAGATAATTAATACTTTTCAAATAGACACTATCGACGCTTCGCTTCCCACCACTAATAATTAGAAAAAACAAATAACAGATGACTAAGCTAAGTGTAAACATCAACAAAATCGCTACAATCAGAAATGCTCGCGGTGGCAATGTGCCCAATGTCGTAAAAGCTGCTCAAGACATACAAACCTTTGGCGCTGATGGCATCACCGTTCACCCGCGCCCAGACGAACGTCACATTCGCTATGCCGATGTGGTCGACCTTCGACCTGTGGTGACCACCGAGTTCAATATAGAGGGCTACCCATCGGATAAGTTTATGGAGTTGGTTATAAGCGTGAAACCTACGCAGGTTACGCTCGTGCCCGACGCTCCCGATGCCATAACCTCGAATGCCGGCTGGGACACTGTGCGCCACTTCGATTTCTTGCAAGAGATAGTTGGCCGCCTGAGTGAAGCTGGCATACGTACATCGATATTCGTCGACCCCGACAAAACTATGGTTGAGCAAGCCGCAAAGATTGGTGCCGACCGCATAGAACTCTATACCGAGCCTTATGCTGCTAACTATGCTGCCAACCGCGAAAAGGCCATTGCGCCTTTCGTCGAGGCTGCCAACGAAGCCAAGAAGTTAGGCCTCTCAGTTAATGCAGGCCACGACCTAAACCTCGAAAACTTGGGATTCTTCTGCGAGCAGATTCCTTTCGTGAAGGAGGTCTCTATTGGTCATCACCTTATTTCCGACGCGCTATACTTAGGCCTCGAAGAGACGGTGAAACGCTATAAAGCGCTTTGTAAGTAGTAAGTTATAAGTACGTAAGTACTAAGTATATAAGTAGATATGAATGGCTGTCCTTCGGGGCGGCCTTTTTGCGTATTTATCGAATTCCAAATACGCCTGAACTGAGACGTTGCGCGCAACGTTTCTACAATGTCCGCAAATCATTTGGAAGAGGACAAAATATGTTCGAGGGGATTTGCAATCCACGAGTTTCGGCTTGCGGATTTCAAATCCGCCTGAACTGAAAGATGGTTATAATCCTCTATTTTTCCGTTCATTTTCGAAAAGTTTCCAAGTGATATTATAAACCAATTGATCCAGTTTTCTTGAACCAGAACCAAAGTCTTCTGGGTTATCTGGAGAAATAAGTAATCTTTTATTCTTGAAATCGAAATAGTATGGATTATAAGGAGAATAAATCCTCATTTCCAAACTGAAGTTTGACATGATTTTACGATAGTTTTTCTTGATATCTAATCTGTTCCAAAAATCACTCTCACATGTTACGCTATCGCATATATCGATTTTTAGCCCATCAAAATCCTTTGATATGGCATGTTTATACTTTATGACTATTGGAGAATCTTTATAATCTTCGAAAAACACACTTACATCATAGAATCCTTTGGATAAAGTAACTAAAGTGTCTGGCATTATAAATCGGAACTTGCATTGCGGGTCGGTATTACCAAAAACAGATACTATGTAAGAATATCTATATAGCAAATCGGATATGTCGTGAACTAGGTGAAAATGTAAATCAGAGAACTCTTCGCATTCGTAAACATCAAAAATGTACTTTATGGTATCAAGTCTATCAGTATTGTATGTAACCCTTAGGGTATGCTTCTCAGTTGAGAGAGTGTTTGAGGGAGTATTTAGACTTGTCACATATTCATTTAGTTCTCTGCTTGTTGTGTCTACGATGGGACGTATAGAAAAATATCCATCATCATGGAAATATGCAGTACCATTGATGATTGTATCGTTTGAAACGAAAGTCATCTTATTGAATATACAATTGTGAATTATCTGAGCATTGCAACAAAGTGTAACGCCACAAAGCATCAGTATTAAATTTATTTTCCCCATATACCCCATGTTTTTCCCGTTCTCCGTAGACTCTGCCTACGGTGCTGCCTAAAAGCAAGGCTCATGCCTTGTACATTCGCTATGTCGTTTTGTTGCGCTTTCATTTTTGCTTTTTCGTTTCTGCTAGGCAGAAATCTTGCTGTTATATCCGACGTAGCATCATGCTACGCCAAGCATTTGTAATGCTATTCCATAATATCATCTTCTATCCATAATGAATTGTGAAATTGTTTTACTACACCATTGTTATCAAAACAAAACACTTCGAGAATCTCTGCAGAGCATATAGGCTCCCCCTTATACAACAAATCGTCAGAGACATCGAATGCACATTTCATAAAGATTCCATTACTAAGACAAGACACGAATGTTGTAGGTGAGTAATTTTCATCCCAATAGTTCTTTGTTGCCTTGCATATATCAGTCAATATTATTACACCATTAGCTTGATTGTTGACTATGTATATCACCAATTCATTGTAAATTTTGCACGATAGTAATGCACATTTACTATTTTCATTGATATCAATAAATCCTAATAAACGTAATTGAGCATCCGATATGAAATTTTCTACAAAGTCTTTTCTTGTTCTTAGATATGCTCTTTCAGAATATTTTTCTCTATAAGCCCAACCATTCAATTCGTCTATTTCAGCATATTTACGCTTATCTACATATGGAATGGGTATGCCATCAATATTTAGAAGAGAATCGACACTACACAATATACTAATTGCATAATGATTAACTTTTTTCTGTGCATAAAATTGATTGGTTACACATATTAGTAGTATAAAAATTGATAGTATATGTTTCATAATATCTCCCCCCGTTCTCCGTAGGCTGAGCTTACGATGCTGACTAAAAGCAAGGCTCTTGCCTTGCACATTCGCTATGTCGTTTTGTTGCGCTTTCATTTTTGCTGTTTTGTTTCCGCAAGGCTGGAGCCTTGCTACTATATCCGACGTAGCAACATGCTACGCCGAACTAAGGTAAATAAGCACCACCATAGTTGCGACCTTGAAGAGTATGGCCATATTCATGCATATACAGATTACTTATCTCTTTTATCGTTATAATACCTCACCACTATCTCACTCATTTCATCTGTGGGCGGGTAGGTTAAAGGGTGAATATTGTCAAAATTCGCTATGTAAGATTTAATTGGTATGTCATATCGAGCAAGGATCATTTTTTCATTCACAATTCTATACCAGCTACAAGTATTGAGTATATATTCACTAATGAAGAATACAGTAGCAGTATCTTCATCTATGATATCTTCCTCTTCCCAATAATACATATTGCGGTATTCATAGGGAGGAATTAGATGGTTAGAATAATCATTGCTGGAATGCAAAATAGTATCATACACACAATGTATATCACGAATAGTTGTAGTTTTTCTTCTATCAACGGAGTCACACTCATAAGTTTTAAGTGTTAGTGCCACAATGGTAGAATCAGATTTGTTTTTTATGCTAATACTATTCCCTGGAAATTCCTCATACAATGAAAATTTATTGCAACTTGCTAAAAATATTAACAATTGCAGTAGGACAAATATTTTTTTACGCAAATTCATTTTTGTAATACTATTTAGAATAAATTCACTCTGAGTAACCTAAGAATCCGTAGGTAGGATGCGAATCTTTTGCATATAGCATCCACACGTCATCTCCAAAATAACGCCTTGCATAGGCGCTTGCTTCACGTTCATACCATTGGTTTTTATGGTCATTGTGAGAGGCTGCGCTGCGGAGGCTTGGAACGCCAATACAAAATAAATAAGCAACACCATAGTTGCGGCTTTGCATAATATGACCATATTCGTGCATATACAGATTACTTATCTCTTTTATCGTTATAATACCTCACCACTATCTCACTCATTTCATCTGTGGGTGGGTATGTTATGGGATGGTTGTTATTGTTGTCAAAATTATCTAAATAGAACCGAACTGGTATATCGTATCGAGCTAAGACTTTATTTTC
>JAFYCM010000049.1 GCA_017539645.1 Bacteroidales bacterium
GCAGAAAAAAGAGTAAAAATTTTATTGTACCTCATAATAGTGTATATGTTATAATGATGTATTTATGTTTCTTTCGGTATTATGACACACGGGCATACAATCATAAGTTCCCATTTTTATACAATCGTGGGGGTTAGAGAACCAAGTAGGATATAGCAAAGAGTCTTGAAACATTTGGTTTGCGTTTTTTCTCTCGTTTTTCGTGTATGTGATGTGTGTAAAACTTCACTACGCAAAAGTACCTATTCAAAATGAAATTTATAAAGCATAATTCACAATTATTTACATAAATCTGTGGCAATATGCATCCGTTCGAGGGGATTTGCAATCCCCGACTTATGAGTTGCGGATTTCAAATCCGCTACTCAGCAACGGCGGATTATAAATCCGCCTGAACTGATTATAAATCCTGAAAATCCGTTTAATCTGCGTAATCTGTGTTCCTTTTCCCAATACAAAAAAATGGCGACCGCATTGCTGCAGTCGCCAACTTATTACTTATTATGACAATGGGGCATGCCCCATTGCTACTTACCACTTATTACTTCACAACGCGTCCCGTTACGTCGTATTTCACGCCATCGACTTCGATAATCAACGTGCCGTTTTCGATGTACTTCTTCACGTTCTGGCTCTTCGTGTTTTGTACATCTTGAACGCCAGTAACTATCGAACTCGTTACAATCACCGTCATGTTGCCCGATACGGTTTCGTAGTTGTCGGGATCTGGGTTGTAGTTGAGTGCAACAGTGTTTTCGCCAACTTCCAATGTTTGCTCAGCATTCGCAAATGAATAGCCAGCTGGCAACGTTACATCTGCTAAGGTCTGAGTATTGTCTATTACCTCGCTATCAATCTCTGTGAATGTTGGAGTGGCCTTGCCGATGTTGAACGTTACTTCCGTTTCGCCTGTGTATTTGCCAATACCATTGATGGTTACGGTGGCAGTACCAGCGTTTTTGTTGTTGCTGTATTCTACGGTGAAGTCGGTGCCCTCAGTGAGTGCGGTAAGGTCGTCTACGACTTCAACTGCTGGTTTTAGCTCTTCGCCAGTGTAGGTTTGCTCTTCAATAGAAGCTATGCTGATAGCTGGGTGGGTGATGAGTTTGAGAGCAGATATTTCTACATCGCTACTTATAGCGCTAAGCGTGTTGCCCGTCAAGGTAGCCTCGCCCGATTCTACTACGCAAGCATAACCAATAGGAGCGGAAAGCGTAATTTCTGCACCAGTTTTCACAAATACCTTGTTGCCGCTCTTGCCTACTATAACGCCCTCTGCAGCCGTTGCTTCTACACCTTCGGGCAGAACCACATGATAATCGAAAGCTTCGCCTTTGTAGTATATGGTGGTAACATCTGAGTTATAGTTTGAACTTGCACCCCAACCAGGAACGAAAAATTTTTCGTTGCCCTCTACAAATATTGATGTAAGAGATGGACAATACATAAATGCGAAAGTTTCTGTCCTCTTTACAGTCTCTGGTACTACAACAGAAGTTAGATTTTGCATTTTGGCAAAAACGCCAATACCAGTAATTTCTCGTTCTTCTCCATCAATAGTGATATGTGCAGGTATTTCGAAATCGCCTGATATTTCTGTTGCAGGATAAATCGTTAAGCCTTCTCCATAGTAGTAGTCGAATCGAAAACTGAACGATGGCAAAATGGTTATATCCGACGAAATATTGCTGAAAACGGTAGGTAGAGTATTCGATACTGTGCAGCCATTCGATGGATTGGCTACATATTGCACGTATTGGTAACCCTTGTCATGGTATTCATGTTTTACTGTTATTGAAGCACCAGGACGAACTAACAATACACCATCTTTAGCCACAAGTACATTGCCTGACTCTGCAGAATATATCGATTCTTCGGGTAAGGTTACTGTGTAGTAGTCGCCTTTGTAATATACTTTAGCATCGGCAGTGATAGCAGCATCTGCAAGGCTGAGTTCATCGGCAGTTTTTTCTACTACAACATAGTCGAGTGCTGTGCAACCTTTGAAAGCATTAGCGCCTACACTCTCTACGCTCTGCGGTATAGATACAGAAGTGATGCCCGAGCAACCTTCGAAAACATTCTCGCCAATGCTTGTCGCATCAATAATATTCACCTTTGTGATATTGGTATTGTTGTAGAATGGAGAACTACCTGCTTCGTAATTTGCCATAACGCCATTGCTGTTAGGCATAGCAACGATGTTGACTGTGCCATTTGCCGTGATGAAGTATAGGCAGTTACCACATTCGCCCCATCCTTCGCTATCGCTAAAGTATACCGTGGCGTTGCTATTTATTGCATCTTCATCCCATTCTACTTCAGCCTCAGCCTTTGGTACTAATACTATAGTTGTTGAAGTATTAGTATTGAATACCTCACTCTCAACTGAAGTTATGCTTTGTGGTAGTATTACAAAGGAGAGCTTCGTATAATAAAATGCACCGTCACTTAAGCTCTGCAATTGGCTTCCTTCTTCGAATACAACCGATTCGAGTGGTATGTACTGAAAAGCATATTCCTTTATCTCCGTTACACTTGCAGGAATGGTAATAGAAGTAAACTTACAGTTGTCGAACGAACCTTCGCTTATGATTTGCATTTTGCTACCTTCTTCGAACTCAACAGTAGTAAGGTTGCTGCAACCTGAGAAAGCCCATTCGCCTGTCTCTGTTAGGTTTGCAGGGAGGGTAATAGAAGATATAGCTGTTTCACTAAATGCACACTCGCCAATACTTTGCAGTTGACTTCCTTCAGCAAATACCACCAATTCAAGGCTCTTGCACTGATAAAATGCTTTGTCGCCGATAGCTTGCACACTTGCAGGAATAACTACAGAAGTGATGTTTTTCCCTTTGAATGTATTATTGGGAATACTTGTCAACGTGTTTGGAAAGGTTAGCGCGCCAGATATGCCGTTAGGAATAACGACAAACTCTGTTTGGGTTTTGTTGTACAGAATACCACTCTCTGTAGCGAATGCTGTATTTCTTTCTGCTATAGTAATTTCCGAAAGCGCATTGCAATCTTGGAAGGCATTGTCGCCAATACTTGTTATGCCTGCAGAAATATATACAGATGCCAATTTCTCGTCACCCCAAAACATATTCGCAGGAATGCTCTCTACGCCATCAGGAAAACTAAACGAGGTAAGAGCCTTACATTCGCAGAATGCTCCTTCGCCGATACTTTCAAGCTTGCTTCCTTCTGCGAACTCTACAGAAGAGAGTGTCGTGCAGCCATAAAATGCATCCTCGCCAATGCTGGTTACGTTGGCAGGAATTGTAGTTGAGGTAAGTTTACCACATTGAATAAAAGCATTGTCCCCAATACTTGTTACACCATCAGGAATGGTTATAGAAGCGAGTTCGTAGCAACGAGCGAAAGCATATTTATCTATAAATTCTATTTTATTTCCTTCGGCAAATGTTACAGACTTAAGCGATGCGCAATCACAAAAAGCTACATAGCCAATGCTTGTTACGCATGCGGGGATTGAGACAGATACAATATCATTATTGTCTCTAAATGCACTTTCGCCAATTGCCGTAACTGTATAACCATCAATCTCAGCAGGAATAGTTACTTCGGTCGGCAAATCATCAGTGTAGCCAGTTACCGTTACAGTAGTTTCAGAAGTAATAGTGTAAGTGATGCCTCCTTCCGAAAAAGAAGAAGATGCTGCATTTGCTGCCACAGAGAATGCCGTGGCAACCAAAAATGTTAGTAGAGGTTTTATTTTCATATTCTTATTAGTAATTAGAATTTATTAGTCGTGTACAAAAATTTACGCCGCAAAAAGGCTTCGGATAATAGAAAGCCTTCTCACGGTGGTGAGTTATCTGAATTATTATAGTATGCTAAGTAGCAATCGTGTAAGTGCATGTACAGTGGCATAAAGCGGGAAGTAATGCGTTTTGTTTTTTACGGTGGTAAAAGTACGTAAAGTTAATAACTGCAAAAAAGAATTTTTATGTAATCCGTTCGAGGGGATTTGCAATCCCCGACTTATGAGTTGCGGATTTCAAATCCGCTCCTCAGCAACGGCGGATTATAAATCCGCCTGAACTGAACTCGGTGCAGAATGAAACACGATGTAAGCACATCCTCAGCCTCGCGTAAGCCCCTCGCCGTCATTTCGCCGTATAAATGCCATATAGAGCACTTTATCGCGCTTTATCGCGTTGTAGAGCACACAAAGCGCATCATTTGGCGTGCTAACGCGTTTTTTGACTCTTTTTCGTGTGCAAAAGTGTGTTTATGCAAACATCAATAATATGGTTTGCGGATTTCCGCCTAAACAAAGTAGAGCGTAATGTAGCTACATAAGCTATCTACATTACGCTCTACTCTTTATTCTTTTTCCTCTACTCTCTCAAAATCCCCAAGCAGATGGTGCTACAGCCGACTCTACCACATCTTCTACTCTATCGAGGAGATTATGGAAGAAGTCGATGCCAGTGAAACTTTCGAGTTCGTCTATAGAGGTTATGTATTCGGCCATCTCGCTGTTTGATGGTGTCTCGTTGCCGTAGTTCTTGTGCTCCATCAGGAACGCCATAGCGCTATACGTATTATTCTTCACCTTGAGTAGAGCCATGTAGTAGTACTTAGGCACAGGCACGGTGTAGTTACATACGTAGTTAAGAATATTATCCTCGCTATCTATAGTGCCACCCTTCACCACGTAGAGAGTGTCGGCAAACGATGCATCGCGACCTTTTGTCTGAACGTACGACTCGAAGGCAGTCCAGAAATTCTGGTTGAAATTGTCTATTTGCGGACTCATATTGGTGAGGTAGAACGTGTTGTCGTTCGCTTCGCGGCTATATAGTCGGTCGGCCGAAGCACAGAGGTGACCGTGGTCATAACCATTGAACGAGATGTCGTCACTTAGTGCGTATGCCGATGGCACGAGTGGGTCGCACGGATATTGCGGCTTTGCGTCGTAGCTCTTGCGCGCAACGGTCTTTGGGCGGGTCTTCTCGTCGAAGCGGAAGGCCACCCAACGCGAGTGGCGCTTTGTTTTGTCGTACTCGAGACTGTAGGTCATCACCGAGTCGGAGCCTTCGAGCGTGGAGTGCTGCAAGAAAAGGTTGCCTTCTTTGAGCGCTGGCACTTCCAAACGGCTTGTGTATTGAGCATTTGCCGAAGATGATGGCGTGGTGCTACTGCCAGAGCCGTAGCCAAAAACCACATCGGGGTCATCGTCGTCGTCGCACGAAGCGAAGACAAACGCAGATGCAGCAAGAGCCACAAAAAGTCGAGCGGCAAGAAGTCGAGTTTTCATCACGTTCGATTTTGTTGGTTACTTATTTGAGCGTTACGCTCTGAATCTCCCACGTACCAGCGATTTCGGTATCCGAAGTATATACAAATGCAATTTGTACCGACTGTCCCTTGTATGCAGTGAGGTCAGCCGTAGTAGTAGCGAAATTGAATGCCGTGCCAGTAGCGGTGCGCGTTAGGCTGAGGTCGGTCCACGATGTGCCATCGGTAGAAATTTTCACTGCAGCATACTTAGCGTAATTCTCCGATGTGGTAAAGTAGTTGCCGCACTCCACAATCTTGAGAACGCCTTCGCTAATGGTTACCGATGGAGAAATCAACCAACCTTCTGCAGCATTTTTAGAACTATTAGCGTAGCCAGTGCCCTTAGCGCATTCGTATTTAGTATCAATATTCCAAACACTCTCTACGCCGCTTGGCAAGGTGACGTTGCTGATTTTCCAACCATCTGGAAGGCTCGCCTTGAAGCTATACGTAGGAGTCTCCTCAACTTCGGGCGTTGTGCTGCTCGATTCGGCAGTTGAGTAAATAATAATCTTGGTAATCTGCGTATTATGCTTAGAGTTAACCTTCAACGTGTACGTGCCTGCGTTGCGATAATCGTCGGCAATCAAATAGCTATTTGTAACATTTTGAGCGCCTTTTGTCTCTGTACTTACAGCCACATCACCAACGTAAATATTCTGAAGAACAGCCGCAGAAGCCTTTGCCGTACCTACGATTTCAATCTTAGCTACAGTACCAGTGAAGCCCGAAAGCGTCATCGATGCTCCTTGTTTGCCCAACATCAAATATTTATCGCTCGAATTGAAATAGTAGCCAGCATCTGATGAACCTACGCATGTGCAGGTGTAATTACCATAAGTAAACGAAGCCTCTTCGTAGGCCTTAGTTGTAGTTATGTTGAAGCAGTTTGCCGAGAAATCGAATGTAATTACATCGCCATCTTCTGGAGCAACAGTGCTGCCGCCACCAGTTGAGCCGTTACCTTTCTTGTGGCTTACGTAGATAGCATCTTTTATCTCGTGCGTAGTGTTGTAGAGCGTGTATGTGCCTTGGAGCGTGATGGTGTCGCCTTCGCTAACACCAAGCGAAGAGAATTTCTGAGCCTCGCCGGTAGACGTGTGCGTGCCATAAATAGTTATGCTGCCGGTCGCGTCGGTGATGTCGTAGTTGCCATACTTATCGTTCTTTACAGTGCCTACAACGCCAGTAACCTGATAAACGGTGCTTGCATCGGCGCGGCTGATGAACTCTGCAATGGTGAGTTGCTCAGCATCGTCTTTGACCTTAGAGTCGCCGTTGTCGTCGTTATTATTGTTGTTGCTTGAATTGGTTGAGTAGGTAGCGTGCGAACCATTATACACAGCAAAGTTCTTCACCTCCCACGTAGCAGCCTTGTTCTTAGCTATATAGCGAATGGCAACAGTAACATTGCCGCCCATATACGATTGCGGAATATCTACGTAGTCGCATTCGTACCAAGTGTTCCAGTCCGAGCCATTCGTAGCGCCAAAGCTGAGCGTCTGCCATGTAGCGGTGGTTACATCACCTTCGTAATTATTACTTACGCACAACAGATAGTTTGTGCTGAGCTCCGACTCGTTGGCGTAGCGGAGTATATATTTGAAATATATGCAAGCCGAATCGACTTCGGTGAGGTCGATTTGTGGCGAAACGAGCCATACGTCGGCTGCATTGTTGGTCTTGGTTTCGCTGTCGTATGAGGTAATCTTGGCGCAGCTGTAGTCTATTACCCAGTTGTAGTCGCCAGTGGTAGCCACGCTGCTGCACTTGCCGAGCGAACTTGCGAACTCCTCAGAGAATATCACAGGGCTATCGGTAGGGTCGGTAGTGCCGTTTTCGTTCAGTTCGTAGGGCGCAGGCACATCTTCACATGCCGTGAGACCCATTGCAGCTATACTTAGAATGCTGAGAATATATTTTTTCATAACCTTTAGTTATTGTTTTTATACGTATGAATTATTGAAGTTCTTGGTAGCGCTCGACATCTTCCACCGAGCGAAAATTGAGTTGCCAACCGCTGTAATATGTAAGTACGCCAGTAAATGAGCGAGTGTCGCTTGGCAAGCGTAGAAACGAGCAGTCGTTTTGCGTTGATGTACGTATGGTCATCGTAGTTGATGATGACGAAAGTTTTAGCGTGCGATCTACGCCAAAGCCAGCATCGTAGAGTGCTTCGGGAGCAAAAATCTTCGGAAGCGGTTCCGTATCGCCCGACAATGCGCCCTTCTCGGCCACCTGTGCCGAAACGCCTTGCGCCTCGCTAATAGTGCCTCGTACGGTAACGAGTTTAGGAGCGTTGTATATATTCTGATTTTTGCTCGTAGCTATCCACGTCTCACCCTCCGACGTCGTTAGGTCGGTAGGCGTAAGCTCGGGCGCGTTAGGATTAGGCTCGCCAATGAGTTCAATGTTGGTAGCGCACATCTCGAGCAACATCGGACCAAGGCGAAGGTTGCCTTTCGAGGTGTAGTATGGCTGGCCAATCTTAGGCACCTTGCTATAGTTGCCTATGTATAAGCCATTGAGGTTAATCTTTACGCGCTGTCC
The DNA here is from genome assembly GCA_017539645.1 of Bacteroidales bacterium. Taxonomy (GTDB): domain Bacteria; phylum Bacteroidota; class Bacteroidia; order Bacteroidales; family Marinilabiliaceae; genus W3P20-009. Next base: position 7,864 of record JAFYCM010000049.1, read on the forward strand.
CAATGGGAAATATGGCGAGATAAACGTATTTTTTATACCTACACTTATGCATTGATCGTAGGCATCGCTGCTGCTCGGTTGTGTAGCGTCGATGCTACGTATGTATAGCGTTTGATAGAGATTACCTCCGGCATCGTTGGCACAAACAACGCCCTCAAAAATCAAGTCGGTGGTGACTTTTTCAAATACGTTGTTAGTCGAAAGCGATGACGAGTATTTCTGTTTTAGCTCGTAGATGGTGGTATTCGTTTCGCCCACCGATTCGCTACTCGTAATCAAAAACTCGTCGCTGTTGGGTTCGTCGTAGTCGTCCATACACGCGGTGAATGCGAGCGTTGCAACCAATAGCAACGATGCGTAAATATTCTTATTCATATATATTTCTCCTTGCATTGGTTAGAATTTGAAACCGAGATTTAGGAATGCGTTGAACGAGTTTGCATAGTAATATTTCGAGTTCTTCGAGAATCTGTATGCTTTGCCCTCGCCCTTGGTGTACACGCCATTACTTTCACTATAGTAATAGTCGTCGCGATTCTGCTCGTAGCCACCAGTGCGCAAATCCGTATTATTTGTAATATTATTTATAGACAAGTTGATGCTGAGTGACTTGCTATGGCGGAAGCGTATAAACTTACCGATAGAAGCATCAATCATAAAGCCGCCATCGAACTTCTCTTGATGTGCTGCATAAGCCTTCACAAGTCTACCGCTGCTGTCGTAGAGCAGACCGCCAGTCTCTTTTAGCTGATCTTTCGTCACTTCGTAAGCCATGCGGCCATCAGCATCTACAGCCGACGGTGTATATACAAGACCGCTTGACTTGTATGTACTCGTCAATCGACGATATTGCGAGAAGCCTACATACACACGGTCGTAGTAGTTGATATTAGCCTCGAAGAACCAACCGCTAACGTTATAGTTTACGCCAAAGTTGAGCGCCGTAAGCGGTGTTCCACTCACGCGCATACCATCGGCAATAACACGCAGCGGAGCTAATTCGCCGGTTGGTGTAGTGTAGTCATTGAGTTTTTTCAACTCGTTGTAGTCCATTCCTGCATAGCTTATCTGTGCAAGCGGATTGTTGGTGTATTTAGCTTCGCTCATCGTACCAAGAGCGTGGAGTGAGAGCGCACTCGAAATCTGATAGTTGAGCGCAAGTTCTACGCCGCAGTGCATCTTCTCGATATCCGACATGGTGAGATATGTGAATGTACTTTGCGCATCGGTGTAGTATGCCGTTTGTTCCACTTGGTCGGCAAATGTGGTGTAGTAGCCAGCAACTTTGCCCGAGAAGTCGCCGAAGCGGAATAGGTATGAGAGCTCGCCGTCGAAGACTTTTTCGAGTTTGAGGTTATTTACGAAGTTGTTCTGCATAGTCGGTGCGACGAAGCTGTTGCGTGCGTTAGGCGCTGCTGCCGAATAGCCCACCGATGCCGATATATAGTTTCCTGCGCCTGGGTGATAGGTAAGCATTGCGCCTGCCGTGCCGCCCAAGAATTTTGCCATGCCGCTCTTGCCGTAGGAATTTTCTGGAGCTCTACCATTCTGCATCTTGCCATCGCGCTCCATAGTGGTGGCGTCTAAACTAACCGAAACAACGCCAGTCAGCGGTCCGTAGAGAGCCTGATATTGTCCCCACAAACGCGCTTTGGCAACATTGATATTATAGTCGTAGCCAAACTTGTCGTCTACGCCAATCACGCGGTTTGGGTGTCGGAGGTCGTTTTGAGCCTCGTCGCTGTTTCGTCCGTAGTCGTTGACCGAGAATTTATCGACGTCGGTAAACTGCTTAGCGCCAAGCAAGTCGGCCATAGTCTTGTAGTGCATACCGGTGGTATAGTTTGCATATATACCAGCCGAATATTTATGGTGCATATTTATGCTCTGGCTCCATGCCGAACTAAGCGAAATTGCCGATTGGTCGTTGTGACGGCGTTCTTGATAATAGAGAGCTTCGCCGTCGTTAGCAAGATTGCTGCGGTTAACGTAATACATACGATCCCAGTTTATCTGGCGATGCGCCTTCGACGACTGCCAATAGTCGAGCAAGGTTTTGTACTGGTCGAGTAAGTATGGATTTTGCGCTAAATAGTCAGCATTGTTTTTTGCAGCATCATATACATCAAAAACCGACGAAGGGAAATTCTTGTAGTAGTCGGGGCGAGGGTCGTAGGCGTCGCCACTCCAGCCGAGAGCCGTAGTGCTATACATAGCATATTTAGCGCCAACGGTTGTAGAGAGGCGGCTATCGTCGTTCACGTTCCAATCCCAAGTAAATATTGCTGTTGGCTCGTAGTCGCGCACCACGCGGGCATTGCGTTTCTCGCCGTTCTGATAGCCCCAGTTAGGGTTGTAGTAATGGCTATTTGCGAGCCAATAAGCCTCCTCGGTCGAAGCGCCTTGCTGTGCGCGCTCGGTAGGTGCGCCGAACGTAACTAATGATATGCTGTGCTCCGTGCCAATGCGTTTCTCTGCCGAAAGGAAATAGCTGAGCGAGTTGTAGAACGTACCTTCTATCACGCCCTCGTCCGCCCAACGGTAACCGATTGAACCAGCGAAAGCCCAGCCATTGGGTTGAAGACCTGTTGCATAGGTATATACACCACGAACTTTATAGTTACGATTGCAAAGCGAGAGCGTAACCTTGTTGCCAGCACTGAATTGGCTTGCGCGCACGTTGATGTTCGATGCACCGCCAACGCCACTCACGCCGAAGCGGTTGTATTCGTGCTCAGCCACGCCCTCTTTGTTGCGCGTAGCATCGTTGAGGCCGCCAATCATAGCATAACTAAAATTGCCGCGCTCCATATCATTGAGCAGCAAGCCGTTCATATACGTCTGGCTATACTGATTATCGTATGCACGAGTTCTGAAACGCATTGCACTGAAGAGGTAACCGACCTCCGAAGCGTACGGGTCGTTGTTGTTCGACACTATGGAAGTCACCGTCTGCGAAGCGTCGTTATCGTCGTCGAGCTGACTCTCGGTAAACGTAAAGTCCGAGTTGTCGTCATCATTAAGCAAGGTATTCACATTAGCATCTTGCGGAGGAGCGTCGGGCGTCGCCTCATTCGTGTTGACCTGCGCCATCGAATAAGCACTGACAAGCCACGCCGCCATAAATAGCAATAGTCTATTCATTTATATAATTATGAATTATGAGTTACGAGTTACGAGTTTCGAGTTTCGAATTGTGAAATTTCAATTTTCAATTCTACAACTCCTTTATCAAATAAATACATGTTGGCAAGTGGTCGCTGTAGCCATTGAGCCAAACGCCAGCAGCATGCGTTCGTTTAGGAGCGCCTTTGTATTTACCATCTTGCTGAAGTAGATAGTCGCGCACGAAAACCTCGTTGTTATAGAGTTTCAACGTCGAGCGGTCGGCGCCAACCAACGCGCCCGAAACAATAATCTGGTCAAACAAGTTCCATTTGCCATTGTATAGCAATGTGCCCTGCCCCACTTTGTAGAGCGTATCCCACCACGGGTTGTACATATCGCTATCGCTCTTCACATCTTTCTTTTTATGCACAGCGCCAAGGGCTTCCGTGACGCTCTTGTTGTTAGGGTCGTCGTTGAGGTCGCCCATAACTATCACTTTCGAATCGGGATATGCGCGCAAGAGCGAATCTTTCACAGCCTTCACCTGCACGCCAGCACGCTCGCGCACTGGGCTCTCTGCACCTCTCGATGGCCAGTGATTAACAATGACATGCAACGTCTCACCAGCTATTTTACCAGTGGCTACAAGGAATCCGCGCGTGATATGTGTAGTGTCGTTGTTGGGATATACGTATGGCACAAGACACGAGTCGATGAGCTGAAAGAAGCGAGGATTGTAGAAGAGTGCGCACTCCACACCACGGCGGTCGGGACCATCGAAATGCATAATCTTCCAGCCCTTATCTTTCAGTGCTGGCTGACGAAGCAAATCTTCGAGCACACCACGATTCTCTATCTCCGAAACACCCACTATGGCTGCTCCTGCCTTGATTTTGTTTGTGCACAACTCGCTTAGCACTTTCGACATATTCGCAAGCTTGGCTTTATACTTCATACCTGTCCATTTGTAAGTACCATTGGGCAAGAACTCGAAGTCGTTTTTGCCGTAGTCGTGGCACGTATCAAACAAGTTTTCGAGATTATAGAAGGCTATGCCATACAAAGCCAGTTTCTTCTGTTGCGCTGCAGCTGTTACCGCCACTGTCAACACGACTATCAAAGTCGCAATGATGCGTCTGAACATATTCATCGTTGGGGCATATTTATGACTCGGCAAAAGTAAACTATTTTACTATTTGACCATTTACAATTTTACGAATGGCGAATATAACCCACATAAAGCTCGACACATGCACAAAAAAAGAGCCGCCACTCATCGGTGACAGCTCTCTATTTTATCTGAGAGATACTTTCTACTCTTTTTACTTCACAAGAATCTTCTTGCCATTCTGGATCAAGATACCCTTTGCGTTCTTATCTACGCGCTGACCTTGCAAATTGTAGATTGGCGCATTCACATCGAGCTGGTCAGCCTTGATGTTCACTACAGGAGTTGCAACAGGTTCTGGCGCTGGTTCTGGCTCAATTTCTACGGTTACAGTGCTAAGTTCTACGGTAGGAACAATCTCAGGAGTTTCATTGAAATAATAGAATACACCTGTTACTGTGGCCTTCTCATTCGAAGCCGTTTCAGCAGCGGTATAGCCGAGTTTGAAGCCATCGTAGAGTTGTACGCCAGCAGCTTCATCCTCAAATTTATCCACGATGTAGTATTTGTCGTCGGAGCCTTTCTTCACATAACCGGTGATAGTTACGTATGCCTCTTTGTATTTATCGGCTTTCACGTCGGCTACGGTAACCTCAATTGCAGTTGCAGTGCCTTCGGTAGCAGAGAGTACGCTGTAATCAGTGCCATCTACATCCACAGCCTCATTCTTAGCGTTGTATGGTTTATACATAGCCATAATCTTACCGCTCAACTTGTCGCCAACCTTGAACTTGCTCGTTGGGAATTCAGCCATATACAAGTCAAGACCTACGCAATTCTCATCAGCAACGAAGATTTCTGGAGTTTTGTTTGCAGGTGCATATATATAGTTAATAGTAGCGCCATTGAGATTCAAAACAGCCACCGTGTTTTTTTCCAACGCTTTGAACTCGCTGATGGTGCACTCCTGAATCTTCGTAACAGATACACTTCTAACCTCACTCGTTGTCTCGCCTTTAGCAGCGATAGCTTTCACAGTCGCCGTAGCATCTACAACTACTGGTGCCTCATATTTAGCGCTTGCAGTAGTAGGTTCGTCGCCATTGGTGGTATAGTATATATCTGCGCCCTCTTCCGCAGTGATAGTAACAGTAGCGTTCTCGGTAAAATATGTTGCAGAAGCCGACAACTGAGGAGCGGCCACAACTACGCCTTCAACTACTTTTTTGTAGAATGCAGTACGAGTTGATTTTATGTTTTTATGGATTGATGTATAACTACGCCAATCTTGTGGCTCATCACCATTGAAATAGACACCAACGTAGCGGTTAGTTGCACTATTTACAAGGTATACCGAATCGCCAGAAGCAAAAATAGTGAACACATTATTCTCGCTCTTACCTACACGAAGACCATTATTAGAATTAGTGCTATATAGATAATTATTCGTTCCCTCTACATTGAACTTGTAAGTACCATCTTCGACGGTTACTACCCATTGCAATGAAGCATCAACTGAAGAAGTTATAGTAGAATTATTTTCACCCAAAGTAATCGCCTCAGCTACTGGAGCTTTACCAGAGCCATTGGTATTAATAATTGCCGTCTTTGATGCCGTATCAGCAATAACAACAATATCACCAGTAGTAAGGTTGGCGTATGGAGTCTCAACCCAACTCGTTTGTGCGCTTGCGGCAACGCACACAAAAGCTATTGCAGTAGCAAAAATTCGTAAGTTTTTTCTCATTATAATAAAGATTTATAGGTCTGTTTGCTTAGTATTTTGAACTTCTATGAATAGAAAAAACGCCACAAAGAAAGCGAAAATGCATGAATAAAAATCGAATCAAATCTCAAAAAAACATACAAGCTGAATGCTGTCTCAGCATACATTCTTGTTCAAGTTGTTCAAGCGGATTTCTAATCCGCTATTCCTTTAGCCTCGGATTATAAATTCCCTCAAGAGGTGTCTGTCATAAATACTGAGAAAAAGAATCAAATAAAAGGTAGGGGAGGTAGAATAAAGTGATTATTATTTCAACTCTGCTAATGATGGACGTTCTTTTTGGAATATTGCCCATTGCTCTTGGGTTAGCTTGGCTGGTACATCATCTGTAAAAAAATTAAACACTTTCTTTTGGTCGAATGAAAACAAAATGCGACCTATCGAATCTGTGTCTTTTACCCACCATATCTTATCCGTTTCTTTTTTCTTATAGAACTTATACTTTGCCATAACTTGTTGTTTTTTCAAAAGTACGAAAAGTGAATATTTGTTGTGTTGTTTGCTCTAAATTATACTGAGTATCAACGCGGCTAAAGATACAATTGCTGTTATTGTTGTAGATACGCTTATTATCTTTTGCCAATTAAATGCAAAAATGAAAGCGCAACAAAACGATATTGCGAATGCGCAAGGCTGGAACCTTGCTGTTAGCCATACAGCAGGCACAGCCTACAGAGAACGGGGTGATACCAAATACATCCGGATAAACGCTAAAAAACAATCCTAAAATCCTAAAAAATCTGTGTCATCTGTGTTCTCTGTGCGATATAATACGTATTATGCACAAACAAAAAAATCCTCTCAAGCCATTCAGCTTAAGAGGATTCTAAATCAAGTGGCGGCAACCTACTCTCCCACATTGTAGTGCAGTACCATCGGCGCTTGCGGGCTTAACTTCTCTGTTCGGGATGGGAAGAGGTGGATCCCCGCC
>JAFYCM010000007.1 GCA_017539645.1 Bacteroidales bacterium
AACAACAGCCACAACAACAGCCAATGCAAGGTTTAGGCTCATTGGAAACACTGATGGGTATTGCTTTCGGCGGATTGGCAGGCACGCAAGAAGGTAGTGCAGTAAATGCAATGTTCGGCGTGCGCGACCAACTTGTTCGCAACGAATTTGAGCGCAAAGCAGATTTGATGCGACAGGACTACGAGCGCAAACAGACTGAGCGCGAAATAAACGAACTCAAAGAGAGCCGCGACAATTACCGCAAGCGTGTTGAAGAACTCGAACGTCAAAACGAAGCTATGAGCCGCGAAATTCGCGACAAAAACGATGAGCTTGAAGACGCAGAATCTCGCATTGAAGAACTCGAACGCATGAAGCCCGAAGCGTCGATTGCAGGCGTAGCACTTACAGGTGTAGGCGCAAAGATTGCCGAGACGCTTTTGCTCCGTCACGCAGGTACGGTAGGCAAACTATTCGGCGTAGAGAAAGAAGCTATGTTAGGTATGCTCACCGACGACTTGAACGAGCAGCCCGAAACACCACAACAAGCAGCACCGACGGCATCGGCTCCCGTAGTTGTCAGTGAAGCAACAGACGGCACCGACGAAGAGCAAGATTCGCGTATTTCGAGCTTGAAAGTTCTTTTCAATTCACTTTCCGAGACCGAACAAAACGACTTTTGGTCTGTTGTCTTGTTCATAGACGAGCATCGCGACAAGTTGCATCAAATGGCAATGAGTATTGAAGGACAAAGGAAGAAAGAGCAGGAAGCAGCGTAACTATGGGCATTAAGTACAAATTTAACGGCATAAACAGCCGTCTTGATATGGTTGGTGATGGCGGCGCAGAGTTCACCAACGAGCAAAAAGAAGCTATCAATTGGGTTATTGAGCAACAATCAAGAGAGCGCAAAGCCGCAGCTCAAAAGCTTTTCGTTATAAAGACAGACGTTGAGGGCGAAACCTTCTATGCTGACGAAAAGAATACAACAACAATGACCGTCACCGTTACACTCACATTCAACGGCTACAAAGTAGATGCAGACAAAACGCCCGTAGGGTGGATTAAGACAGCAAACAAGACGGGCGAATATACACGTTCTATCAGCGATGAAACGGGCGGCATTATTCCTTCTACCACATTCACCTACACCGTAGGAAAGGGCGAGTACGAAGGCATTATTTTGTCGAAATCGAGCGAAGCGAAAAGCATTGTTTGCATTTACCCTGCATACCATGGATTCGCGATTGGCAGTAGCGCACAAGACCTGACGGATTCCATTGTCAGCTCGTTTACCCGAACCGCTTCTAACATGATAGCAGAAACGTATGAACCCAAAAACAAAACAGGCAATACAGCCTATTATTGGATTCTTACGCATGGCACGGCAGACGCGGTACAATTGACTAAGTCTATTTTGCAAGAACCGATTCTAAACATAGAATTTACGTCTCCCATAGACCCCACAATCACAATGCGAGACTATAAGCTATACATAAGCAAGTTGACAATCGGCAAAAACACCTCGTTAGATGGACTGTCATTAACACTAAATCTTTGATTATGGCTAACAGAGACAACAATACAAGAGTAAAACAGACGAACGTAGCACTATCTCTAAAGTCGGCAGATGGCGAGAATTATCCTATCGCTTACGCAGAAGATATTTGGGATAACATTCTCCCTGAATCTGAACTTTCAAAGCTTATGAAAGATGGCGCAGGACAATACGACCAACACGAGATAAACGAAATCCTTGCGTCGCATAGCGGCGGCACGTCCGTCTTCGCAAAATTGATTGATGTAGAAGATAAACAGTATTACAAAGCAGTATTCAACTAAAAAGAAGGATTATGGCAAAAAAACTCGATATTAACGTCACCAACGACGTGAATGTTTCCCCAACCAATGAAGAGGGAAAAGAACGCATGTATATGCCATGGTTTAACATTGGCAAAAAAGACTACTATTGCCGCGACCTCGAAGCACACGAGAAGATAAAAGCGATTACAGACAAAGAAGAAATTACAGTCTGTGAAATTAGTAGTGTTGAGCCTGACATTGACTATATGAAAGTGCAAGGGCTTTATCTGTTTGTAAATGTCTCTACAGAAGAACTTGCAGGTCGTTATATCCCTCGTTGGAACAAATCAGATGAGACAGGTTCAGGCAGATGTTTATGCATACCACCCCAAGGTTACGCTTTGGTATTAATCAAAGATGACTTCTCATATATCATATCTACGTCGTTTAGCCTATATAATTTTGCTTCAATTATCAATGAAAGAAGTTACACTTCACACCCTTATACTGATGGCGATGGCAATAAAGTTTCGCACGTATACTATATCGAAGATGTTATTGATGATATAATCTTTGACGACAAGAAATATGCGTTGAAATATGAATGCGGCGAACAACTCACTTTTTATAATGGTCTTAATGAAGCAATAACAATTGTGCATAAAGACGCACCGACAACGCCAATCGCTGTTATTCCACCGAGGAAAGTAGCCTTATTTATTCAAACAGGCGATTTGAATAGAAGCTTTGCTGTATATGTCAATGGTGTTGTTTCCGATTCTTCAAAAGACTTCAAATCTCGCATAGAAAGTTTGGAGAGTAGTGTTCAAAGCCTTGGACGTGATGGTATAGACAAATCCGAATATGAGGACTATAAATCTCGCGTGGATAGCTTGGAAGGTAGCGTTCAAAACCTTGAAAATGGCGGTATAGACAAATCCGAATATGAGGACTACAAATCTCGCGTAGATAGCTTGGAAGGTAGCGTTCAAAACCTTGAAAATGGCGGTATAGACAAATCCGAATACGAAGATTACAAATCTCGCGTAGACAGTTTGGAAAGTAAAGTGAACGGTGGTAATAGCTCAGAAAAACCTGATATTAAGTTTACTTTTACAATAAGTAATGCTTCGCAAAAGGCTATTCTTTGTAGTGATAATGTGGAGAATCTTGATTTGGGGAAAATATGGGAAAATTCTCATATTGTTGATGTCTCAATTAACGACATAAAAAAGGGAGATATAATAGAAATAAGAAGTGGCTCGTCCCAATTGTGGGACAATGGACGTGTAATAGAATTTCAACATTCTAATGGTAATAACGTATTGCTACCATTTTACGAAACTACGTACCTTATCTGCACTGAATCGGAAGGCAATCTTTGTTTTTCACCTTACAAAATAAACAATACTATTTGCATAAAGACAGATTACTCGCCCCAATACACGATTTTGCAGCCATTGGGAGTAGCTGACGAAGACAATCGCAACAAGATTGACCTAACAAGTGTTGCTTATAGTTTTACACCTGAAATTACTCGATTAATGATATATAATGGTCTATCTCATGAAGATGTATTAATGCGTTTTGGTTCAGACTGCGAAGACCTTTATGTTTCTATTCCATTCGGCACAATGCAAGAATTTATGCTTCATAGTTATGAAGCAATAGTTCCGTTGAATGTAGGCAAATGCGTAACTAATAACGAATAATCAAGAATCATGTATTATTTATCAGAGTGTTTGATTATAAAGAACGAGAATCGTTACTTGCCTGAGCATTTGCGTTATGGTCTGCAAGCAGGCATAGAACATTTCTTTATCTACGACAATTTGAGTGAAGAGCCTGTTATTGATTATCTGAAACAATATGCTCCCGAACTATTAGACGTATGCACAATTGAGCGTTACGATAAGGTTGCAGACGCGCCACGAATCAACATACAAGTTGATTGCTATCGCATATTCTGTCACAATCACGGACACGAAACCAAATGGTGTACATTCACTGACGTAGACGAGTTATATACAGGCAGTCTACGCAAAGCTTGCGAAGAAGCCGAGAATGAAGGTTACAAATCTTTGTGCATAAAACAAACTGTTTATGGTGCAAATGGCAGAGCCTACGAAACTGACGGCGGACTTTTTGAGAGGTTCGGCGACGACCCGATAAAATACGATATGGTCAAAGTTTGCATACAAACAGAATGGATAGCTATACAGCTTGCACATCATACTGTATTCTATACCAATGACCCTATGAATGTAAAGCGAATAGCGTCAGATAATGACATTGTAAGACTGCATCACTTTATGTTTCGCTCTTTTGAAGAGTATGTAAAGAAGAAATTACGCGGTTCAATGCAGTATAGTCTCCGCTATTCTCTCTCATATTTTTATAATTACAACAAAATACCCACAGAGGATAAAAATGCCATACTCAATAAATATGGCTTAGAGAAATCACACTAACCCCTAAATATAACATTATGACAGACACTATTTATTTATACCTATCGTTGATGCTTGCGCCTATAAGCTCCATTGTAACATGGTGGGCGGCACGGCGCAAACGACGAAATGAAGAGGTAAACGACCAACAGACGACAATCGACAGATTACTAAAGCGTCAAAGTGAGATAACCGAGTGGATAATCCAACTGCAACGTGATAATATTCGATTGCAAAAGGAAATAGCCCGACTTATGTCAATCTTAACCCCTGAACAACTAATACAGTATCAACAACTAACACGAAGCGAAAATGAATAGCTACAAAATTCAAATCACCGTTCCTGCTGCCAATCCACAAGAAGCGCAGCAACTCGCAGAACTCCTGCAAACAGTAGCCGCAAAAGTGGCTTATGCTGACATGGTAAAACTTCTCAGCGCAGCCGCAAAAAAGCCTTCTATGGTAAAAACTGCTCTACGATTTATGTAAACACTAACAATCCTTTTATTTATTAACTAAAACAATTATAACATGGCAAAAAGAATCAAAGAATCAGCCGAAAGAATCAATTCGCAGACAAACGTTGCTTTGTCACTGAAACCTGCTGACAAAAATTATCCGTTGGTTTACAGCGAAGACGCTTGGGACATTGTCAAGAAAAATCAAGACGACAACACCCCGTCAAGACTGTGCCAACTGTTGGGTGAAGAAGGCTCTTATACTCAGCACGAAATTAACGAAGCATTGGCATCAATGGGCGGCGGCAACGGCGCACCACTCACCGATGACGACGGCAATCCAATTACGCTTCCTACCGACTTCGATTCACTCATTACATGGTTGAGAGAACACCGCAATGGTCTCTTGCAGCAAGAATTTGACGAATTGTTCTCTATCGAGGAGAGTTGCGAAGGCAGTACTTTCTACGTCGATGAAGCCGATGGTACGAAAATGACCGTTACCGTCAAAACCTATTTCGGCAAAGGAAACGAAAGAGAGCTTGTTCGTTGTGAACTCACACAAGCCCAAATTAACAAGGGTTGGAAATATGGTGCAACCGATGGCGTTTACACTCGCAGCATACCTGTTAACGACAGCAAGGTAACACAAGGCACGATTGAAGCTGAGAAATTCACCTTCAAGATGTCAGTCGCAGGCAATAAATACAATGGTTTGACGACGAGCAAGAGCATGAAGCAGTCTTATTCTATTAAGGCTCTTTATCCTGCATTCTATGGCTTTGTTTCGCTTCCTATCGACAACAAGAAAGATTTGAGCAAATTCTCTGAATCGTTCAACGAGGAGACTTACCACAAGCGTATCATAGCAGGCTCACAGGCAGATAATGGCATGGACTTTCCAACCATCATCGCACCGAAAGAGAATGTTACCGACAAAGCTTATGCTCAATACTTCTACATTCTTACCAAGGGCAGCGTAAAAACCGCTTTGCAGTCAGGTAATCAAGAGATATTCAAGCAAACCAAATCTGAGAATGAGAAGCACAAGAACGATGCTGCTTACATGTCACAGATTAGCGAAGCACTCAAAACACTTAACCACGGTCTTTTGAATAGTCTTAGCGGATATAATCTTTATATCTCTGACTTGTCGTTTACCAAGGAGAACCCTGTAAACACCCGTATATTCGTTAATATTTAACCTATATACAGCATGATAGCGATTACTCACGGCATTGTGGGTAGTCGCTTTTTTTCATTATAAAAAACTACAATCATGGACGAAAGAGAATTTCAACTAAAGAAAACTTGTCTAAAAATAGGCGTTGGGCTTATCGGTGTGGTTGCGACGGTTATCATAGGCAAGAAAATTTATAATGCTATCAAAGAACGCCGCGAAGCTACCGAACGCGAGAATGCAGCAAGCGATGCTATTAATACTATTACTGACGATTTCGCGAAGCGCGGCGAAACATCGCCTATAACCATTACCGAAACCGAGGGTAAAGCAATTGCAAATGATTTCATTTCGGCATCAAACTACACTTGGGGAACTGACTTAGACGTAATAGACAAATGTCTTGCGAGAATTAAGAATGAATACGATTGGCACGTAGTGCGTAAGGCTTTCGGCAAGCACAAATACACGGGATTCATTATCGACGACCGCCCGAACGTATTACTCGATACTCGCAAAACGGTTACTCTCATTGAGCTTTGCCGCGAAGAACTCAGCGGTAGCCGTCTTGCAAAGTGCGAAGCGTGGGAAGCCGCAGCAGACAACGCCAATCTGAAAGGTCTTGGCAGAATATATAGAAAATAACTATAACATGACAGCAAAATTCCACCTTTCCCCACCACCATTCAGATGGGTGCTTTTCATTATCGCATATCTCTATGTAATAATAACAGTTCTGTTATCAGGCTGTTCACCTGTACAGCAATTCCCGACGACGGTCGAACCTGACACTTCGCGGCATTCGGTACGGATAGAGTATCGCGACAGATGGCTACGCGACAGCATTTACATACATGATAGCATCACCGTCTATACAAAAGGCGATACGGTATTTGTCAAAGAACGGCGCGACCGCTCACGCAATCGCGATTTGCACGATACTGTTTATGTCAATATACACGATACTGTGTTTGTGCCTAAATACGTGCCTAAATTTCTCGAAATACCAAGAGAACTAACACGCGAAGAGCAAACAAAAATCACCATTGGCGAATGGACTATTAACATTGCTGTGGCTCTCGCTGTGGCTCTTTTAGTATTTTTAACCATAAAAATACTAAAGCGATAGATTATTTATCTGTCTTTTTCGCCCAAAACCGCTATTTTTGAGCGGTTAATTTCTCTCAATGCCTAAAGCTCGATACGACCGCGCGAGTGTGGTTATATCGAGCTTTTTTGCGTGATGGGAGAATGCGATAACACCCTTATTATCAACCCAAAAACAGTATAACATGACACAGAACGACACTTTATTTCTTGCTACTATGGCAGCTGACGCGCTGCAAGCGGCAATTATCGACGAAGTAAACGACAGCGAAATGTACGTTGGCTATTGCTCGCCTGACTGTACAGGCTACAACGACCCCAAATGGTTTATCAAACGCATCTTTACTGACGATAGCGGTAAACGCATATTCTATTCTAATGGCTCAAAGCGCATGAATTGTCGTTGGATTGACCGAAAGAATGGAAAAATTTCCTATGCGCCAACAGAAGCATGGAAAGAACCCGAAACTCCACAAGTAATCGACACAACGGAGAACAACAAAGGATAATCGCAATCGGCAAGAATATGAACAATAAACAGCTTCTTATCGGCGGCGGCATCGTTGGCGTGATAGGCTTAACGGTGTTCATTATCCGCAGACTTACCCGAAACTACTCTAACCTCAAAACAGCTATCAACTCAGTTATGGGCAATTATTTCACTATTAGCGAGCTGTGTTACTCAGCCACAGCCGAAGCAAATAAAATCAACAACACACCAAATGCGGAAGCACGGGCGAATCTCGTTGAACTCATAAACAACCTTCTCAATCCTATTCGTGAGAAGTACGGCAAACCTATCAAGATAAGTAGCGGCTACCGTTGCGAACGTCTTAACTCAATGCTCAAAGGTTCGGCAAAGAATAGCCAACACTTAACAGGACAAGCTGCCGATTTGCTACCAACAACGGGCGGTTCACTTGCCGATATTTTCCGTGCGGCTATTGCTGTGGGTAATTATGACCAATTAATACTCGAAAAGCCCAACGGCACAATGTGGGTACATGTGAGCTATTCACCAACGCCACGCCATCATATACTCTACTATAACGGCAGCAGCTACACCGACATCAGCACTAATTGGAAAAACTACTTATAAACCCTAATAAACAAATAACATGAAACAAAAGAAATCTTACAGAAACAGACTTTGGTACGAACAGCACCCTATTTGCAAACATTGCGGAAAATTCTTTTCAAAAGCCAATTCTCGACATGCAGAATTTTGCTCCGACCGTTGTCTTCAACGTTATGCGAACAACGAGCTTGAACGCGAAAATACCGAACACAAACACAAACAGACTACTGTTTTCGCCTGCATCATCACATCACTCATTACTACGTTCGTTATCGCTTTGGCGTGGTATATATGTAGAATCCTTTCATAAAACAGTTTATAACATGGCAACTCAGAAACAACTCAAGGCTCTTGCAGACGGACGTAAAAAACTTACTGCAAAGCGAAAGAAAACAGTCAAGAAAGGATTGAACGGTGCAAAATGTAGCTACCACGTTAGCGACAACGTTTTGCCTATTTGCAGCAACAACCGCAAAGAGTTCAAACAAATGCTTTACGACTATGCAGAACAGCACCCAACGAAAAAGGTAGGTGGTTGTGCTATTATGACACATAGCAATGGTTACGTAGAAGTTATGTATTCTTTCAAAATCGAAAATGGTATAGTGATTTTCGACCCACGAGTGGGAAACAAGAAGTTTCTCAATGGCACAGCCAACAAAGGACGCGCTCCACGAGTAAAGACTATGACCATAGCCGAGGGCAAGCGATGGCACATTAGCGAATATCCGAACTTTGGCAAGACAGGTAACGTTACAGGTATGCGCAAACTATACTACGGCAAAATGGCTCTGCTCGTAAAATGCGGCGATTATATCTACAATGTCACTACTGCACCCGAGATTTACGACGCAGCGAAATAACAACTACTTCCCTCTCACTGCAAAAGGTGAGAGGGGATTTATAGCAACAGATATAACATGAAAAGAAGCGAAAAAGAGAGTACATTTGAGGGATTTTTTGACTTTTTGCACAATGAAAAAAGAACTCAAAGATATAATGCTCGACGAGGGAATAACGGCGGAGGAGTTTTTGAAAACCGTACCCGAAAAGCACAAGCAGAACGTGATTACCGTGATATACGATATTTTGAAGTTGGGAATTCCATTGCACGAGGGCGAAATTCAGTGGAGAGCGCGAGAACTCTACGTACAGCAGCATCTGAAAGATTACTTAGAATAGCAGAACAAGAAGGCTTATTTATTTCGCCTAAGCGTTTTCGAGATAGAGATTTCGGTACACTTGTAAGAAAGCGCACAGGCGAAAGCGCAGTATATACTGATGGTGTCACATTCACCAAAGTAAAAGACCCGTTTGCCAAACAAGCGATAAAGAAAACACACGCAGAAGATGTTATTTACGAGCATATCATTCACAATCTTCTTTTCCCCAATACACGCTACACATTCGTAGGCATTAGCGAAGATTGCGGTGATGTAAGAATCGTTCTGTCGCAAAAGGCTATAAAGACTTACGACCAACCAACGAGCAAACAGATAAGAAAATACTTAGAAAACGTTCTCGGGCTTGAAAAAGAAGACCGCTATACGTGGGGCAACGACTACTATTCCATAACTGACGTTAGCGCAACGAGCGACAACGTTTTACTTGGCGAAGACGGCGAGCTTTATTTTATCGACCCTCTTATCAAATTGAAACGATGCGCAAAAGACGTTATAAACTATCTCATAAACGAACCTGACGAGCTTTCAGGCGTAAAGAAAACAGCTGCAAAAAACGGCGATTGTAGCGAGCTTTTGCGTAAGTACAATATCGACTTGAAACGTTTCGAGCCTTTTGTTTCAAAAGATGATTTGAGACCTGTTATGGAGTGCGTTTACTTCGACCCCGAAGGCTATTTAGTAGCAACCGATGCGTGCGTGCTATTGGTTGAGCCTACCAAAATTCCCGATGAGCTTAGCGGCAAGTTGATTAACCTGAAAACCGAGAACGAACTCAAAGATGCGCATTATCCGCAATGGCGTAGTGTTATACCAACAAAGCACGAGTACACGACAAAGATTGACGTTGAAAAGACATTGCAGATTATCAAAGTAGCTGACAGACTTGAAAAGGTATTAAACTACCATATAAACAGTCGTAGCTATGACTATCATTTTACTCCTTATGTACGTATTTTGCCCAATAACCCCGATAATCCATACTTCAAACACAACTATGCAAATACCATATTTGAGTACGTCAAAAAATGGAGCAATGGCAAATGTGAAGCGTATTCCAACGAACCGCACCGAGCTTGCTTAGTTCAGGCAAGCAACGGCGCACGCTTATTGCTTATGCCTGTCGCAGAACACGACGGACACCCATATATAACGTTGTCGCCCGACAATTACATATCATTCAAGGCGAACGAAAACTATTGGTATGATACCAACACAGGCTTTCACGAACAATTTTGTCCGCACCCCGATGCAGGTATTACAATAGATGAATTGAATTGTATTGCATTGGCTCATTTGCGCGATTATCAACTTATTGATTATTACATGCACTCATTGCAATGGACTTTAGGAGTGGTTAACGATAAGGAATTTCGCAAACGTTTCGGCAATTGGCGCAAACTGACGGAAGCCTTAGAACCGCTTTCGACTGCACCAAAACAATCGACAATAGAATTACGCCGTGAAAAATTCCGCAGCACCATAAAAGGCGAAGAGTACAAAAATTCAACAGTAGATAAATTATGCACTCTCGCACTTCTTGTGAATTGTAACGATGGTAATTGTGCATGGCTCGCGCACTATATAGAAAAAGCACCGATAACCGTTCCGAACTACAAAAAAGTAGACCCTCTATTTGATTTGAAGAGATTTGTCGATTTCGTTGCAAATGACCCCTTACGACCACAATTAAACTGTGTCTATTTTTCGCCAAAGAACTATGTACAAGCAACAGATACGTACATGCTCATAGATATAGCAGCGTTGGCAGGCAATATACTTACAACGCCCGAATTGAAGGAAAAAGGATTATTAATACACCCTGATAGCGG
The DNA here is from genome assembly GCA_017539645.1 of Bacteroidales bacterium. Taxonomy (GTDB): domain Bacteria; phylum Bacteroidota; class Bacteroidia; order Bacteroidales; family Marinilabiliaceae; genus W3P20-009. The sequence continues at coordinate 11,069 of JAFYCM010000007.1, forward strand.
CATTAGAGAATGTAAGTATACTGATTACCCCGATTTTTCGATAATATATGCGCGAGGTGGAAAATACAAAGACCTCAATATTGATTGGGACGATATAAACAAAGCTCTGCGTAATGGTAAAGAGGGCGACCTTATCAGATTCGACAATGCTCTTTGTGTGAAATACGAACGTTTGGCTGCTGCTTACAAATGGCGCGATTGGCGAGGTTTTGAATTTGCAAAATTCCGCATCAACGATAATATGTTGTGCATACAAGCAGGACTAAGCACGATAGTGATAATGAGTGCTATCCCGATGGAGAATGCTAAAATCATAGACATCATCAGCACCGATGCTCCAAAACCACAGCCAACAGCGAAACCGACCACCGACGACGACCGCGCACGCCGCTTGCGCCTTGCTCAGGCTCGTGCAGCCGCAGCCATAGCAATATTGGCTCTTGTGAAGCTCAAACAAAACGTAAACAACTAACTATTATAACATGAAACAACTAACATTATTCGATGATTGTCAGCCTTCCTTATTCGGCACTGACGACTTAGAAAGTATCGACGGATTGAGCGGTATAGACCGCGAGAAGTTCAAAAAGAACATCGTCGATTTGGTTACAAATTCGCTCCTGAATTGGAAAAAGCCTTGGCAACCGTTCTCCGATTCGATTTTTACATCAGTGAACGGACGTGTTGTCTTGTCTCCATGTAATGCCTATTCGCGCAAGCCATACGGCGCAAATGCCGCAAGTCTTAACTCCTATACTCTTGGCTTCAATGAAATGTACGGCACGAATTTCGCGCCTATATTTATCACTTATTCGATGCTCAAAAAGAACGATTGGCACTTGATTCATAACAATCTTGGTAGTCTTAGCGACGATTCGCTTTCAACAGGCGTACATCGCATATACGAAGTGTTTTGGGCGAAAGTAACCGACGAACCAACGATAGAACGCTTGAACCAATTGCTCGAAGTCGGCGAATCATTGCCATTTGGCTTCATACTTGCCAACGATGGCAAAACATTCTTGCAGCGTGCCATGAAAGGGCAGGACGTAGTTCTTGTTCAGAATATTCAAGAGCAGCCTTTTGAGGTTAAGAGCATAAGCGCACCCGAAGCGCAAAAGATTGAATATATTGATTCTATCATTGAAGCCTTTTCGTCACGTGTTGCGAATGTATATCACGACCAATCAGACCGCTGTTATTACATGCCTGCAACTGATAGTATTCACCTTGTGCCGGCAAAGGCTTTTTCAATCATAAACGAATACTATTCAACGCGCTTTCACGAAACTATACACTCCACACATGGCGGCAAACCGATTCGCATAAATCGCTCGTTCCCACATCAAACAGGATTCGGCTCTATTGGTTATGCGATGGAAGAACTTGTCGCCGAAATAGGTGCAATGCTCTTGTGTGCCGAACTTGGCGTTAAGTACAATCGTAAAGACAAAGTAAAGGCTCTTTGCGATGAAGAGGGCAACTCTATAGCATATTTGGGTAGTTGGCTCGAAGAAGCGAAAAAGCTATATAAAGACGATAAAGAAACTACACTCCTTGCCGCGTATGGTCATGCAGAAAGAGCAGTAAACTATATACTCAAAGACATAGATTTTGAGAGCTACATACCGCAAAGCATCAAAGACCAAGCAGACGCAGCAGCCGACATTTTGCTTTGCAACAATGATGAGCTTCGCGCCGTCAATGTTGTTTCCGATGGCTACATACGCCTGACTTTTGCAAAATTCGTGTCAGCCGAAAAACGTCAGGAATTGGAAGATTTAGGTTTTCACTTCTCAAAAGCCTTCAAAGCGTTTCAGATAAAGAACGACGAGAAAGGTATGCAAGCGTGGGAGACATGGCGCAAGAAGCACAAACAAGACACCACAATAACCCAAACCGACAACAGCGACCGCGAGCGTCGTTTACGTCTTGCTCGTGCAAGAGCAGCCGCAGCTATGGCAATTTTGGCTCTTATGAAGCTCAAATAATCACTTTATAATAAAAACAAATAACATGAAACTAACAGTAAAAAACTTACAGACTGAATACGCAAGTATTCGCGAAAAGATGCCACAAGAACTTAACGCACAGTTTGACGCTATCATGCCATGCTTTGAGTTTTACGGCGAAGACGAGCAAAGCACAAAGGCTATTGATACGTTCATTGAGGTAGCAAACAAGATTCTCGCAAAGCAAACCACCGAAAAGCCTGAACCGAAGCCGAGCAACGAGCCGAAAGACATAGCTCTGCATTGGGATATAGTAGCAGACAAATATTCGTTGTCGATAGATTACAAATTTGTTGAAGGCTCAGAATGTAAATCGGTAGATGCGTTGGCCGAGTACATAAAGAAAAACTACCCTTCATTTATGAAGCGTGCAGACGTATTAGCGCAATTGAAAAATTATGGTTGGAAGTCGAAAAATACCACCTCTAAGCCCAAGCCTGAACCCGAACCAAAGCCCAAGGGAAAGACAGCTAAAGACATTACGAGTTGCGGCGAGCTTGTAGGAAAGGTAGGTTATAGCGAAGCTGAGAAAATCGGCAAAATGGTTGAAAAAGATGCCGAGAAGCATTCTTACGAGTGCGATGTGCTGAGACTTGAACGTAGATACAAAGACGCTATCAAGACCAACGATTACGAAGATATGCTATTTGTACTATACTATCTTGAAGCCTGCAACTTCCACACTGAATACAAATACTTTGAAGAACAAAAATGGTTGAGCCTGCACAAGTATCTGAAAGGCGGAGAAAAACCGAAACCAAAATACGCTGTCGGTGATTGGGTAAAAGTTAAGATAGCTAATAGTAATAGTTTTGTTGTTTGGCAAATCACGAAGCTAAAAGTATTCTCAGCCAAAGAAATCTTTTACGCATTTACCTCTCACCCGAACGAAGACGAATGGGTATTTGAAGAGAATATTATCGGCAAAACCACAGCCCCCAATAATGAGCCAAAGCCCAAAGCCGAGAAGCCTGTAACGTATGTAAATGCTATCTCTCCTGCTGTTAAGTTTATCGCTCGTTATGCCAAGCTCCACAATAAGCAATACAGCGGCAAAGTCAAAGAGGAAGTACGTAAGTTGCTCACAGCCCTACAACGTGCTATCCTGAACCTCGAAGTACGCAAAACTGACGTTTACGCTAAGGAGTTGAACGATATACAGGACAGTTTGATTGCAGTGCTGAAAAACCGCGCAAACGACAGTTATACGCTCGACATAAAGAACATCGAACATTACCGCGAAATAGCAGGCGGTGTAAAAGTATCGTCAGTTGTAGCATTGCTTCAAAAATACATTCGTCTTGTCGGTAAAGATGGCGTAAAAGCCGATGCAAAGAAGTTGCTCGAAAAACTTCAAAGCGTTAGTAAGGGCGATTACAATCAGCAAGCAGCCGACGCTATTATGAGCCTACAACGCTACATAGATGGCAAAGACGATTATGTGACCGCTTCACAAGAGACATTGGAAGGCTTGTATGGCTTGTGTGGAATCGATGAAGAGCCGCAACGCTCACACTCGATGAATGCCGCACAATTGAGCAACACATATTTCCGTACAATCAATCTTAGCGGCAAATGGCGCAATATCATTGGCAAACCATCGTCACCGTATCGCCTTATGATTTATGGCAAAGCAGGTAGCGGAAAATCTACGCTCGCGCTACAATATGCAGGCTATTTAGCTGAGGATTTAGGGCAAAAAGTTCTGTATGTAGCAAGCGAAGAGGGCTTAACTTATACGCTCAAAGACAAACTGAGCCGATTGGGAATCCATACCGCAAACTTGCAGATAGTTGACGCGATGCCCAAATCTGTACAGGGCTACGACACTGTGTTTATTGATAGCGTAAACTTCGCAGGCTACGACGCTGCCGAGCTTCGCAAACTCAATCCGAAATGTAGCTACGTATTTGTGTTCCAAAGCACCAAACAAGGCAATTTCCGAGGAACACAAGAGTTCTTACACGATGTAGATACTTGTATTCGCGTTGAGAACATGGAAGCAACCACCGAAAAGAACCGATTCGGCGCACAAGGCACATGCCGCGTTCTCTAAATCATTGTATAGTATATATAATCTATATAATAAATCTCAGATAATTAATTATAGCCCATGCTTACATCGGTAGGTGTGGGCTTAATTCAACAGAATATGACAGACACAAAAAAGATATTCACAGACCGATACAACGAGGTAAAGAAAGCATTCAAACAAGCAGTAACTAAGGGCAAATACGTATTTGGTAGAGACTTCCCCGACGCATACGCCTATTACATGCTCGAACTCAAAGATGGCTACGAGTTTTTGGTAGATGATAGCAGCGTAAACGGTTATTATGAACTTGCCGACTTCCCAAAAATGAAAGACGTTATAGCAATCGACTTTTGGGACGGCGCAATGTATGAAACTCGATGGACTCGTGAAAAAATCACGGAGACCGACAAAAACGGCAACAGTACAGTATTAGGCGGATTATTCACGTTCAAAAAGAAGCCTAAAACCACACTTTGCGAAAAGTGTCAATGGTTTTTCTCATGCACCAAGAAAAACGAAAAGAGAAAGACGTTTTGCGATGATTATCAGCCATACGACCCTGAGTATATACACTACTCGCTCAATGGCGAAGAATCACCATACGAGCAAATAAACAACGTATTCAACGCTCGTTTGCAGCAACAAATAGAAGGCAACTTGCCCAAGGGATATATATATCAATTGGGAATGCCGTCAAAAGAATTATTGTCGGCAGGAATAGACAATTTGCCAATAGAATTAGCCGCAAGTCGTTTAGTAGATAAATCTATGCAAGAGAATCACCCTTTTGAGCTATCAGAAGTATTCAATTTGTCTTTTGCAGTTCAGAATCCACTTGCCGTTTTCAGAAGTGCTACCAAAATTGGCGCATTCGTAATATTAACCGAACTAAGACATGGAGAAAGATGCTTTGTAGTGGCACTTTTGGTGAATCAGCGCAAGAAAGACATCGAAGTCAATAGTATTCGCAGTATTCACCACAGAACTCTGTTGAATATTGTTGGTTGGATTGGTGAGAATTTAGGAGAATACTTTTGCCCCGATTTTGAATCAATATGGCTTAATCAAACAAGAAAAGAGTTGCTTTCCAAACCACAGTACAATTCCGTGGACGTTAGAAAACAACTCTCTGTTGCTGCAAATGTAGTAAAAAAATATCATTCGCAAAATCTCACCGAAAAAATGAATGGTTTAGCCGACAAATTCAAGGAAATGAGCGCAAACTTGCATCTGACGAGCTATAAGATTATCAAGCGTTACAGTATGTTCCATGGCAAAGCCTTCACAGTGGAACGCAAACAACAGGCTCGCCGACTGCTCAAATCGCTACAATTGGCAATCTCCGACCTCAAAATCCGTAAAACTGACCCCTACGCAAGAGAAATCAACGATATTCAGGACAGTTTGATAGCCATTTTGAAGCATCGCGCCGACAAAAACACCATTCTCGACATAAAGAACATCGAGCATTACCGCGCTTTGCCTATGTAATGCCTGTGTAACAGCCAGTTAATATGCTTTTTTGCTCGCCTTATTTGTAGGGCGAGCATTTTTTTTGCGTGTAAGAAATATTGATAGTAAACATATCGAGCTAATGCGCTCATTTTCAATGATTTACTAAACATATAAAATCGCACAAATTTTTTTTGTGCGGAAAAGGCGCAATGCGTCAGCATTCGGCGGCGAACCTAATACTCAAAATCAGCTCCACAAGCGCAGCAATGGCACTGCAATGGCACTCAAAAGCTCTGCAATTAGAGCCACAGACGCAGCAATGACAGTCAAAAGCTCTGCAACAGCGGCGAAATAGCACCATTGCGGCACTGTTGGGCGGCTCATTTGGCTACTCGTGGGCTACTTTTGCGGCTCTATAACCACGAAAAAACCTTTATAATGCAGATTAGAGAACGCTTAACGAGCGAAAAACGCTATGCTATACAACTTTGTTTGCGATATGGCGAAACGAATCAAACAAGGATAGCGCGATTAATCAATGTCAACAAATCAACTGTTTGCCGCGAGTTGCGAAGAAACCGTGACGATGCAGGATTTTATAACTATAAACTCGCTCAGCAAAAGACAAAGCAGCGCGAACGCAAGAAACACAAGGAAAGAATAGACGTGCAAACTTGGTATAAGGTCTTTTTGATGCTTCAACATCGTTGGTCACCTGAGCAAATATCAGGCGTATTACGCAAAGAAGGTACGCACATCAGCCACGAAACAATCTACAAATACATCAGAGCAGACAAAAAGCACGGCGGCACATTGTACAAGTACTGCCGATTCTCTTTGAAACATCGTTGTCGAACAATAGCAGAAGCAGGAGCAAAGCACATACCTAACCGAAGAGACATTTCCGAACGACCACCACACCACGAGCCGCCATTTTGGGGCAATTGGGAAATGGATTTGATAGTAGGAGCGAAGCAAAAAGGCACAATTCTTACACTTGCAGAGCGCACAACGCAATACATAATAGCTGTAAAGCTGCCATACGGACGCAATGCGCACGAAGTAGCCAAAGCAGTCGTTAAGGCACTCGATATATTCAAACCGCTATCAATAACAACAGACAACGGCGTAGAATTTGCCGACCATGCCTATATAACGCGAAAACTGCATTGTCCTGTATATTTCGCACAGCCATATAAATCGTGGCAAAAAGGCAGCATAGAAAAGGCGAATCAGCTTCTCAGACAATATTTGCCCAAACGACAGCCATTAGACAGTATAACACAAGACGATTTGCAACGCATTATGTATGAGCTAAATAGTAGACCGCGCAAAAATTTGTTTTACGAAACTCCTAAAAATGTTTGTTTATACATAATCAATGAATATTTTTGCCGCTGAAAATCATGTTGCACTATGGAATTGAACCTGCCTCTGTGTTTCTTATTCTGCTTTTTTATGCGATGTCAAAAATAGAATTTTGTGGTCGAATATATAACCACAGAAAGCGCAGAAACGGCGGAATTTTGTTCTGTCTCTTTTCGGGCGTTTTGTGGCATAAAACCAAGTTGCATGGAAGAGAGAGTAGCTCCGCGTGGGCTTTATATACATATCCCGTTTTGCAAGTCGCGTTGCATCTATTGCGGCTTCTTCAGTCAGACGAACTTCAGCATAGCTGCAGCTTACGTCGATGCGCTTATATATGAGATGCAGCGCTACGATTTGTCGCAGGTGCGCACCATCTACCTCGGCGGCGGCACTCCATCGACACTTGGCGTGTTGTTGCTTACGAAACTCTTCGATTATCTGCGTAATAATATAGATATGTGCGCCGTTGAGGAGTTTACCGTTGAGTGCAACCCCGACGATGTCAGCGACGAACTTGCTGCACTGATGTGCCGTTACGGCGTGAATCGTGTGAGCATGGGCGCTCAGAGCATGAACGACCAAATGTTGCGTTTTCTCAGCCGACGCCACACGGCAGCGCAGGTTTCGCAAGCCATCGCGCACCTCGAGGCGTGCGGCATATACAATATAAATATCGACTTCATCTTTGGTATGCCTGCTTTCGATTGGTACAAGTTTGAGACTGATTTTGAGCAGTTTGCAGCTATACATACGCAGCATAAATCTATATATGCGCTTAGCTACGAGGAGGGTACGCCACTCTCGCGAATGCTTGCTGATGGCAAAATCACCGCTTTGCCCGACGATGAAGTTCGTACTCAGTATGAATATATCACGGCACGCATGCAACAGCTTGGCTATGAGCATTATGAGATTTCTAATTATGCGCAGCCGCAGCATCGTGCCATACACAATTGTAATTATTGGAATCGCACGTCGTATGTGGGCATTGGCGTTGGTAGCAGCTCGTTTTGGGGCTCGCATCGGCATACCAACAATATGTCGTTAGCGGACTATTGCAGTCTTCCGCCTATGCATAGAAATCCCACGTATGAAAATGACGAACTTGCGCAACAAGATATTTATAATGAGATTGTTATGCTTGGTTTGCGCACTTCCGATGGCGTGAATATCAATGATATAAAGCGTCTCGGCAATAAGTATTACGAGCACTTTCTGCAGCATGCTTCGAGCCTGCAAAATTGTGGCGACAGATACTACTTAGCCGAAACAGATTGGTTCATTTCGGATTATATTGTCTCTGGTCTGTTTTTGTAAATTGGAAAACACCGAAGTCTCTGACCTGTCGCAGATTAAATGGATTTTCGATGGGAAGAAAGTATCGCAGCAGCAACTCACTGATGCTATCAAGAAAACTATTGATGAATGGAAAGTGCCTGAAGATGTTTTGAATAAGTGGGGCTATTCAAAATATCAATCAGATGTGTTCAAAACAGAAGTGTTGTATAAAGACGAGATATATAAAGAAATATTCAAATCATATTAGTATGAAGTTAATTTCAAAAACTATAGAAAAAGGAATGACAGGATTATATAGTGGTCATGGCGAAATAATAAAAGCATTTGATGGAAGTTATTCTTTTGTGAAAGGTGATATTAAATTTGAAAGTATAAATTCAAATGTGGATTATGTTCTGCAACCTATAGATAAATCTATAGTTAAGGTAGAAAACGGAATCCTATATTTATACTGGAATGGGGAATTCCAGAAAATGTCTTATATGAATATAGATGATTCAATTGTTGTGTACAACAATAATTATTATGTTACTTATTGTAGGGCAAATGATATAATAAAAGTTTTATGCGTTGATAAAGATGATGAATATTTATTTGATATTCCGTCCAATGATAGTTTTAGATGTAAGAAATTAGTTTCAAAAGTAATCGTTTTTGGTGATGTATCTGACAAAGCTTTACTTTTCTACACCAAAACCGGCCAGCGCCTATGGGAATACAAAGAAGAAGACGAGAATCTGAAAATCAACGGTCGCTGCATTCCCGTTGTTGACGATGTGGTGGTGGTGATAAGTGAAGATTGTGCAGTAGCAGAGAAAATACAAGGTTTTAATATTCATACTGGCAAAAAACTGTGGGAGATTTCAAATGCAGAAGAGATCGTTTGTCCCAATACTTTTTTCGTAGGCGAAGATCAATATCTTTATGGATGTTGCACCGAATGTGCGTACTATGATGAGGAGTCTAAATTGATTATGACTAAGTTAAATCCAAAGAATGGAAACACGGAAAGTATTGATGTCGGAATGGGATTCAGTGCTATGTCGTATGATGTCACCATGCACGACCGTCAGCTTTACTACATAGACAATCGTCCTGGTAACGAGATCGGCGTAATCGATGTCGATAAGAAGGAACTCATTGAGCGCGTGCCGCTAAATATCAAGAAGAAGGTAACTATTGGTGCCCCAGTGGTTACTGATGACAAGGTGTACGTGTTTATTCGTGATTTGCAAGAACTTAGAGTGTTTCAGAAGTAAATGAACTGCCACTGGGTTTGCGGAATTTGTAATTCTCTATTTTTGTAGCTATGAAAAATATCATAGCTACACTTTTGTTGCTGCTATCGGTGGCAACGGCGGCGCAAGAACGAGTGCTTGTGTTCAGCATTTTTGAAGAGATTGACAACCTTGCGTGGATTCATACGCAGTCGGCTCTCGAACGCGCCGAACAGACCGACGCCACGCGCATTGTGCTGCACCTCAATACCTATGGTGGCGAGGTGGTTTATGCCGATTCCATCCGTTCTCGCCTGCTCAATTGCCGCATACCTGTCTATGCATTTGTCGATGGCAATGCGGCGTCGGCTGGTGCGCTCATCTCCATTGCTTGCGATAGCATATATATGACGAGCGGCAGCAGCATTGGCGCGGCAACAGTTGTCAGTGGCGCCGATGGCAGCAAAATGCCCGATAAATATCAGTCGTATTTCCGCTCCAAGATGCGCGCCACGGCTGAGGCTCACGGCTGCGACACCATCGTCAGCGGTGCGGACACCACTGTTGTCTATCATCGCAATCCGCTTATTGCCGAGGCTATGGTCGATGAGGCTGTGGTGGTAGATGGCGTAGTGGATTCGTTGCATATACTTACGTTTACCACCAACGAAGCCATCAAACATGGCTACTGCGAGGGCGTGAAGAGCTCTGTAGACGAGGTGGCTGCCGAAGTCTGCAAGGGGCGCGAATATGTACTCACTACCTACGAGCCGTCGTTTGTCGACAATGTCAAGGGCGGTCTTGGCGGCACGGCTCTGCGCGGCATACTCATACTCATAATTATTTGGGGTATCTATTTCGAACTACAGACGCCTGGCTTGGGCCTACCATCTATAGCTGCCATAGTAGCAGCATTGCTCTATTTCACGCCGCTCTACATCGATGGACTTGTGGCAAATTGGGAGATTGTGGTGTTCATCATCGGCGTGGCGCTCATTGTGGTTGAGGTGTTTGTTATTCCCGGATTTGGCGTCGCGGGAGTGCTTGGTATTGGCTTCATAATTACCGGTTTAGCTTTCGGACTCATAAATAACGACAACTTCGACTTCACCTCCGTTCCCGAAGGCAAGATTGGCGAGGCGTTTGGCTTCGTATCTATATCCATATTTATAGCTATTATTCTATGTATATGGTTGACACACAAGGTGTTCAAGCCTGGCAAAACGCGTCCAAACCCTATGATGCTCAATGCCAACGAAGAGGTTAGCGATGGATTCATAGGCACGAATACCGAAATTTCTGCATACGTAGACCGTGAATGCCTTACTTTCAGCGATTTACGACCATCGGGCAAAGTGGAGATCGATGGCAAAATAGTAGATGCCATCAGCCACGGTGGCGCATTCATTCCCAAAGGTGAAAGGGTAGTGGTGACTAAGGTCAATGGCAACCAATTGGAAGTAATAAGAGTTGAGCGTAAAGCGTAATGTAAAATGTAGGAACGTGGCGTGTCCGAAATAGTCAAATAGCAAATAATACAATAGTCAAATAAAATAGAGATGAAGAAGGAAACGGAAAACCTTATTGATTTTATCTATAAAAGTCCGTCACCATTTCATGCAGTAGATGGTGTACGTCAGATGCTCAAAGCGGCTGGTTACGAAGAACTTTGCTTGCGTGAGCGTTGGCAGTTGAAGCAAGGTGGTAAATATTTCACGCATCGCAATGGCACGGCAATAATCGCCTTCACCGTTGGCGAAGATGTAGCTGCAAATGGCGCACGCATCGTTGTGGCACATACCGACAGCCCGACATTCCGCCTGAAGCCAAATACGTTTATGGCGTCGAATGGTATGGCAAAACTCAACGTAGAGACCTACGGTGGCGCTATTCTACACACGTGGATGGATCGTCCGCTTGGCGTAGCTGGTCGCATCGTGGTCAGGAGTGAAGATGCACTTCGCCCGCGTAAAATTTTGGTCGATTTGCATCGTCCTATTGGCATTATTCCGAGCGTAGCTATACATTTCAATCGCGGCATGAACGAGAACTTCTCGCTCAACAAGCAGACCGACATGCTTCCGCTCGTAGGTATGGCCAATGAAAATCTCAACGAGCATACACTATTGAACATGATTGCAGCAGAAGCTGGCGTCGCAAAAGAAGATATTCTCGACTACGATCTCAATCTCTACGATACCGAACGCGGCAACATCGTTGGTCTCGACGAATCGCTTGTTTTATGCCCGCGATTAGACGATTTGCAGATGGCTTATGCTGCCGTTCGTGCTCTTGTAAATACCGATACACCCAAGGTCACCAAAGTGGTTGCCCTTTTCGATAATGAAGAGGTCGGAAGCAATACTAAGCAGGGCGCTTGCTCGCCGTTGCTCAATAACGTTTGGGAGCGTTTGGCAGAGAATCTCAACCTCGATGCTCAAGATAGACAGCGAATGCTCTACAATTCGTTCCTCGTCTCGGCCGATTCGGCTCATGCGCTTCACCCAAATCACCCCGAACTGCACGACCCAGTGCTTCATCCGTTGCTCAATGGCGGACCGGTGATTAAGGTTAATGCGTCGCAGAAATATATGACCGATGGCGACAGTGGGGCTGTTTTTGCCGCTATTTGCGAAAAAGCTGGCGTTCCTTGCCAACAGTTTGTCAATCGTAGCGATATGGCTGGTGGCTCAACGCTTGGCAACTTACTTACGGCGCAGATAGATATTCATGGCGTGGATATAGGTGCGCCGCTCATAGGTATGCACTCTGCGCGCGAAACAAGCGGCGTAAAGGATACTACATATACGCGTAAGGCGCTCGAAGCGTTCTTTGCGTAAGGATAATTATCACCGAATAGAACTAAAAATAGATGCAATAGATGGGTTCTGTTCGGTGATAATTGTTTTTGTATGGGTAATTATAGCTGGTTTGTAGGCCCGCGAAACAGTAATATCTATGCCCATTGGACGAGAATATGGATTTTGATACCGATTGGACAAAAAAAATCTCGCAGCTTATTTTTCAGACTTTCAGCTAATTGGCATTTTGCCCAGAAAAAAAGTGTAAAAAAAGTGTTCCGAGTGTTTGGTAATAATAATCGAAGTAGTACTTTTGTCCCCCGTTACGAACGGGCTACGACGGTAACCAACTAAAACGATTCGTAACTTGAAAATGATGTTTCTTTCGCTTGGCTGAAGTGCTAATGAATATTGGTGCGGTAGTTCAGTCGGTTAGAATACATGCCTGTCACGCATGGGGTCACGGGTTCGAGTCCCGTCCGCACCGCAAGGTGTTGGTCAATCGAAAGAAATTTGGTGCGGTAGTTCAGTCGGTTAGAATACATGCCTGTCACGCATGGGGTCACGGGTTCGAGTCCCGTCCGCACCGCTTTCAAAAAAACAATGTTTGCGGAAATAGCTCAGTTGGTAGAGCACGACCTTGCCAAGGTCGGGGTCGCGAGTTCGAGTCTCGTTTTCCG
>JAFYCM010000050.1 GCA_017539645.1 Bacteroidales bacterium
CTACTGCTGCTGCTGCTGGTTCAATACCGTATTCCTCTTTGAGAACTTTAGCGAGTTCGTTTACGTCTTTTACAGTAAGATTTACTAACTCTTCTGCAAGTTGCTTAATATCTGCCATTTTATTATAAAATTATTTGTTACTAATTAATTATTTGTTACTTAATGTTTCTAAGATACCATGTATCTTATTTCCTGCACTTCCTTGGAGACCTGAAACGACATTCTTAACAGGCGATTGCAAGAGTGCAATAATATCCGCAATAAGTTCCTCCTTGCTCTTTATTGCTACCAAAGCATCGAGTTGCTGTGCACCTACGTAGATTGATTGTTCTACGTATGCGGCTTTCAACTCTGGTTTACCATTTGCAGAGCCAAACTCCTTGATAAGTTTTGCAGGAGTGTTGCCTACATTGCTAAACATCAATGCTGTTGAGCCTTTGAGTGAAGGATTTAGTTCAGCGTATTCGTCACTGAGCGATGCGAGGACATGTTTCAAAAACGAGTTCTTTACAACCACCAACTTGATTTCTTTCTCGAAACAAGCACGACGGAGTTTGCTCGTCATTTCAGCATTCAAACCTTCTACGTCAACAACATAGAAATGTGAGTATGCTTTGAGATCCTCTGCTAAGCTCTGCATAAGAGCGCTCTTATCTTCTTTCTTCATGATTCCAGTTTAATAGTTATAAAATTAAGCTACTACCAATTTGGAGTCTACATGAACTCCAGGACTCATAGTACTAGAAACGAAGACACTCTTAACATAAGTTCCTTTAGCTGAAGATGGTCTCAACTTCATAATTATGCTGAGGAATTCTTTGATATTGTCAGCGATCTTCTCTGCGTCAAAAGATACTTTTGCTACAGAAGCGTGAACGATACCGAATTTGTCAACTTTGAAGTCGATTTTACCAGCTTTTACCTCTGAAACAGCCTTAGCTACATCCATTGTTACGGTACCACTCTTAGGGTTAGGCATCAAGCCACGAGGGCCCAATACGCGACCAAGAGCACCTACCTTAGCCATGATGCTTGGCATAGTTATGATAACGTCAACATCAGTCCAGCCACCTTTGATCTTCTCGATATACTCGTCAAGACCAACATAGTCAGCACCTGCAGCTTTTGCTTCGGCTTCCTTATCGGGTGTACATAGAACCAACACGCGAACTTGCTTACCCGATCCATGCGGGAGTACACATACACCGCGCACCATCTGGTTAGCTTTGCGAGGGTCTACACCCAATCGTACGTCTACATCAACTGAAGCGTCAAACTTTGTTGTGGTAATTTCCTTTACAAGTGATGCAGCTTCCTCGATTGTATACAACTTATTGGCTTCTACTTTCGCTAACGCTAACTTTCTATTTTTTGTTAGTTTTGTCATAATCGCAATAAGATTAATTGTTATTTGCCGGGAAATTCGCCTGTCACAGTAACTCCCATACTTCTCGCGGTGCCAGCTATCATCTTCATTGCTGATTCTACTGTAAAGCAATTCAAATCAGGCATCTTGTCTTGAGCTATCGTCTTCACTTGATCCCATGTAAGTGAACCAACTTTCTTACGATTTGGCTCTGCAGAACCTTTTTTGATTTTAGCCTGCTCCAATACTTGCACTGCTGCAGGTGGAGTCTTGATGATAAAATCAAATGATTTGTCATTGTAAACCGTGATAACTACAGGAAGTACCTTACCTGCTTTATCCTGGGTTCTAGCATTGAATTGCTTACAGAATTCCATAATATTCACACCCTTTGAACCCAATGCAGGGCCAATAGGGGGCGAAGGATTTGCAGCACCACCTTTTACTTGTAATTTGATAAAGGCTACTACTTCTTTTGCCATTTTAGAAATTCTTAATAATTAACTATATAGCTGCGATTCGTATGTCTGAACATCTATCAGAGGAAGCATTTATATACTGAATCACTCGAACTATTCTTTTTCTACTTGCAGATAACCCAACTCCAACGGAGTCTTGCGACCGAATATCTTCACTATCACTGATAGCTTTTTCTTCTCTTCGTTCACCTCTTCAATAACTCCACTAAAGCCATTGAATGGTCCATCTGTTACTTTTACCGTCTCTCCTACATAGTAAGGAACGACAACATCTTGAGTATCGTCTACCGCCTCGTCAGCTTTACCTATCATACGCATAGCTTCTGCAGCCTGCATAGTTACTGGTTTATTATCATTATCACACAAGAAACCAATAATATTAGGTATTTCATTCAAGGTTCTTGGCACTTCACCTGTCAAAGAAGCCTCTACAAACAAGTAACCAGCAAAAAGCACTTTCTCTTTGAGCACTTTCTTACCGTTACGTTGTTGGTATACTTTTTCAACGGGAACTACCGTCTGACCAACCAAGTCGGCTAAGCCTCGTTTTGCGACCTCCATATCGAGATACTCTTTGGCTTTCTTTTCTTTGCCGCCGATGGTGCGCAAAACATACCATTTCTTCTCTACCGCCATTCTTAGTCTTAGTACAAAAGTTCGTAAATAAACTTAAGCAGATGTTCCCAAACAAGGTCCATCACCAATACTATAAGAGCTATAATCAACGATGCTACCATAACTACACGTGCACTATTAATCAAATCGCCCCATGATGGCCATGATGTTTTATTTACAAGTTCGTTACGAACATCTTTGAAGTAATTTACTATTCCACTCATTTTACAATGAATTATTCTATTAAGCACGGGAGGAGCGACTCGAACGCCCGACACTCGGTTTTGGAGACCGATGCTCTACCGACTGAGCTACACCCGTATAAAATCCGAGAGCATTTGCCCTCGGATTAATATTTACGAATATTATTATTCAACAATATCGGTAACCTGACCAGCACCTACGGTGTGACCACCTTCGCGGATTGCAAAACGCAAACCTTGGTTGATAGCTACTGGAGAGATAAGGGTTACAGTAATGTTAACGTGATCGCCTGGTATTACCATTTCCTGTCCTTCTGGAAGAGCGATTTCACCAGTTACGTCAAGAGTACGGAGGTAGAACTGAGGACGATATTTGTTACGGAATGGGGTGTGACGACCACCTTCCTCTTTCTTCAAAACGTAGATTTGAGCTTTGAATACAGTGTGAGGAGTGATAGTACCAGGTTTAGCGAGCACCATACCCCTCTTGATTTCTGATTTCTCAACACCACGGAGAAGAAGACCTACGTTATCACCAGCTTCACCTTCGTTAAGGATCTTACGGAACATCTCAACACCAGTACATACAGTCTTCTTACCATCAGCGCCAAGACCTACGATCTGGAGTTCGTCGTTAACCTTAACAACACCAGTCTCGATACGACCAGTTGCAACAGTACCACGACCAGTGATGGTGAATACGTCCTCAACAGGCATAAGGAATGGCTTATCAGTCTCACGAGGAGGAAGTGGAATCCACTCGTCAACAGCGTTCATAAGTTCCATTACTTTCTCTTCCCACTGTGGCTCGCCGTTAAGTGCGCCAAGTGCAGAACCGCGAATAACTGGAGAGTTATCACCATCGAATTCATAGAAAGTAAGAAGTTCACGAAGCTCCATCTCAACGAGGTCGAGAAGCTCAGGATCGTCAACCATATCAACTTTGTTCATGAAAACAACGATACGTGGAACGTTTACCTGACGAGCGAGAAGAATGTGCTCGCGAGTTTGAGGCATAGGACCGTCAGTTGCAGCACAAACGAGGATTGCACCATCCATCTGAGCAGCACCAGTAACCATGTTCTTTACATAGTCGGCGTGGCCCGGGCAGTCAACGTGAGCATAGTGACGTTTTTCAGTCTCATACTCTACGTGTGCAGTATTAATGGTAATACCACGCTCTTTTTCCTCAGGAGCATTATCAATAGAGTCGAAAGCCTTCTGTTCAGCAAGACCTTTTTTAGCAAGAACGGTAGTAATAGCTGCCGTCAAAGTAGTTTTACCATGATCCACGTGACCGATAGTACCAATGTTCACGTGCGGCTTGGTTCTTTGGAATGTTTCCTTAGCCATAATTCGAATTATTTGACAATTAGATATTAGAAATGTTAATAATTATCTTACTCTTTTTACAAACGGACACAATGGTCCACCCGCAAAAATTTCGGTCACAAAGGTATAGCTTTTACAACACAAAGCAAATTGCGCAAATAAATAATTAGCAAAAAAATCTTATAACTCGCTCCACACCGAACACACACATACTCATAGCAAAACGAAGTCCCGACTTGCTTTGGTGCAAAATCGAGACTTCGTTCTCTTGTTAACTTATACTATTTTTTGTCTTTATACTTTTCAAGTTGTTTGCGAAGTGCGTCGCAATCGAGGTCAATACCCTCTTCAAATGTTTTACATTGTTTTTCACAAACGAGGACATCGCCTGGAACTTGCAACGAAACTTTGGTTACCTTATTCTCGGTATTCTCAGCTTTATCGAGGCTAAAAACAACTTCTGCCGAAATGATACCATCGAAAAAGTGCTCCAACTTTTCAACTTTTCTTTGAGCGAATTCTTTGAGTTGTTCAGATGCATCGAAATGCAACGATTGAATGTTGAGTTTCATAATTAATCCTCCTTTTTAGAAGCCCACGGATGAGCTTGTTTATATATAGTGTTAAGTTGTTCAAAATCGTTGTGTACATATATCTGTGTAGCAGCTAAGCTCGAGTGCCCGAGTAGTTCTTTTATTGCCATTATGTCGGCGCCGTTATTGAGCAATGCTGTTGCAAATGTATGTCGCAGAACGTGTGGACTTTTCTTCTTTATCTTTGATATGTATTCAATGTGTTTATGTACTACCCGATAGACCAATTTAGGATAGACCGGCTCACCTTTTTTAGTAAGGAAGAACGGATTATTCCCAACCGCCATATCGAATTCTGAATTTCTACGTTGAAGATAGTCATAAAGTATCGAATTCAAAAGTTTTGTCACAGGAATTATTCGTTGTTTTGACCTTTTACCATTCACCACAATAGTTCCAGAGCCCAAATCAATCTGACTATCAGTGAGATTTACAAGCTCTGAAAGTCGCATGCCAGTAAGATAAAAAAGTTGAATTATGGTCCGGTCGCGCACGCCTTCATACGTATCTTCATAATCGCCCACCTCGAGCAAATCTTTCATCATAGGCGTGGTCAAGAAATAGGGCAATAGTTTCGGAGTCTTCACACTACCTACAAGCTGCGAAGGATTCTGCTCAATAATCTCCTTTTTACATAGGTATTTATAAAAACTCTTGAGTGTGGCTATTTTTCTATTTACGCTGCGAGCCAACATGCCCGACGAGAGCAGATGCATAATCCAACGACGGATGAATTTGCCCTTCACTTCTGTAACGTCGTCGAGGCCCTGCTCACTCATATAATGAGTGAAGAGGTTCAAGTCGCCCTCGTACGCCACAATGGTGAGCGGCGAGCAGCGTTTTTCATACTGCATATATTTTAGGAACTGATGACAATAGTCCACAGCGACGCGTTTTTAGTCAAATGTACAAATAAAAAAAATCGACCCCTACGCGTAAGGAGCCGATTTTATTCATTCGCTAAGAATAAGACTTATTCTTCGTCTCTGTGCATCTGCTGCACATAAATAGCTTTAGCCATTTTATCGCGACGAATAACAGATTCTTTCGTATATGCTTGACGATCTCTCAATTCACGCATAACGCCAGTTTTCTCGAATTTTCTTTTGAATTTCTTCAAGGCTCTTTCGATGTTTTCGCCTTCTTTGATAGGTACTACAATCATGATTTTATTTTAGTTATTTCGAAATAGTTATCTCATTTTTGAAAAGCGGCGCAAAGTAACCTATTTTTTTTGTTACGACCAACATAAAAAATGTATTTACTCAAATTTTATGTAGTACACTATCCGCGAGTCCACATTCTTCAAGCCTTGTAGATGTTCGTAGAAGTAGCTTTCGTCAATAGAGCCAGCCTTGCGCGACACCCTATTTATGAAGAGCGCGCTATTCACGTACGGATGCTTCTTGAGCCGCTCGATCTCCTTTTTACTATTGAGGTTTACGCGCTTAATCTTGGTAGTGTCGATGGTTAGTTGCGCAGCGATAACATCGAACTTCTCGTCGATATACTTATTTTTCAGGTCGTGGAGTTGCGATAAATCGTAGAATCCGCCCAACCGCTGACGATAATTAAATATTTGTCCAGCAGTGCGCATACCTAAATATTTTAGTGCCTCGAGTTGTTCGATGGTGGCAGTATTGAGTTCGAGTTTAGGCTTCTCAGCGTAAGTTTTGCGTTTTTCCTTTGCTTTAGTTACAAACTGCCGCAAGAACTCACCAACATTCTCCGCCGAGCATAGCGAAAGTGAATCTACGGTGGTTGTACCTTTTATAATATATCGCTCACGGAAGGTCAACAACGTATCTATAACGAAATTGGGCACGCCATATTTCACCAAACTATCAGGCTCGGCATAATAGAGAGAGACGCGCTTGGTTGTCTTTCGATGCTCGGCTTTGCTATGTTTGTCGCCATAATTATACTTACGCTTATCCTTATTATATGTACGATTAGCGGAATAGTAGCTCTTACGCGGCGAATATGATTTTGAATAGAACCGACGCGTATTTTCAATAACAACATCGTCGTAGGCAATGAGAGTTTTCTTAGCGTCGAGCAGAACGGTGTCGATGCCATAAATAGCGCGCACGTCGGCAATGTCGGCAAAATAGCCACCCATATCACGGTAGCGCATAATATTTACAATCTCGAAACTGCGGAAGCCAAAGCGCTTCAACTGCGTGGCATTAGCAGTATTTATATGTAGCGTATCGAGCGAACGGAGATCGATGTGCGTTTGCGTTGTGTCGGACACGACGACGATGGGCTCTGGCGCACGCTCAAATACTCGACCGCATTTCACTGCCAAGAGCATCAATACCATAAATATTAGTACCGATAAGTAGCCGTATATTTCGCGATATGTAAATGTGAAATATTGACGCCACATAATAATTACGAGTTACGAGGTACGAATTTAGGATACTATGCAAAAATCTTAACACCCATCCACGACATGATGCAGTTCACGAATATAATTACGATGGCGATAGGCACCACATAGCGGACAAGCGCATAATAGAGGCCAAACAGCTTGCATTTGCCGCCATGCGCTTCAAGTTCGTTGCGCATACCGGTTCTACCTAATATTATAGGCGCGAATAGAATTATGAATAGTGCGCCAAGAGGCAACATCACGTTGGCAGAGAAGTTGTCGAACAAGCCGAAAAGCGTTTTAGAAAATGCACATAGCGTACCGAATATACCTATTAATATAGCAGACACTACAGTCGCTTTCCGACGAGAGAATGAGTGCTCGTTCATAAAATAGGCCACAATAACTTCCAACAACGACACCGACGAGGTGAGTGCCGCAATGAAAAGAAGCAAAAAGAACACGAACGATATTGCCTGACCAAACATTATGGCATTGAAAATATTGGGCAATGTAACGAAAACCAAACCTGGACCGCTTCCCGGATTGATGCCACAGGCAAAGGCACAAGGCATGATCATAAGTGCAGCAAGAAAAGCTATTACAAAATCGACAAACGCCACGCTGAATGCACACGAAGTAAGATTTTGCTTCTTACTTATGTATGCTCCGTAGGTCGTCATAGTGCCCATACCTATACTTAACGAGAAGAAAGACTGCCCGAGAGCTTCGAATATCGACTGAGGTGTGATTTTAGAAAAATCGGGGCTAAGCAAGAATTGCACGCCTTGCAACGCGCCATCGAGAGTGAGGGAACGAACACATACCACTATTATGAGTAGTAGCAGAAGAGGCATAAGTATGCGACTCGACCATTCGATGCCACGTTTCACTCCGCGCGATACGATAAATGCACTCGCTACGATTGTAACAACCATCCAAATAAGACATTCCCACGGGCTCTCCGAAAGCGACACAAACGCTTGCTGTATAGCATCTTCGGACAAACCTTGCAACGCACCAGTGGCCGAGCGAACGGTGTAGCACATCGTCCAACCTGCCACGACGTTGTAGAACGACAATATGATGAACGCGCAAAGCACACCGATGATGCCAATTTGATTCCACCATTTATTGGGCGCCAACGAGTTATACGCGCCACTGACAGGCAAATTGGTTTTGCGTCCGATGACAAACTCCGTCAAAAGCACGGGGATAGCAATAAGAATTGTAGAAATAATATAGACTACAAGGAATGCTGCACCGCCATTTTCTCCAAGCACATAGGGGAAGCGCCAAATATTTCCTAAACCAACAGCCGAACCAGCCGCAGCTGCTATTGCACCAACTTTAGTACTAAATAAGTCATTCGCCTTTTCTTCTTTCATTTCCGTTCTGCAGAGCCTAATGATGTTTCAAATTATTACTTTGCAATATTAATACATATCAATTCAATTAAGAATTGAAAATTTGAAAATGTCATTTTATGAGTACGTGGGTATTTCTCGCACAGATGACACAAGATAACACTGATTTGCGTGAAATTGTGAAGGCAATTATTCTTCCCGCACCAAATAAAAAAGGCCACCCAACGTTCCTTGGGAAGCCTTATGATGATGTTTGTTATAGTTCTACTTATTTCTCGTCTTCAAAATCTGGCATATCGAGCGTATCACTGATTTTAGTATACGTATACGTTTCTGGGGAATCGTCTTCCCGTGTTTCAATGAGTTTTCTACCCTTCAATGATAATGTGCTACTACGCCATTCAACTGAACCGCCATTTGTAAGCAAATCAATATTCATCAATATCCCAAGTTCATCTGTTTTCAATGCCGATATGCACTACCTTTGCGCAACAAAAACAAAATAAAAATGCCTAAAACATTCAAGACCCGCATAAAATTAGGTGCATCGGCAGAAGACGTATACTCTGCACTCACCAACCCTTTCGCGCTGGAACTTTGGACTGGCTATCCCGCCAAGATGTCTACCGAAGTAGGCAGCGAATTTGAGCTTTGGGAAGGCGACATCTGCGGGCAAAACTTGGAGTTCGAGCCAAACAGATTAGTAAAACAAGAGTGGTATTTCGGCGAACAGACCGAAAAATCGATAGTCACGATGAAGATTTTTGCCAATGGTGCCGAAAAATCGACATTAGACGTGGAGCAAACCAACATTCCCGACGAAGATTTCGACGACCTCACAGAAGGCTGGCGCGATACGTATTTAGCCGCGCTCAAGCAATTTTTGGAAGAGGGCGACGATTAAATTGCTATGCACAAACAATCTAAAAGCCAATAGTTTATATTCTATTTGGTGCTTTAGTTGTTTTATGTATATATTTGCAATTATTAACATTTATTCATAAAGATTTGCAGTTATGAAGGTCTTTACTACGCTGAGTTTGCTTGCTATATGCATACTAATAGCTTGTCAGACAATAAATTACAACACACAAAAGAACAGCATCTACGTAGGCGTAGACAACAGTGGCCACTTGCTGAAAGATGGCAAATATTACTACTACGTAGGCACAAATTTCTGGTATGGGGCAATCTTGGCATCGCAAGGTGAAGGTGGCGATCGCAATCGACTAAACAATGAACTCGATTTGATGCAAAAAGTAGGCATCGATAATCTTCGCATACTCGTAGGCGGTGACGGCGAAGTGGGACTTCCCTCGCGCATACGCCCTACCCTTCAATACGAACCTGGCGTGTATAACGACACGCTTCTCGACGGCCTCGACTATCTTCTTTACGAACTCGACAAAC
Source organism: Bacteroidales bacterium (assembly GCA_017539645.1). Lineage (GTDB taxonomy): Bacteria > Bacteroidota > Bacteroidia > Bacteroidales > Marinilabiliaceae > W3P20-009. The sequence goes on from JAFYCM010000050.1 coordinate 9,743, forward strand.
GAGATATGAAAGCCGTTCTATATCTAAATAACTCTTGGGAATGGAGTGGCGGATATTCGGTATATCTACAATGGGCAGGCTACGGCAAGGCACCTATTCCAAGCGTTGATGGTTGGCCTACATATATGAGATATGTAAAACAATACATGAAATCAGACAGCGCTAAACTACTGTTCGACAATCACATACGTTACATACTCAGTCGAACAAATAGATATACAAACAGGCCATACACGGAAGACCCAGCAATCATGTCGTGGCAGATTGGCAATGAACCGCGCTGCTTCGACGATAACAATAAAGATGCGTTTGTAGAGTGGATTTCGCATACAGCTAAACTCATCGCCGAACTCGACACCAACCACCTCATTTCCATTGGTAGCGAAGGAATTTTTGGCTGCGAAGATGACATCACGCTTTACGACCGCCTCAGCGCCGACCCAAACATCGACTACCTAAACATACATATTTGGCCTTACAACTGGGGTTGGGCAAAGAGCGACAGCCTTGAGAGCCATCTCCAACGTTCTAAAGCCAACACGGCTATGTATATAGATGACCACCTTGTGATAGCCGATAAATACAACAAGCCATTGGTGCTCGAAGAATTCGGATTTCCGCGAGACAGTTTTCAATTCTCGCTAACAAGTTCGACCAACTTGCGCGATGAATATTACCGCAACATATTCAACATCATACTGTTGCAAGCGCGTCGCGGCGGACATTTCGCAGGTTGCAACTTCTGGGCTTGGGGTGGCGAAGCTAAACCGCAGCACACCTTTTGGGAACTTGGCGACCCTTACACCGGCGACCCAGCACAAGAGGAACAAGGCTTGAACTCCGTCTTTGCCGACGACAGCACATTGACATTGGTCGAGGAAATCAACTCGGAACTGGCGATCATAAGAGACGGCGAAAGTAAATAATTACGAATTACAAGTAACACAACATAATTAGAGGCTTGTAATTAGAAATTCATATCTCATAATTACATAAAACTATTGCCGCAGATAATCTACACGACTATCTGCGGCAATTCTCTGTACGTATTATAAAATTAGAGTAACGTCTCTTTTGCGGCTACAAAAATACGAATATTAGAGCACTTTCTTATACAAAGCCTTAATATCTTCTATCGTAACCTCGCGTGGATTGCCTGGCGTACATACATCGGCAATAGCCTGAGCCGCAAGAGCATCAATATCGCTCTCTTTGATGCCAATTTCCGACAGATGTTGTGGAATCTCTACCTTAACAGAGAGTGCACGAACGGCGTCACATGCAGCCTGAGCAGCTTGCTCTTTAGTCATACTAGTAGTATCTACGCCCATCGTACGAGCAATTACGCCAAATTTCTCGATGCAGCATGGCATGTTGAATTCCATGATGGTAGGCAACAACAATGCGTTTGCCACGCCGTGAGGAATATCGAACAAGCTGCCCATTGGGTGAGCCATGCCATGAACAAGACCAAGTCCTACATTCGAGAACGCTTGCGCAGCTATGTATTGAGCCAACGCCATACCTTCACGACCTACAGGATTCTTAGGTTCAAAAACTGCGGTAGGCAAGTTCTCCGCAATCATCTTTATAGCCTGAAGTTCATACATATCGCTCATCACCCAAGCGCCTTTAGTAATGTAGCCTTCGATGGCATGAGTGAGAGCATCCATACCCGTGGCTGCGGTCAAGCTCTTTGGCAACGAATACATAAGTTCTGGGTCGACAATAGCAACACAAGGGATGTCGTTAGGATCGACACAAACCATTTTTTTCTGTTTCTCTTCGTCGATAATTACATAGTTGATAGTCACCTCGGCGCCTGTGCCAGCAGTAGTTGGCAATGCTATGATAGGCACTGATTTATTCTTGGTATCAGCGCAACCCTCGAGCGAAACAACGTCAGCAAATTCTGGGTTATTGCATACTATGCCAATACCTTTAGCGGTATCCATCGACGAACCACCACCAATAGCTATAATGCAATCTGCGCCAGATTTTTTGAACGCTTCAACACCTTGTTTCACGTTGGTTACGGTTGGGTTAGGCTTTATCTCGCTATAAATCTCGTACGAAATCTTAGCTTCATCGAGTACATCGGTAACCATCTTGGTAGTTCCAACTTTTATAAGACCCTTATCAGAGCAAACGAGAGCTTTGTGAAGGTTTAGGCGACGAAGCGCACCGGGGAGTTCTTTACGGCAACCTGCGCCGAAATACGAAACTTCATTTAGAATAAATCTTTGTGACATATTTTTGGTTTTTATTGTTATTGCGAGCCCACTGAACCATTACTTTGGGGCACACATAGGCAAATATAAATTTTTGTATAAATAGTATGAGCAGCCAACTACTAAGCGCCCATTTTAGTGAGATAGCGCCAACAATGAATCATTATCGCGTAACACTTTTTGACGTCTCATTTTGAAACGTTTTACCTTTCACGAGCCACGCTAAACCAAACAAAAATAAGATACCGAACTCATCGAATATGACATATTGCGGCGCATATATATTTAGTACTATTATTCCTATCAATAACAGAATTATCAACGCACCAGAAATTCGATAATACATCTTCTGAACCTTCGAGTTGCACTTGGCAAAATTTATTATCAAGTTCAGCGCAAACGACAAAAACAACGCACTCGCCGCTATGGTATGAAACACCTCACTGTTATAAGGTTCAAGCTGAAAAATGCCCACTTTCTCATAAATCAATACAAATGTTGATGGGCTATCGTTGAACGTCGGGTAACATGGAAACACCACCACAGCCAACGCCGCTGCTGCCGACACACGATTGATAATTTTGTCGGCCATATCGTAGCCCTTGTATGTAAACAAAAACAACGACACAACGCCCAACACAATTGCCATAACGGGCGACTGATAATATGTTATTGATATGCTATACCACCAGCCATCAAACCAATGCGCTGGATATGAAGACAATACTGATAAAAGCGGCAAAAAAATACCGAGGAAACCTATCACTTTCCGTTGAGTGAGGTAACTAAGACTTCTGTTGTCCATAAAAGGAGTTCAAATACATATTTATACGTACGAAATTAACGCTTTTTTACATTATATAAATATGGAGAAACAACAAAAGATGCACAATATTCAAGTGGATTCATAATCCGCTATTCCTTTAGCCTCGGATTATATATTACCTCAAGAGGTGTCTGTCGAAACCGCTGGATGAGCTTGTCGAAGCCAATTATAATAATATTATTTGCACACAGATTAACGCCGATTTGAACAGCTTTGCGCAGATTATAAATCTTGATAATCCTTATAAAATCTGTGTCCTCTGTGTCATCTGTGCGATATGAGACGTATTATGCACAAACAAAAAATCCTCTCAAGCCATTCAGCTTAAGAGGATTCTAAATCAAGTGGCGGCAACCTACTCTCCCACATTGTAGTGCAGTACCATCGGCGCTTGCGGGCTTAACTTCTCTGTTCGGGATGGGAAGAGGTGGATC
>JAFYCM010000051.1 GCA_017539645.1 Bacteroidales bacterium
TATCAATTGATAGGATATTCATATAGCATTGATATAAGAAACAATAAAGCACACTGTTCCTTACGCTATAAAGAACCATTTGATACAGCCAACTTGATAAATACAAAAAAACATTGGATGACAAGTTCTCAGTTGCATAAAGCGAAAAATGTCGACTCGTATTTCAAATGCTTCTCTGATGATTTTCTTGAAGTGTCAAATGATAGAAGAATTGAGATATTAGATAGCTTATGTGCAAAGTCAAACCCGCGCTCGGCATTGGCTCTGCCTTGTAAAAATTAGGTGAGATGTTTTACTATAAGAATATCAACGATATAGCTCTCAGTTCAGGCGGATTTGTAGTCCGCCGTCTGTGAATAGTGGATTTGCAATCCGCAAACCAATGCTCGGGGATTGCAAATCCCCTCGAACGGAGTACTCAATATCGGTATACATCCATACTTACTTCATGCTCAAATGTATTTGCGTTCAATAGGTATTAGACCAAGTTTATTATGTTATTATTTACAACAATGAAGAGATTAATTAGGTTAGGATTATTATTAGTATTTGTTAGTTGTTCATCAATTGGCTACGTCCCAAATATGGACAATGTTTCTGACATATATATATGCCAAACTCGGACATCAAGCGGTAATACATTTGCTAGTCTATACAATCAGTTGACTAAAATAGATAGTTTGGATTTATACCATTTGAATAAATGTGAAATGAATATTGTTGTAGAAGCCATAAAAAAGGCTACAAGAACCACATTTAGATATGGGAAATATGGCGAGGGTTTAATATGTTGTAAAATAAAGAGATACGATGATGAATCAATGGATAATATTGTGATTTGTAGAGGCGAAAAATGCATTCACATTCATAATTTGGACAACAAATCGGAGTACTCTATTAGAATACAATCTGAGGAAAGCAAACGTCTAATCACATTTTTGAGGACGTTTTATCATGATGATAAGCTTTTCGCATACTGATGATAAATTTGTGCATCCGTCCGGCGTCTTCTACGTCGCATATAAATGGCACGACCCATAGTTCGACGTAGCGAAACGCTACGCCCAACGGAATACGACAATGGCGGACAGCCCTCGAACGGCTTCGAAAGGCTTGTTTGCACGTAGAGACGTCACATTATGGCGTCACTACAATGTTCAATAAATCAATGATTTTCATGTAGAGACGTTGCGCGCAACGTCTCTACAATACAAATTTGTTCAAACGGATTGCTAATTCCCGCCAACGACATATCCTTATAAATCTGTGTCATTTGTGTTCTCCATGCGAGAAAAAGTGTAGAGGAACCGCAAAACAAAATTATCATCGAAAAGTTTGGTTTTTGAATATAATCACTATCTTTGCGACGCTTTTCGAGGGAATGCAAACGCATTTAGCGAATAAGTATAACACTTCATGTAAGTGGGGCCTATAGCTCAGTTGGTTAGCAGCACTTGACTCATAATCAAGGGGTCCTTGGTTCAAGCCCAAGTGGGCCCACAAAAGCCATCGATGAATAGTCGGTGGCTTTTTTTTATTTTTATTTACAAATCTTAATCATTTGGGAACGATTGTTGTTGGTCAACGAAAAGTGGCTGTTTGTCAAAAAAACAACACAAATAACCTCAAAGAGTTATAAAAAAAATACTTTTGCTGCTAAAGCACATTTAGAGAACACTAAAAGCACATTGTATGTTAAACACTAAGAAATTCTTATTGGTATGTCTGGTAACGCTATTTGCGTTGTCGGCAAGTGCGCAAGGCATGGCAAAGTTCCAAGCTTTGTTCATTTATAATTTTGCAAAGAATATCGGTTGGCCAGCTGGAGATGAGAGTAGAGATCTTGTCATTACCGTCATTGGTGATAGCGAAGTAGAAAGTCAGCTGATGGGTCTTGCAAAAACACAAAAAGTTGGCTCACGTAGCGTAGTAGTAAAGAGCTCTGCAGCTGCGACGGGCATAGCAAAAAGTGATATTATTTATCTCGGGGAATCGAAATCGAACCTTGTTTCTAAACTCGTTTCTGCGCAAGAGGGTAATCCGTCGTTGATCGTGACCGGAAAGAGCGGTCTGTGTGCCAGCGGTGCTGGAATATCTTTTGTTGCCAAAGGAGGTAAGTTGAATTTTGAGATTTCTAACGGAAACATCAGTAAAAAAGGTCTCAAAGTTTCGCAAAAACTCCTTCAGCTTGGAACGGCAGTAGACTAAGTATTCGCTATTCACGCGAGAATAGCGAATGCGTTTAGAATTAGCTCGTGGGAAATTCCCTTATTGTTTACTTATACTAAAAGAACCTTGAAAATTATTGTATTATTGTTGGCCGCAGCCCTATGTGTGTCTGTTGCGGCTCAAGAGAAGTCTTACACTAAAGATGAGATATTGTCGATGTCTATCGAACAATTATCTGAACTCCCTCTTGAAGATTTGATGCAAGCTGTCGAAACACTTGGTGTCTCAAGTGTCGATGAGCTCTTCGCGCTGATTATGAATAAGAATGTGAGCTCCGCTTCTAAAAAAGAAGAGAGCAGTTTTACCTCTCCACTTGGTACAACCGTTATAACTCATGACGAGTTGCGCACTTGGGGATGCTCTACTATTGAAGAGGCTTTTCGTCTTATTCCTGGTATGATTGTTCAACAAAAAACCAATGGTGTTTACGATGTGCAGATGCGCGGTTTGAACAATATCCCAGACAACAACATGTTGCTCTATACCGAAAACAACAATACCTTGCTTATGGTTGATGGCAGAAGCCTTCACGATTATGGTATTGGTACTTTCAATGCAGAGCATTTACCTATTTCTATAGAAGATGTAGAACGCATCGAAGTTGTGCGTGGTGCTGCATCGGCACTCTATGGTGCTAATGCGGTTAATGGCGTTGTAAATATTATTACTCGCAAGCCCGACCAAGTTGACAACAACGTAGCTGGTTCGTTCCAGATGGGTTCACAAGGCACTAACATTGGCGATGTGGCTTTCCGTTGGAAATTCTCCGACAAGGTGGCTGCTGGCGTTTCGCTCAATATGCAATATCGTGAGCGCCCAACCAATAAGTACCGCGTGTTGTCTGGTTCTACGCTCTACCTCGATGAAGCAGAATCGATTGATTGGACAACGCCAATTAGTGCTAATGACGTTCAAACGTATGTGGCAAATGGTACTTTGAAGCCTGTTTCTGCAAACGATGAACTTTCGGTTGACCAATTCAAATATTTGCGTGAGGTTAGCAGCAATCTCTCGATGACGGCTGTGTTTGCTCGCGTTCAGCAATTGTACGCTGGCGCATATGAAGCAGCAATAAAAGCAGGACAATCAGAGCAAGAGGCACAAATTGCTGCAGTTACCTATGCAGTACAGCAAATGAGTGGTGCAATCACTCCAGCACAGGTGGCTAACCCACCTATTTATAGCTTGTATTACACTACACCTATTGAGTATCGCGATGCAAGCAAAGTGCTCAAAGACCCTTGGCTTGCGCGCAAGAGCATGGGTGCGAATGGTTACTTCGCCATTACGCCAGCCGCTGATGTCCGCATAGACTTGACAGGAGGTTATTCGCAGAATTTTGTAAATACCAATGCGCTTATCGAGAACCCGTATTCTATGAATGAGCGTATCTATAAGACTGGTTATACCAATATTGATGCTTCGATAAAAGATTTGCATTTGCTTATAAACTACGCAGGCGAATCTGGTACATACTCTTATGGCCGTCCAGGCTTCCGTATCTTTACACATAAACTCTTCGGTACGGCAGAATACGACATCAACCTTGGTGACGCAGATACTTGGGGTACACTTGCTATTCGTCCGGGTATTAACTACCAATATATCTACTCTTCAGATAAAAACGACTACTTCGATTACGGCGAAGGCGATGTTAAGATGCCTGGCTTCTTCGATGGTAATGCCAAGATGACAAGCATTGCTCCTGCTTTGCGCCTCGACTATAAGATTGGTGATTTCCGCGCAATCTTCGGTGTCCGTTCCGATAAGACTAACATCCCAGACAAGTGGAACACCTCATACCAAGCAGCATTGAGCTATAAGATTAACGAGAAGAACTTCGTTCGTGCATCTTATGGTCGTGCAATGCGTTCGGCAGCGTTGGTTAACGCTTGTGCAAACTACAAATGGCTCAGAAGCAATGGTATGGGTGCGCCTAACGAAATAGACTTCCTCGTAAACGAAGATGCAAACCTTATGCATGCAGACAATGTTGAGTTGGGCTATCGTATACAACCAACACAAAACTTGCTTATCGATGCGGAAGTTTTCTATTCGCTTAGCAAAGATTACACTGGTATGATGGCTCGTAACGTTGATGTTTCGTTTGGCCGTCAGGCAGCATTAGCGTCTGTTGATGCAAGAAATTCAATGGTTGTTTTGCAGACCATTCAAACAAAAGGTACTGTTCAAGCAGGTAACTTCCCATACGAGGTTAAGCAGATTGGTGCTGGCGTGAATGTGGATTGGATTATTTCGCCAAAACTCATCGCTAAGTTCAATATGAACGCTCAGCAGACGAAGATTGACAACTACTATTCGTATGATCAAAATGCAGTGTTCAAAAAATTGATAGAGGCATCTCTAACAACAGCACTTACGACAACCGCAACAGTATTGGAAGCTGTAAATAAAGAAGAAGGTGATGAAAATCGTAGAGCGAGAGCATTGGAGATGTTCCAAAATTTCGCAAACGATGGAACAATCACTGTTACCGAAGATCGCATCATCGTAGGTGCTATGGATACGAAAAAACTCGATACCAGCAAAAAGCTTGATAAGCAGATTTATGAGATCTTGAATCCGCAAACCACTAATGGTCATAAGCACAAGGCAACTCCAAGTGTTTATGGTATGGTCGGTGTCATTGCTAAGCCTATAAGCCAATTGAATATTTCAGCATACGCAAACTTTATGGGCGAGCGCGAATATCTGACTGCATATGGTACACAAGTCCTCAGCCCACGTTTCAACGTAAACTTGAAAGTAGGCTACAAACCTGCAGAACAACTTGAGGTATTCTTCAACGGCAACAATATCCTCAACAACTGCAAGCAAGAGGTGGTTTTCTGCGATAAGATAGGTGGTATCTACACTGTAGGTGTCAACTTCAATTTCTGATAAATACATATTTATTGAATATGGCGTGGATTCGTGATAGAGTCCGCGCCTTTTTTGTTTTCAGAGAGCTGCTATAATCGACATTCGGCTAACTTCGCAAATCATAATAGAATGCAGATGGAAAATCCAGATATACGTGAGATATTGAAGCATCGGGTTTTGCTTCTCGATGGTGCAATGGGAAGTCTCATACAAAAAGTTGGTTTGACGGAGGAAGATTTTCGTGGTGAGCGCTTCAAAAATCATCCGAATCAGTTGAAGGGCGATAATGACGTTTTGTGCATCACTCGCCCCGATGTTATTGCCGACATACATAAGCAATACTTAGATGCTGGTGCGGATATTATAGAGACCAACACGTTTAACTCCACAAGCATTTCGCAAGCCGACTATGGTCTTGAGTCGTACGTATACGAGATGAACTGCGCTGCCGTGAAGTTGGCAAAGAGCGTTGCAGCAGAATATTCTACAGAAGCAAAGCCGCGATTTGTAGCTGGCTCAATAGGTCCGACGAACAAGACGGCTTCTATGTCGCCCGACGTAAATAATCCGGGATTCAGAGCAATAACCTTCGACGATTTGGTGGCAGCCTATACCGAGCAAGTACGAGGAATGCTCGATGGTGGTGCAGATATTATATTGATAGAGACGATTTTCGATACGCTCAACGCCAAAGCAGCCTTGTTTGCAGTGGAGAAAGAGGTTGAGAGTAGAGGCATACAGAGTTTTCCAGTGATGATGTCGGCTACGGTTGCCGACAAGAGTGGTCGCACACTCGCAGGTCAGACGATGGAGGCGTTTCTAAATTCTGTTAGCCACGTAGAATTATTGTCTGTAGGTCTCAACTGCTCGTTTGGTGCGCACGATATGATGCCATATTTGAAGGCGCTCGGACGGAAGTCGAAGTTTTTCGTTAGTGCATATCCAAATGCAGGCTTGCCAAATCAGTTCGGAGCATACGACCAGACGCCAGATATTATGGCTAGTCAGGTGAAGGATTTTCTCGATCAAGGACTTGTAAATATTATTGGCGGATGCTGTGGTACTACGCCCGACCACATCAGGGCGATGTCAAAAATAATAGACAAAGCGCAAGTTCGTAAGCCCATAAACCTTGAGCCGTCGATGGATTTGAGCGGTCTTGATGCGTTGGAGGTGAGTAAAAAGCAGAAGCCGTTCTATAAAATAGGCGAGCGAACGAATGTGGCTGGTTCGCGTAAGTTTGTCCGCTTAATATCAGAAAAGAAATACGACGAAGCGCTCGACATTGCGCGCGCCGAAGTAGAGGCTGGGGCAGACGTCATCGACGTAAATATGGATGATGCAATGCTCGATGCTGAAGCCGAGATGGTGACTTTCCTAAATCTTATGGCCGCAGAACCTGATGTTGCCCGATTGCCGGTGATGATAGACTCGTCGAAGTGGAATGTAATTATTGCCGGTCTCAAATGCTTGCAAGGTAAAGCCATAGTCAACTCCATAAGTTTGAAGGAGGGCGAGGAGAAGTTTTTGAGTCATGCTCGCGAGATAAAGAAATATGGTGCAGCCACCGTCGTCATGGCGTTCGACGAGAAGGGACAAGCCGATACGTATGAACGCCGAATAGAAATTTGTTCGCGTGCATATAAACTCTTAACCGAAAAAGTCGGGTTCAATCCCGCCGATATAATATTCGACCCAAACGTTTTGGCTATTGCAACTGGCATTGAGCAGCATAATAGGTATGCAATAGATTTCATAGAAACCGTAAAATGGATAAAGGCAAACCTCCCATACGCAAAGATTTCGGGCGGTGTGAGCAATTTGTCGTTCTCGTTCAGAGGTAACACTCCCGTTCGCGAGGCAATGCACAGCGTTTTCTTGCATTATGCGGTAGCCGAAGGTATGGATATGGGCATTGTCAATCCTGCGGCAATGCTTATTTATGACGAGATTGAACCAACCTTGCGCGAGAAGGTTGAAGATGTAATATTCTGCCGGCGTCCCGACGCTACAGAGCAGCTTGTAGACTACGCCGAGGAGGTGAAAAACCGCGCAAAAGGCGAGAAGGTCGTCGTTGTAGACGAGTGGCGCAAGTTGCCTATAGATGAACGTCTGCAACATTCGCTTGCAAAGGGTATCACCGAATATCTTGAAGCCGATTTGCAGGAGGCTATGCAAAAATATCCAGTAGCTATAGATATTATAGAAAAACCGCTGATGAACGGCATGAACTACGTCGGCGAGCTCTTCGGCGCAGGAAAGATGTTCTTGCCACAAGTGGTAAAAACTGCGCGTGTTATGAAGCGTGCTGTGGAAATATTGCAACCTGTAATTCAAGAGCAGAAGAAGGCGGCTGGCAAGAGTGGCACTTCGGCAGGGCGCATACTTATGGCTACGGTAAAAGGCGATGTGCACGACATAGGTAAGAACATAGTTTGCGTAGTTATGGCGTGCAACAATTTCGACATTGTCGACCTCGGAGTTATGGTGCCAACAGAAACGATAGTTCAGAAGGCCATCGAGCATAAAGTTGACGCTATTGGTTTGAGCGGACTCATCACTCCATCGCTCGACGAGATGATTTCTGTTGTAAAAGCTCTCGAGGCTGCAGGGCTTAAGGTTCCTGTGATGATTGGTGGCGCCACTACGAGTGAGATACACACAGCTGTCAAGATTGCACCTTGCTATAGTGGTGTGGTAGCTTACGTAAAAGATGCATCGCAAAATGCCTATGTTGCACAATCGTTGATAAATGGTGATGAGGAGTTTATTCAAAAGCTGAAGGCGCGCCAACAGCAACTCCGAGACGAGAGCGATGCTAAGCAATCGCAAAAACTTACAGAAGATGAGGCGTTGTCTCTGCGCACGCAGCTCGATTGGCAGAAAAATTTGCCACCGATGCCGCAATATTCTACGCCAATATTCCTCGACAATATCGATTTGCGCCAACTTGCGCCATTTATCAATTGGCGTATGTACCTATTGGCTTGGAAAGTTACTGGCGATTTCGCTGGTGTTGAGCAAGTTACGACCGAAGCCGATGGCAAAAAATGGCTCGAATCGTACGTAGGAGATAATCGCGAAAAGGCTGAGGAGGCTGTCAAGACAATCGTAAATGCGCACAAGTTGCTCGACGTAATTATAGAGCAAAAACGTACCACAGCACGCGCCATTGTTGAGCTCGTGCCAGCAAACGGCGATGGCAACGATGTAATTATTTATACTGATGAGCAGCGCACCCAAGAGCGCCATCGATTTGCTATGAAGCGTCAACTGATGAAAAATTCAGCTGGAACTTGCTCGGCCCTTTCGGACTACATCGCGCCTCTCGGACAGCCCGACCACATTGGACTTTTTGCTGCTACGGCAGGCATTGGTGCGCATACGTATATTGAAAAACTTCGCGCCGAGGGTAATGATTATGAAGCCATCGCCGTGCAACTATTGTGCGATCGCCTTGTGGAGGCACTTTCTGAGTGGCTGCATTATCAGGTGCGCACTAAATATTGGGGTTATGTGCCTGACGAAAATTGCAATCCGCGTGAGATTTTGCGGGGTAATTATATAGGTATTCGCCCTGCCATTGGTTATCCTGCCGACCCCGACCACGTGCACATGCGCGAACTCTTCGATTTGCTCTCGGCGACCGAAAAAACGGGCATTGAACTTAGCGAAAACTATACGATGACTCCGCAATCTTCGGTCTGCGGATACTATATTGCAGCAGAAGATGCTAAATATTTCAATATATAAAATGATTTTGCTGCATATATATACATGCCTTAGTGCGATATAAGTACTTTTTTTACTTTTGGAATTATTAATTTTGCAAATCAAATCTCATCTATATTCAAAACAAAGATGGACAAATATATACAAGAGCTTATCAGCACAGAATCGCGTGTGATTGTGCCCGCGTTTGGTGCTTTTACAATGGAGCGCAACGCCGAGGGAAAAGTTGACATTGCTTTCAACAAGTGGCTCAATTTCGATGACCACATTCTTTCGGAGTATGTTGCGCAAAAGCGCGGGATTGCTCGCGAAGAGGCAGAGAAGCTAATAGCTGATTTTGCTAACAAACTCAACAATCAACTCGAAACCGAAAATCGTACGTCGATTGCTGGCGTGGGTGTTTTCGAGAAGAGCGAATCGGGCATCGTGAAGTTCGAGGCTGATGCAAACGCCGTAGACACCGTTGCAACTGCCGAACCAGAAGTTGCTGTTGTTGCCGATAGTGAGGCGTCTGCTAAAGAGGAGCCCGCTGAAACTGCTGAAGAGAATAAGGCCGACGAGAATATTGCACCAGCGACTCCAGCAGCAGAACCTGCAGAAACGAAAGAAGAGGTTAAACCTACATACGTAAATAATACTACAAACTACTACGGTCAGAAACGCAGCAATACGTGGATTTGGATTGTACTTATTGTGCTGCTTTTTTTGTTGCTTGCGTGGGTGCTTCTGTTTGTTGTGAACAAGGATAATGTGGTATATCGCTACTTCTATCCAGAACCAACGGAAGTTGTTGAGCAACCCATTGCCCAGCCCGATACGGTTGTTGCCGAGCCTGTGAAAGAGCCAGTAGAAAAGACTTCTCTTTCTCGTAGATATAATATTGTTGTAGGTTCATACAAAGACCGCCCAAGCGCCGATAAGAAAGTTGAGAACCTTCACGAACGCGGCTTCAAAGATGCTTTCGTAGCAGATTATACCAACGAGCACGGACATTGGTTCATCGCTGTTATCGAGGAACACTCGACGCTCGTAGAAGCTGAGGCTCGCCAAGAGTATATTGTCGATAACTATCGCATCGAAAGTTGGATTACGAATGGAGGCGAATAATTGCCTTCGTTGCCAAATAATAGAAATCGCAACCATCAAATTTGGCTGCGATTTTTTTATTCCTTATAGCTATGATTAATCTCTTGATTATCGCCGTTGCGTGCACAGCTATCACTATTTATATAGTCTACCTAATCCGTTGGATTATGGTATGGCGTAGGTCGCCGATGCACGAAATCCAAAGCGAGCGCACTATGCCCATAACTATTGTTGTAGCTATGCACAACGAAGCTCTTGCAGTGCCCACATTGTTGCCATCGCTCCTTGCTGCCACAACCGATTGCGACCAAATAATTATAGTGCTCGACCATTGTACCGACAACACAGAAGCCATCTTGCGCTCGTTTGCTTCTAATCGCGTTCAGATTATAGATAATATTTATGCTCAAGGCAAGAAAAACGCTCAGCGTCTTGGCGTGTCGTTGGCTCAAACCGATTTGGTGGTCACTACTGATGCCGATTGTGTTGTTACGCCATCTTGGCTGAGAGCCATAGATAAGTATCAATGCGCGAACCAATGCGATATGATAATTATGCCTGTACGTATGGCATCCGACGGCTCTCTCATGGGCGATGTTATGGAGTTGGAATTTGATGCGATACAGATGGCTACCGCCGGTTGTGCGCTTATGGATAATGCGTCAATGTGCAATGGAGCTAATATGGCTTTTCGCCGCGATGTTTACCTTGAGCATAACCAGAATAATAATTACGTGTCGGGCGATGATATGTTTTTGCTCGCGTCGGTGAAGCAGAATGGAGGTAAAATAGGCTACATAAAAAGCCCCGATGCGCTTGTTGCGACAACTGTTCCGCACGGCTTTAGGCAATATATGAAACAGCGCACGCGATGGTTCCGCAAATCTTCTGGCTATACCGACGAGCAAGTTCAGCGTGTTGCTCTTGCCATGTTTTTGGGCAACATTTCTTGGCCATTGATACTTATATATGGTAATTTCTCCCTCGCGCTATCCATCTTTCTTGCTAAAACCATAGCCGAAGCCATTTTGATAAATGCTGGACGCAAAGTTTTGTATGCACAACTCAAACCTCTTCCATTACTTATTTTGGCTATTACCTATCCAATCACAATCATACTTATAGTTATTTTCTCCGTTTTCCGAAGCAAACGAGCTTGGTAGTTCTCTTCCGAATGCGCTATTTTCCTCCGTAAATCGTGCTCAATTCTCATCGCGCAATCTGTTTTTATGCATATGCAGTCAGATTTTTCATGAAGAAACCTACGCAAACAACGCATGGAACCTCCCATTTGTGATAAGAAATATGTCGCAGATAGGTTAACGATTGTAAAAAATCTGCGGTCAAAATCGAGAAGAAATAGGAGAATTTGAATCGCATTTATGTTTAACCATCGTTAACATAGTCGTAATAATCAGAAAAACAGCAAACAAACAAAAATGGGTAAAAATTTTTGCGGGGAGGGTATTGCGGGTAACAAAAAAGGCTCTACATTTGCACTCGCTTTTCGGGAATGACATACCGAAAGACAAAAAAAGAAGATAAACGATCTTTGAAGATATTGATAGTGCAACACAAAGGAATGAGGCGGAAGCCGAGTCAATTCTGATAAATTGATTCAAGCAAGGAAACTTACTCAAAAATTATAAATAA
>JAFYCM010000052.1 GCA_017539645.1 Bacteroidales bacterium
AGAGTATTTGCGAGAAAAGAATCAAACAAGACGTTTCTACTATGCAAAACTGAAAGTTGGTCAAATGATGACTAATAACATAAAAATCGAATGTGCTAAAGATCGTCAGATATATGAGAATCTCAATAAGGGCGACACCGTCTTGGTAAAGATGACGGAAGGCAAGGAGAAATCAGTTAGCGTTCTCAATTGGCAGCCAACGCCAGAACAAATAGAAAAATATAAAACCCCAGTCAGGTTGATAGAATAAATGTAGGTAGTCCCTAACTTTGGCTCGTCAAAAAACTTAAGATTATGCGTATATCAACTATTCTGTGCGTTGTGGCTGCGTTGACGATAGCTACTTCGTGTGCATCTACAAAAGGTTCGTCAAGTTTGGACGATAGCCCAGCAACCACATCTACCTCAAGAAAACCGAGACCCAAAATCAAAGCCGAAGCTACTACCCCAAAGAGAGAGACCACATCGACGGCCGCACAGATAAAGGCCCAGAAAGCTGCCGAAGCAGAATCGGCGCGAATGAAAGCCGAAGCCGAAGCGCGTGCCAAGGCTATTCAAGATTCCATAGCTGCCGCCGAAGAAGCTGCACTCAAAGCTGCCGCCGAAGTCATCACCATGCGTGAGGAACAAGTGAAAGTTGTCTCTACTTATGAAAAGGCGCAACGTGGTAGTTTCCACATAATTATAGGCTCGTTCCGTAATGTTCAGAATGCAGAAAATCTCTGTAAAAATGCTGCGGATAAAGGCTTTTCGCCATCAATAATGCAAAACGAAGAAGGTATGTACCGCGTGGCAGTTGTTTCGCTGAATGATGAGCAATCGGCTCGTGACCGCATTGCAGAACTTCGCGCGCAGCAAACTCAGTGGGTTGGTATGTGGCTGCTTGTGGAGAAAAAGTAATTGATGCAGAAACGAATTTTCAGTTTCTCAGCAGCTTTTCTATCATTCGGTAAGTATCGTCGTAGGAGTATCCGTGCGATGCGCCGAGGCGTAGCAGTTGCGCTTTGAGTTTTTGCTCGTCGGTAGCGTGTGAGAGGCGAATTTTATTTTTTAGCAGTTTTTCGAGTTGTTCTACGTACGCGTCGTGCTCGATGGATTGAAGTGCATCGTCTATAATATCATCGCTAACACGTTTGTTGCGAAGCATATAGCGTAGTTTCGTTGGACCCCAACTATTGAAACGAGCTTTGTCTTTTACGTAGTACTGAGCGTAGCGCGAATCGTCGAGGAAGCGGTTGTGTTTCAGCCATTCAATGATGCGCTCTATGGCATCGGCGCTAAGTTCCATAGCAGCAAGTTTGTCGCGCACATCGCCCGAACAGCGCTCCTGCATAGAGCACCAATGCGCCATCTTGTTCAGCGCTCGTTTTTCCTCGTCTGTAGCTTCGCTCATGATTTGACTATTCTATTATTTTTTTTCGGACGCGGCATGTCACGTCCCTACATTATTCATTTACTACGGCACAGGGTCGTAGCCACTTCCGCCCCAAGGGTGACAGCGTAGTATTCGCTTCAACGCGAGCCAACCGCCTTTTATTGCGCCATATTTCTGCAAAGCCTCCAATGCGTATTGCGAACACGTGGGCGTATAGCGGCACGCGGGCGGCGTCATTGGCGAAATGAAGTTGCGGTAGAACTTCACAAGCAGTATAAGTATGACTTTCATAACGCTACGCTATTTGTCGGTAGATGAGTCGTTTGTGGCGCTGTTGATGCGTTCGATAATAGTAATTACCGATTTAGTGATGGCGTTGTAGTCGGGAAGTTTGTTGCCTATAAATATGAATGCCAAATCGAGCGTTTGTGGCACGTTGAGCAACTGTTTGTTGAGCCTATACGCCTCACGCACAAGACGTTTCACGCGGTTGCGGTCTACTGCATGGTGGAAACGCTTCTTCGATACGCTGATAAGTACTCGCGTAACGTCGCTATCGTTCTGACGGTAGACGGCACGCAATGGAAACTTTGCAACCGACTGTCCGTCAGTAAATAATCGTTCGATGGCGGTGTCGCTGCAGAGCTTTTCTGCTTTGGAAAACGTATGTTGCGGCGTTGTTGGCATTTATATTTATCTATTTCGAGCCGCGAAGTTACCTAAATAATGCAATTGAAAATTGAAAATTCAGAATTGAAAATTGAAGGTTGTCATCCTGAGCGCAGCGTAGGATCTCGTTATCGTGGGATTCTTCGCTTCGCTCAGAATGACAAAAACAGGTCTCGTAACTCGTAATTCTAAACTCGTAATTACTTACAGTTTCTTGAGCGATATGCGTTTGCGCACCGTGTCTACATCAATGACGCGCACCGTGATGTGTTCGCCAAGGTGCACCACTTCGTTGGGGTCTTTCACAAAATGGTCGGCAAGTTGGCTGATATGTACAAGTCCGTCTTGGTGCACGCCAATATTTACGAAGCAACCAAACGCCGTGATGTTCGATACGATGCCTGGAAGTTCCATGCCCGTACGTAGGTCGTCGATAGTATTTACGCCCTCGGCAAAGCGAAATTCTACGGCTTGTTGGCGCGGATCGAGACCCGGACGGTCGAGATAGCTAATAATGTCGGTGAGCGTAGGCATACCAACGTCTTCGGTTACGTATCTATGCAAATTTATGCTGTGGCGCACGCCATGGTCGGCAATGAGCGTCTCAACGCTGACACCAGCATCTTTGGCCATGCGAGCCACCAGTTTATAGCGTTCGGGGTGAACGCCGGTGTTGTCGAGCGGATTGGAACCTTTGCGCACACGAAGGAAGCCTGCGCACTGCTCAAAAGCTTTAGGGCCGAGGCGTGGCACTTTGTGGAGCTCGTCGCGCGAAGTGAACGAGCCATTCTCCGTGCGGTAGTCCACGATGTTCTTAGCCAGTTGCGGACCTACGCCAGATACGTATGAAAGAAGGTGATATGAAGCTGTGTTGAGGTCGACGCCAACGGAGTTTACGCAACTTTCGACCGTAATGCGCAATTGGTCGCGCAGACGCGTTTGGTCGACATCGTGCTGATACTGACCAACGCCAATCGACTTCGGATCGATTTTTACCAATTCGGCAAGTGGGTCAATCAGTCGACGACCGATAGAGACTGCACCGCGGACAGTGACATCTTCATCGGGGAACTCTTCGCGTGCCGTAGCCGATGCTGAATAGACCGATGCGCCATCTTCGGAGACAACGAAAATCTGTGCGTCGAGTTTCAAATTTCGCACGAAGCTTTCCGTCTCGCGCGATGCAGTGCCGTTGCCAATAGCTATGGCTTCAATTTTATACTTATTGCAAAGGTTGCGTATTTCGGCCTCGGCTGCCATAACATCGGGATGCGGCGGATGCGGGAATATTACGCTGTGATGCTTCAGCTGACCGTGTTCGTCGAGGCAAACCACCTTACAACCCGTGCGGAATCCGGGGTCGAGGGCAAGCACACGTTTTGCACCAAGTGGCGCAGCAAGCAACAACTGACGAAGGTTGTCGGCAAAGACTCGTATGGCTTCGGTGTCGGCTTTCTCTTTGGCTTCCGACAATATCTCTGTTGCTATCGATGGCGCAATAAGGCGTTCGTATGCATCTTCTACAGCCTCCTCCACGCAGCGCGAAGCTGGCGAGTTGCCGCGTACATATTTACGATTCAGACGATTAGTTATGCCCGTAGTATCCTCGGGTGCGACATTTATACGAATGAAACCTTCGCGTTCGGCGCGCATCATAGCCAAAACTCTGTGCGATGGGCAGCGCGAAAGATTCTCCGAACGGTCGAAATAGTCGGCATATTTAGCAGCATCTTCCTCGTGACCTTTCACAAGTTTCGTAGTTACATCGGCAGAACGGCGGAACACGTTGCGCACGGCATCGCGTACTTCGGCGTCGTCGGCAACCCATTCGGCAATGATGTCGCGCGCGCCTTGCAGAGCCTCGTCGGCAGTCGTCACCTTGTCGGTGATGTAGCCATTGGCAAGTTGCTCAATATCGCCACCACGTTGTGCGAAAATAATCTTAGCAAGCGGCTCCAAACCAAGTTCTTTGGCCTTCTGGGCGCGTGTGCGGCGTTTGGGCTTATATGGTAAGTATAAATCTTCGAGCGTCGACGAGTCGTATGTATGCTCAATCTTCTTGCGCAGTTCGTCGGTGAGTGCGCCTTGTTCCTCAATAGTTTTTAGAATCGTAGCTTTGCGCGCTTCAAGTTCTTGCAAACGAGCATATTGCGTAGCTATGTCGGCGATTTTTACCTCGTCGAGTGCGCCAGTAGCTTCCTTGCGGTAGCGAGCAATAAACGGAATTGTAGCACCCGAATCGATGAGTGCAATGGTTGTGGCAGCCTGCTTGGGAGTGACAGAAGTCAACTCCGCAACGATGCCAGCGAGTGGGGTTGTATTAGTATTCATAAGTATCTGCAAAGATAGAAAAAGAGTAGAGAGTAGAGGGTAGAGAGTAGAGGGTAGAGAGTAGAGGGTAGAGTGTAGTGTAGTATGTCGGTTGGGTTGTAGGGCTGTCATATTATGGCAGCCTTGTTAGAACACAGATTCAACGGATTGAACAGATTTACGCAGATTATAAATCCTGAAAATCCGTTTAATCTGCGTAATCTGTGTTCCTTTTTTCAATACAATAAAAGGCGACCACATTGCTGCAGCCGCCATATTTACGTAACAATGGGGCATGCCCCATTGTCTAATTCTCAGTTCTCGTCTCTTCCTCGTCGCTCTTCGCGGGCTTATC
>JAFYCM010000053.1 GCA_017539645.1 Bacteroidales bacterium
AGCGAAGGCCTCTTCATTGCGGGTGTCTATCCGAACGGCAAAATAGCCTACTACGCTATAAATCTTGAGAATTAGGTTTGATTTCATGACATAATGCAACTGTAGAGAGCACCTCAGTCGATTGGGGTGCTCTCTTTGTGTTTTGCATGCACCAAATGTGAATTTTTGTATAAATTCGCCTTCAGTAAACAACAAAAAGTACCTCTTATGCGATGCTCTACATCCATCTACCGTACTTCCCGAAAAACTTAATCGTTTCGCGCAAGCGAAGCCAACCTCACGACAATATTCAATAAATATCTACATAGTTATGAAAATTAAGCAAATACTAAGCGCAGCACTTGTTGTTGCAACGTTATTCAATTTTTCTTCGTGCAAAGAAGATGATGGCATTGATTGGGATTATAGCATTATAAACGATACTAAAAAGCTAACAGGTTTAGACGACTTACAAGGCAAAGTCATTACTACTTCAAGCGTAAAAATTACAGCAGGTCAGATTAATTCTACTTTATCAAAAAGCAATCAACATATAGAATTTGATGTAGATTACGGAGTAAAGGACGAGACAATGACGCATTGTGATGGCGTTACCTCTATCGAACTCAATTTGGATAAGCCTTTCGAAGAGTACATAATAAAGTTTGTGGTTTATGGCAAAGATGACGAAGGAAATATGAGCCAACCTTCAGACACTGTAACTGTAGATTTCTACTACATTCCCGAATTTGAAATTTCCTTGTCACGCGTCTTTGGCAATAATGAAGATGCGACCACTATAAAATGGGAATACAATACCAAACAAGGTGATAACATAATTGCATTCGACATTCCAAATGCGAAACGTAAGCAGGCGAGCATTTCTGTTGATATTTCTTCTGATGAGATTCAGAGTAACATAAAATCTATAGAATTAACCGGAGAAAGCGATTCCGTTTACATAAAAGGGAAAGATGTAAATGGTAATGTGGCTTATAATGTTTTTGACACTATAAATGGTCAAGAAGAACTACGCTATATAGCAGCGTATAAGTATAAATTCGATGTGACAGTAAAAATTCCAGTCGGCGATAAAATTGTAGAAAAAACAAGTTCTATAAAATCGATACTCGTAAAAAATGATCTATACGCAATAGATGATGAACTCAATATTTATCGCACAATAGCTATTGGCGACGATATTTGGACTGCAGACGACCTCAGATTACGAAATCTTACAGACGTTGAACAATACTACATTGGCATAAAAATCAGAGATGATAAATATTTCTATTATCGTCCTAAATATTCATCATGTAGATATTTTGACCATCTCAATGATCATATTATTAATGGTTATCATCTTTCAACAGATGCTGATTGGGAGAGACTCGAAAAACATTTTGGTATAGAGTATGGTGAAGAAGGCTATTCTTATGGATTCTGTAGTGATGATCTTGACGCCGCATTTGATGAAGAAGATGAATCGAAATATGCCCAATACTCCAAATACTTTGCTTCAAATACACCGTGGGAGTTCTTTTCTGATGAAAAACATGAATCCTCTTTCTATGCTAAGTATTATGGTTACACTAATGGTGTAAATATTTATCGTGTAGGTGAATTTGCCGCCTTCATTGTAGATGGAAAATATAACCGTGGAATATCTAAAAAGTATAAGAGCATGTTTAGAGTTAGCAATGGTTGTGAAGGAGGCTCTATCCGCTTAGTAAAAGACAGAAAGTAACCCTTCGCGTTCAAGCGGATTTGAAATATAAATGGCAGTCGCAGAAAAGTTGCTGCCATTTATTTTATAATAAACTACAATGAGCCGCGAAAGCGCGAAAAACCAAGATGCATTCGGCAAGAAACGTAGTAGCGATAAAATGTTTTCTGTGCGTTTCGTAGTAAAAATGAAGGATGCGGCAACATGAAAGATTTTTTTTCAACAATTGTGAATTTTTTCTTTCGGAATTTATACTAATAAGCAGTACTTTTGCACGATTATTCATACATAGATATGAGACAACTAAAAATCATCAAATCCATCACGAATCGTGAGAGTGCGTCCCTCGACAAATACCTCCAAGAGATTGGTCGTGAAGAACTAATAACTGTAGAAGAAGAAGTAGAATTAGCTCAAAGAATCAAAAAAGGTGACCAAGCAGCACTTGAAAAGTTGACGAGAGCAAACTTGCGTTTCGTGGTATCGGTAGCCAAGCAGTATCAGAATCAAGGATTAAGTCTCCCCGACCTCATCAATGAGGGTAACTTAGGATTGATAAAAGCAGCTGAGAAGTTTGACGAGACCCGAGGATTCAAATTTATCTCGTATGCTGTGTGGTGGATTCGTCAATCTATTCTGCAAGCTCTTGCTGAGCAATCACGTATCGTTCGCTTGCCACTAAATCAGGTTGGTTCACTAAACAAAATCAACAAAGCTTACTCGAAATTTGAGCAGGAACACGAACGACGTCCAAGTGCCGAAGAACTTGCCGACCAGTTGGAAATTCCTACAGAGAAAGTTACCGACACGCTACGTGTTTCGGGTCGTCACATCTCGGTTGATGCACCATTCGTCGAAGGCGAAGACAACAACCTCCTTGATGTGCTCGTAAACAATGACTCGCCAAACGCCGACCGCTCACTTATCAGTGAATCGTTGGCTCGCGAAATCGACCGTGCTCTTGGCACGCTCACCGAACGCGAAAGCGATATTGTGAAACTTTTCTTTGGTATCGGTTGTCAGGAGATGACTCTTGAGGAGATTGGCGAACGTTTTGGCCTAACCCGCGAGCGTGTGCGTCAAATTAAGGAGAAAGCAATTCGCCGTTTGCGTCACACTTCACGCAGCAAACTTCTAAAGACATATCTCGGATAACAAATTCGAGAACATCATTACTCGCCGCCTTGAACTTCCCCTCATGGCGGCGTTTTTTTGCATATTATAATCTGTGAAAAACCTTTCATTTGCATTCAATTATCGTAACCCGGAATTTGGAACTCGTAATTATAGAAATATTAACTTCGCGACTAAATAATAAACAATAAATATGAAAGAACTGGAACTGAAATACGGTTGCAATCCGAATCAGAAACCCGCGCGCGTATTCGTTGAGAATGGCGAATTGCCCATCGAAGTGATTAATGGCAAACC
This sequence comes from Bacteroidales bacterium, assembly GCA_017539645.1. Classification (GTDB taxonomy): domain Bacteria; phylum Bacteroidota; class Bacteroidia; order Bacteroidales; family Marinilabiliaceae; genus W3P20-009. The sequence continues at coordinate 3,137 of JAFYCM010000053.1, forward strand.
AGGCTATATAAACTTGCTCGATGCCCTGAATGGCTGGCAGCTTGTGAAAGAGCTCAAAGAGGCTACCGGTATGCCTGCTGCAACATCGTTCAAGCATGTATCGCCTGCGGGCGCTGCTATTGGCAAACCGCTGAGCGACACGTTGAAGCAAATCTACTTCACCGACGATGTAGAACTCACTCCTTTGGCATCGGCATACGCACGTGCACGAGGTGCCGACCGTATGTCGTCGTTTGGCGACTTCATATCGCTCAGCGACGAATGCGACAAGGCCACAGCTCAACTCATATCTAAAGAGGTTAGCGATGGTGTGATTGCTCCTGGCTACAGTGCCGAAGCTCTCGAAATACTCAAAGCCAAAAAGAAGGGCAACTACTGCATCTTGAAAATTGATGCTACTTACGAGCCACCGTTGCTCGAGCAGAAACAAGTCTTTGGCGTTACGTTTGAGCAAGGCCACAACTTCCAGAAGTTCGACAAATCGGTGCTCGACAATGTGGTTACCGACAAGAAAACCTTCACCGAAGAGGAGATCCATAACCTACTTATTGCTCAGATTGTGCTCAAATACACGCAGTCGAACTCTGTTTGCTACGTAAAAGATGGTCAGGCAATAGGTATAGGAGCAGGACAGCAGAGCCGCATACACTGCACACGTCTCGCAGGCGACAAAGCCGACAAATGGTGGTTGCGTCAGAGCCCGAAAGTGCTTGGTTTGCAATTTGTTGACGGCATAAAACGCGCCGACCGCGATAACGCCATCGACCTTTACACCGGCGAAGAGTACGAAGACGTACTTGCCGAAGGAACGTGGCAAAACATCTTCAAGGTTAAGCCAAGCGTATTCACCCGCGAAGAGAAGAAAGAGTGGATTGCCAAGAACACCGACGTGGCTCTTGGTAGCGATGCCTTCTTCCCATTTGGCGACAACGTTGAACGTGCGCGCAAGAGTGGCGTAAGCTGCATAGCTCAGCCTGGCGGCTCGGTTCGCGATGACAATGTGATTGCTACTTGCAATAAGTATGGCATTGTGATGGCATTCACCAACATACGTCTGTTCCACCATTAATATTTATAGGTATAAATAGTCTGCTAAAGATTTATGCGAGGGGGCATGCCACCCTCGTCTAATGAATAAGGCAGTTTGTGAATAACTGATTTTGACTATTTTTGCCACACTTTTTACGCAATTTTTACCAAACTTAACAATATGGGATATAAAATCGTAGTTCTTGCTAAGCAGGTGCCCGACACCCGCAATGTAGGTAAGGACGCAATGACTCCGGAAGGCACAGTGAATCGTGCAGCGCTTCCGGCAATCTTCAACCCTGAAGATCTAAATGCTCTTGAACAAGCACTTCAAATCAAGGATCGTTTCCCTGATTCTACAGTATCTGTATTAACCATGGGCCCTGCGCGTGCAGCCGAAGTAATTCGTGAGGCTATGTATCGCGGAGCTGATGGTGGTTACTTGCTTTCAGACCGTGCGTTTGCTGGTGCCGACACCTTGGCTACATCGTACGCACTCTCAACGGCAATAAAGAAAATTGGCGACTTCGACATTATCATCTGCGGTCGTCAGGCTATCGACGGTGATACCGCTCAAGTAGGCCCACAAGTTGCTGAGAAACTTGGCCTTACGCAGATTACCTATGCCGAGAAAGTCGAGAAAATTGAAGGCAAACGCATCACCGTTAAGCGTCACATCGATGGCGGTGTAGAGACAGTAGAAGGTCCATTGCCTATCGTTATCACAGTAAACGGTTCGGCTGATGCTTGCCGTCCACGCAACGCTCGCCGAGTACAGAAATATAAATATGCGCTCACTCCTTCTGAGGCAAAAGATGCTAACAATGCACCTAAATATCCGGAATTGCTGAAGTCGCGTTCATATCTCAATATCACCGAATGGGGTGTTGCCGATGTAGATGGCGATGTAAATCAATGCGGTTTGAGCGGTTCGCCTACCAAGGTTAAGACTGTTCAAAACATTGTTTTCCAAGCTAAAGAGAGCAAGACTTTCACCGATTCGGATGCCGACATCGAAAGCCTCATTGTCGACTTGCTTGATAACAAGATTATTGGCTAACAGTATCTATTATATTACATATCAATAGATGATAAAATCGTTATCCACAAATAAGATAGAGAAGAAATGAACAACGTATTTATATATTGCGAAATAGAAAAAACGACCGTTGCCGACGTTAGCCTTGAGCTACTCACCAAAGGTCGTACACTCGCCGATAAACTCGGTTGCCAGCTTGAAGCTGTTGCCATAGGTACAGGTATAGAAGGCATTGAAAAACAGATATTTCCATACGGTGTAGACAAAGTTCACGTGTTCGACGCTGAAGGCTTGTTCCCATACACCTCACTTCCTCACACCGACATTGTAGTTAAGCTCTTCAAAGAGGAGAAACCACAAATCTGCCTCATGGGTGCTACTGTTATCGGTCGTGACCTTGGTCCACGCGTTTCGTCGGCTCTCTTCAGCGGTCTTACGGCTGACTGTACGGCTCTCGAAATTGGCGACCACGAAGACAAGAAAGTAGGCAAATCATACCAAAACCTTCTTTACCAAATTCGTCCTGCTTTCGGTGGCAACATCGTAGCTACCATTGTCAACCCAGAAAACCGTCCACAAATGGCAACCGTTCGCGAGGGTGTGATGAAGAAAGAGATTCGCGACGCCAACTACAAAGGCGAAGTTGTAAAGCACGACGTTGCTAAATATGTAACCGACGCCGACTTCGTTGTAAAAGTTATCGACCGTCACGTAGAGAAGGCTAAGAACAACCTCAAAGCATCGCCTATTGTTGTGGCTGGTGGTTATGGTATGGGCTCGAAAGAGGGCTTCGAAATGCTCGAGGAACTTGCACGAGTGCTCAAAGCTGAAGTTGGTGCAAGCCGCGCTGCTGTTGACGCAGGTTGGGTTGATCACGACCGTCAAATTGGTCAAACTGGTGTAACCATTCGTCCGAAACTCTATATCGCTTGCGGTATCTCAGGTCAGATTCAGCACATTGCTGGTATGCAGGAGTCGTCGATGATAATCTCTATCAACAACGATCCTAACGCGCCTATCAACAAGATTGCCGACTACGTAATTACTGGCAATGTTGAAGATGTGATTCCTAAAATGATTAAGTACTACAAGCAGAACAGCAAGTAATAAATAACAGAGTAAAAAGTTGTAGTTATGAAGCATTTAGTAACAGCAGTTATGGCTTTGGGCATTAGTTCAATTGCTTTTGCTCAAAACATTCAGGACACGATGTATGTAGACAAAGACTACAACTTTGTCAGCAATGCGACTAACGCAAAGCACAAAGTACTTTTCAACAAAAAAGATGGCGGACTGACTCAGTTGCTCATCTTCTCGCCTGAAGGTCGTTTCCAAGGAGAGGCTAATTACAAGCACTTCTCGTACGGGAAAGACTCTCGTATTCGCGAAGGCCGATTCAGCAAAACCTACGTTAATGGCGGCGATAGTCTTGTGGTTTTCTATAAAGACGACGAAGCCGTTTGGCCCAAAGTGGTTAACTATCCAAGTGGCAAGAAATGGTTTGAATACGAATCGGATCGCACCGTTAGTTCATACACCAAAATCACTGTATACTATGAGAATGGTGCGGTGAAAAATAGCGAACAGACTGTGCGAAACAGTGCGGGAATTTGCGAGACAACAGGTCATAGCTATGATGAGAATGGCAACGAAATAGCATTCACACCATTCTATGCTGCACCTAAATTCAAGAAGGGCGACTTAGAGCTGCTAAAGAATGTCTACAAAGTGCTTCGCTATCCTAAAGCGTTGAGAAGTAAGCGTCTCGAAGGCGATGTTACGGTGTCTATCACCATCGAAAAAGATGGCACGCCAAGCGCCTATAGAGTAGTACTATCGGACAACGAGAAATTCTCTGCCGAGGCGCTCAAAGCTTTCAAGTCTGCTACTGAAAACGAGCTGTTTACTCCTGCTTCAATTGATGGAAAGCCAATAAAAGCTACTTATGTTGGCAGAGTGCATTTTAACCTATAACTAAAAAACATCTAAGAAATGGCTAATTTTTTTCAAGATACTCCAGAACTAAAGCATCATCTATCACATCCTTTGATGCGTCGCATTGTTGAACTGAAGGAGCGCAACTATGCAGATAAAGATAAATTCGACTATGCTCCTCAGGATTTCGACGACGCAATGGACAACTACCACCGCGTGCTCGAAATTGTTGGCGAAATCTGTGGCGATGTAATTGCACCTAACGCAGAAGGCGTCGACCATGAAGGTCCAAAATGCGAGAATGGTCGTGTTACCTACGCATCGGGCACTGCAGTAAACCTTGAGGCTACGCGCAAAGCTGGTCTTATGGGTATGTCTATGCCACGCCGCTTTGGTGGCTTGAACTTCCCTGTTGTTCCTTACATCATGGCTGCCGATATGGTTAGCCGCGCTGATGCTGGTTTCGAGAACCTCTGGGGCTTGCAAGACTGCGCCGAGACGCTCTACGAATTTGGCAACGAAGACCAAAAACAACGTTTCCTCACTCGCGTTTGTGCTGGCGAGACGATGTCGATGGACCTTACCGAGCCCGACGCTGGTTCCGACCTTCAGAGCGTTATGCTCAAAGCTACTTATAGCGAGGCTGACGGCTGCTGGTTGCTCAATGGCGTTAAACGTTTCATTACCAACGGCGACTCTGACATTCACCTCGTGCTCGCTCGTTCTGAAGAGGGCACCCACGATGGTCGCGGTCTTTCTATGTTTATTTACGACAAGCGTCAAGGTGGTGTAAATGTTCGCCGCATCGAGAATAAGATGGGTATCAAAGGCTCTCCAACTTGCGAGCTCGTATACAAAAATGCCAAAGCAGAGCTCTGCGGCGACCGTCGTTTGGGCCTTATCAAATACGTTATGGCACTTATGAACGGAGCACGTCTTGGCATCGCAGCTCAGGGCGTTGGTCTTTCACAGGCAGCCTACAACGAGGCTCTTGCATACGCTAAAGATCGTCAGCAGTTTGGCAAAGCTATCATCGAGTTCCCTGCTGTTCAGGAGCTTCTCGCTACTATGAAGGCAAAACTCGACGCTACCCGCGCACTTCTCTACGAGACCGCTCGCTTCGTTGACGTATACAAAGCACTCGACGACATTGCTAAAGAGCGCAAACTCGAACCAGAAGAACGCCAAGAGCAGAAGACTTTCGCTCGCCTTGCCGACGCCTTCACTCCACTCTCAAAACTTATGGGTTCTGAATATGCAAACCAAAATGCATACGACTGTATCCAAGTTCACGGTGGTTCGGGCTTCATGAAGGATTACACTTGCGAACGCCTCTATCGCGATGCTCGTATCACCAGCATCTACGAAGGTACTTCGCAACTTCAGACCGTTGCTGCTATCCGTTATGTAACTACTAACGTATACCTCAACAAGATTCGCGAATACGAAGCAATTCCTACTGCACCTGAATACGACAACTTGAAGAACACCCTCAAAGATATGGCCGACAAACTCGGCATGGTGGTTAACCAAGTTGTAGAGTCGAAGAACCAAGACTTCCTCGACCTCGTAGCACGCCGCATGGTTGAAATTGCCGCTCATACTATCATGGGTCACCTCCTCATTCAGGACGCAACAAAGAATCCTGAACTCTTCGCTAAATCGGCTAATGTATACGTACGTTACGCTGAAGCAGAAGTTGAGAAGGCAGTAACGTTCATCCGCAAATTCCGCGAGGAATATCTTGCCGACTACAAGCAAGCATAATATAGACGTTTACCATAAACAGAGAAACCGGTGCGAGAGCAATCTCGCATCGGTTTCTTTTTTTTAGTTTATTCTGACCAAGTGATAACGGATGGCAAATCTGCCTGAACATGGGTTTTGCTCATATAAATATAGTATAAGCTGATGCCATATCTCACCGAAAATAAAAAGCCCCAAGAGCGCGAACTCTCGGGGCTTTACTTTGTTTATAATATGAAACTTAGAAAAGTTTCTTTACTTGTTCGTAAACATTTTGAGCGGTGAAACCGAGTTTCTCGTCGAGCACTTTGTATGGTGCTGAGAAACCGAAGCTTTCCAAACCCCAAACGCTGCCTTCCGATTCTGGCACTAAGCCCTGAAGGTTGACTGGCAGACCTGCGGTAAGACCAAACTTCTTAACGCCTGCAGGAAGTATCGATTTCTGATATTCCTTGCTTTGGCTGCGGAAGAGACCTTCAGATGGTACGCTTACGATACGTACTTTCTTACCATCTTTGCGGATAAGTTCTGCACCTGCAACGAGAGTAGAAACCTCAGAACCCGAAGCTACGAGAATAACATCAGGATTCTCGTCAGAACCTGCTACTATGTATGCACCTTTGGCAGCCTCTGCGTAGTTGTTGCCTTCTGGGAGGTTGGTGATGTTCTGACGTGAGAAGATGAGAGCTGTTGGAGTGTCGGTATTCTCCATAGCAAGTTTCCAAGCTTCAGTGGTCTCTTTAGCATCGGCAGGACGGAGTACCAATGTTGAGTTTTTGCCGTGGTGGTTTTTGAGTTTTTCCATCAAACGGATTTGTGCCTCTTGCTCAACAGGTTCGTGGGTTGGACCATCTTCGCCTACGCGGAATGCGTCGTGTGTCCAGATGAACTTAACTGGCAATTCCATAAGAGCTGCCATACGTACAGCTGGCTTCATATAATCTGAGAATACGAAGAACGTACCGCAAGCTGGGATAACACCACCGTGAAGTGCCATACCTATACAGCAGCAAGCCATAGTAAGTTCGGCAACACCAGCCTGGAAGAATGCGCCACTGAAGTCACCAGCGGTGAGGGCGTGGGTCTTCTTCAAGAAACCATCGGTCTTATCTGAGTTAGAGAGGTCGGCCGAAGCACAGATCATGTTAGGAACTTGCTCAGCCAAAACGCCTAAGCACGCAGCCGAAGCCGAACGTGTAGCGTCGTTGTCTTTCTGTACACACTTGCTCCAATCGATTTTAGGAGCTTTGCCACTGAACCATTCGTTTTGTGCTGCTGCTTTGTCAGGGTTAGCCTTTGCCCAAGCATCTTCTTCTGCATGGCGCGCAGCAGCTATCTTAGAGAGTTCTTCGGCACGTTTGGCATAGAGCTCTTTTACTTCTGGGAATATTACGAATGGGTTCTCAGGGTCGCCACCGAGGTTCTTGATGGTATTTTTGTATGCATCGCCACCAAGAGGAGCACCGTGAGTTTTGCAGTTGCGCTCGTATGAAGAACCATCTTCTTTCAAAGCGCCTTTACCCATAATACACTTACCAATGATGAGTGCAGGTTTGCCTTTTACAGCTTTAGCCTTGTCGAGGGCTTTGCGAATTTGGTCGGCATCGTTACCGTTGATTTCTTGAACGTCCCAACCCAATGCGCGATATTTAGCAGCAGTATCTTCGGTCATCACCTCTTTAGTCTCGGTAGAGAGCTGAATGTCGTTCGAGTCGTAGAACATGATGAGGTTGTCGAGTCCGAGAGTAGCAGCAATACGTGCACCACCTTGTGATATTTCTTCTTGTACGCCACCATCAGAGATGTAAGCGTAAATAGTTTCTTTCTCGAATGTAGGGTTGCCAGTGTGAGCTGCGAGGAATTTAGCTGCAATAGCTGCACCAACAGCAAACACATGACCTTGGCCAAGAGGACCAGAAGTATTTTCGATGCCACGAGCTATTTCGAACTCTGGGTGACCAGTCGTAGGCGAACCCCATTGGCGCAATTGTGCACACTCTTCGAGAGTGAACTTACCTGCCAATGCAAGTTGCGCATAGAGCATAGGAGCCATGTGACCAGGGTCGAGGAAGAAACGGTCGCGACCAACCCATGCAGGATTTTTAGGATCATATTGCAGATACTCAGAATAGAGTACATTGATGAAGTCTGCACCACCCATAGCTCCTCCAGGGTGACCACTCTTTGCTTTTTCTACCATTGACGCTGCCAATATTCTGATGTTATCGGCTGCCAATTGTGTTGCATTTTTTGACATTTTCTATCTATTTTATTTTTATGAAATTTCTAATTAGAAGCGGTCAATCTTCTCTATTCTACGCTGATGACGACCACCTTCGAATGCTGTGTTGAGGAATATTTGCGCAAGTTTCCAGCAAGTCTCTTCTGGAAGAAAACGAGCAGGCATCACGCAAATGTTGGCATCGTTGTGCTGACGTGCAAGTGCCGTTATCTCTTCTTGCCAGCAATATGCCGAGCGTACGCCAGTATGGTGGTTGAGCGTCATATTTATGCCGTTGCCACTGCCACAGAAGGCGATTGCACGTTTCAATTCGCCACGCGAGATAGCCGAAGCTAAAGGATGTGCGTAGTCAGCGTAGTCGCAGCTGTCGGCCGAATGTGTTCCGAAGTCTTTTACTTCGTAGCCTGCTGCAGTTAAGCGTTTTTTTATGGCTTCTTTCATTTCAAATCCTGCATGGTCGCTTGCCATGCCGATTGTCTCTTTTTCCATTTCGTTTTGTATCGTTCTTCTATATTCAAAATCGAAACCGAAATTAATACTTATTCTACAAACACAGGTGGACGTTTGCCGATGTTTTGGTGTATAGGGTTTGCTTAATTATTTATAATATACTGTATTACAAGCGCGTATAAGTACAACCTACAAAATTCTTGTAACATGAAGTAAATAAAAACTCACCATGCGTATGTATCTAACAAGTTATTGCTATTGATTTACAACGTAAATATCTACTCCATGTCTAACCCTTCGAGTTCAGAGAGGATGCGCATGGCCTCTTCGCGACACGAGCCACAAACGAGTTCTTCGGCTTGAAAACCGCTACACACGGCAGGACGTTCGGGCTTACCAAATATTTTGCAAAGGTTATTCTCGTCGAGATGCGGGCAGCGCTCGCCGCCACGTTTGCCTCGTCCGAGTCCGGGAATGATGGTAGATATTGATGGCGCAATGCAACACGCGCCACAGCCTGCTCTGCACTCCATCGTTATTCTGCTTGAGATAAATATTCCATTACTGCCGCATCGTACTTAGCTATAGATGAGGCTTTTTTGATTTTCTTCACTGCCTTGCGCGTCTCTTCCGTCTCCCAGAATTCCCAAAACGCCTTCATACGTAGCAAAAACGGACGATCGCCGCATAGCGATGCCTTATACGTATTGGCAAGTTCATTATGGAAATTCGCAAACACTCGTTTGTCAGCCACTTCTTCGCCGCGGAGCTTTCTTGCAAGATTCATATCCGAAATCAAACCACGACCAAGCATAACGCCCTCAATATCGGGGAATTGCGCAACAATACGCTCTATATCAGCTTCGGTGCAGAGGTCGCCATTGTAGACAACCTTGTGCTTGCAAGCGCTGAAAAAATCGCCAAATTCGGCAAGGTCGCATTCGCCTTTGTACTGCTGGCGTCCGTAGCGCGCATGAACAGATACACGACTAAGCGGAGCATCGTTGATAATATCAACAATATCGCGCCATTGACGTGAATCGGCAAAGCCCAAACGCATCTTTACGGAATATGTAATATCCTTATGATTGTTGGTGGCAACAAGTATTTCGCGAATCTTCTCAGGCGTATTGAACAGCACACTGCCACGGCCATGCGCTGCAACGGGCGGAAAGGAGCAGCCAAGGTTTATATCTATGCGTTTGTAGCCGCACTCTGCCACAATCTGCGTCAAACGGTCGAGCTCTTCTGCTCCAGAGGGCAAAATCTGCGGAACGACATTTTCGAGCTCGTTGTTGTGCAAATCGTTGATGTCTTTCTTGCGTATGGCGCCATGCTCTTCGCGAATAAATGGCGTAACATATTCATCTACTCCGCCATAGTAGCGCGAAAAAAGCGTTCTAAATGTATTGTCGGTTATGCCTTGAAGCGGCGCCGAAAAAACTTTGTATTTATTGTCTATCATGCAACTTTTTCTACAATATTCAATTCGAAGTACCAAAGGTAGCCACAGACATTTTCGTAGCCTGCTTTTTTGAGAAGATTAACATAGCTACGCACTTGATCGCGGTAGACAGCCTTCTGTTCGCCGCCGAATTTATAGTCGACTATGGTTACGCGGTTGTCGGCATCAATCATGAAACGGTCTGGGCGGATGTGGCGCGCGTCATCGCTATCGGTCAATATTGTCGATTCGGCAAACACCTGACCTGCCGTACCATCGAACCACTTCGCAACATCGCCAGCAGCAAGTTTTTCGCGAATTTCGGCTGCAATTTCTTCAGCTTGGGTTTCCTCTATAAAACCATTCGTCACTGCGCGGCGAACTGCCACATCAACATCATCGACACTACGTATATACTTCATAATGAAGTGCATAGCATTGCCGTAAGCCAAAACTTGATGCGCTTTTTCGAAATTCTCTTTTTCACTTTCGAGAGAAAACTTCAAGTCGTGCATATCTGCGAGATTCTTGGGTGTGAAGGCATTCAGTTGATACTCGTCGTTATTCGCAGCGTCGTGCGTAGTCGGCTCAAGTTCGCCAAGTTCGTATGTTACTCCCCCACTCTGCTCATCATTATAACAACGCATTTTCAGCGCATCTGAGACGCCCGACATTGCGTTTACAATGAATCTGCCCATATTTTCATTCTCGAGACTTGCGCTCTCCTTTTTGTCTTTTTTCTCTTTGTTCTCCGCCCAAATAATCAGCGCATTTTTAGCGCGAGTAAGGGCTACGTATGCAATATTGAGGTTGTCGATGCAGATATTGCGCACCTCATCTTGATACTGCTTCTTGGCATACGTATAAGCAAGCGTTTTGCTCATAGTCAGCGGCAAAAGTTCTATTTTATTGAATGGTGCTTCGGCAATATTTACCCAAATCGTAGAGCCTCCACCTTTTTGATTCGTAAAATTCCAATCGGCGTAAGGCAGCAGCACAACTTTATACTCGAGACCTTTCGATTTATGCACCGTCACAATAGTTACAGCCTCCTGATTTTGAGGAAGTTCCACAGTCAGACTATCTTTCTTCTCATCATAAAAATCAATAAAATCTGTAACATTCACGCGGCGATGCGACACGAAATCGCGCACAAACTCCATGAAGGCTTGCAAGAACATCTGCTGCTGCTCAATCATCGCCTCAGGCATGGCGGAGACGATAGCGTTCACAATCTCGAGCAGCGACATACCTACGAAATTCGCCACTTGGGCATCAACGGCATCCTTAGCTTGCTGGCGCACTTCATCGCTTGCGAAATCCTCCACAGTCTTGTCGCCCGACATCATCTTTACTATATATGCCATCGAAGGCAAGTCGTTGCGGTCGGCGAAATACTTTAGATAACAGATAATTACGCGAACTATAGGCGCATAGCAAATCTTTAGCGAGTCGTTTGTTAAGATATGAATGCCTGCGTCGAGCATCTGTCCGATGAATTTTTCGCCGTCTTTCTTATTGCGAATAAGCACGCAAATGTCGCTATAATAAAAGCCGCCATTGTTGTGCAAATCTTGAATTTTAGCAACCAACAACTCCGGACGTGGATCCTCTTCTCCTTTTTCCAACTTGGGCAACACGTTCACTTGCACGTAGCCATTGCCCTTGCGCTGCGCCGTCTGACTACAATCTTTATAAATATTGTCAATCTCGGCATCGGAGGCCTTGCCGTCAATCTGTCCGACTTCATGCGAGAAACTGCGACAGAGTGCATCGAACATCGCGTTGTTGAAATTCACAATGTTGGGCAAACTGCGCCAATTCTCGCGTTTGGGCGTGGGCTCAACGCCATAGATTTCGGGCAGCACGCGCGAGAGCAGATTCCAATCGGAGTTTCGCCAGCGATAGATAGCCTGCTTTACGTCGCCCACCACGAGGCATTTGTTGGGTCGGTCGTGAGATTCGTTGTGTTGGTTGAGAGATTCATTGAGTTGGTCGAGAGATTCATTGATGAGCGGTTTGAAGTTCTCCCATTGAATGGTGGACGTATCTTGGAACTCGTCAATCATGATATTGTTATATCGAGTGCCAATTTTTTCGTAGATAAATGGCGTATCGTTCTTATCTATAAGTCTGTGTAACAGAGTATTACTATTATTTAGCAACACCGTGTGGTTCTCCTTCGAAATCTTCGACATGAAGCCCATCAGTCGCTCCATAATGCCCAAAGCGTACAACTTCTTCTTTACACAATCAGCAGTATAATAAGCAGTTATATTATCCTCGATATAATTAGCCGTATCCACAAACAACTGCTGCACTTCATCACTCGGCCATCCGTTTTTGAATGACTTCACCTCCTTATCCCCGTGCGCCGCACCAACGACGCGCTGTATGTACAAAGTATCTGTTTTGAGCAGATAATCGATGGCTTCACGGCGTTTCTTCTGAAGCAATGAAAATAAAGGGTTTCTCTGACCATCTTTATAATCCGTCGATAAGCGACCACCGCACAAACTTTGGTACTTTTCTACAAAATCGCCAATTCCAGCCTCAAAATCCTTATGTATCTGATCAATCTCTTTGCGAAGTTCGTTCACTTTAGAGATGTCGATTTTCTTGTCGAAGTCGGAATTTTTCTCAAAATAGGCTTTTCCAAGCGATATTATGTCGCTATCGATGTTCCAACTTGCATCCTCGTCCATCTTGCTTTTTACATATTTATTGAGCCAGTCGAGGAGTTCGCCGTCGTTAGCAATGCTCTTCATAAGTTCGTCGAGGCTCATCTTTAGCTGCGTATCTACATCGAGTTCCACGCCAAAGTCGGCATTCAAGTGAGCCTCGTATGCAAAGGCGCGAACCACTTTCTGCACGAAGCTATCGATGGTACTTACGGTGAACTGTCCGTAGTCGTTGAGTATGTATAGCAACGCTTTGCGACAACGTTCACGAATCTCTTCGGGTGATATTTTAGGATTGCTCTTCTTGGCAAGTTCAAGTTGCGCTTTCAACAGCTTGGGATCGTCGCCAGCGCTGAGGCTCGCGAGGTTTTTCACTATGCGCTCCTTCATCTCGGCAGTGGCTTTATTGGTAAAAGTCACAGCAAGAATCGATCTGTAACTTTGCGGATTGGAAATAAGTATGTCTATATATTCTTGCGCAAGGGTGTAGGTCTTGCCCGACCCCGCCGAAGCGTTGTAAATCTGCAATTGTGGAGCAGTGTTCTGTTGCATAGCGTTTCTTCTATTTTGTCGATTTGCAATATTACTATTTGTGGCTAACATCTGTGTTCTGTGCGATAATCGGAATCATAAATTTCAATTTCAGCCGAACTGAATTATTTTAGTCCACAAAATAGCACTAAAAAAAGAAAATTTATGCAATCTCAATCAGTCATAATTACCCGCAGCCATTATCTTGACAATCTGAAAGTTGCGTTAACTGTTTTGGTAATAGCGCACCACGCTATGATACCTTTTGTGGGCGGAGAAGGGTGGCCTTTCCTTCCGTCAAACACAGAAGAAAGTTTGCCCTATATGTGGCATTTTTTGAATACAAACGCTGCATTTTTTATGGGATTGTTTTTTATGATTTCGGGATATTTTGTCCCAAAAAGTTTTGACCGTCAAGGCTTTGCAAAATTCATCGGCAAAAAAGTTCTAAGATTGTTAGTGCCCTTTGCAGTTATTTCAGTAGTGCTGAGCGCGTCAAGCGGGACGCCCGAATCGGGACACACTTGGTTTCTGAGCAGCCTGTTTATGTTCTGTCTGGTTTACGCGCTGATACGCCTCGCTTGCAAAAAAACTTGCGAAAATCCAATGTCGCTATCGTTAGGTTTAATTACTGTGTTTGCAGTAGTTATGGGCGTGGGAAGTTATGCCATAAGGCAGTTTTACAATCAGGACGAATGGATTTTCCTGTGGGTTTACAAGTTTGAACCCGTTCATTATCTGCAATATATAATGATGTTTGCCTTTGGCGTAATGGCAGGACGCGGCGACTGGTTTAACCGTATGACCAACACCGTAGGACGCACATCGCTCATTATCGGACTCTTGCTCTGCATTGGCAACTATCTCAGAGCCGACGGAGCGTGGAACAACTTTGTGTATCAATGGTTTGGCGTTTACGAGTCGCTCCTGTGCGTATTTCTCTGCATAGGACTTGTATGGCTGTTTAGAACCGTTGGCAATTGGAGCGGAAAATTTTGGCAATGGAGTGCAGCACAAGCATTTGGCGCATACATTATCCATCTTTTCGTACTTCTGATAGTAGAACACCTACTCGACCCGCTATGGCTTGGCGTAATAGGTAAATACTTGACTGTTTTGACATTAGCAACAGTTGGTTCGTTTGTAATCACTTGGCTACTGAGATTAATTCCGGGAGTGAAAAAGGTGTTGTAGGAATAAATAACTACATAAAAAAAGACGCGCACACCGAAGCGTACGCATCTTTCTACTATTATCTCAATAATTATGAAGCTCTATTAGTATGAGCGCGCAAACAATACGCGTTGTGTAGAAGGCTTGCCAGTAAGAATGCACTTGCCCTCTTCTTGTGGATTGCCAAACGGAATGCAACGGATGGTTGCTTTGGTCTCTTCCTTAATACGCTCTTCGGTTTCGGTGGTGCCGTCCCAGTGAGCGAGCACGAAACCGCCCTTCTCGTCAAGCACTCGCTTGAATTCGTCGTAAGTATCAACTTTAGTGATATGCTCGTCGCGATATTTCTTGGCTTTCTGGAAGATGTTCTCTTGAATATCATCGAGCAAAGCAACAATCTTCTCGTCTATGCCGTCCATGCTAACTTGCTGCTTCTCCATGGTATCACGACGGTGAAGCTCAACCTCATTTTTAGCAAGGTCGCGAGGACCAACAGCGAGGCGAACTGGCACGCCTTTGAGCTCATACTCAGCGAATTTCCAACCTGGTTTCTTGTTGTCGCTATCGTCGAACTTAACCGAAACGCCTTTAGCTTTGAGTTTATCTACAATCTCGTTCACCTTAGCGGCAATAGCAGCGAGTTCCTCTTTGCTCTTATATACAGGCACAATAACAACCTGAAGTGGAGCAAGTCTTGGAGGAAGCACAAGTCCATTATCGTCGGAGTGGGTCATGATGAGAGCACCCATCAAACGTGTAGATACGCCCCACGATGTAGCCCAAGGATAGTCGAGTTTGCCATCGCGAGTTGCATATTGAACGTCGAAAGCCTTAGCGAAGTTCTGTCCGAGAAAGTGCGACGTACCACTCTGAAGAGCTTTACCATCTTGCATAAGAGCTTCGATGGTGAATGTATCAATAGCACCAGCAAAACGTTCGTTAGCCGATTTCACGCCACAGATAACAGGCACTGCCATTATTTTCTCGGCTACATCGGCATAAACTTTCAACATTGTTTGTGCCTCTGCCTCAGCCTCTTCGCGAGTTTCGTGAGCGGTATGTCCCTCTTGCCACAAAAACTCAGCTGTGCGAAGGAACGGACGTGTACGCATCTCCCAACGAAGCACGTTAGCCCACTGGTTGCACTTCACAGGAAGATCGCGGTAGCTCTGAATCCAGTTTTTATATGTATTCCAAATGATTGTTTCAGAAGTTGGACGAATGATAAGTTCTTCCTCGAGTTTTGCTTCAGGATCGACCTCAACAGCGTTGCCAGCCTCGTTGGTCTTGAGGCGATAGTGAGTAACAATGGCACACTCCTTAGCAAAGCCCTTCACGTGGTCGGCCTCGCGACTAAAGAAAGATTTTGGAATAAGCAGTGGGAAATATGCATTCACATGACCCGTCTCTTTGAACTTGTCGTCCAAGCTACGTTGAATCTTCTCCCATATTGCATAGCCATAAGGTTTGATAACCATACAGCCTCTAACTGCCGACTGCTCGGCTAAGTCGGCCTTCACTACAAGGTCGTTATACCATTGCGAATAGTTCTCTGCTCGCGATGTAAGTTCTTTTGCCATTCGTTTCTTTATCTATGATTTTTATCGGCCGCAAAGATAATTAGTAACTGATAAGTTTGGGAGCTATAAAATGCAAGTAATTAGGTAAAAAGTACATTGTATCTACTCCGCGTTTTGTGCGGCACCATAATATAGTTTATCGCCCACAATCTTTAGTGGCATAGGTACGTTGGTGGTGAAGAGCAAGCCTGTGCCAAGACCTTGCGGGAGCGTGATATTGTGCGTAGCCACCCACTGAGCTATTGCATTCAACCCAACATTCGATTCGAGTGCCGAGGTTGCCCACCAACCAATACCACGCGCTTCGGCCATACTTATCCACTCGTCGCTGCCACGCATAGCGCCATGGAGCGATGGTTTCAAGATTATGTATTGCGGACGTATGGTGTCGAGTAGCGCAGTTTTTCGTTCGGTAGCGTTTACGCCGATTAACTCCTCGTCGAGGGCAATGGGTATGGGCGTATTACGGCAGAGGTTGCCCATCGCTTGCCATTGACCCGCTTTTATCGGTTGTTCTATGGAATGAATCTGATATTTAGCAAGTTGCGCAAGCTTTTGCTCTACATCATCGAGCGAGAAAGCACCATTGGCATCAACGCGCAGCTCGAGCACATCGGCAGAGAAATGTTGGCGTATGTATGCAATGAGAGCCAACTCACGCTCGAAGTCGATAGCACCGATTTTGAGTTTCACACATTTGAAACCTGCTTTGAGTTTCTCGTTTATGCGCGCAAACATCTCGTCGTACGTACCCATCCATATAAGGCCATTTATTCGTATGCCTTGCTCGCCGCGCGAAAATGGCGTATCGAAAAATGCCGTCGTGCGATGTTTCAGGTGCAATAGCGCCGTCTCTATACCAAAGAGAACAGAAGGATAGTTGCGCAGGCGCTCATAGTCAACAGCTTGAGCAGCTTCGACATCTTTACAAATACTGCGCACCAATTCTGGATAATTAGGCACAGCGTCGCAGCTGAGGTCGGGCAACGGCGCACATTCGCCTACGCCAATGAACCCCGACTCGTCGGTAGCATCTATATAACACACATCGCGCGTAGTGTATACGCCTCGCGACGTGCCAGCTGGCTGCTTGAATTGCAATCGCGATTCGCGAACAGAGAGTCTAAACATGTAAAATTGAAAATTGAGAGTTGAAAATTGAAAATACCTTAGTAGTGACCGCGTAACGAATAAACTACTACTTGGCTATTTACAACTTCGTAAATAATTCTGTCTTCAATCGTTATTCGTCTACTCCAATAACCAGACAGATTATACCGCAATGGCTCAGGTTTACCAATGCCCGTGTAGGGGTGTTCACAAATATCTATAATGAGTTCCGTTATTCTCTTTTGGACATTCTTATTGCCCGATTTTTTCCAATACTCTATATCTTTCAGTGCCTCCGATTTATAAATTACTTCCATAAATCTTCGGTCTTGATAACCTTACCCTCGCTTGCAGCACTGCGTTCAATTTTTTTTACGAACTCTTTATCGTATGGACTTTGCTTTTCAGCTTCAATTGTAAATACGCCCGATTTCTTTATAGCTTCAATAAGGCTCGCTGCGATGGAATTTCTTGCGTTATATTTCAATGTTATTGTTGCCATAATTCTTCTTCGATATTGATTTTGCAAGTATACACGAAAATTAGTGATACGAATATACCCAACCGAATTTATTTGCGAGTTCGCGAAGCAAGTTGTGGTCTTGCATGGGAATTGTGATACATATACAAAATGGAGATTCTTCGCTTCGCTCAGAAACGAAGTTCGGCGAAGCCAATGACAATGCATTACAACCTCTTACGGAACTGAATCAATAACAAAAAAACGGCGCCTATCAAACTGACAAACGCCGCTTTTGAGTATCAAGTTCAAATATTATTTGAGCTGTTCGTTGATGATTTCAGCTATTTTCTTAGCGTCCTCGCTGTTTGCGTCTACGCCGAGAGCTTTGTCGTTCCACTCTTTAGCAGCTGAGAAAGCCTCTTTTGCACGAGCCTCAATAGCAGTGCGCTGTTCGGGCTTGGTAGATGCTTGAATCTCGCCGAGAATCTTGTTGCCTTCAACAACCTGAGCGTTGGCTTTCTTAGCATACTCTTTGGTGAGCGCTTTCTTTACGAAGCCAGTCACTTTAGGGTCTTTCACAATCTCGCGAGCCTTCTCAAGTTGTGCGATACGCTCGTCAACGAGTTTCATCTTGCCATAGTTTTCAGCTATGTAGTATGTAGCGTAATCGGCCTTTTTATAGCCAAGGTCGATAGCCTGCTGATATAGTTTGTTTGAAGTTTCATACTCCTCAACACGACGAGCGCAATCGCCAGCGTTGTAAACTGTTGCAGCATCAGCAGTGTCGCCCCAGAGCGTAATAGCTTGCTGATAAGCATCGAGAGCCTCTTTGAATTTCTTTGCTTTTACCAATGCGTTACCCTGATTTTTGAGGGAGTCGGGGTGAACGGTCTCTTGTGCCATAGCCATCATCGGAAACATAAGCAATGCTGCGATGGCCAATTTGAAATTGATTTTCATCATTTTTTAGGTTTAATGTTTACGGCGCGTGTTCAAAACCAAACACTTAGCCTTTTCGGGTTAATTTTACTTGATATTTGTTTTCAATAGATTGTAATCGGCTGCAATGTTAATGGATTTTTTCTCACGAGTCATAAATTTTTGCAATCGTTCAGGGATTTTTACACTTTCGTTTGTAAACTTCTCAACGGTAGCAAGGAATTTAGCGGGGTGAGCCGTCTCGAGGAAAATTCCTTTTTCGCCATCTTTCAGACTATCGCGCAATGCAGCAAAGCCCACTGCACCGTGCGGGTCGCATACATAATTATACTTATGCTTAACCTCGGCTATTGCTTCGCCAATCATCTCATCGGTGTAGCTATAACTACTTATGAGCTTTTTCATCTCGGTGTTCGAACCTCCGAAGAGTTCGCTCACACGCGCGAAGTTGCTCGGATCACCTACGTCCATAGCGTTAGCAATGGTAGCCACTGAAGCCATAGGTTTATACGTACCAGTCTCAAGGAAGTCGGTGAATACGCGGTTGGCATTCACAGCTGCAATGAAACGGCCGACTGGCAAGCCCATCTTCCATGCAATAAGGCCTGCGGTGATGTCGCCAAAGTTGCCACTTGGAACAGATATGACGGTCTTCTGCCATTCGCTACGCGGAATTTGAGCCAAAGCGTGGAAATAGTAAACGCTCTGCGGCAAGAAGCGCGCGAGGTTTATCGAGTTTGCCGAAGTTAGAATCTTCTCTTTGTTGAGTTCGGCATCCATAAACGCCTCTTTCACCATACGTTGGCACGAGTCGAATACGCCATCTACCTCGTATGCAGTGATATTCTGTCCGAGCGTTGTGAACTGCTTCTCTTGAATCTCGCTCACAAGTCCCGAAGGATAGAGCACGTGTACATACACGTTGGGCACACCCAAGAATCCGTTAGCCACAGCCGAGCCCGTATCGCCCGAAGTTGCGGCAAGCACATTTATAGGACGACCACCGAAGTCTGCAAAATATGACATCACGCGGGCAAGGAAACGCGCACCAACGTCTTTGAACGCAAGCGTTGGACCGTGAAAAAGTTCAAGCGAACTGATATTGTCGCTAACCTTAACCACTGGCACTGGAAAGTTGAACGCATCTTCCACCATTGCCTTGAATTTATCTTCGGGAATGTCGGGGCAGAAGTAGTATTTGAGAACTTCAAAACCTATTTCGCCCATCGATTTGCCAGGCAGCCAGTTCCAAAACGAAGCTGGAAGTGTAGGAATTTGCTCAGGCATATACAAGCCTTTGTCGGGTGCAAGTCCCTTGAGCACAGCAGTTTTCAAGTCTGCCACATGTGCGCGATTATTTGTGCTGTAATATTTCATATTTATACTCTATTTACTCTGTTTATAAGTATTCGGCACGCAGATACCACATCAAATTTACTTTCCTGCGCCATCCGCGTCCTCATGCGTATCAGTTGTAAACGCTCACTATTTATTCTCCATAAACGCCTTCATGAAGTCGGTCAACACGAGGTGACCATACGAACCTTTCAGTGCCGATTGTTCATCGTATGTAGGTATGCCGTCACCCTCAGCATTCGTTCTGTATATGAGGAACGGAATTTCGGCGCGGGTGTGCGTACGAACGGCGCAAGGCGTCGGATGATCGGGCAATAGCGCAATGCTCACAGGCTCGTCCCACGTAGAAACCTCTTTCATTATCGGCCCAACGACTTTCTTGTCGATGTCCTCTATGGTCTGTTTTTTGAGTTTCGCATCGCCTTCGTGGCCAGCTTCGTCGGGAGCTTCCATGTGTAGGTACACATAATCATACTTACGCAAAGCATCAATGGCGGCTTTTGCTTTCCCTTCGAAATTGGTATTATAAAGACCCGTAGCGCTCTCAACCTGAATTGGTTGCAATCCACCCAAACGTCCGATGCCGAAAATCAAATCGACGGCCGAGATTACCGCGCCCGTCTTTATCTGCGGAAACATCTGCTGAATGGTTGGCATAGATGGTTTGAAGCCTGCCGACCATGGCCAAATGGTGTTAGCCATAGGTTTGCCAGCAGCTTTGCGAGCTTTATTTATCGGGTGGCTCTCGAGAATGGCTTGGCTCTTTTGCATCAAGTCGCGAATAAGTTCGCAAGTGTCGCTATGCGCGCCATTGGGCTTGGGCAAAACGTCAACGACCTTAGCGCCAGGCACATCGTGTGGCGGCGTCATAGAGAAGTCGTTTTTGCCATTCTTAATTATAAGTATGTGACGATAGCTCACGCCTTTGTAGAAACGTACGCGGTCGTCGGCAAGTTTCTCGTTTAGCAGGTCGATGAGCTGACCAGCATCTTCGGTAGTTATGTGGCCTCCCGAGTGGTTGACAAGTATGCCGTTGTCGATAGTACATATATTGCAACGCATCACGAGGTCGGTCGGTTCAAAGTCGATGCCAATGGCAGCCGCCTCAAGTACGCCGCGACCTTGGTAGAGTTTCTCGGTTTCGTAGCCCATGATGGTCATATTGGCAACCTCGCTACCCGGATGAAGCGAGTCGGGCACAGTCTTTAGCATACCCATGCGCGAACGCTTTGCCATAGCGTCGATATTGGGCTTATATGCAGCTTGAAATATCGTCTTGCCGCCAAACTCTGCTATAGGTTCATCGGCAGCGCCATCGGTTAGTATGACTAAGTATTTCATTGTTTGTAGTGTTTCTGTTGTCGTATGTATTTATGTACTAAAGATTTGCAACTTTTATAATATCGGCAAAAACGCCCGAAGCCGTGACGTCGGCACCTGCGCCGTAGCCTTTTATAAGCATCGGGTGCTGGTTGTAGTTATCCGATTTTATAAGTACGATATTATTAGAACTCTCAAGGTGATAGAGCGGGTCGTCCTCGCCAACCTCCTTGAAGCCAATTTTTGCCTTACCATTCTCGAATGTAGCTACGTAGCGCAGAATCAATCCTTTGGCAGCCAACTCCTTACGATGTGCTTCGAACTTATCGTCGAGTTCTGCAACGCGTTTCATAAACGTATCTACGTCAGGCGTATCTAAGTATTCTTGCGGCACGAAAGGAGTTTTCTCTATATCGCTCATTTCGAGTGCATAGCCACTCTCGCGTGCGAGAATAAGTATCTTGCGAGCTACGTCCGTACCGCTCAAATCGATGCGTGGATCGGGTTCGCTGAAGCCCTTCGCCTTAGCCTCTGCAATGACTTTCGACAATGGTTTGTCGGCCGAGAGTTCGCCGCATATATAATTGAGCGTACCCGAGAGGACGGCTTCGAGTTTCACAATGCGATCGCCACTCTTGATGAGGTCGTTGATAGGCGAAATGATTGGCAACGCCGCGCCAACGTTGGTCTCGAAGTGGAATTTCACGCCTTTGTCCTTAGCAATCTGCTTCAACTTTTGGTAATGCTCATAATCCGACGACATTGCTATCTTATTGGCTGTCACCACATTGATATTATTCTCAAGCAGACGATCGTAGATAGCCGCCACAGCCGACGACGCAGTACAATCGACAAAGACGCTGTTCGAGAGATTCATCTTCAGAATGGCATCGGCAAAGTCGGTCGGCGTTGCGTTTTGACCATTGACGAGAGCCTCTTTCACATTCGATGGCTCGAGTCCGTAAGGCTCAAGCAGCATCTTCTTGGAGTTTGCAACACCAGCCAAACGAATAACAAGGCGGTCGGTATTTTTGAGTTTTTCTGCTTGCGAAACAAGGCGGTCGAGCAACTTGCTACCCACTGTACCTACGCCCGCAAGGAAGATATTAAGTACCTGATAATGACTGGTAAAGAACGCGTCATGAACAACGTTGAGCGTCTTTTTGAGGTCGTCGTCCTTCACTACAAACGAGATATTTACCTCGCTTGCGCCTTGAGCTATAGCATAAACATTTATACCATTGCCACCAACGGCAGCGAAGAGCGTTCCCGCCACGCCTGTGTTATGACGCATACGGTTGCCCACGATTGCCACAACCGCCATATTGTCATCTATAATTACATGGCCTGAGCCATCAATATCTTCTTTGAACTCGTTGTATATAAGCTCTTTAGCGCGTTGCGCATCTTTTGCTTCCACTACTACGCTGATGCTATTTTCGCTCGATGCCTGCGATATAAGTATAACGTTGATATACTCCTGCGCCAAAGCCCCAAACAGTCTATTCGACACACCGCTAACGCCCACCATACCAACGCATTGCAGCGTAATAAGGCTTACGTTACGTATAGACGAAATGCCTTTTATCTTATTGGGCGTTGCAGACTCCACTCCATCGATGAGAGTGCCCGGCGCTGTTGGGTTGAAGGTATTTTTTATATAAATAGGAATATTGAGGCGCAGAACTGGCAAAATAGTAGGCGGATAAATCACCTTGGCACCAAAATGCGAAAGTTCCATGGCCTCGGCATACGTAAGGTGGTCGAGCTTGTAGGCGCGCGTAATTATGCGCGGGTCGGCAGACATGAAACCATCTACGTCGGTCCAGATCTCGAGCACATCGGCACCCAAACCAGCAGCAAGCAGTGCCGCCGTATAGTCAGAACCGCCACGACCAAGAGTAGTTGGCTCGCCAGCCTCGTTAGATGAGATGAAGCCTGGCAAGATATTCACATCGGCAAGTTGCGACTTCACATTGGAGAGGTTTGCAATGGTTACATCTTCGATGCACTGATTGCGATTGCCGAGGCGCTGCGTCTTTATATAAGATTGACTATCAATAAGTTTAGAACCTTCGATAAGTTTATGCAGAATTAGCGAACTGAAACGCTCACCGAAGCCAGAAATGGTATCAAGGCTGCGAGGCGAAAGCTCTTTGAGGAGACATACGCCCTTGAGAAGATTCTCGAGTTCGGAGAATATTGGCGCGAAGGCATCCATCACGGGTTTGGGATCGGCGAAGAGTTGCTTCACAATCTGCTCGTGACGATCGTAAATTGTCTTGATAATGGTAGTGTAATCGCCACCATTCGAGGCTGTTTGTGCCGACTGCAAAAGCATATCGGTGATGCCGCTAACAGCCGAAACTACAGCGCACACAGGTTTCTCATACTCAAGAATGATACTCTTAACACTACTTATGCTTTGTGCGGAACCCATAGACGTTCCGCCGAATTTCAATACTCTCATTATTGGGACGTAGAATTGTTCTAAAAATTTGGCTCCGAAGTTACTTCAAAACGCAAGAACATAAAAGCCTTCGCGCGCGAATAGTGTGTATTTACGAGTTATACGGAATGAGCAGAAGGTTTCACACACACTCTCTCAGCCCAAAAGGCGAAAAATGAATTACGTAATATGGACAATTTTGGGGAGTAGCTGCGCAGAAAAAAACTCACCAAACAAAACGGAAAACGTCTCATTTGGTGAGTATTTATGTATTAATCCAAGTGGAAAACCTCTTCCATAGGTATCGAAACCGGCGAATTGTCTGGGTTGACATCCATAATATCGGCCATCATATCCCACCATTTTTGCGTAATTGGGTCTACATTGGTGGTGTCTTGGCTGTTGGTTTCCTTGCTGCATTCCTGATAAGCAAACAGGAGGTTTGTCTCCTTATCCCAGAAAATGCTATAGTTGCTAACACCTTGATCTTTTATCATCTGAACGAGTTCTGGCCAAATAGCAGCGTGACGGCGTGCATATTCCTTTTCGCAGCCCGGCTTTAGGCGCATTTTGAAAGCAAATCTTTTCATAAATATGATTGTTAATTTTTGTTTCCAAAAGTAAACATAATTCAGGATTAGAAGCTCATAATTATCTAAAACGTAAAGTTATAGGTTATGCTTGGCACCCACTTATACAGATACATCATGTAACCTTGAAATCCGGTTTCTACAAAAGATCTGGCAAATACCGAATATGCGTTTTTGCGTCCGTATACGTTATAGAGCGAGAACACAAGTTGCGACTTCCACCTGCGACCAGCATTGCGCTTGAAATCATAGATAGCCGATGCATCGAGGCGATGAAAATCAGGCATTTTGTAACCATTACGCTCACTATAGATTCCTACTTCATTTCCTTCAAAGCTATACATAGCTATCGGCATTGTTGTTCGTCCACCAGTGTGATAGCGCCATGTGCTCGAAAGTGACCAACGCTCTGAGAGTTTTAGTAAGCCATTGATTGCAAAATTGTGACGCTGGTCATACACAGCATAGTACCAATCACCATGGTTTACGCCGTCAATCTGTCTTTCGGCTTTCGAGAGTGTGTAGCTCATAAGCACCGAACCTCTCTTGCCATCGCGGCGAAGCATAGCCTCCAAGCCCCATGCTCTACCCTTTCCGCTCAGTATTTCAGTCTCGATATGATTATTACCGACAATTTCGGCATTATCGCAGAAATCAATTATGTGGTACATCTTCTTATAATAACCCTCAACGCTCGCCTCAATTTTTGTGCGAGGCATATAGCCATGCAAACCAACTGCAAAAGCATCGGCCTCTTGCGGACAGATATAACTATCGGCAGGCGCCCAAATATCGGTAGGCATACCAAGTGCCGAGTTGTTTAGTAGATGCTGATACTGCACGGTGCGGGCGTAAGAGGCTTTCAATGTTGCATTGTCGCCAAGCGAATAACTTGCGGCCAAACGCGGTTCTGCTCGCCAATAGGATTTTACCACACGTGCTTTGCCGTAGACGGTAGTGTCGGCAAAGATGGGCATTGAGGTATAATTGCGCACCGTGGCTGGACCTAACTGAATAGACGAACTCAAGCGCAAACCATACGAAAGCGTGAATCTATCGGTGATTTTATGCTCATTGCCAATGTACGCCGATAGCTGCAAGGCGCGCTTCTTATCCAAATGTGTAGCTTTCACTGCCGAACTATCGCTAAGTGGTTCTATCTGTCCAGGGTTGTAGAAATGCATCTCGGCAGCAGCACCAGCCGTTATATGCATACGATTACGATAGTAGTCGAGGTCGTTTTTCAACGTGAGTTCGCGCATGCCCGATTGCCACTCAAAATTGCGCACATCGTTTGTTTGGCGCTGTACATATTTATAGTTACTATAGGTGAGCGTGGCATTGCCAAACAAATTGGGCGAATAGATATGGTTCCAACGCAAGGTTCCCGTTTGGTTTCCCCAATTCTGCTTGGTGCTTATCGCCAATATGGGGCAAACAAAGCCATCTTTACTTGCATAGCCCGATAGATAGAACTTATTGTTTTCGTCTTTCACCCAATTGACCTTAGCACAAAAGTCGTAGAAGCGCACATCGGTGCCTTCAAGACGATCGTAGGCGTCATATAAATCGTCTATATATAAGACTTCTTGCGAATTAACCGCCCATAGAAAAGTATTAACCAATGCGCTATAACCCACACGTCCCGCCAACATGAATGAGGCGGTATCTTTCTTCAGCGGACCTTCTACCAACAGTCGGCTGGCTATGGTGCCTAAACCGCCTTGCACGGCAACATGTTGGTTATTGCCTTCGCGCATCTTCATATCCACCACAGCAGAGAGTTTGCCACCATAGCGTGCAGGCAAATCGCCTTTATATAAATCTACGCCACTCATAGCATCGGCGTTGAAGGCTGTGAACAGGCCCATGGTATGAGCGGGATTATAAACCGTAGCTTCGTCGAGCAGAATGAGGTTTTGGTCATACGAACCGCCACGCACCGAAAGGTTTGTGCTACCATCGGCTGCCGAGTTAACGCCTGGCATAAGTTGAAGAGTCTTCAGAGCATCGGCTTCGCCAAACATTACGGCATTTGTTTTTATCTGCGTTGCAGAGATGTAGTGGTGGCTCATCTGCGGTTGTTGCAGTTCGCGTCTAAAAGCCGACTCTCCACGCACCTCCACTTCGCCTAATTTTCTATTATCGGGCTCAAGCGATATATTGGTTTTTTCGGCATTCTTCACCACTGTCTGGGCTGTTACGTAGCCCACAAAACGAGCTACAATGGTATCGCCTTTTGCAGTATGAGCAAGCGAATAGTATCCGTAGGCATTAGACAGAGCCGTTGCTTTAGTTGTTGAGTTGTAAATCAGGGCATTGGGTAGTCTCTCTCCAGTTTGTGCATCGGTAACATAACCGCACACGGTTTGGGCTGTTGTTCTAATTGCTACAGTTAAGAGTAGAATTAGTAAATTTTTCTTCATGTATTTCTACTGTTATAATTATTGTATTTTTGCACCACAAACTGCGTTATTTATTGGGGTTCACAAAAGTAGAACCAAAAAATTATTATATGAAACTGAAGAGAATTTTTTTCCCCATTCTCCACCGTCTATTTCTCTTTTCGCAACCTCTCGCTTTCTAACGCAACAATACGCACATAAAATACTGTATCGTAGTGTTTTACGTTTACTTTAGGCCAAGAAGATTTCTCCCTCAAAATTTGCTTTCATTCCGAATTTATGCGTAGTTTTGCTACACATTGATACATTTCTGATACAGCAGAACGGACAAAATAGCAAGGCTAAAACGATGAAAGCGAAGTATAAATTGATACTCGGCAGACGAAAGAATTACCCATTGAGCATAGAACTTGAGGTGTATAAGGGAATGGACTGCCGCGTCTTCATATCAACGGGCGTCACTCTTAACAATGAAAGACAGTGGGATAAAGAACGCCAACTAATTCTGCGTAATAGCAACGCTGCTGCGTATAATCATTTTCTGCGGTCGCTAATTCTGAATATTGAGCGTGCCGAGTTGGATGCCGAGGAACGACATATTGCTTTCACCAAAGACCTCATTAGAATGGCGGCTAAGAATAATACCACATTGGAAGAGGTCAATGTGCTTGATAAGTTCAGGGAGTACTTGAGCGAAAAGAAATTATTGAAAGCAGGATCAATACTCGTAGAGAATAGCAAC
>JAFYCM010000054.1 GCA_017539645.1 Bacteroidales bacterium
CAGTTGCATTATGTCATGAAATCAAACCTAATTCTCAAGATTTATAGCGTAGTAGGCTATTTTGCCGTTCGGATAGACACCCGCAATGAAGAGGCCTTCGCTTGCGTTGAGCACTATCTTGTTGAAATCGTCGGGCGATGTAACGGGCTGGCGGTTGGCTTTGGTGATGATGAAGCCTTCGCGAATGCCGCAATCTTTCATCTTGCCGTTGCCAAGTTTCTTCACTTTGATGCCGTAGCGTAGTCCGAGGCGATCGAGATCTTTGTCGCTAACTTTTTCGAGTGTTGCGCCGAGCAGTTCATTTTGATCACCAAACTTTATTATGCCCGTTGTGCCTCGCACGTTGCGCAGCGTAACAGATACCTCTTTCTCTTTACCCTTGTGCCAAACGCGCAGTTTTACGGTTTCGCCTGGGTGATACATACCTACTTTGCCTTGCAATTCGGGCACCGTAGATACGCTCTCGCCATTTATACTAAGTATTACGTCGCCCGTTTCTATGCCAGCCTCTTTAGCTGCACCGCCATCGGCAACACCGCCTACGTATATGCCGTCAAGGTTGTCGCGGCCAGTCTCCTTTTGCAAATCGTCGTTCATCTCGCGAATCTGTACGCCAAGCAGCGCACGTTGAACTTCGCCGTATTGCTTCAAATCTTGCGCTACTTTCTGGGCAATATTCGATGGTACTGCGAACGAATAGCCTGTATATGAGCCAGTTTGTGAAGCAATCGCTGTGTTTATACCTATAACTTCACCATGTGTATTTACAAGCGCGCCACCACTATTGCCAGGGTTGACAGCCGCATCGGTCTGTATGAAGCTCTCAATAGCCATACTATTAGAATTTATGCCCACCTGACGCGCTTTGGCCGAGATGATGCCCGCAGTAACCGTGCTGGTGAGGTTGAACGGATTGCCAACAGCCAAAACCCATTCGCCAACCTTCATGGCATCGGAATTGCCGAAACTCAAGGCGTGCAAACCAGTTGCGTCAATCTTGATAAGCGCGATGTCGGTTGTTGGGTCAGTGCCTATGAGCGTAGCGGGGAAAGAGCGGCGATCGTTGAGCACAACCTCTATTTGGTCGGCGCTCTCAATCACGTGGTTATTAGTAACTATGTAGCCATCTTCGGAGATAATTACGCCAGAGCCACTGCCAGTGACGCGAGGTTGCTGCGGCGTTTGCTGCTGCTGAAATTGTGGACCGAAGAAGAATTGCCACAGCGGGTCGGATGAGCCATATTGCTGTTGGCGCGAGTTGTCTTGCAGAATCTTCACGTGCACAACGCCGTTGATTGTCGATTCGGCAGCCTCGGTGAAGTCCGTAGGCGCGTAATTGGCTATTGTGCGTATTTCCGTTTGAACGGCATTGGTGTTCGCAGCTTGCTCAACGACGTCTTTCGTCTCGAAGTGCGAATATAGATAAGCTCCCATTGCAGCACAGGCGGTTGCACCAACGGCTGCTAATACATACTTTCTTACGTTCATGATTTCTGATTTTTTATGGTTTACTTGTTTGTCTATCATTTTTCAAAATTCACGCTGCAAAGATGAAACGTCAAGTTTCTGCCACAAAAACTTTTCAACGTACATGCTGAAATTCAAAACAATACTATTTGTATATAAATAATGATGATACGTTGAAGAAAAGTCTACGTATGATGTCTGCAACGAGTTGTTTGCATACGTATGGGCGCCAGTACATCGTAAATATGTACCACGTAAACACTAAAAAGCTTCGCGAATATTGAAATAGATAGCGCCCTCGCCACGCGAACTATAGCCTCCATCGAGGCGAATGTTCAAGCCTTGCTTGGGAAAAACCTTGAAACGCAGTCCGCCGCCTACAATAAGGTGCGCATCGTATAGAATTTTGTCGGCGGTGTGCGTTGCATTTCCTGCTCCAGCCCACGCCACTGCTCCAATGCGCCAAAAGAGCGGAAACCGAAATTCACCCTGCATAAGCCACGCCGCATTGTCGACATATTTCAGATTATGACCTATGGCGCGCGCCAAACGTGTGCCAGCAAATGTCGATTTGTGGTGAAATGGGGCGTTGCTGCCCGTCAGCTGCGCGTATGCCTGCATAGCCAGAACACTTTCGTCGCCAATGGCTATATACCTACGTACGTCGGCAGTGAAGTTGCTAAATTCATGTTGTCCGCCGAGCCATTTGCCGTAATATAAATATCTGAATTTCAGCAGCCAACCACTTCTCGGATAGAGTTTATCGTCGCGATTATCGTAGGCAATGAGCGGACCGAGACCATTGTCCCAGCCATCAGCATCGGTCATCTCGACGCGGGCGGCTTCTTCGCCATCTATATTCTTATACTTATGATTGCAGAAATCGGTCGTTGCGCCAATCTGCCAGCGGCTTTCATATATATATGTATAGAAATCGCACGTAAACAGACTTCGATAGACGTTCATCGTTGCTTCTACCGATTTTCGCCGCTGGTTGCCTACGTTGTAGAAATCGTCGGGAAGGTAGAAAAATTCGGCTTTGGCGGTTATTGTGGAGCGGCGCGTTAGGTAAACATCGGCATCGCATTGCACCTCAAACATACCTTTTGTCGACACAAGCGCCGAAGGTGTTATGGTAGTCCACGGGCGTTCCGCGTGTTTGAGGCGTATCATAGGCATTACGCCAACTGAGAGCCCTGTTCTGTCGGCATACGAAGCCGCAGGATAAACAGCCATTTCCCACGAATCTTTTTCAATTGTTAGCGCGTGCAATATCTTCTCGCACAGACCAATAGCTTTTTCGGGGAACGATTTTGATGCGGTGTCGCTCACGGCCGCCGATTGCGAACGCGCGTGGAGGCATAATAATATTACGAAGGCGAGCAGAGCGTAGCGTTTCATTGTATTATGCCGTCATCAATCATCCAAACTATGCGCTCAATCTCTTTATCCTCACCTTTAGCCTCGTATTCCGCTTTGAGGTTCGAGCCGAAGATGCGCGCCACACCTTGCCATAGGAATGCCGAAAAACGTCCACGCAGCGTGCGAATGAGTTCGTAGCTTGTGTCGCCAGTCTCTCGGTCGATAAGTTTTATAAGTACGCGTCCTTGCGAAATGGTGAGTTTGCGCAGTGGCTGTTCAAATTCGGCAAAGAGTTTTTTCTCCTCTTGATCGAGATATTTTTTGCGCGCTTTAGGGTCGGTGATATGTGCCAGACTGTCGTTTATGGCGTTTATACGTACTGCTGCAATGCGCGCGTATGGCAATGTTTTCTTGACGTTGCGCACCAATTTATTGTATCGCGCAATCTGTCGTTTCGTTCTGTGGCGCATCTTGCCATAGCAGCGAATCTCTTTCAGGTTTACGTGCGGTAGTGTGTCGCCATCAACCACACGGCCACGCGTTATAAGCGTAGCACTGATTGTAGTAGTGGTAGCTTGGGCCGCAACTTCTAAAAGTGCTATAGTTATAAATATTAATATGCAGAACAGACGCCTCACTTTGCAGCTTTCTTGAGCATATCAATCTCGTCGGGCCAGATGGCTTCGTCTGGAGTTTCGAGTATCAGAGGAATGCCATCGAAACGTGGGTCGGCCATGATACGGCGGAAACAATCGATACCAATTTCGCCTTTGCCAATGCTCTCGTGTCGGTCTACTTTTGATCCGCTCGGCTTTTTGGCATCGTTGAGGTGCATACCACGTAAGTATTTTATACCCACAGTATTATCGAGTTCATCCCAAGCCTTATTCCATTCATATTCGTCGTGCAGGTCGTAGCCAGCAGCAAACGCATGACAGGTATCTATACAAACTCCCACGCGCGACTTGTCGTTCACGCCCTCTATGATGCGCTGCAAATGCCAAAAAGCAAAGCCGACATTGCTGCCTTGTCCCGCGGTATTTTCAATCACAGCAACTACGTTTTTTGTAGCATCGAGCGCCATATTTATGCTCTCAGCCACGCGGTCGAGGCACTCTTCAACGCTGATTTGCTTCAGGTGGCTGCCTGGATGAAAATTGAGCATCGAGAGTCCCAGTCGATCGCAACGGCGTAGCTCTTCGGTGAACGACTCGCGCGATTTGCGAAGACCTTCCTCGTCGGGACTGCCAAGATTTATAAGGTAGCTATCGTGTGGAAGCACTTGCGATGCCGTGTAGCCACACTCTTTCATTGCTTTTTGGAAAGCGGCTGCCTCTTCGTCGCTAATCTCCTTAGCTATCCATTGACGCTGATTTTTGGTGAACAAAGCAAACGCTGTTGCTCCTATAGCTTTGGCGTTGAGTGGTGCGTTCTGCAGTCCACCCGATGAACTCACATGTGCTCCGACGTATTTCATGATTTTCAATTTTTGAAATTGGGTTTGCGTTTTTCGAGGAATGCACGTCCACCTTCTTGCGCCTCGTCTGTCATATAATATAGCATGGTAGCATCGCCGGCAAGTTCCTGAATGCCAGCTTGTCCGTCGAGCTCTGCATTTAGTCCAGCCTTAATCATACGCAAGGCTAATGCCGAATGCTGCATCATCTCTTCTGCCCATTTCACAGTTTCGTCTTCGAGTTGTTCGGGCGGAACTACGCAATTGACAAGGCCCATGTCGAGAGCCTCTTGCGCTGTATATTGACGACAAAGGAACCATATCTCGCGGGCTTTTTTCTGTCCCACAAGACGAGCCAAATATGAAGAACCAAATCCAGCATCGAAACTGCCAACTTTAGGGCCAGTCTGGCCGAAACGCGCGGTAGACGAAGCTATCGACAAATCGCATACCACATGCAACACATGACCGCCACCTATGGCATAACCATTCACCATTGCTATGACGGGTTTGGGCAACGAACGAATCTGCTTCTGCACCTCCAGCACGTTGAGGTGTGGCATACCTTCGTTGTCCAGATAGCCGCCACGGCCTTTCACATGCATATCGCCACCAGCACAAAATGCTACGTCGCCAGCACCGGTGAGCACCACAACCTTAATCTCACGCTTCATGGCGCAAATGCGCAAAGCATCGCTCATCTCGCTGACTGTGAGCGGTGTAAAAGCATTACGATAGCGTTCGCGGTTGATTGTAATTTTGGCTATGCCATTGTATATATCAAATAGAATCTCCTTGTAGTCCTTGATTTTTGTCCACTCTCTCATTGGTAAATATTTATTATGCATTGCGAAAATACGCTAAAAGCCAACATTAGTAAAGTAAAAAGGAACTTTAGTTACGAGTTAGAGATTTCCAATTACGAGGCATGTAATTCATAAATATCGCAGAGAATAGACAGTGGAAGCACCTCGAAATTTGCAAACTACTACGCGTTCGAACCCCTTTTGAACAAAAAAATTATCTTTTTTGCGTCATAATCATTAGTAAAATGTGTTTATAACGGTTCATAATAGTTAATTTTGCGCGACACTGAGAAGTTAGCAAAACACTATAAAGCATGCTATTATTTCCTAATTGTAAAATCAACTTAGGTCTCAACATCGTTGGAGTTCGTGCAGATGGTTACCACGACCTCGAAACGGTGTTCTATCCTTTGGCGCTTGCTGATGTTCTTGAAATTATTTTCCCTGAAAATCAGAAAGAAGAGTACGTATGGCAGAGCAGCGGCATTGCGCTCGACATACCCGAAGAGAAAAACCTTTGTATCAAAGCTCTAAAACTCTTGAAGCGCGAATTCACTATTCCACCTGTAGCTATGCACTTGCGCAAGAATGTGCCGTTTGGTGCTGGGCTTGGTGGCGGCTCGTCAGATGCGGCATCGGTCATAACAGGCCTGAACATGCTGCTGCACCTGGGTATGTCTACAGAGAAAATGTGCTCTATTGCCGCAAAGATTGGTGCGGACTGCCCATTTTTTATTGTGAACAAACCTATGTCGGCAGAGGGCATTGGCGAAATTCTCAAACCCATCAACATGCATCTGAAGGGACGAAAAATCTTACTCGTCAAACCAGATGTAAGTATGTCTACCGCAGAGGCTTACGCTCAGATAGAGTGTAACAAACCAGAACTCGGACCGGCTGACATTGTGGTTACAAACATTGTGAACTGGCGACGCCGACTGACAAACGATTTCGAGAAACCAGTGTTCGACAAATTCCCTATCTTGGCGCAGATTAAGGAGCAATTGTATGCTTCGGGCGCGTCATATGTGGCTATGTCGGGCAGCGGAACGGCAATCTTTGCTATATTCGAAACCACGATACCACAACATCTAAAATTTGCCGACTGCTTTGTTTGGCACGGCGAACTTGCATATTAATAGCTAATGAAACGACTCGCGACGTACATATTATTATACATCACCATAATATTTATGGTTACGCCGCGTGCATACGCTCAAGCACCTGAAAATAAGTCCGATATAGAAATAGAAGATGACTTTTTCAAAGCCGTCAACGAGGTCTTTTTTAGTTTTTTGCGTTTCGATTCTTACGGTTCAAGCATCTGGCTCGACAAAATGAGCAAACTTGCTAAGACAGAGACTCATCGCATAATTATGGAGTGCCTGCGTGCCGATTGCAATATGCTTATTTATGGCAATACCGAAGACGCGTTGCCGGCTATAGATGAGGCTGTTGAGTTTTTCAAAGGTGGCGAATCGCGATTGCAGAAATATCTATACGCCATAGCGCTCAATTCCAAAGGCTACTACATGATGCTTGAGGTCGGCAATAACGAGGCTGAGGCACTTTTCAGAAAAGCTGCGCAAGAGGCCGATAGAGTGGGCGCATTACGGTTCCGTAGCTTTGCGCGTATGTTGCAAGTGGAGACGCTCATTCGTAAGCGTAATTATGTAGACGCGCTCTATTATGCACGAAAAGTTGGTTCTACTAACAGAAACGATGTTCTTGAGTTTCAGGCAAATGTGATGCTTTACAAAACGTATTCGCAGCTAAAGGCTTACGATGTGGCCGAGATGTATCGCAAGAAACTTGAGAACAGCGAGCTACTCTATCAGTCGCTCTCGCTCAATGTGGAGTACCAGCTACGCTATGCCGAAGTGCTATTTATGGTTGACGATTATCGCCGTGCGCGCGTCATTTCGGATAATCTCACCGCCGACGTCACTCACCTCGATCAGCCAATGTTTATTTGGGCTGTGAATATCCAGCGTGCTCGCATTTTGGCACTACAAAACGAACTCGAAGAGGCAGAGAAATGTTTGCGCGTATGTATGACAAACAGCAAATATATAGGCTATTATGCCCACGACGCTTTTTTTGCCTACGCCAACATTCCACTGACCGAGGCCATCATCGCTATCAAGCGTCAGCAATATGCAAAGGCAAAGCAATTGCTTGATGGAATTAATCTTACGCGCGAATTGCGCATCTCGAACTACTTCCTAAAGCAATATTATAAGACATACGAAAATCTCTATTGCAGCCTCGGCGACTACAAATCGGCCAACAAGACCATAGAGCGCTATATGCACGTAAGTGACTCAATAGCAAGGAATCACATTCGCCAACGCGAACAAGATATGGTTGTATCGTATCAAAACGACACTACCATTTTGAAGCAGCGCGCATTCTTATATAAGCAGCACGAGGAGGTCATGGATATGTATAAACAGACGATGTTTACTATCATGGTTTCGGTGTCGATTATTTTGCTGCTTGTGCTGCTCGTGATTCTACAAAAACGCCGTATTTACCTTAAGCAGGAGCTAGAAGAGCAGCGCGCCCACGACCGCCTTGAAGAGGAGGTGAACCGACAGACTGCCGAGACTCGCGAGAATAATCGCCTCATTAGCTTGCGCAACGCCGACATAGAGAGAAGCAACCGCTATGCTCAGCTCATCCAGCAAAGTGTTTTACCTTCGGAAGAACAGCTAAAATCACTGTTTTTGAATGGTGCTTTCCTTCTGAACATTTCGGATGACACGGTGCTTGGCAGTTTCTGTTGGCATAAAAAAATCGACAGCAAGATATATTTCTTCTGCTGCAGCGTTTCGGAAGGTGGCGTGCCTGGTGCAATGATTTCCATGGTTGTGCTAACGCTCGTCAACGATGAAGTTCGCCAACATCGCGACGCAACGGCGGCTCAGTTCTGGAAAAACATCCGCAAAAACACCGGTTATCTATCTGATTCTAACTACAATAGCCGTATAGATATGTCCATTGCCATATTCGATACTGAGAAACGCACTTTGAATATTGCATCGGCAAAGCCAAATGTAATTTATACGCACAACAACGAACAGAAATATGTATATACTGCCGGCGATGAAATAGCTGATATATACATAGATACGCAGCGAGGCGACATACTGTACCTATTTACGAGCACTTGCAACAAGATATTCCGTACGGATGATGTTGAAGACGAAGAGAATCAGCTATTTATGAAACTTCTTGCGAGTGTGGAAGATAGCAATGTAGAAGAACGCAAAGAGTTGTTGCGCAAGGCCATTCTCGAATGGAATAGCGATAAGCACAAAGGTCTGATGATTTTGTCGGTAATTATTTGATAATGAAACTTATAAAGACGCATATAATACGAGTTTTGTTATGTGCAGCGGCATTCATAAATGTTGTTGCATACACTTCGTGTGGCGGCTGTACCGACGATGAGACAAAGACCAATGCGCTATATCGTAACTATACTGCACGCGCCGACTCGTTTTTCTATAAAGATATGGCCGATTCGGCGCTCACTCTTCATAAAAAGGCGTTGGCAGTAGCCCATACTCCAGAGGAGAGAGTTCATGCATACCTTAATGTTGCAGCTACACATTATTATATGGGCAACATCAAAGCCACGGAGACCATAGTGAGCAAATGCCTGTCGCATATACATAATATGAAGCAAAGCCTCTCGCCCGAGATGCAGAAATGCAAACTTACGGCGCTTGTGTTGCTTGCCGAAGTATACAACGAGACAGAACGCTACTCCGATGCCGTGCGACAGAACATGCGTGCCACCCAAATTGCTAAGCATATCGGTGATATAGAAACCGAAATAGCCTGCATCCTCTATATAGCACAACGTGAGGAACTTAGCGGCAATTACGCTTCGGCTATCGATGGCTACCTTGAAGCGCTTGCCATTTGCGAAAAGAACAACCTTGATAGCGAGGCTTTCAATATTTATAACCATTTACAACTTGCCTATTTGAAGATTGGCGAAGAGAAGCAGACGCAGCACTACATAAACTTAATGCGCAAGTCGACAGAAAATGTCACACCGCTACAACGCTGCATCACGGCGCTTGCCGAACTAAAATTGGCTGTAAATTCTGGTGATGAGAATAGCCAGCACCTCAATGCCGATGTGCTGAAATATCTCGAAGGTGAATCGGATGTAAACTCATTCAAGTCGCTGAATATCAACGGCGCGCTGACATATTATTACGTAAGTATAAATGACTACGAACAGGCGAAAAAGTATCTTACGCGACTTGATGAAGGCCCGCGAGTTGACTCTACGCAGACATTTTTTGTGCAGATGATGAGAGCCGACGTAGCTATGATGGTTAACAAGAACGCCGAAGCTAAACGCATATTGCTGTCGGTGGATAAAGAGTTGTTGCGCCATCGCGATATTAGCCTATACGAGAGATATTTACAGCTACTTACCAAGTGCTGCCATCGCATTGGAGATGAGCATAGTGCCTATACATACAATGCCACCCTTTTGGCTTTGCGCGACTCGCTTCAAACCGAGTCTGGTAGCCATAACTTAGCATACCGAAGCATGATGCAAAACCGCGATACTACGGTGCTTTCGCAAAAGTTGCGCATCGTTCGTCAGCAAAACAAGATGAACGAAATAACGCTCCATCGCGAAATATTTGCATACGTGGCCGGTTTGCTCGTATTCGTTGCTATGATAATGACGTTGTGGCTCTATTGGCGTCGCTCTCGCAGGAAGAAAAAAATCATCGAGCAACAAAACGAGCAGCTCCGCTGCGAGGTGGCTATGTATAAGCAACTGCTTGAACTTCAGTCGAAAGAACTAATGCAGAAGAGTAATTTCTATGCGCGTGAGCATAATTATGCGGCATACCTACAACGCAAAAACCTCTCGCCAGAAAGTGTGCTCGATTGTCCATGCATAACCGAACGTTTTGTGCTTTTCCAACCATGCAATGGCTCTGTTGGCGGCGATTTCTATTGGTTCAACCGCGTTGGCGACAACCTCTTCATTTGCTGCGGCGATGCTACAGGCCATGGTGTGCCAGGCGCGTTTATAGCCATGATTAGCTACATCTGCCTCAACGATATTGTGCACGCTTCGCCCGACATCACGCCGCTTGCGCTTGTTAACCGCTTCGACAAGAATTTGAATCATATTCTGCATAACAACAGCACTTTCCAATGTACCGATAGCGTCGACCTATCTATGCTGTGCATAAATATGAATACACGACGCATTAGTCTTGTACTTGCACGACAGATGGCTTTTGTGGTGTCGGAGGATGGCTATGTTACCGATATTGTTGGAACTCAGCGCAGTTTGGGCGATACGGAAGAAAAATTCAACGAACGTCAATTTTTCGAGCAAGAAATAACGTTGCAACCAACGGATACTATATATTTGACTACTGACGGTCTCTCATCGCAGATTGGTGGCGCGAAACAGAGCACCTTCAAACGCAAAAATGTTAGAAAATCTTTAGTTGACATACGTACCTCTCCGCTTTCGCTTCAGAAAAATATGCTCAGCGAAACGATTCGCGATTGGCGCGGCGACACTCCACAAACCGATGATATACTTGTTATTGGATTGAAGATTGATACCTCTCGAGTTTAGTCATTTTTTATTTGTTGCGCTATGAAGATAGTGAGTTCAATTCCCGCAGAAAAATTAACGCAAAAGCCCGTCAGCATTGGCGAGTTCGTAAAGTGTTTCGATCAATTTTTTCTCGAATGTTTTGGCTGCGATGTAACACTTACGTCGCGAACCGACTGCGAGAGCATACTTAGCGAAGTGATTGTCAAAGTCGACCGTCCAATGACCAATTTCGACTCAGCTGTGCTAAGTGCTGAATTGAAAACGTCCGATAAAGAGTATCTATCACTATTTTTGTCGACCATTCAAAGCGCCAACATCGAGGTGAAGGACTTGCCAGATGGCGTAGCTATAAATTTTTAGAATAAGAAATGACGATAAAAATCTCTGAAGCCGTTTTTGTGAAAAGCAGCGCCGACGTAGCTGGTTGCCCGCAATCCACATTGCCCGAATATGCATTTATTGGCCGCTCCAACGTGGGCAAATCGTCGCTCATAAATATGATTTGCAACCGCTCCGACCTCGCCAAAGTTTCGTCAACGCCAGGTAAAACGCAGCTAATCAACCATTTCTGTATAAATAATGAATGGCATCTTGTCGATCTGCCTGGTTATGGTTATGCCAAGTTGCCCAAGCCCGAGAAGGAGAAACTTCAGAAGATTATCGATGGTTATATTATTAAGCGTCAACAACTTACAAATCTGTTTCTGCTTATAGATTGTCGTCACGAACCGCAAAAAATCGACCTCGAATTCATTGAGTTCCTCGGCGCCAACGGCATACCATTCACCATAGTATTTACTAAGGCCGACAAACTCTCAGAGCGTCAACTCACCATAAATATTGATAATTACAAGCAACATTTGCTCGAAACGTGGGAAGAACTGCCGCCGATAATGCTTACATCGTCGCTTCGTAAGATGGGGCGTGATGAAATTCTCGATTATATAGAATCGATAAATGCATCATTAGCCAATTAACTGCTAATTTTGAGCGTTATTTCGTTTGAATATAGACACCATAATGAACAAACTTCGTATGCTGACCACCGCGCTGGTGTGCCTTTTCAGCATAACTCAAATATTTACGCAGACAATAAATAAGAATGTGGACAAACCGCAGCGCGAAATGCGTGGTTTGTGGGTCTCGGTGATTGGCAATATCGATTGGCCTACCGTCAAAGGCCTGTCTCCCAATAATTTGCGTACTGAAGCAACTACAATTCTCGACCGCGCGGCCGAGATGGGACTTAACACAATATTTCTGCAAGTGCGCCCATCGTGCGACGTAATCTATCCTTCGAAGATTGAACCATATTCGGAATATGTTGTGGGTGAGAACTTTGCACGTGTAGATTCGCTAAAAGATTTCGATGCGCTTAAGTTCTGGATTGAGCAGGCTCATCATCGCGGCATTGAGCTACATGCGTGGATAAATCCGTTTCGTGTGTCGCCCATGCTCGACTATCCTTGCGACACATCGCATCTTTCGGTCAAACACCCCGAATGGACTATTAAGTATGCCGGTAAACTCTACCTCGACCCTGGCATTCCCGCGGCGCGCGCCCATGTGATGAGTGTAATCGACGAGATTGTGCATAATTACGATATTGATGGAATACATTTCGACGACTACTTCTATCCATATCCAGTTGAAAATGAAACTTTTTGCGACACTGCAAGTTTTCGACAGTACAACCCAAACGAGTTGGCGCTTGAAGATTGGCGTCGCAGCAATGTAGATAGCGTCATTTGCAATGTAGAGCGACTCATAAAGCGCGAAAAGTCGTGGCTTGCGTTCGGTATTAGTCCGTTTGGCGTTTGGCGCAACTCTACCGAAGACCCGCGTGGCTCAAATACGCAAGCCAGCGTGACCGATTACGACGTTTTGTGTGCCGACGTTCTGAAATGGATTTTCGAAGAGTGGATAGACTACGTAGTGCCGCAAATCTATTGGCACACAGGGCATAAGAAGGTCGATTTCGATACGCTGCAACGTTGGTGGTCGGCTCAGAGCACCGAGCATACGCGAATATTTGTCGGTCATGCGCTTTTCAAGGTGAATAGCGGCGCTTCGGCGTGGAAAAATATCGACGAGATGCCCGATCAGATTGCCAAAGTTAGAGGCAACGAGCGCCTCGACGGCAGTGTATTCTTCAGTTATCGTCAATTCAATAGAGATTTGTACAACCTCGAAAGTCAGATGAAGAGCGACATTTATATGCATCGTTCGCTCGTTCCTTTGACGCTCGACTGCGATGATGACGTTGAACTCGAAATTGACAAAATAAGCCACACAGGCACAAAAATCCGCTGGGTACTCGATGGTGATGCGGATAATCTGCGTTTCTACATCGTATATAGATATAAAAAGTTCGAGCAGTTCGACCCTTCAGACCCTCGATTTATATACGCTATCACCGACAGCAACGAGATTATTGCCGAGCGACTAAATGGCGAGGAGGGACGCTACGTATTCCGCGTTGCGCCAGTTGATAAATGGCGTCGTGAGCATAGCCTTTCGCGCCGCGTAACCATTCAATACTGATATTTCGCAAGCATCTTTTGCAATTCGTCGATTCTCTGCACACGAGTGATAGAGAACTCGTCTGAGTGTTCATCTACGTATGTATACAGTTCGAGCGATTTTGCTATTATTTCTCGTCGAACCTCGTAGTTTCCAATGAAAAGTTGTGCGTCGGCGTACATAATTTCTGCCAACATTTCCACACGTTGCACATAATCTTCGCGAAAGACAGTCAGCGTTTCGAGGATTTCCTCTTTTGTTGAGGAGCGAAAGAACTGAGCATCGTGACCGAGCATTGTGTACATCGATTCTAAATCGTGCTGACGTTCAGTAAGTTGGCGCGTGTCGCCATGCAAGAGTTTGTCGATTGCGGCAAAGAGTTCTTGTATTATTCTAAGTATATAATCTCGTTTTAACATTTGTAAACTATTACACTAAAATATAGGTTAAAAGTCTAATCTTTTGGTATCTTTGTAGGCAGTTTTTTAGAAAACACTTTTTGCACAATATGAAAGCAGTCAAACAACTACTGAAAATAGCGCTGGTACTAATCTTGTTTGTGTCGTGCGGTGAAGATAAAGAATACATCATTGACGGTGTAGTATATGGTGGCGTAAATTTTGAGGGGCAACAAGTAAAGTTGGCTCCGCTTGTTGGTGCTACCGATGCTAATACCGATTCCACAATCATACACAATGGCAAATTTCGTTTTGAAGGCATAGTTGAGACTGACGAATTATGCGTCATTCACGTTCCGCCGATGTTGCGCGTATTTATAGTTCGTGAGCCAATTTTGATAAAGGAGCCGGGCCACATTCGTCTTATCCTTGGCGAACAGAATATCGTAAAGGGCACTCCACTCAACGATTCTTTGCAGGCTTGGAACGAATACAAAGGCAAAATAGATTCTACGCTAAAAGTGATACACCAGCAGATGAAGCATGTGGATGCCGCTGGTCAGCTCGAATATCTCGACAAAGCTGATAAACTTCGTCTAAAACTCGATGCTCATATTCGTGAAGTGAGCCTTCGCAACAATAATATGTTTGGCGACTATATCGACAAATTTGCGAAATAAAAGTCGCTAATAATTATGCTCTACATGTATTCTTGGAGCATAATTATGTAATAATCTATTGTCGTTTAGACCATTGCGACGTGCATAATAAAATATGCAGCAGAGCGCTACTGAAACGGTAAAAACAGTATCTTTGCGGCGTCAAAAAATAAAGGACAATCGGGATGTAGCGCAGTTGGTAGCGCACCACGTTCGGGACGTGGGGGTCGGGCGTTCGAGTCGCCTCATCCCGACAGACAAAATAAAAGCCCATCATTCGATGGGCTTTTTTCGTTTATAATGCACACTCGCCTTAGTTAGGCAGAACTTACACTAAACAGAGTGCAGTAAAAATGCATTTTTATTCTATAAATGATAAAAGGTATCATAAAAACTATCGACTGGGTGTATGTGTGATTTCTTGTCGAAATATCGCTAGCATATTTCACCAAAAATAAAAAGCCCCAAGAGCGCGAACTCTCGGGGCTTTATAGTTAGAATCTGCTACAATCTTACTTTACATCGTGCACGAGACGAACAGAAAGAGCCTCTATACGGCTATAGCCTGAGTTCGGAGAATAGCTATAAGGCGTGATGCGTGGGCCATAAGCGTGGCTCTCGCTATTTGCTGTCGCTGACCAATAGTTGCCTTCGTAGTTAGTGCCATTGAAATGGCTTGCGTTTGCGCTACCAGCTGCAGGCAAAAATACTGCGCCATTGGCTTGAAGAAGTGCGAATTGGTCTATTGACAATACATTTAGGCTATAATAATTTACTGAGTGGTCTACAATCGTTGCCCAAGGTTGCTTATTGTTGTCATTCAAATCGACAGTGAACTTAAGTTTCACGTCTGACAACTCTTTCCAGTCGTCTGGCAAGAGAATAAGACCGCATACGCCTTCAACGGTTGCATGTGTAACAAGATGCAAAGCGTTAGTACGTTTTGATAGTAAATATATCCACTCGTTGTTTGTGAGTGTGCGCCATTGACCAGCCACGTTGCCCCCATTCTCTATAGCATTATAAACACCCCAATCGGCATTAGCGTATTTGCCCCAAAGGTTGTCGAGTTTTTTGAAGTGATCGTTGCCAGTAGACTCAGTAGTGCGCGCACCGCCAAGCCAATAATCCCAATATGATGTTGTGCGCTGCCATGGTTTGTAGCATTCTGCTCCGCTATCCCAACCACTAGTGCCGCGAGGGAAGAGGTCTATCCAACCATTGTATGTAGAACTTGCGTTGAGGTTGTCTTGTCCAACGACGTCAATCTGTCGCTCAGCAAAACGCCATTTGCCAGTTGATGCTTGGAATTGCAAATTGCCGCGTGAAAAGTTTACATATTTGTTATTATCGACGGAGAAACGGCCTGCAATTGCGCCTACTAGTACATTATCATTCAAGCTATTGCCTAAACTGCCAATGCCTTGGTCGAGTGTGCCAGCAAGTACTATGCTATCTGGCTGAACGTCAACGAATAGTATGAGTTGGCCATCTTTATAAATAGAGATTTGTGCGGCAGCAGCAATACTTAATGCAGCCGCAACTAATGATGCATATATTCTGTTCATAATCAATTTGCTATGTAATATTTTTTGTAATGACAATACTTTGGGGTGAGAAGACGATACTACGCACCGAATCGATAGGGAACTGCTCTGCGTTTTTCCCTATGTATTCAATGGTTAGTGTACCTTCTGCCCAAGCAGCAACTGTAGCGAAGAGAAGAAATAGGGTAGATCTGAGTCACTTCATATACAATAGTATTAGTTACAATCTGTTAGCGAGAAAAAATTATGCAAAATGCTATTTGGCAAAAATAAATAAACGAGGTGCTAATAGGCTCAAAAACAATCGGATAGCGAATTGTAAGTCGGCTTGAACAAGCTGCTGTTTAGTTTGCGTAGATGAGATTCGAAAATTATAACGTAAAAATTATGAATCTACTTACACTCATTCCATCACCAGCTGCCGCCGCCTCCGCCTCCACCGAATGAGCCGCCTCCAAAGCCGCCAAACGAACCAGAGCCAGAGCTAAACGAGCCCCAACTTGAGTTGCTGCTCTTGCCAAGTTGCGAGGCAAAGAGCGCAGCCGTCAAAAAGTCGCTGCCTGAAATGCGACGCTTGCCACCTTTGCCATTGCCGTTTTTGTCGGAGCGACCAGCAAAGAAGGCTAAGACGAATATGGCAATTATGGTAATAACTGCTACAAATACATCGTCAAAATCTTCGTCGAAACTGTCGTTGGTGTATTCGCCACGCACAGCTTTCATTATAGCCAATGCGCCAGCTACAACGCCCGATGCGTAGTCGTTTTCGCGGAAATGCGGAATCATTTCGTTGTTGACTATGCGCGAGCAAGTAATGTCGGGTAGAACGCCTTCGAGACCATAGCCAGTAGAGATGAAGGCTTGTCCGCGGCTATCTGCGGTTTTGGGCTTCACAACCATCACAACGCCGTTGTTTTTTCCCTTCTGACCAACGCCCCACGTCTGTCCGACGCGGTATGCAAAATCGGCAATATCGTAGCCTTCGAGCGACGAAACGGTTAGCACTACAATCTGCGTGCTTTGGCTTTTGTCGAAGGCCACGAGAGAATCTTCGAGCATACGTATTTCACTACTACTTAGCAAGTTAGCCAAGTCGTTAACCAAATGCGGTGGATTAGGACGCTCGGGAATTTCTGCTGCAACTATAGGTTTTGCATATATACATAACATACATATACATAACAGTCTGATTGCAAGCATATTACTATTCAAACGAAACTTCATTCGACAACTCATTTTCATCATCAGATTGATATGGGAAATATTGCTTCAACAGCTCACCGCAACGTTCGATAGCGTTGCATAGACCGCCAACGAAGTCGCCTTTTTTGAACTGCTGTTCCATCTCGCCGCTAATGGTAGTCCAGAAATCGTTGGTAACCTTGGCATTGATGCCGCAGTCGCCAATGACGGCAAACTTATGGTCGTCGGCAGCGAAATAGAACAGAATGCCGTTGCGCAGTTTGGTGCGTTGCATGCCAAGCAAGGCAAAAGTCTGAGCTGCCGAATCGAGCACATTAGCTTCGCAACGACGCGCCACATGCACACGAATCTCGCCCGAACAGTTGAGTTCGGCCCGCTCGATGGCTTGTTCAATGACGCGACATTGCTCTTTGCTGAAAAACTTCTTGCCCATTAGAATTCTACTTTTGGAGCAGTAGAAGCGCCTTCTGCAGCCGTGAAATATGGTTTAGACTCG
This sequence comes from Bacteroidales bacterium, assembly GCA_017539645.1. Lineage (GTDB taxonomy): Bacteria > Bacteroidota > Bacteroidia > Bacteroidales > Marinilabiliaceae > W3P20-009. The sequence continues at coordinate 17,538 of JAFYCM010000054.1, forward strand.
AAGCTAAAAATGCTTGCTACGATATTATTAGGGAATTTACGTATGTAAGTATTGTATTCGCGAGCCGTGTCGTTGAATTTCTGGCGCTCAACAGTGATGCGGTTTTCGGTGCCTTCGAGTTGAGTTTGAAGGTCGCGGAAATTCTCGTTTGCTTTCAAGTCGGGATATTGCTCTTGAACGACGAGAAGACGCGATAGAGCTTGCGTAAGACCATCTTGTGCAGCTTGGAACTCCTTGAGGTTCTGTTCGTTGAGTTTAGAAGCATCGATAGTCATCGAAGTGGCTTTTGCACGAGCCTCCACCACGCCGGTGAGAGTCTCTTGTTCGTGTTCGGCATAGCCCTTAACAGTAGCAACGAGGTTAGGAATCAAGTCAGCACGACGCTGATAAACGTTTTCTACTTGCGACCAAGCGGCCTCAACAGATTCTTGTTTTTCGACCATTGTGTTGTAGCTGCAGCTCGACATAGATATGGCTGCAATACCAAGCAGTAAAAGAGTTTTTAGAGTTTTCATATAAAAATATTTAGTAGTGTTTCATTGGTTAGCGCGTTTCTCTTCGAGCTCTTTTTCAGCTTTCAGATAACGGTCCGACAAGATATTCAGAAAAGCTGTAATTCTCACATTAGCGTTCATGGTATCGGCTAAAATAGTTTTGCCTTGCAATTTTAGCAGATAGAATTCATAGAGCGCCGTTAGTGCAAGGTCGATATGATGCATTTTGTCGCCTCCTGGAATTTTCGTCATAAATAGCGAAAGGTCGGGCCAAGCGGTTTTGAAAGCCTCTTGATAGGCCAATTCGGTAGGTTGCGTAAGTAGGTAGAGATGAAAATTATAAATGTCGTTGGAAAGACCGCGGAGCACTTGCACGTGACCTTTCTCCTCGCATTTCTCGAGACGCATCATCTCGCACAGGTTGTCCCACCAATCGTAAACTTGCTGATGCACAGCCTCATCGGTGATTTTGTACCCAGAAATTACGTTTTTATCTATTTCGCTCATATTGAGGTGATTCGCACGAATCAAATCCTCAACATTCCACATATATAATATGTATTGAATGACATTCTTATGACGGCAATTTTGTGCTACAAACATTTTGAATTGAAAATTGATAATTGAAAATTGAAAATTACGTTCTACACCTTTATTCCAATCACCGAATTAGTACGAAAGAAAACGAAAAGTTCAGCAATTCGTTTTATCGTACGTATTATATACAACTGAGAATCAAACGAATATATTTAGTATAAATTCGTTCAATTCGGTGTTATAACTCGTCACCATCTTCCTCGTCAAAGTCGAGGTCGAGATCGTCGAAGTCAAATTCGGAGTCTTCGGGAGCAAAGAATTCGTCGATGTCGCGGCGCTCTTTTTTGGTAGGGCGTCCAAGACCTTTTCGGCGATTCATCGAAGCAGCCATGCGAGCCAATTCGAGCGCTTCGAGCTGGTCGGGCGGCGTGACTTCTTTGAGATGAAGTGGCAACAATTTGGCACCCATGCGGTTTTGTGCCAATTGGAGCACCTCGAAAGAGCGAGTGCCAGGTCCAAGACGCACAGCCACAACGTCGCCAACCTTCACAACGTGAGCACTTTTCACTTGCGCTCCGTTGATAGTTATGCGACCGCGCTTAATAGCATCGGCAGCCAACGAACGCGTTTTGAAAAGGCGCACAGCCCAAATGAATTTATCTATGCGAACGTCACCCATACTTATTTGTTATTGTACTGAGTCATAGTCTTTTCGAGACCTTGTAGGCAAAATTGACGCACAACCTCAGCAGCAAGTTTCATGCGTTCGTCAATCATAGGCTTCTCCTCGTCGCTCCAGCCGCTAAGCACAAAATCGACTTGACCTCCACGGCTGAAATTGCTACCAATGCCAAAACGCAAGCGTGCATAATTATCAGTGCCAAGCAGCAACGATATGTTTTTCAGACCGTTATGACCACCAGGTGAACCTTTGCCTTTTAGACGAATAGCACCAGCTGGAATAGCTAAATCGTCGACAACAATAAGTATGTTTTCGAGTGCAACTTTCTCTTTCTGAGCCCAATAGCGTACAGCTTCGCCACTGAGGTTCATATACGTATTAGGCTGAAGCACAACGAGTGTGTTGCCCTTGAGTTTGAGTTCGGCCACTTGTCCGTAGCGCTCCGAACGGAACTCGCCATTAGCCTCGTTTACCAATTTTTCTACTATGTCGAAACCAACATTGTGGTGCGTATGTTCGTACTCCTTGCCAATGTTGCCAAGGCCTACTATTAGAAATTTCTGTGGCAATGCTTTCTATATTTATTAGTTACGAATTACGAATTTTGAATTCAGAATTTTCAATTCTCAATTCTCAATTATAGTAGTAAATACCTCCTTCATTGTGCGGCCCGAAGCTGCAATTTGCTGAGGAATGAAGCTCGTCTGCGTCATGCCAGGAGTGGTGTTGACCTCCATCAAGTAAGGTTTTTCGCCCACGATGATGAAGTCGATGCGAACAATGCCATGCATCTGCATAAGAGAATAAACCTTGCGAGCTTCTGCGTAAACCTTGTCGCGAATGGCATCGCTGACACGTGCAGGCGTGATTTCTTGGGCTTTACCGGGCGTGTATTTAGCCTCATAGTCGAAGAATTCGTTGGAACTGACAACTTCGGTGAGCGGCAGCATAACATACTCATTCTTAGCCTTATACATACCACAAGTAACTTCAGTACCATTGAGGAACTCTTCGCAAACCACATCTTCGCTTTCGTTGAGAGCCTTAGCTACTGCAGCCTTTATCTCGCTGGCATTCTTCACTTTAGTTACGCCAAAACTTGAACCGCCTGCTGCAGGTTTGATAAACATTGGCAAGCCAAGTTCGGCAACGAGAGCAGCCTCATCGATATTATCATCTTTACGAAGCAAATGACGTTTAGCCACATTCACGCCGCACGCACCAAGGAATGTGTTGCAAACAAACTTGTTGTAGGTCATTGCCGAAGCAAGTGCGGGGCAAGTAGAATGCGGCATACCAATCATCTCGAAGTAACCTACGAGTTGACCGTTTTCGCCTGGTTCGCCGTGTATAGTTATGTATGCATAATCGATTTTTTGTTTTTTGCCATCTTTCTCGAACGAGAAGTCTGTGCGGTCGATAGGCAGATGTTTGCCGTCAATCACGGCGCTCCATTCCTCGCGGCTAATGAATACTGGTACGAGGTTGTAAACATCTGTAGGTATGAAAGTTAGCAGACCAGCGAGACTCTTTTCGCTCACACCAGCCTCCGACGAGTAACCGCCGTATACTATTGCTACTGTTTTCATTGTTTATATGTATGTATAATATTTATAATCAACTATTTATATACTTCCTAAAATAATTATAGATATGCCCGCTAAGATACCCAACAAACACAAACCCTTGCGCAACATATTGCGTTCGTGGAATATGAGAGCCGCCATGAGGAACGAGATGATGACGTTGCTTCGACGAATGGGCGAAATGAGCGAAATGAGGCTATCGGGCGCGGCTATGGCGCCATAGTAGAAGAAGTCGGCCAGGATAATTATGACGCCTATGGCTGGTATGGTCCACGAGAAGAGGATTGGCTCAGCTTTTCTGTTTGGCCACCACATTATAAATAGCAATGGAATAACCATAATAACCTGATAGAACGAATAGTAGCACAAAACACTCATGCGTGGAATGTCAGCCAACACGATGATGTGTTTATCGAAAAGCGCGCTCGCCGAACCAATGAGCGTACCTATGATTACCATAAATACCCAGCGGTTGTGTTTGAAATTAACTCCCTCGCGAGCTCCAGCTTTACTAAAGAGCAGGAAGAACACCATAGTCACTACCAATCCCACCCACTGAATGCTGTTGGGACGCTCGCCGAAAATTATCAATGCGCCTATCAGAGTCCAAATTGGAGCAGTGGCACGAATGGGCGATACTATGCTGAGTGGCAGATGTTTAAGTCCGTAGTAGACGAACACCCACGACGACAGCACGATGGCCGCCTTGCACACCAAAAGCAAATGCTGGTGAAGTGTGATGGGCGCTATGTATATGCTGCTTTCGGGCGATATGAGACCGTTGGCCGATGCTAACAAAATAGGCAAAAGCACCACCGACGACGTGGCTGTGCTGATGAGAAGTACGGGTGGAACGGCATTGGCACGAAGCGATTGTTTGCGTAGAACATCATAAAAACCAAGGCTTATAGCCGAAAGTAGAGTTAAGAGACACCACATTGTTGTTATCCTTTTTTTGCGGCTGCAAAAATAGTCAGATTTATTGCGCTTTTATACCTAAGAATATGACGAATTAACACTAAGGATTTCTTGGTCTTGCTGAAGCAAACACGCATTTCACCGAAATCAGTTTCCTTTAGCCTACTTTTTTCACTAATATTGGCTGCTGAACAATAACTCTACGCACAAATGACAATAAAAACAATAGCAATAGACGATGAGCCATTGGCGCTCCACCAAGTTTCTACCTACATTCAGAAAGTTCCTTTTTTAGAATTCGTTGATGCTTATCCCGATGCGCTGACAGCAATGCGCGAGATGGAAGGCAAACAAATCGACTTGATGTTTGTAGATATAAATATGCCCGACCTCAATGGGCTCACGTTTGTGCAGAACCTCAATCCGCGCCCGCTTGTGGTGTTTACGACTGCATACTCTAAATATGCTATTGATGGCTACAAAGTGGAGGCTGTCGACTACCTGCTTAAGCCATTCAGTTTTGATCAATTGCTTGCAGCGGCCGAAAAAGCACGTCGCCGCATAACTGCTATGCAACCCGAAAAGGCAGTTGAGGAACCCGACACCATCGCCAATGATTCGCTCTTTGTTCGTTCAGATGGTCGCACAACGCGCGTGCAACTTTCTGATATTAACTATATTGAGAGTATGAGTGAATATGTACGTATATACCTACGCAACAAAGAAAAACCGCTCACACCGCTCATTTCTATGCATCGCCTTGAAGAACTTTTGCCTTCAGATACGTTTATGCGTGTGCATCGTTCATACATAGTTAACTTGCATAATATCACCGATATACAGCGTTTGCGCATAATATTTGGCAAGGAGTTTATCCCCGTGGGCGATAACTACAAAGACGCCTTCAATGACTACATAAATAAGCATTCGATGAAGTGAGATTCTTTATCGGTTGCAGATGCAAAATAGCGCGCATACGGACATTCTGTAAGCGCGCTTATTTGTGCTTGTCCGAAATGTATTGCGTTGTATTATAGTTGATTATAAGTAATTATAATTTGACGGTTGTCCTAAAAATTGCCCTTTATGTCCTAAAATTTGCGCGACAACGGTTAACATTTATTTATGTTTGAAACCGTCATTGTTGACAAAACTTAATTTCATATATACAAGCATGGCAAGAATAAGTATGATTGGAATGGTCGCGAGATTGTTGCTACTATTTATAGCAATAATGTGTACGACAGAAACGATGGCACAGACGCGGACAATTACCGGTCGTGTGCAGAGCCAAGATGGCGAGCCTATTGTGGGTGCCAATATTATTGTATCGGGCACTACAAATGGTACAATAACCGACTTCGATGGCAACTACAAACTGCAGCTGTCGGATGGTGCAACAAAGATCATCGTAAAATTTATCGGCTTCACCACTCAAGAAATTGAACTTGGCGCTGGTAATAAATACGATGTGGTTCTTATCGACGAAGCTACAGAACTCGGCGATGTGGTTGTAGTGGGCTATGGTACGTCGAAGAAGGGCGACCTTACGGGCTCGGTGGCAAATGTCACCGCAGACGACTTCAACAAAGGTTTGGTGTCGTCGCCAGAGCAACTTATAAATGGTAAGGTTGCGGGCGTGCAGATTATGTCGAACTCTGGTTCGCCGAGCGCGGGTTCATCGATAAAGATTCGCGGTGGTGCGTCGCTCAGCGCAAGTAACGACCCACTGATTGTGCTCGATGGTGTGCCCCTCGAAAATGGCGGTATCTCGGGCAATAGCAGCAACTTCCTCGCGCTCATCAATCCGGCCGACATAGAAAGCATGACGGTGCTGAAAGATGCTTCATCTACAGCTATTTACGGTTCGCGTGCATCGAACGGCGTCATACTTATAACTACGAAAAAAGGCGCAAAAGATAAACTGAACGTTAGCCTCACCACAACACATTCATTGCAAGTGAAAGATAAGGTGGCAGACTTCCTCTCGCGCGACGAGTTCATCGACGTGGTAAGGAAGACGGGCAACGATACATATATAAACCTCATTGGCGATGCCGACACCGACTGGAACGACGAGATTTTCCGCGTGGCTTACGGCACCGACAACAACCTTTCTATAGGTGGTCGTGCGGGCAACGTGCCAATCCGCCTATCTATCGGTTATTACAATCAAAATGGTATCCTCGACACCGACAACGCGCAACGCATTTCGGGCAACTTGAACGTAACGCCAAGCCTGCTTGAAGACCATTTGAAACTAACCTTTGGCGTGAAAGCTACATTGAACAAAAACCGCTTTGCGCCTACGGGAGCTATCTACTACGCATCGCGCTACAACCCAACAATTTCGGTGAAAACTACCGATGTGTCTAAGGGCGCATATTACAATGGCTATACCGAAGGCGTGATTTCTGCCGGCGATAAATATCTACCAGAAAACGGCGCGCTCTTCAATCCAGTTGGTGTGATTGATCAGACGGAAGATGAAAGCACCATCAAACGCGTGATTGGTAACTTGGATGCTGAGTATAAGCTACATATATTGCCCGAACTCAAGGCGCACGTCACCTTTGGCTACGACTTTGCTGAGGGTAAAGGTTCGGTGAAAGTCGACCCATTGGCAGCACAATATTATACCGAATCGGACGGCGTAGTGTCGAGCGGTAGAGATTATGAATATGGACCGCAGAAACTTACAAATGAGTTGTTTACGGCATATCTAAACTACAATAAAACACTCGGCGCCAACCACATAGATGCAACGGCTGGTTACGATTATCAATATTGGAAATCTACATCGCCATATTATGAAACCAAAACAGCACAGGGAGACATAATATCGAAAATATCGCGTACAGACCAACGCCACGTACTTATGTCGTACTACGGACGTTTGAACTACACGCTTCTCGACCGCTACATGGTCACCGCCACAATACGTCGCGATGGCACGTCGCGCTTCAGCGAAGATCAACGCTGGGGTACATTCCCGTCGGTGGCTTTGGCTTGGCGACTGAGTGAAGAGAGTTTTTTGAGCAGCGTTGATGCTATATCGAACTTCAAACTCCGCGCTTCGTATGGCGTCACGGGTCAGCAAGAGGGTATAGGTAATTATGCATATCAAGCTATGTATACGCCGTCGCAGGCTGGTGCTGGCTATATGTTTGGCGGTAAGGAAGTTGGCACTTTGCGCCCCGAAGCATACGTAGCCAACCTCAAATGGGAGACCACCAAAGCGTGGAACTTAGGCGTAGATTTTGGCTTCATAAATAACAGATTGAATGGTAGTTTCGACTTCTACACGCGCAAAACAGAAGACCTTCTCGCCACCGTCCCTTCGGCTGCCGGTACGAACTTCGACAAGCAGATACTTACGAACGTTGGTAATGTGGATTCATACGGTTGGGAACTCAACATCAACGGTGCGATAATTCAAAACGACGATTGGCAGTGGGATGCTACGTTCAACATGTCGTATCAGAGCCAAGAGGTGAAAAATCTCTCGATTGTAGAGAATGGCAAGATTACCTCCACGAGCGTTGGTCCGACCATAGATAGCTACTATTTCCAGCGTCTCACCGAGGGCAAAGCGCCATATATGTTCTACCTCTATCATCAACTTTACGACGACGAAGGTACGCCAATCGAAGGTTGCTATGCCGACATCACTGGCGATGGACAGGTGAACTCCGACGACCTTTACCATATACATAAACCCGCACCCGACTTCATCTTGGGCTTTAGCACGAGTGTTACGTACAAAAAAATTACGCTCGCCACAAGTCTCCGCGCAAATGTTGGCAACTACGTATACAACGGCACGCAGATGAACAGCGGCGCACTTGGCACCATCACGTGGGCTTCGAGCCAGATACTCAACCTCAGCAAGAGCTACTTAGATACGCATTTCCAAGACCGTCAGCAACTGTCGGACTACTACCTCGAGAACGCATCGTTCCTGAAGATGGACAACATCTCGCTGTCGTACAACTTCGGCAAGGTGGCTAACCTCTTCAACCTGAACGCGTCGTTTATGGTGCAGAATGTGTTCACCATAACCAACTACACGGGCGTCGACCCTGAAGTGCCAAACGGCATGGACAACACCTTCTATCCGCGTCCTCGTACATACTCACTTAGTCTTGGATTCGATTTCTAAACCGCTGATAATTATAATAATATGAATAAGATATATATACCAGCCATAATGGCTGCAACCATAATGAGCTTCAGTTCGTGCGAAGATTTGGACCAATATCCGCACGTGGAGACATCGGCTGAGGCTGTATACACGAGCGTAGCTAACTACGAGAGCGTGCTTGCTAAATGTTATGCGCTCTTCGTCACCACAGGTCAGCAGACGAGCGGTTCGAGCGACCTCTCGAGCAACAATGGTCAAGGCTATATACGTAACTACTTCAACCTGCAAGAGTCGCCCACCGATGAACTTTTCAACACATGGACTTCGGGCGACCAAACCAAGGATATTACTTACATGACGTGGGACGCCAGCGACTCGTGGGTGGAGGATTGCTATCAGCGTATATACTATAACATCACGCTCTACAACGAGTTCTTGCGCCACTGCACCGATGGCGAGATTTCAGGTTTCAACGCCGACGAGCAGGCAACGCTCCGCCAATTCCGCGGAGAAGCACGTTTCCTCCGCGCACTCTGCTACAGCCACATTCTCGACCTCTATCGTCAAGGTCCGATGGTGACCGACGCCGATGAGGTGGGCGCATACATACCTCAAGTGGCCGACAAAAAGACGCTCTTTGCATACATAGAGAGCGAACTGAAAGCTTGCGCCGACGAGATGGCTGCCACACCTACTTATGGTCACGCACCACAAGCTGCCGCGTGGGCTCTGCTTGCCAAACTCTACCTCAACGCAGAAGTTTGGAACGACGAGGCGCGCTACACCGACTGCGTAACTTATTGCAAAAAGGTTATCGATAGCAACTTATATAGCCTCAACGATAGTTATGCCGAACTTTTCAACGCCAGCAACAACCTGCGTACCAACGAGATAATCTTCCCACTCGTGGTTGATGCTACATACGATATGACTTGGGGCGCTACTACATATTTAGTTTGCGGACAGGTGGCAAGCGATCATGCCGATGATGGTTATTCGTCTGCAATGTGGGGCGTAACCTCGGGCTGGGGAATGTTTCGTGTGTGCGGCGAGTTCTTCGATAAGTTCGAAGCAACCATCGACGACAGCCAGCCCGAAGGTTACACGAGCAATGACACCCGCTGCAAATTCTGGTGCAAGAGTCAGTCTAAATCTGTAAATATCAACAACACCGAAGACCAATCGGCGGGATACTTATGCTGCAAATGGAGCAACCTCTACGACGATGGTACAACGGCAAGCAACACAGCCAATTACGGTGCGTCAATCGACTATCCGATGATTCGTCTTGCGGAGGTTTACCTAACACTTGCCGAGGCGGTTTTGCGTGGTGGAAATGGCAGTTCGACAGCCGAAGCACTCAACCTCTTCAACCAGATTCGTCGTCGTGCATACGGTGATGATAATCATGGCTATGCATCAATCACTCTCGACGATGTGCTCGACGAACGCGCTCGCGAACTCTATTGGGAATGCTCGCGCAGAACCGACCTCGTTCGTTATAACTATTTGACTACTAATACATATTTATGGGATAGTAAAGGTGGCGTAGCTGGCGGCAAGGCTGTCGAGAGTAAGTATAATTATTACCCGATACCTGCCAACGAACTCACCGCAAATCCGAATTTGTCGAATGCCGAATACTAAAATTTAGATAACAATGAAAAAGTACATATATAGTTTAGCTGCTATAGTGGCGCTCTCTGCCACGGCATGCGACGACGATTTGGAGCACTACACCGTCACTGGCCTCGAAGAGAGTGCGCTCACGCTAACATACGACAACCTCGTGCTTTCGGCTTCTACTGCCGACCAACCAGCATTGATAATGACGTGGACCGAGAGCGAAATAACGCTTTTGGGCAACTCAGAACTCAGCAGCATTGTGCCAGACGGCATAGATAGCTACGTGGTAGAGTTCTCCGCATCGAGCGATTTTGCCAACGTGCAAGAGTACACGCCAACCTCGCAACCACTGATTTTGACTGGCAAACAGCTCAATACCATTGCTGTAGCTGCTGGCCTTGAGGCCGACAAGAAGGGTACGTTATACATACGTATGCGCTCGCAACTTGGCACCAATGCTAAAACTATCTACAGCGCCGAGCAGAGCATTGCAGTTACGCCGTATTCTATCGACTACTCGTATGCATTGATACTCAACAAGAATCAAGAAAATACTGGTAACCGACTCTATTCGTCGACGTCGAATGGTGTGTATGAAGGCTTTACGGCTGTGTCGGCTTGGGAAAACTGGTATCTGCAAGAGAACGATGGCACGGTTTGGGGTAACGCCGCTGTGGACAATTCGGCTTTCAAACTATCTACCGTCACCGATGGCTGCTGGAACTTCTGGTATCCTGTAAATGGCGGCTCGTACTTCGTGACCGTCGACACCAAGTCTAAGGAGTGGAAAGCTGTCAACATACCTACGCTGAGCATCGTAAATGGTCAAGATTCTACCAAGATGACCTTTGTGAAGGACGAAAATCGCTGGTTTGTCACCAAGCAGCTCGAAGCAGGTAACTTTGAGTTCACCTTCGGCTCAAGTGATGCGCTCTACTTCGATCACGTTACTGGCGATGCAACAGGCTCTGGCACAATCGTTTCGTTCGGTGCTGCTGCTACCGATTCTACCGTTATTTATGGTGGTAAAGATGTTATTACATACAAAGCTGCAGCGGCTGGCGAATATACTATCTCGCTCTACCTCAACGACTTGAACAACTTGCATTACACCATCGTTTCTGGAGCTGCCGAGGTGGTTGAGACTCCGCCTACAAACCTCTTTATGATTGGTTTGAACGACGTTTGGAAATTTACCTATCCGCTCACCGTAAGTAAAGATGACGATTGGGTATTCAACGGCGTGTTTGGCGCTACGTCGTGTCCTTGGGGCTATTACTTTGGTACTGAGGCAGAAAACTGGGGCGATGTATACAAAGCTGGCGATGGCGATGGTACAATCTCGGCTCTCGGTGCAGGCAAAGACAATATAACGCTTAGCGACATGGGTGTATATGTATGGAGCGTTGATACTAAGAATCTTACGTACACTCAAACTCCTGTCACGAGCGTTGCATACACCGGCTTCAACGACAATTGGGATTTAGCAAGTATGACGCAAGCCGACGATAACTCGTCTATCTATTTCGCTAAAATTACGCTCGTTAGCGCTTCGCAATGGGGTGGACAAATAGTACTCAATAATAATTGGGATTACAAAGTTGGTGGCTCAGAAGGCTCACTGCTCGACTTCGGCTGCCGCACGGGCAATATCACCGACGACAAGACGCTTGAAGCTGGTACGTACACATTGATAGTCAACTTCAACACTTGTACGTATGAATTTTCTACCGAAGACTACAGCGGCGTAGTGCCCGAGCCTGAACCAGAACCAACCACCTCGGCCGACGACGCTATATTGGCTATGTCGCCTACTTCGGTTGCCTACACTGGTTTCGACGGCAATTGGGATCTACATGCTATGTATCAGTCGGCATCGAATGCAAAACTATGGTTTGCCACTGTAGATGTGGCTTCTGGCGCAGAGTGGGGACCGCAACTCATCATCGATGGCAGTTGGGATAACAAAGTTGGCGGTGCAAGTGGCTACCTCTCGTCTACCACGGCCAACTTCACCGACGATGGTATGAAGGGCGAATACAGCGGTAAATATACCTTCGTAGCGAATTTTGCCGATGGTACGTACTCATTCGCCGCAGCCACTGTCGATGCCGCTGTGACTGGTGCAACTCCGACGGAGCTCTACTACACTGGTTTCGACGACTGGGATTTGCATGCCCTCACCAAGCAAGAAGATGGCACGTGGACGGCTACCGTCAGCGTAACGAATGGCTCGGAATGGGGACCGCAATTCGTCCTCGACACGGCGTGGGCGGTAAAATGGGGCGGCAGCTACGGCATCCTCTCGTCTACCAATACCAACATCACCGAGTTGAAAGGTACGTATGCCGGCACTTACACCTTGACGGTTGACGTTGCTAATGGTACGTATACCTTTGTAGCTAATGAATAGAAACGTATATATACATAGAAACTTTATCTCATGTTGAGCAAAGCGAAGGGTCTCGCTAAGCATCGAGATTCTTCGCAATGCTCATAATGATAACTACTTACGAATTTGCAGTAGAATACAAATGAAGAATAGATTTTTTACCTACGCAGCAGTTGCTATGGCACTCTTCTGTGCTTGCGATGACGAGTATAGCGACACCGACATAATTATAGCCAACCAGCCCGAGCCAACCGTGTACGACATGAGTGGTAATGTGCGCGGCGCCGACATCAGCTGGGTGACAGAGATGGAAGCTGCCGGAACTAAATTTCGCAATGTAGCTGGCACCGAAACAGATTGCTTCGAACTGATGCGCGAAATTGGTTGCAATGCCATTCGTCTGCGTGTGTGGGTGGATCCGTCTAACGGTTATTGCAATGCTATGGATGTGGCTCACAAGGCCATACGCGCCAATGCTCTCGGCTTGCGCTTGATGATTGATTTTCATTATAGCGACACTTGGGCCGACCCTGGCAAACAGTTCATGCCAGCTGCGTGGAAAAATCTCACCAAAGACGAGATTATTGTAGCTATGAAGGAGCATACCACCAAGACTCTCACCATGCTCAAGAACCTTGGCATCACGCCCGAATGGGTGCAGATAGGCAACGAGGTCGGCAGCGGTATGATGTGGACTTGGGAATACAACTCCGATGGCGATATGCAGCGCACCGATGGCGCAACTTCGGGCTATACCGACACCAATTTCGCCGCATACATGGCTGCTGGTTGCGAGGCTGCTAAGGCTGTTTTCCCAAACATCAAAACTATTGTACATATACAAAACGCATTCTACATAGCTAATGCTCAGCATGTTTGTAATATTATGAAGGCCAACAACGTCAGCTACGATATGATTGGCTTGTCGCATTATCCGAGCGAAGTTCCAGGTTCGTCGCGAGGTGCGGCTATGGGCATAACTAATTGGAAAGGTGCTAACGATGCTGCAATAGACAACATAAAATCGCTAGCCTCTACCTATGGCAAAGAGGTGATGCTCGTGGAGTATGGCTACAACGTCAACGAACCCGAGGAGGCTAAAAAATGCCTGCAAGACCTTATGGATCGCACGGCATCAATATCCGCATATAAAGGCATAATGTATTGGGAACCAGAATGCAACGGATGGAATGGATATTCGCTCGGTGCTTTCGATTCTGACAACAAACCCACTGCCGCGCTTGACCCGTTTTCAAATAAATAGACAACATAATGAAAATCATTTCACAAACCCTTTTGCTTGCAATTGCCCTATTTACAGCAGCTTGCAGTTTAACGGAGCGCCCCAATTCGGGCTCCGAGAACCTCAATGCCGATTGGCAGTTCGTTCGCATCGATTCGTCTGCCCACATCGATTCGATGGCGTTTGCCGAAGGTCGTTTCAGCTCGGCAGAGAATGTCAATTTGCCTCACACGCCGCGCTTCGAGCCCGAGGTTGTCAACGACCAATGGCAGGGCATCTGCTACTATCGTCGAGAACTTACGCTCACTGCCGACGACCTGCGCCGCAACCTCTTCTTGCGCTTCGACGCTGCTATGAATGAGGCTGTTGTGTATGTGAACGGACAAGAAGCCACGCGCCATCTTGGTGGCTATCTGCCTTTTTCGGTGAAGCTAAATACGTATGTAAAAGAGGGCTCGAACATCATTGTGGTGCGCCTCGACAATCGCGATAATGCTATCACCGGTCCGAAGCCGCTCAAAATTCTCGATTTCAATACTTACGGTGGTCTTTATCGCTCCGTTTGGCTCGAAAAACGCAACGACGTCTACATAACCGATGCTAATTATGTAGCAAGTGGCGATGCTGGCATTTATTTCCGCACTGTGGGCATCGACGAAAAGTCGGCTGCAACGGAAGTTCAAACGAATGTGGCTAACGAAAGCGCTGATGATGTGGAAGTTATGGTGCTCAATTCGCTTGTGTCGGCCGAAGGAACTGTTGTGGCTCGCCAATCGTCGAAGCAAATCGTGAAAGGTGCGTCAGCTGCAACATTTGCTCATAATCTCGACTTCCGCAATCCGAAACTTTGGAGCCCTCATTGCCCATATTTATACTCGCTTCAGACGAGCGTATTTGTCGATGGTCGCTTGACCGATTTTCGTGAGTTGAATGTCGGCGTACGTACTATTGAAGTGTCGGCTAAAGGCTTGCGTATCAATGGTAAAGAGAGATTTTTGCGCGGTGTCAATCGTCATCAAGAGTATCCATACATAGGTTATGCGCTTAGCGACGAAGCTCAATGGCGCGATGCTCGCTTGATAAAAGAGGCTGGTTTCGACTATGTACGCTGCTCGCACTATCCACCTTCGCCGGCCTTCCTCGATGCGTGCGACAAGATTGGTATCTTGGTGCTCGACGCCATTCTGGGTTGGCAATATTTTGGCGATGAGGCTTTCGAGCAACATTCGCTCGACGACTGCCACCAACTTCTCCGCCGCGACCGCAATCACGCTTGCATCTTGGCTTGGGAGCTCTCGATAAACGAGACGAGGATGCCTTCGTCGTTCACATCTAAGATTGCTGGCATTCGCGACACCGAAGCGCCGTTTACCTACACTGCCGGCTGGCAAAAAGATGGCTACGACATCTTTCTTCAGGCACGTCAACATCGTCATTCAGTCGATTCGATGAGCCCGCTAATCGTCAGTGAATATGGCGATTGGGAATATTATGCGCAGAATGCTGGCTTCAATCAAGACGGTTGGCAAGATTTGATGCAGGAAGAACGCACCTCGCGTCAGTCGCGTGACAGTGGCGACAAACGTCTGCTACAGCAAGCACGCAACATAGAAGAGGCACACAACGACAACCGCCTCACACACGCCTTTGCCGATGGCTACTGGGTGATGTTCGACTACAACCGCGGCTACTCGCCCGACTTCGAAACTTCGGGCATTGCTGATATTTTCCGCTTGCCCAAACCTTCATATTACTTCTTTGCATCGCAGCGCAATGGACAAAAGAGCGAACCAATGTTGTATATAGCTAATACTCTGTCCGACAATACTTTGAAAGAGATACGTATCTTCACCAACTGCGACTCGGTGCGAGTAGAAGCCGATGGCAAACGCCTTGCTCAAGCTCCCACTACGATGACGCGCGTAAAAAATCCGTCGATTAGTTTTTATGTAGATAATATGCCGCAGCGCATCGAAGCTATGGGCTACATTGGCGGTAAAGAGGTTGTTCGCCAAGAACGACAGCAGCCACAAGCACCCGCAAAACTCGCCATCGACGTTGCTACAACAGATGTAGATTTGCGCGCCGCCAAGAACGACGCTGTGTTTGTATATACGTATGTAAAAGATGCTAACTCGACCGTCGTTACCACTACCGATATGCCTATTACGCTTCGTATCGTCTCTGGCGACGCATCGTTCATCACGGAGAATGGCTACAGCCCAGAACTTACGTTGACGCCATCTGCTGGCATAGCTCCGGCACTTTTGCAAGCTGGCCGCACTGCAGGAGAGATAACCATAGAAGCAACCGCCGATGCACTGCAAGGTGCTCGCAAAGAGGTTGTTAGTAGATAATAGGGTAGTGCTCGAATAAATATCTACGAAACTCGCATAAACACTCTGAGCGAAGCGAAGAAACTCCAATGCATTGAGAGCCTTCGCTTCGCTCAGAATTTTTTTTTTTTACGCCTCTACGCTTTGTAGTTATAGCGGCGCTTCCACCTTTTTATATAAAGAATATGGCTAAAAATCATCAACGCTATGCATAATATAGCGAGTAATTTCCAATCAAATTGACCAATCTCAATGTCAAGAATGTAACCAATAGCGTAGGATAATAAGCTAAATATTAACCCAGCCGCTATAGAAGATTTGAACAAAATGTCCTGATAGACTGCACAGTCCTTGCTGCCATCTGCATTGAAAAGCGGTCTCCCAGAATTTCTTTCGATAGCACAAGACAAATCGCGGGCATCGAACCACGTTGTGAATTGCAATGGTTCTCGCACTTCGCTGCCATCGGTCTTCTTTATAATTAGATATAAAGGAAATTTGCCATTGAAGTCCGCCGCGCACCTGCACTCAGCTACATCATCCCATGATACATCTGCGTCCTTTGAATGAATGCCGCTTTCGTCTATAAGTAGAGTTCTGCGCGTGATAGGCATATATACAAATCCACCCAAGAAAAATATGATTAGTAGCGCCCATAGAATGTAGTCCATCATTTCGCTATTAGATTTAGGCCAACTTTGAAATACAAAAACCATTAAGGGGGCCATACCAATGAATAAATAAGACTCTGAGGTTACAGGTTTATTGATAACAGATTTCTTCATAAGAATGATTTTTTTTGTCGTTTCCGACAAAAGTAGCTAAATCGTGATTATTAACTATGGAAAACGCTGAAATATTCTATGAGCTATTGCCCATACAGGGCTATGCAAAACACTACTCTCAACATTGCGCCATCGAATGCGGCGAGGCAACGTCACGCTGGCGGTGTCGCAGAGCGTATAGGAGTGTTTTTGTATATTTACGGTCTCGGCATGGTCGAACTTTATGACGCCTTCTGTCGTTGAAATCTCTATATCGCACGTTAATCGGTACATGTTATGAAACGCATTCTATTTATACTTATAGCCATCAGGGCACTTTGCTGCTCGATGCTGTGTTGCCGAGCATCAACAAAATCACCAGTCTTGTGCGCGAGATTACGGCTGCCAGCAAAGAGCAGGGCATAGGAGCCGATCAGATCAACAACGCTATAACCGATCTTAATAATGTGACGCAAGAGACGGCCGCCAACTCTGAAGAGGTTGCAGCAAGTGCCGAAAATCTCTCGGCTACAGCCGATCAGATGATGGATGCGATAAAGAAGTTTAGAGTTTGAAAATTGAAAATTGACAATTGAAAATTAACAATTGAGAATTGAGAGTTTAGAGCTTAGGATTGAAAATTCAATGTGCTAAGTATATTGGGCGTGGCGGAGAAGTTTCGCTGCGCCCGTTTTATTTTCTATAGATTCTAATCTTTGTAGTTATGACGCTTACGCCAACGTTTCATCACTATAATTTGAACTAAAATCGAGAGCATTATGTTGAGAAAAAAGAAAAGGACGGTCATTTTATCAGACAAAAGTCTTAAGGATATCACCAACACTGAAGGTAAACAGCACAGTAGTATTATGTTTCCTTGTAGTCGTTCGTGTCGCTCTTGCAAAAGGCATTTGGAATTGAACACTTTACGACCCGCGAAGTCGTTTATTACATTAATCAATTCGTGCTTATTACAACGAAAATCGCTTATAATTTCCTCGTATGATTTTCTGTCTCTTGCTCGAATAATCAGTACTCTATAATTTCGTGGAACATCACGTTCATTAGCAACATAAAAGTATCGCACACTTGTAACATCCGACCATGCCACAGTGTATTCATCTGTCTTTATTCCCTCCTCGTCTATTAATATTTTTCTGTTTACATTTCTCAGCGAGCGCTTGACTATACGTATGGCAAATGCAATAATTATCAAATCGATAACACCGAAGAAACAATACCCTATCACCTTTATTTGTATAAGACCACTTATTATTGCATATACATTCCACGCAACAAAAGACAAAAAGCAAACAGACGCGGCTATTGGAATTATTTTACCAAACCAATTGAACTTGAGGGTAACTGGGTGTTTGGTCATTTCGTTTTAGATTTTTGCTGTTGAATTATTTCGCGAATGTAGTTCAATAATAAAGTTTGTTCGCTGCGCTCGTTTTATTTTCTATAAGCTCTAATCTTTGTAGTTATGCCTACGATTCCATGATTGCATATAGGTATAGCTACCGTACGTTCCCAAGGCCATTAACACACCTATCACACACCACCACATAATATTTTCTTCTGTTGACAACTTAGAATCAATACAATAAAAGCAAAATATATAAAATGAAGCCGATATTGCTACCATTGTCCCCCACATACATATAGATAAGACTCTGTCGTGTTTTTCTTGCAGAATAGCATACTCAAGATTGAACACACGACGACCTGCCAATCTATTTATCATGCTTATCAATTCATATTTATCGAAACGATAAAAAGCAACATGTTCACTGAACCTATTATTATCGAATGTCGTTATCTCCAATGTCCGTTGACAAGCTTTTCGAGAGATATCTTCTCCGTAGACACATTCAGCTATTTCCGACCATAATACACTAAACGCGCTTGTTTTTATGCCTTCTGCATCTAGTATAAGTCTTTTCTTTATTGTCTTCTTGAATTCAAGAATACAATAGTGAGTCAAAATCACACACCCAACGCCTAATGCAAGAAGTACAAAACAGAATACCCAATTAGTTTCCCGTTCTGCTATACAAAAGACAAGCATAAAGAGGAAAAAAACCGCCAAACCAGCAATGAACACTATACAAAGCAAATGCAACAATACAAATCGCCAATCCATCTTAAGCGTAACTGCATCTTTTTCCATAAATATCGATATTAGACAAACTGATTATTTCGCGAATGTAGTTCATCGCACAATAAAATCGCTACGGTAACACGCTACACTTTACACTCTACTCTCTACTCTTTATTATCTTCGCCCAGTTTTTCTTACATACTTATAATTATGACACGTCAAGAGCTAATAGAGCAAATCTTCAGCAAGAAATCGTTTCTATGCGTCGGACTCGATACCGACATCAACAAGATTCCAGAGAACTTGCGCCAACGCGAGAATGCAATTTTCGACTTCAACAAAGCCATCATCGATGCTACAGCGCCTTACTGCATCGCCTACAAACCCAATTTGGCGTTCTACGAATGCT
Organism: Bacteroidales bacterium; assembly: GCA_017539645.1. Classification (GTDB taxonomy): domain Bacteria; phylum Bacteroidota; class Bacteroidia; order Bacteroidales; family Marinilabiliaceae; genus W3P20-009. The sequence continues at coordinate 36,773 of JAFYCM010000054.1, forward strand.
ACGGCGTGAAGGGCTATATGGCTTTCGAGCAGACTATTGAATATCTACACGCAAACTACCCCAACCACTTCATTATTGCCGATGCTAAACGCGGCGACATAGGCAACACTTCGGCTATGTATGCACGCGCATTTTTCGAGCGTCCGGGCATCGATGCCGTTACCGTTGCGCCCTACATGGGTGAAGATTCGGTGAAGCCACTACTCACCTACGAAGGCAAATGGGTTATCTTGCTTGCCCTCACCAGCAACAAGGGTTCGCACGATTTTCAGCTAACAACCGATGCAGAAGGCACTCCGCTTTTTGAGCGTGTTATGCGCACGGCTCAAACTTGGGCTGGAACAGACCAACTGATGTTTGTGGTTGGCGCAACGCAAGGTCGTATGTTTGAGGATATTCGCCGCATTGCCCCCGATAGTTTCTTGCTCGTGCCGGGCATTGGTGCACAAGGCGGTTCGCTCGAAGAGGTTTGTAAATATGGCCTCACCAAAGATTGCGGTCTGATAGTCAACTCGAGTCGTGCTATTATCTACGCCGATGGTACTGAAAACTTTGCCGCACGCGCTGCCGAAGAGGCTCAGAAGGTACAGAAGCAAATGGCTGAGATACTTAATTGAAAATTGAGAATTGAGAATTCAGAATTATTAATTCGAAATTATTAATTCAAGGAGATAGTGCATCGCAAAGCGCATAATATCAACGCAATACACTGGAGCCGCTGGAGTCGCGCTCGCTGGGCAGTTTTTGCCGGCTTGGGACGCGCTATAGTCATTGGCGTGCTGTCGGTGTCGGTTTGCTATGCTGCAATGCGTAAAAACAACGTCGTCACTGCCACCGACATCAACACCGCTGAGGTCTCAGACTTCGCCATAGATGCCGACGACATCCCCGACGACATTGCTATAAATATTATTATCGATATTATAGAGACCATCGATGCGCGCAACAGTTCTGATGCCGCTGCGAAGTCTCTGAACGAGAATAATTACGGATTCCCAATTATGAATTACGTGCCGCCAATGAAGCCTCGTAATTCGTAATTGGGAATTCTTTTTTTTATATAGATATGAACCTACAAGAACTAACAACAAAAATCAAAAACGGCTACTTGATAAACGAAGCCGAAGCACTCGAAGCCGTTCAAACACCCGACGCGCAAGCTCTCTACCGCGCTGCCAACGAGATCCGCCAACACTTCTGTGGCAACGAGTTCGATACCTGTTCTATAATCAACGCCAAGTCGGGGCGCTGCACCGAAGATTGCAAATGGTGCGCGCAGTCGCATAAGCACCACACTGGCATCGACGAGTACGATTGGGTGGAGCCGCAACGCGCTATAAATATGGGCGTAGGCAACGGCAAACGAGGCGTAAAGCGTTTTTGCTTAGTTACGAGCGGCCGAAAACTCAACGACAGCCAGATTGACAATGCCGTGGCTATTCTGAAAGAGATTGGCAAGCAGAGCGACATAAACCTCTGCTCGTCGATGGGGCTGCTGAGCAAGGCGCAGTTGCAACGCCTCAAAGACGCTGGCATAGGGCATTACCACTGCAACATCGAGACGGCGCCATCGTTCTTCCCTAAACTCTGCACGTCGCACACCATCGAGGAGAAGCTGCAGACCATCACGTGGGCTAAAGAGATTGGCCTACAAGTGTGCTCTGGCGGCATCATTGGCATGGGCGAGACGATGGCGCAACGCGTGGAGATGGCTATTTTTCTGCAGAAAATTGGCGTGCACTCCATACCTATAAACATACTTATGCCGATAAAAGGCACTGCACTCGAAAACCAAAAACCACTGACGAGCGAAGAGATTTTCCGCACGATGGCTATGTTTCGCCTTGCCAACCCGACGTCGCTCATACGTATGGCTGGCGGCCGCATACTCTACAAAAACGAACAAGAACAGGCGCTCCACTGTGGCGTGAATGCTTCTATAGTAGGCGATATGCTCACCACCACCGGCACACACTCGATAGAGGAAGACCTGTGCGACTTCCGTGCCGCAGGTTTCGACGTGGCATGTAAGTAGGTATGCATGAACAATAAAAACGCTACCGCAATTTCTTTTGCGATAGCGTTTTTTTTTATGCTTATTTGCTTGAAATTAAGAGTTTTATTGTTTCTGCTATTGGTAGCCTGAATTTCAATACATAGATCTTACGTTTGCCCATTCAAATCAATCCAACCATATAAATTGGCAAAATGATTGTTGCTCCATCATGCCGCAACTCCTTTGTGCAAACAACATATCTTTTATCTACGCGAGAGGAAAACTTATCGCAGAATTTGTCAAGCGAAACATGTGACTTGTAACTTGATGACTTAACCTCTATTGGACATATTTTTGCGCCACGAGACAAGAGGAAGTCCACTTCGTAATTATGCCGTTCGTCCTTTGCCCATGTATAAAAATATATGTTGTTACCGCTGCTTCTCAGCATCTGTGCTGCGAGGTTTTCATAAATGTAACCCATATTAGTTGGCAAACGGTCGGCAAGCAGTTTGTCATATAGCACATTTTCTGTGAAACTCTTATCCCAGAATGCGAGTGTCACCATCAATCCAGTGTCGCCTACATACATCTTCATGCGGCTTCTGTCCTCACTTAACGGCAGCCCCACATTCGGGTCGGTCGTGTGGTAAGCAATGTTCACAGTTTTGCTATCTTCCAATGCAATAAGCAAATCTTCCATCTTGTCAGCTCCGACACCCTTTATGATAGAAGTCGGGTAAAAACGCCCGACTCCTCGCGAAAGCATCATCGGTATGGCTTGAAACAATCGGCCTATCTTGCCGTTTTTGTCTATCTTGCGGAAATCGTCAAAATAAAGCTTCAGAATCTTGCGCTTTACCATATCCACGGAGCGTAGGTTTTTCGTGTTCAAATACTCGCTGACGGCTTGCGGCATACCACCCACAAGCATATACAGCCGCAGGTCGCGCATGCGCTGGCGGTTGATGTCATCGCCCATAGTGCGGTTGCTCTCCAATTGTTTTCTGAGTAATGGGATAGTTGCAGTGTCTCCTAATGCCCAACGAAACTCTTCGTAGTCCATTGGGTACATCTCTATTCTGTCTTCCTCACTGGGAATGGTGATGTTCTGCGTGTTCTGCTTGATACTTATAAGTGACCCCGTTTCTATATAGTCGTATCTGCCGTCTTGCACCAGATATTTGATGGCTTGACGAGCCATAGGACATTTCTGTACTTCGTCGAAGATTATCAGTGACTCACGCTGATGCAACGTTGTATGATAGGCGCTTTGTAGGAAAAGAAAAGTATAGTCCAAATCCATCAAATCATCAAACAAGTGCATCACACGCTCAGATGCTTTGTTGAAGTCAATCAGTATATACGACTTGTACTCACGCTTGGCAAACTCTTCCACAATAGTTGACTTGCCGATACGCCTTGCCCCCTCAACGAGCAATGCACTCCTGCCGTTATTCTCTTGCTTCCATCGAAGAATCTGTTGGTAGATCTTTCTCTCAAAAACGAAGTTCATAATTTATGTTTTGCTAAATAATGCCGCAATATATTGAAGATAAGTAATATACATAAATGATAATAGCAAAAATTATATTCATCCCCGCTATTTATATTTCTTTATTTCTATTCATCCCCTGTATTTTTTATAAGGTTATACTATCCTTCCCAATAGTTTTTTAGAGTATTGGGTATTATACGAAACAAAAAACGCTACCGCAATTTCTTTTGCGATAGCGTTTTCTTTATGCTTATTTATTTGAAACTCAGAGTTTCACAACTTTTTTGCCATTCACAATGTATATGCCTGGACGAGTGATAGACATTAGTCGGCGGCCGCTGAGGTCGTAGATTACCTCTTGTTGAGCGGTGCTGTTTTGTACGGGTTCAACAACCGTAACTATGCCTGGCTCATCGATTATTGGCGTTTCGGGCTCGCTGTTGGTTGAAGTCTTGCGGTAGAGCGAAACCATCTTCACGCCTCCAGATGATGATTTGAAATAGCGGAAACGCTCTTGCTTGTTTGCCGGATTGAACTTGAAGTGCATTTCGTCACTCACAATGTCGACCACTTCGTTGCTACCCATAATTATAGAGTTGACGTATGGTGTTTCGTCATCTTCTTCTATGCCGTTGCTGCCTTTTCTGCCACCCATATATATGCCGTTGCTCGTCATTATGCTGTATGAGTTGTCGTTGATTTTGGTAACTACAACTTCAGCCTTTTCGGTCTCTTCGGTCACTTTTATGGCGCCGTCTTCCAACGTAACGTTTACGTAGTTTGATTTAGAGTCGAGCGCATCCAAACCGCCGTTGAATGCCACAAGTGTTTCGTCGTATACTATAAGATAAGTGCCGCTCCAATCGTTGGGCTCTTCGGTGACTTTTATGTATTCATCGCCATCGGCAACAATAGGTTCTGGCGTAGGTGTTGGCGTAGGCGTAGGTTCGATTGGCGTATCGTTGCCACCTTGACTTTGACCAGTGAACGGATTCACATAGTTGCTTGCGCTGAACGGCACATTTTTATACGAGCCCCAAATGTACTCTTCCAAGCCAGGGTAATCGATGAAAGGGTTGCGGTTTTTCTGCAACTCATATACAGCCTCAATGCGGTTGGTCTCTTTGGCACTAACTACGTCGGCTTTCGACCATTTGAGGAGCATTTGTCTTGCCCACGAGGTAAGGTCGCTCTTGGTGAACATGCCGTACGACTTGAACGACGACATTTTGCTGGCATAGCGCACTACGAAGTAGAAATATGTACGAGCGAAGTCGCCTTTGTATTCGTCGTTTGGCTCGAAGACTACACTTTCGGAGCAGCCCGTATTCTTCAACTCGGTTGTTGGAGTGCCTAATTTGCTAAAGTTGTTGTCCGACGAGTAAGTAACATTAGCCACTTCGCCAAAACAATAGTTGCTGCGGCGATTGTTCACGTAGCCATCGGTAGGGTAAACGTGATACAAATCGGACTTCATTGGCGATTGCTCGTTGAACACGCTTTGCGGAATGCTATGCTCGCGGTTGTAGATGTCGCCTTCGTCTTTGTAGTTGCCATCGTGGTCTTTGGCAGGATCGTAATTGGTTGTGCATGAGTACATATCCCATATCGTACCATCTTCGCGCACATCGGTAGTCGTGTATGCCGAAAAAAGTCCTTTGTAGCTAATTACGGTACCGTTTGAACTAAGGATTTCTGTAAGTGCCTGACGAAGAGCCTCGCCACTTTTGCCATTTGCGCTGCTGTAGTATGTTTCGCGGTTGAACGATTGAGCAAACGCAACCACTGCCACCCAAAGCAGAATAAAAATAGAATTAAGCTTTTTCATTTGTTTTATTTTGGTTCTGAGGAAACGACGCGAAAGTACAACCTATTTATGAAAAATGTGTTTCGTATGTATGAAAACGTATCTTTACATACCTAAACCAAACGCATTCTCATGAAGTTTATAGCAACGAGTGATTGGCACTTGGGAAATCTCTTCCATGGTAACGACCGACTCGACGAACATCGTCATTTTCTATCGTGGCTGCTTGGTCAGATTGACGTTCAACAACCTGATGCACTGCTTATTGCTGGCGATATTTACGACAATAGCAACCCTTCCGCTGCGGCTCAGCAGGCATACTACACATTCCTTACCGATGCAACGCGTCTCTGTCCGCAGATGCACATCATAATTACTGCCGGAAACCACGATTCGGCAAGCCGTCTCGAAGCTCCGCGCGCACTGCTAAGTCTTTTCCATATTGAGGTTCGAGGAAACCTTGTGCATACGTATGTAGACAATGAGCGTGTGTATAATTACGACGACCTAATAATACCTATCAGCAATGCGCAAGGCGAAAAAATTGTGGTAGTTGCCGTGCCATATCTACGCAGCGATGTGGTGCAGACGGCAAGTTATTCCGATGGCGTAAATAATATTCTGCGCCAACTTACGGCTCGTGCTCGCGAGCTTTATCCTGATAACAAGATAGTTATGATGGCGCATATGTATGCCAAAGGTGCCGACATCGCCAAGGAGGACGCGAGCGAGAAGATTATCGTGGGCGGACAAGAGGAGGTTGGACTTGGTAGTTGGCCGGACCATCCAGATTATCTCACATGTGGTCACATACATAAGCGTCAGCGAATTTGGGGAACAAACTGGGCGCGCTATACGGGCAGTGTCTTGCCAATGTCGTTTGCCGAAAAAGACTATACGCATGGAGTTGATGTGGTAACTATAAATAGTGCTGAAAATGTTGATGTTCAGCATCTTATATATACGCCGCAACACTCTTTGTGCATTCTGCCCGAAAATGATGAAGAGATTTCACCAAAGAAGCTGGCGAAGTTGATAGTCAGCGAATTGCCAGAGCGCGTAAATGGCAAACTCGACGACAATGCTGCATACGTATTGCTGAAAGTGGCGCAAGACAACGTGAGCAACGACGAGATAAAGGATCTTGAGGATTTGTTTGCCAATAAAAACGCGGTGTTGTGCCGCATTCAGAAGATAAACCGTGCGCTAAACATACATACGCTGACCGGCGAACATGAGATACAGAGCGTCGACGAAGTGCTCAACCGCGACCCAATGGAGACCCTGCGCGAGGCCTTTGCCATAAAGCACGGAGTTGAGATGAACGAGCAGCAAGAGACGCTGCTTGCCGACCTGCTTAGCAATATAAATACCGACGAAAACGATTGACTATGAAACTTCTGAAACTCGAAATACTCAATCTTGCTTCGCTCGATAAGCCTGAAGGCGAGGTGATTAACTTCAACGAAGGCGCGCTTGGCGATAGCAACATATTTAGCATCGTAGGTCCGACTGGTAGCGGAAAATCTACTATCCTCGATGCCATCTGTCTTGCTCTATACGACCGTACACCGCGCTATTCGCGTCAGAAGGGTGGCCGCGGACGCATAGAAATTTATGGCGAAGCCGACGATGCTGAGAAAAATCGCCTTGCACCTACCGATAGTCGCAACATACTTACGCGCGGTAAGAAGTTTGGCTACAGCAAGTTGACCTTCCTAGCAAACAATGGCACAATCTACCGCGCCGAGTGGAGTGTGCGCTTTCAGGTGAAGAAATTTGCAAGCACCATTACCGAGCTCTATAAAATTTCTGTCGATGCTAATGGTGTGCAGACCGAAGTATTGGCTGATTGGAGCGAGCTGCCCAAGATTATCGGTTTGGAATATGAGCAATTTCTTCGCACAGTACTTATAGCGCAAGGTACGTTTGCTAACTTCTTGACAGCCAAAGAGGACGAGCGCTACGAACTGCTTGAAAAGTTGATTGGCTGCGGCGAAAAATATTCGCGCATAGCCGATGAGATAAAGAGAAGGAAAGATGCGTCAATTGCTAATTATCAACAGATTAGCGCACGCTTCGAAGCCGTAAAACGGAACATTCTGAATCCAGAAGCACTCGAGGAACTCAAAGAGCAAATTGCGCAGCTGCAACGCCAGCAAGATGAGATCCAGAAAATGCTAAAACGAGTTGAAACTGAGCTTGTTTGGTATGACGACGATGATAAATACCAAGTAGAAATAGACAAATGCAAAGAAGCGGTTGAGGCAGCACGGCGGACGCTTGCAGCGTTTCAAAGCCAGATTGCGCGGCTCAACATGCACGATGCCATTGAGCCTGCGGTAAATATTATGCGCGAAGTGAACCGCGTGAATAACGAGATTGCCAACCTAAAAGAGAGCATTCGTAAAATCTCTGATGGCATCAAACTCGATGAAGGTCAGATAGATAGAGAAAAAGAAGCGCTCACAAAGCTGAGAACCGACGCCGAGAATGCACAAAAAACTGTAGAACAAACTGCGCCACACATTGCAAAGACTCGTGAATTGAAGGTAAAAATAGAAGCTGCAAAATCAGCATTCGTCAATGCTGATGCTATGAAGCAATCGGCTGAAAAAGAGAAGGTTAATATTGATAATAAAATTGCCGATAATGAAAAAAATATCAATCAAACGCATAACGAATTGTTGGTGGCGCAAGACAATTTGCAGACAGTGCGCGATAAGATTGATAAGAAGAGGGCAGAGCTGAATAATAACATTCTCAGGATAGACGAAATGCTCACGGCTGAGAGACAAAAGATTGATGGTCAGAATATTGATGAACTACAGCAAAAAAAATCAGCCGCCGATGCAGCATTGAACGATATGCAGAATGCTAAAACGTTGATTGTAAATATTTATAGCTACCGAAAGGAAATTGACGAAATAACTGCAAAATGTGATGAGCTAAGTATTGAAAATAAACGTATTACTGAGGCATTGAGCCAGCTAAATATTGACGCACTTAGTAAAGAAAAGGATGTTTTGCAAAATACCTACACACTCCTTTCGAGCGAAAATTGGGCTGCTCATCGTATGCATTTGGAAGCGGGGAAACCTTGCCCACTTTGTGGCGCTACTGAGCATCCTTATCAGGCTGATAATAAGAGGTTTGATGATGCTAAAAATGACATGCAAGCGCTGCTGAACGCCAAAACGGAAGAACTCCGCCGCCAGCAAGAGACGGAGAAACAACTCTCGGGGCAACTTTCGGCAAACAAAGGTACCATCGCAGAAAAACAGAAGCGGCGAACTCAGCTCCAAACGGATATTACGAATATCGAGACTGATTTGAACTCGCTCCGAAGTAAATATCCAGATTTGCCGCAAACGCAAGATGAAGTTGATGCTCGCATAAAACTCGCTGAGTCTCAACAGAAAATAGCCGCTGAAGCGCTGAAATTTTTTATAGATACGCAAAAACTTATTAATACTTATGGCAACCAAAAAATAGAGGCGCAGAAAAATAAAGACGACTTCAACGAAAGGGCGAATAACTATGTTGAAAATGAAAGTAAAAAGGTAGAAAAACTCAATGCAGACCTCACTGGATATAGAAAACTCGTGCCAACGCTTCAGGAGCAGCAGAATCATGCTGCCGAAGTTTTGCAAAATGCCATAACCGCTTGGAAAAAGACCGATGACGAGCGCAATGAGTTGACGCGTCAATATAATGTGGAACTTGGTGGCGCTTCACCCGAGGAGGTTGAAAGCCGCATAAATAGTGCTAAGCGGGTTGCCGACGAGGCAGTTACAACCAAAGAGAAGCAGATTGCAAATCTACGTGAGGCGCTTAGCGAAAAAGTTGGGAAGCATAATATTTCGAATGAGCGCCTAAATGCTGAAAACAAGCAGTATAGCAATAAAACCAAGGAACTCGCGCAGTGGATAAGTACATACAACGCAAAACCCGACAAACTCAAGGAGATAACGGCAGACGATGTGAGTTTTATGCTCGCTGCCACCGATGATTGGGCTTTGATTCGTCAGCAGAAAGAGAACTACACCGCAGCGGTGAAGCAGAATGTGGCACTTCAAGAAAAAGCCGAACAGACGCTTGCTGAGCATCGAAAGAGTAAGCCAGAGAAGAGCAAAGATGCGCTTGAGGCCGAGCGCGACGAACTTCAAGCGAATAATAATATTGATGCACTCGTAAATGCAAAATCGATGCTTGACAACCACACGAAGGCCGAACAAGAGCTCGGCAACAACCTCGAAGCATTCCAAAAAGCCGAACAACTCAAGAACGATTGGGAGAAAATTAGCGATGCCGTGGGTGGTAGCGAGGGCAAACTATTGCGCAAAATAGCCCAATGCAACACGCTTAGCTTCCTCATTGCCCATGCCAATACCGAAATACGCAAGTTCAACTCGCGCTACGAACTTATGCAGGTGCACAATTCGCTTGGCATACGCGTCATAGACCACGACCGTGCCGACGATATTCGTGACACCACGTCGCTTTCGGGCGGCGAGACCTTCATCGTCAGTTTGGGATTGGCACTCGGTTTGTCATCGTTGTCGTCGCGCAACATCTCGTTCGACAATCTCTTTATCGACGAGGGTTTCGGCACACTCGACCCCGATATGCTCGCTACGGTCATCGACTCGCTATCTATGTTGCAATCGTCGCAACGCAAGAAAGTTGGCGTCATCAGTCACACCGACACCATGAGCGAACGCATAACTACGCAAATACGCATAATCAAAAATGGCAATTCGGGCAGTAGCCGTATTGAGATATATCCATCCTGAAACATAATGAGATGCCTATTTATGCTTATGATATAGAACTTTTCAATTTTGTTAACTACTTATTTGCATAAATTTGCGCCCCGTATAAAAAATCAAAAAATGTCAGCAGCAAATCAAATAGCGCCAAAGAAGGTAACTACATATTCCTTTGGCGAAATGAAGCAGCGTGGCGAAAAGATAGCCATGCTAACATCATACGATTATTCTATGGCCCGCATCGTCGATGGTGCTGGTATAGATGCAATACTCGTTGGAGATTCAGCGTCTAACGTTATGGCAGGTTTCGACACAACGCTACCTATCACCCTCGATCAGATGATATACCACGCACAATCGGTAAAACGTGCGGTGTCGCGTGCTCTTGTGGTAGTGGATTTGCCTTTCGGTACTTATCAAGGAAACTCCAAATTGGCGCTTGCTTCTGCCATACGTATTATGAAAGAGACTGGTGCCGATGCCATAAAGATAGAAGGCGGAGAAGAGATTCTTGAATCTGTAGAACGTATTCTCTCGGCTGGTATTCCTATTATGGGTCACCTTGGTCTCACCCCTCAGTCGATACATAAATTTGGAACATATACAGTGCGCGCCAAAGAAGAAGCTGAAGCAGAAAAGCTTGTAAAAGATGCTCACATACTCGAGAAAGCTGGCTGCTTTGCCGTTGTGCTCGAGAAAATTCCTGCAGCCCTCGCTACTCGCGTAACTAAAGAACTTAGCATACCTACGATAGGTATCGGTGCTGGTAATGGCACTGATGGCCAAGTGCTTGTGGCTCACGATATGCTTGGTATTACCAACGGATTCTCACCTCGCTTTTTGCGTCGCTATCTACATCTGTATGATGATATTTCGAATGCCATCAGCTCGTATGTAGACGATGTGAAAAATGTTGATTTCCCTAACGAAAAGGAACAATACTAAAACTCCCAAATCATGGAAGTACTCTACGAAGACAACCATATAATAGCTGTCAATAAAAACAATAGCGACAACGTTCAGAGCGACAAAACGGGCGAACCCGCGCTTGAGGACGAAGTGAAGGCGTACATAAAAAAGAAGTACAACAAGCCAGGCGACGTTTTTCTTGGCATAGTTCACCGCATCGACCGTCCTGTGAGTGGCGTGGTGCTTTTTGCGCGCACAAGTAAGGCTCTTGCACGTCTGAACCAGATGTTTGCCGACCGCACTGTGCAGAAGACCTACTTGGCCATCACCAATGAGCGCCCAGCCGAGGTTGAAGCCGAACTTCACCATTATATGGGACGCAACGAAGAGAAAAACCGTGCTTTGGTTTCCAACCGTCCGCGAACGGGCTACAAAGAGGCTATCCTAAGCTATCGTCTGCTCAGTTCCACCGAGAACCTTAACCTTCTTGAGGTTGCGCTCAAGACGGGTCGTCACCATCAGATTCGTGCGCAACTTGCTCGTATCGGTTGCCCTATCCGTGGCGACTTGAAATATGGCTCTAAGCGTAGCAATCCCGAAGGCGGCATATGCTTGCACTCGTGGAAAGTGGAGTTCGTTCACCCAGTGAGCAAAGAGCAAATCAAAATTGTGGCTCCAGTGCCAAACACTAACGTTTGGAACGCCTTCAAGGAGATTATAGAAGATTAGGAAAATATCAATATTGCAAAAATATACATCTCGAAATGCCGCAGTAGGTGTTTCGAGATGTTTTATTTTATATATACGCGTAAATTGTAATATTCATTCAGTCAGCAAGATTGAATTTTTGTTTATGCATAGCTAACAAAAATGTACAATTGTAAACACTGTAAAATTGCATTAATATGTCAAAATGTTGTAGATGCTGATATTTATATACGTAAAACATAATTATGCTTACGGATTGTAAGTATGTATATCGATTTTATTGTAATAAATTTTCTCCAAACGTTTGTTTTGTAATAATTTATATGTAGGTTTGCGATAGTTCAACTAAAACAAATGGAGGACAATATCATGATTGGGTTGATTTCTTTTCCAGTTATCCTATGGAGTGTAGTAGCTGCCACTGTCGTTGTTGCTTTCGTTGTATCGGCTTATTTGAGACTCAAATTCCCTAATTGTAACGATTTTTCGATAGAGTAATTTTTGTCGGCTTTGCCAGCCGAGGTTGAATTAGTGTATGTATGTATAAAAAGATTTCAACGAGGCGATAGTGGTTATGTGCGGCGCCGCAGCTACCAAAACATGGCGCACGCGTTAGCTAAACAATCAATACGGATGAAAACAAAAGAGGTCGCATTGGTAAGTGCGGCCTCTTTCTGTATTATTTAGAGATGGATCAGACAACCTTCAGAACACGCATAATAATTTCGAAAAATGTCATGATTATGGTTTCTGTTGGATTTTCTGATACACACGTACATAGTCAATCTCGTAGCGCATAGGCATGCCTGAATCGAGAATAACGCCGCCATTGTCGCCACCGAGAGCGAGGTTGAGCAGAATGTATTGCGGATGATGAAATGGCGATTCGTGGTTGCCGAGGCTTCCGTTGATGGTTTGCGATTGCGAAATTTCGTTTAGAAGAATATTGTCAACGTAGATACGTATGTAATCGGCATCCCAGTCCATGCGCCACGTGTGGAAACGCGAAGCCCAAAACGGGTCGATGTCGAGAAAATCTTGATAAGGCGTTTTCACAGAATTCCACTCCGCGCTCCAATGGCGGTCGTTGCCCCAAGCGGCGTTGGCAAGTATGTATGGCACATTATCCGTTCGGTAGAACTCCAAAATATCAATCTCGCCGCACGACGGCCACTCCGCCCAGCTGCCCAGTGTCCAAATGGCGGGCCAAGCTCCATAGCCAACTGGGATGCGCGCACGAACTTCCATACGTCCGTACAAGAAATCGAATTTGCCTTGTGTAGTTACGCATGCCGAAGTGTATTCAATCTCTTCGCGCGTCTTGCGCCAATCGTTGCTCGCAGCATCGTAGAGCGGATTTGGGCGCGGCTCACGTTCTTTGTGGCATTCTATAACAAGCAAACCATCTTTCTGGTAGGCATTATCGCGCTGATACCATTGGACTTCGTGGTTGCGCACAAAACCGTGCTCGAAATTCCATTTTGAGGAATCCAATTCGCCATCGGTATCGAATTCGTCCGACCAAATGAGTTTGTAATTAGAAATGTTTTGCGCAATGGCATTGGTAAAAAGTAGTGCAAAGACTGCAAGAATTAGGGTTTTCATTTGTTTTTCGTTGGTTAATTGCGGCAAATATAAAAGAGGACTGTCAAATCATGGCAGCCCTCTTCTTGAAATCTTAATTGCAGTTTCAGATTCGTAAATTATACTATGAATTTCTTCACTGCGTTCATCATTTGGTTGGCTGTAGAAGCAAGATTTTCGGCACTTGCGGAAACTTCTTCCGAGTTGGCAGCGTTCTCTTGCGTTACGCTGTTGAGGTCGGCTATGGCGTTGCTAATCTGGTCAGCGCCAATGCCTTGCTCTTTGCTGGCTGCGGTAATCTCGCGCACGAGGTTTGTGACCTTATTTATTCTTGGCAGCACGGCGTCGAGTTGAGTAGAAATGTCTTCGGCACTATTCATAGAAGTGGCGGCCGTGTTGTTGATGCTGGCAGCCGTTACTCGAGTTTGGTCGGCAAGTCGGCCAACCTCTTTTGCTATCACGCCGAAGCCTTTGCCAAGTTCGCCAGCGCGAGCAGCTTCCACCGATGCGTTGAGAGCCAAAATGTTTGTCTGGCTTACCAAATCGTCAATCTCGGTGAGCGACGTCGCAATCTCTTTCGACTGTGTGTGGCTGTCGTTGGCCTTTTCTACTATTTCTGCAATGGAGGCGTCGGCCTCTTGCATCAAGTTGTCGGTATTTATAGAGTTTTCGGTGTTTTGGTGAATATTGCCAGTCATCTCTTCGAGCGAACTTGAAATCTCCTCTAGTGAAGCTGCCTGACGATTTGCACCATCCGACAGTCGAGCCGAAGCGCTGCTGAGTTCCTCGCTCGACGTCTGTAGCAAGTTGGCAGAATTGACTATTGAACCAATTGTTGCACGGAGCGAATTGCGCATAGTGTGCATCGATTGGCTGAGCGCATAAATTTCTTTATCGAAATTCTCGTCGGCGGCAACATCGGAGCGGAGGTCGCCTTGCGCAATCTTTTGTGCCGCTATTACCAAATTGGCAAGTGGTTTGGTCATTCTATGACGTAGGTATGACATGACGAGCAGAAGAAGCAGAATACTTATAACTATAGCCACAATAACAACATCGGTGCTGATGCTGTGCTGCACGTTTGTTATAACGTCTATGTTTAGTCCGCCATGAATAATGCCTATCACATCGCCTTTGTAATCGACAATCGGGTTGAATACAGACTGGTATGATATACCAGCATTATGATCGATAGTGCTTATCATGCGTTTGTTGGTGTAGCACGAATCTACCACCCATTCGTTAGGCATCTTCATACCTATGACCTTAACATCTGCCACGTCGTACGCTCCCGATGCTACACAAATATCTTTATCGTATATAGATATGGTCATATTTACAAAATTGCCTTGAGTCTTAAGATTCTCATTGTCCCAGAACGACTCTTCTACGCCAATTATCAACGCGGCATCCTCGCCTTCGCTATTCTTTATGACGTGAGCCGACACAACGCACGGACCTAAATTCAGTATCCGAGCAAAGCCCGAATAAGCCTGCGTTTTGCTGTTTATTACGTACTTGGCGAACTGCTGCAAACTCTTTTCTTCGGCGGCAGAATAACTATCGTAAGAGGACACCTGTATGTTGCCATCCATATCGGTGATTACATATC
>JAFYCM010000055.1 GCA_017539645.1 Bacteroidales bacterium
CCGTGTGTTATTATTTTGCTATATATAAAGATGAGTGTTTCTTTTTGAGCTTCATTATATGTCGCATATTCTAATTTGTTGATTATAGAACAATTGCACAAACATAATAGCAATATGTATATCAGTCTTTTCATTAGCTATAAAGATTAGAATTGTTGAGATGCAATAATGTTGTATAAACCTGTATTATAAATGCCCAAACTTCCATGTAAGAGGAAAGGATGTATTCCGATATTTGGGATACCATTGAGCCACGTGCCCCCCGTTCTCCGTAGGCTCTGCCTAAAAGCAAGGCTCCTGCCTTGCACATTCGCTATAGCATTATGTTGAGCTTTCATTTTTGCTGTTTTTTGTTTCTGAATGGTTGGGGTCTTGCTGTTATATACAACGTAGCAATATACGATGCCGAACTAATGGAATTTGTACGTATGCCCCTGAATTGAATCTTACTTTATTCACAAATATTGATTTGGTCTCGGGGCGTTTGATTTGTAGTTGTAATTGTATATCCGCTGTTAGTATAGATATATGGAATTGGTTTCTCATTGAGTGCTTTTATTGTTTCAATATCACATCTCTGTTTTATATAACTATTCAATTCTGAATAATCATCATTTAATATATCATATACATATATGTTGTTGTCACGTATGAAAGGTATAACACCAAACCGTTCAGATAGAGAAGGTATTAGTAACAATTGTGTTGGCTTTAGTTTGTTTATACGCTTAAACATATAGGGAAGATTCCTTTTTAGCTTCGCATATTTTTTGTGGCAACTTTCAAACCATCTATAATACAGCAAAGAATGTCGTTTCACCTCTTCATAACCAAAATATCCATCAAAGAAATGCAATACCGCATTTATATTGTTGTTCTTGTCAACGCTAATAGCAGAAAAGACAATAGTACTATCGATAGAAATGTAGTCGCATAGATTGTCATTTATGTCAAATGTGTCTGTTCCAACAAATTGTAGGGCAAGCATTGGAACTATTTGAGTAGTAACTATTTGGATTTTATTACGTTCTAAATCTACTTCATGAGTAATCAACGTATAATTACTATTTCTCTTTTGAATCTCTATATGAGGACATAGCAGACCGAATTTATCGCGCTCCCAATCTTCGTGCTCTTTGCGGAAATAACTATTTACATTCTTTTGAATCATGTCATAATAACAGTCCATATCTGCATCATGACAAAATGCCGTCAAATATTCCGTTTTCGACTGAGCATTAACATTGGCAACTATAAATAGGAATACCAATAATTGACCTAAAAATTTCATACTATTAGATTTAGAATACGCAGAAAATGTTCATAATAGGGGAATTACCCTATTCTCCGTAGGCTCTGCCTACGTCTGAGCTAAAAGCAAGGCTCTTGCCTTGCAGCGATATATTACGTTGTTCATTCATTCTCTTTTCATAGCAGGAACATTGATTTTTAGTTTTGATGCTGTGTTTGCCGTGTAACGCGGTTGCCACAAGCGTCGTACCATATTCTATGGTTTGGGCAGATGCCGCAATGGATACTATTGCTAATACAAAAGCTATGATGACTGGTTTCATAATTAGGCAGAACTAACCGTTGCGAATATATATGCACATTTTCACCAGAACAAACAAAATTTAACTAATGTTTACAAATGGGCTCTATACAGAATGAAACATTATGTAAGCACATCCTAAGCCTCGCGTAAGCCCCTCGCCGTCATTTCGCCGTATAAATGCCATATAGCGCACTCTGTCGCGTTTTATCGCGTTGTAGAGCGCACAAAGCGCATCTTTTAGCGTGCTAAAGCGTTTTTTGACTCTTTTTCGCGTACGAATGTGTGTTTTCGCACACATCAATAAAAAAAGTTCGCCCAGATTATAAAACCCAGACGAACTTGAATCTATGAAACTGCAAAACTTACTAATCTTCAGACGAATAGTTCTCCATACCACCACCGTCATTTCTTTCGCCGTCGCGTTCTGGCTCGCGTTTCTTGCTTAAGCCCATATTACCGAAATTCCACGTAACAGTGAGGTTAAACATACGTTTGCCTCGCCAGTTTTCAGAATCCTGACGGAAGCCCGTCGAAGATGTTACAGAGTGGAACTTGCGCGAGTTGAGAACGTTTCTACCATTGATATTTACAATTAGCTTATCCTTCAAGAAGGCTTTCTTAACTCCGAAGTCGAGTTTGTATACTGGCTTGCGGTAGCCTTGCGCTATCATCTGACGCGAGCTATAGTCGCCCGTAGCTTGCAAGGTGATAGCTTTAGGCAAGTTGAAGCCTGCGATGGCGCGAACGTTCCAAGTGAAGTCTTCATCCTTATCGCCAGTGACTACCACATCTTGATGTCCCGCGCCAAGCCAAGAGACGTCGGGGCGGAAGGTGAAGGCATCGATAACAGAATAGTACATATTCAACGTGGTAGTAAGATCGAAGATTGAACCGAAACGGTTTTTGCCAACAATCTCAAGACCCGTATTTTTTCTATGTGCAACGTTCTCCGAAGTCTGATAAATGACGTCATCAACCAAGAAACGAATGCGCTGCATCACATCATCGGTAACACGATAGTAGAGCGACGACGAAAGCATCTGCCCCGACTCCCAGGTCTTTATATAGTTCAACTCGAATGCATGCGAATATTCTGGAGTGAGTTCAGGGTTACCAAACGAGATATTTTGAGCATCGGAGATGTCGCGGAACGAATTGAGCTGCCCACCCCACGGACGACGCAAGCGACGCGTGTAGTTAACCTGCACCTCGTTGTCGTTTGGCAATGTATACGACAAGAATGCCGATGGGAAAAGTTTGAAGAAGTCGCGCTCTGTCTCATCGGGCGTCGTACCTTCGAAAGCATCTGAATAGGTGAGCGACTTGGTCTTGAACTTCCAATATTCGCCACGCAAGCCAACCATATATGAGAACTGCGAAACCTTGCCACCAATGGTCAAATAGCCCGCATGTATATTCTGCTTATAAGTAAAATCGTTGTAGAGCAACTTATCCAAAACGGCATCTGCAGCCGACGTTCCAGAATAGGTCTCCGTTGGACCGGCATTGTCTTGTAGTGTTGCTTTATATCCAGCACTAAAGTTCACCACATCGGCAATCTTTGTCTCGTAGTCGAGTTGCACCTCCCACGACTTGTCATCAACCTCTGCTGGCTGCGATTGGTACGTATTAGGAACAACAGTGTCGGCATAATTATACGACTGCTCAAAAATGGACTCACGATTCATTTTGAAGTGCGAATTCGACACCACGAAATCCAATTTGCTCGTCTCGCTCCACTTATGCCCATAGGTCAACTCCAATGAACGGAATTTATTGTCGCCACTTGCCGAGGTGGTTCGCTCCGATGTATATATTGTGGTAGGCTCGGTAACGCCTGCAATTTTTGTCGACTTATAATTATAGTAATTGTCATTATCCATATCGCCAAGCATGCCCGTGAAGCTCACGCCCAAATCGTCGTTTTTAGTAATATGCCATGTTGCACCTGCACGCCCGAACCAGTTTTTGTGCGATCTGTCCGACTCGCCATCTTGATTGAGCGTAGAAGCCACTGTGCCATCGTCAGAAAGGTTCTCGCGGTAGAGTTTGTTGCCGCCTTCCATATTATGAACACGGCGCGAGATATTCAAAAAGCCTTCAACAACGCCATTCGATGCATTGATATTTGCCGACAGTCGATAGCCTTTGCGCGTATCTACGCCAGCCTTGATACTACCGTAGTAACCTGCCATGCGGTCGTCTTTCAGCACAATATTTATAATGCCAGCCGTACCTTCGGGTGAATATTTTGCCGACGGATTGGTAATAACCTCAATCTGCTTGATGTTGTCGGCTGGGATAAGTTGCAGAATGTCGGACTGATTATCGGTTGTTAGACCAGACGCCTTACCATTAATCCATATAGTTACGCTCGAATTGCCACGCAAGCTGACCGTGCCATCGGCATCTACATCGACACTCGGAACGTTTTCGAGCAAGTCGGACGCCGAACCTGTCTGAGCTGCCAAATCTTGCGTTGCATCGAACACCTTACGGTCGAGCTCGAAACGCACTTGCGGTGCTTTGCCCTTCACCTCGACCTCGTCGAGCGCTTTGCTGTCGGGCAAAAGGAACTTCTCACCAATATTCACAACCTTACCATTCGACGTGATGGTAACATCTACGTTAAGCGTTTCGTAGCCCATGAAGCTGCACGAGAGTTTATATTTACCCTCCTTCACGCCTACAATTTCAAACTTTCCATCTATATCGGTGATAGAGCCCGTAACCAACTTGCCATTGGCATCGGCAATACTTACAGAAACAAATTCGAGAGCGTTGCCAGTGTCGGCATCCTTCAAACTGCCTTTTATTACTGCATTGGCAGCATACATAAGTACAGAGGTAGAAAAAACAAAAAAGAGGGCGAGAAAAACTCTTCTAAAATAGGTAACGAGAGCTGTTGTCATGAATGTCTATTGTTTGTATTTATAGCGATTTTCAACTGTCGCGCGAAAATAGTTACTGCAACCTCGTATTTTTGTAGAAAAATCGACAAAACAGATGAATACGACGATAGAAAATGCAAAACTGCTGATATTCGACCTCGGCAATGTGATGATAAATATTGATTTACAGGCATCTATACAAGGTTTCCACTACCTCGGGTTCGACGACATAAAAGACAATATATCGGCAAGTCATGCGGGCGATGGCTTCATGGGCAAATTTGAAACGGGTGACATCTCCGTTGAAGAATTCTACGACGAAGTGCGTAAATATTGCGACTGCGACTTCACCGACGATGCCATAGCAAATGCTTGGAATGCAATGATTGGCGAATTCCCCACAGAGCGCGTTCGCCTGATAGAACGACTGAAAGAGAAACAGCGCGTAGTGCTACTTAGCAACACCAACGAGCTTCACCGTCAAGCCTTCGACGCATTGGCAGAGGGATATATATCTATCGATCTTCTATTTCACCGTACATATTATTCGCACGAATTGCACATGGCCAAACCGAGCGAACAAATTTTCCTTAGCGTTTTGGCAGAAGAGGGCGTAAAACCCGAAGACGCCTGCTTCTTCGACGACTCGGATCTCAACCTACAGGCTGCTCGCAAACTCGGCATTCACGCCTTCAAGGTGGATAAGAATCACGATATACTGAGCTACTTCGAGTGATTTGCTCGCTCAGACCAGCGGTTGCACCGATTTATATCTGGTTCAATATCAACCGAAAATTATGTGCTATCTGCGTTTCGAGGTCAAAAACAGCGGTTTTCAATATTTCGGCGGCAAGATTATAGACATCTTCAATATTGTCGCCTTCGTCCGTTTCGAGGAAAAGCCTTTCGATTGGGATGGCGCGAATAATCTCGGCGGCTCGTGGGCGCTGCAATTCTCTCATACCCAACGAGAAAGCCACAGCATATTTAGCAGCTTCGCGAATCCACTCCTTCGAAGCGTAGCAGCCGTGAATAATCCACGTGGGCGAGGTGCTTTGCTTGCGCAATTCGAGCAATCGGCCATACATACCTACACAATGGATAATCATTGGCTTGTGCAACCGCTCGGCAATGGCAATCTGCTGCTCGAAAATTTGTTGTTGTTTATATATAGGTATACCGCACGGTTTGTCGAGACCGCACTCACCGATGAAATTCGCCAACGATGCCACATGCTCAAAACTTTCATCGGCAGAGACCTTTGCCGCATCCCACGGATGAATGCCGACAGAAAAGAGCTGTTCCCCATCGATGCGAGCGCCATCATCGATACCATACCTTATATTATACACAGCATCGGATAAAAGCTTATGAGAATGGATATTGAGCATAGCGATATAAAAATGTTCAACAAAATAGGCATAACAATAAGAATAGAAAAATATTTTTTCTACCTTCGCGCCCGATTATTATCCGAGCCTATGGGCAAGGCAATATTGTGGAGAGTCAGGGATGAGGGCGCGAAACATTCACAGTTGGTTCAAATAGCGCTAGTAGTACCGACGGATGCAACTTCACGAGAAGCTGAGCCGGGCAAATTTGTATTAATTAATAAGTTGGTCTAAAAAAATTATTAAGACTGTGGATACATTAAGTTTCAAGACCGTATCGGCAAACAAAGCCACCGTAAACAAAGAGTGGGTGGTAGTCGATGCGACCGATCAAATGTTGGGCCGCGTAGCATCTGTAGTAGCAAAAATGCTTCGTGGTAAGTACAAACCCAACTACACTCCTCATGTAGATTGTGGTGATAACGTAATCATCATCAACGCAGAGAAGGTAAAACTATCAGGCAAGAAAATGCAGGATAGACTCATTTATTCATATAGCGGCTATCCAGGCGGACGTCATGACAAGACCCCAGCTGCCATATTGGCAAAGACTCCAGAGAAACTTTTGGAGCACGCTATCAAAGGCATGTTGCCAAAGAGCAGACTTGGTGCACAAATGTTCCGTAACCTCAAAGTAGTTGTAGGTGCAGAGCATAAGTATGAGGCTCAACAGCCAAAAGTAATTGATATTAACGCCGTAAAATAAGCAGATATGGAAGTAACAAACGCAATCGGCAGACGTAAAGCTGCTGTAGCACGTATATACATGAGTGCAGGCAAAGGCGAGATAGTAATTAACAAGCGCGAGCTTGCAGCATATTTCCCTGATGCTTCTCTTCAATTTATTGTAAAACAGCCTTTGGCAGCTCTTGGTGTAGTAGAGAACTACGACATCAAAGTTAACTTGGTAGGTGGCGGTATCAAAGGTCAGGCAGAAGCTCTTCGCTTGGCTATCGCTCGTGCATTGGTTAAGATTAATGCAGAGAACAAGCCAACACTCAAGTCTAAAGGTTTCATGACACGTGATTCACGCGTTGTAGAACGTAAGAAACCGGGTCGCTCTAAAGCACGTAAGAGATTCCAATTCAGCAAGCGTTAATGTTTGCATTGAGTGTTTAGTATCTAAACCGTCGAGATGTTTCATACATATTGAAATCTACCCGATGGTTGCATAAGTAAAAAGAAAGTAAACAAATAAAGAAAAGAAAATGTCAAGAACAAGTTTCGAACAACTATTGGAAGCTGGTGTACACTTCGGTCACTTGAAACGCAAGTGGAATCCAGCTATGAAGCCATACATCTTCATGGAGAAGAATGGCATTCACATAATAGATCTTCACAAGACTGTAGCAAAAATAGACGAAGCTGCAGAAGCACTAAAGCAAATTGCAAAATCGGGTAAGAAAGTGCTTTTCGTAGCTACCAAAAAACAAGCTCGCGAAATCATCGCAGAGAAAGTAGGCGGCATTGGCATGCCTTACGTTGTTGAGCGTTGGCCGGGTGGTATGTTGACCAACTTCCCTACCATCCGCAAGGCTATCAAGAAAATGGGTTCTATCGACAAACTTATGAACGATCCCGTTTACATGAGCCTTTCAAAACGCGAACGTCTTCAGCTCACCCGTCAGCGTGAGAAACTCAACAAGACTCTTGGCTCTATTCAAGATTTGACCCGCCTTCCAGCTGCTATGTTCGTATTCGACGTAACGAAAGAGCACATTGCAGTGAAAGAGGCTAACCGCTTGAGCATTCCTGTATTCGGCGTAGTTGATACCAACTCTAACCCAGCTGACGTTGACTATGTTATTCCAGCTAACGACGACGCTTTGAAGTCAATCGAGTTGATTACTGAGATTATGACCTCAGCAATTCGCGAAGGCCTCGAGGAGCGCAAAGCTGAGAAGCTCGACGAGCAAGAAGCTAAAGAGAACAAAGACGCAAAAGACTCTAAGAAGTCTAACGGTTCACGCAAGCGCAATGCACGTAAGAATGCAGACGCTGAGCAGAACGAAGCAGAAGCACAAAATGAAGAGCCTGCTGCTGAGGCGTAATTTGTTGTAAAAAGACAAAAACATAATTTCGAGACGGCAGCGGGACGTTGTTCCGTTGCCGTCTTTTGTATATAACGTATAAACAAAGTAGATATATGGCTATCTCAGCACAAGACGTAAAGAAACTCCGCGACCTGACAAACGCAGGTATGATGGATTGCAAAAAAGCACTTACCGAGGCTAACGGCGATTTCGACGCTGCTATGGACCTTATCCGCAAACGCGGCCAGATGATTGCAAGCAAACGCGCCGACCGTGAAGCTACCGAAGGCATCGTTATCGCTAAAGAGTCTGACGACAAGAAACACGGTGCAGTTATCATGCTCAACTGCGAAACCGACTTCGTTGCTACCAACGACAAGTTCGTTGCTCTCGCTAACAAAGTTCTCGACCTCGCTATTGCAAGCCGCCCAGCCGACATCGAAGCTCTCAAAGCTCTCCAACTCGACGGCGACACCGTTGCTAACAAAGTTACCGAGCTCTCTGGTATCATCGGCGAGAAACTCGAGCTCTCTAAATATGAGCAGGTTGACGGCGAATATGTTGCTGCATATATACACGCTGGTAGCCGCCTTGCTACCGTTGTAGCATTCAACCAAGCTGGCGTTGACGCACAAGTGGGTAAAGAGGTTGCTATGCAAGTAGCAGCTATGTCGCCTATCGCTGTCGACCAAGCAAGCATGCCACAAGAGACCATCGACCACGAGCTCAAAGTAGCTATCGAGAAAACCAAAGAAGAGATGGTTAAGAAGGCTGTTGACGCTGCACTCCAAAAAGCTGGTATCAACCCTGCTCACGTAGACTCCGAAGAGCACATCGAATCGAACACTGGTAAAGGCTGGATTACTCCTGAGCAGGCTAAACAGGCTCGCGAAATCAAGGTTACCGAGGCTGAAAAGGCTGCAGCTAACCTCAAAGACCAGATGATTCAGAACATCGCTCAAGGTCGTTTGAAGAAATTCTACAAAGAGAGCTGCCTTATGGAGCAAGAGTCGCTTGTAAACAACAAGATGACTATCGCTCAGTATCTTGAGGCTGCAAGCAAAGGTTTGAAAGCTACAGGTTTCAAACGTTTGTCTCTCAACGCATAATAGATTTATCTATTTACATACATATAAAGCCGTTCGCTCCATCGAGTGGACGGCTTTTCTGTTTCGCATGCTCAAACTCGTAAATCGTATCTCATAATTCGTAACTCGTAATTCGTAACTCCTATCTCGTATTTGGTAATTATTTAGTATAATTTCGCCCATCTGGAAGTGTGCTTCATACGCTCAATAGCCATCAATGATTGATAGAGTTGTCATAGATAACATTGTAGAGACCGCCAACGCGCAGATTGTTGAGGTGATTTCGGACTTCGTGTCGCTACGGCGGCGCGGATCCAACTACATCTGCTGCTGTCCGTTCCACAACGAGAAGACGCCGTCGTTCAACGTGTCGCCTGGGCGCGGTATGTATAAATGTTTCGGTTGCGGCAAGGCTGGCGGTGCACTGAAATTCGTCATGGAATACAACAACATGACCTTCGTTGAGGCAATAAAATATCTCGGCAACAAGTTCAACATCGAAGTGCCCGAGATGGAAGAGACGCCCGAGATGGCGCAGCTACGCAACGAGCGCGAGAGCCTCATGTCGGTAGCAGATTTTGCGCGCAACACATTCCAGAAAAATCTGTGGGAGACCGACGAAGGCGCACGTGTGGCTTTGCCATATCTACGCCAAACTCTACGCCTACGCGACGACGTGATAAAGAAGTTTGAACTTGGCTACGGCCTCAAAAGCACCAACGCCTTCACGTCGCAAGCCTTGCAATACGGCTTCAAACAAGAGTATCTATGGAAATCGGGGTTGACAGATGGTTCGATGAACGACACCTTCTGCGGCAGACTTACGTTCCCCATTCACAACGCTGCTGGCAAGCCGATTGCGTTCGTAGGTATGACGCTGCAACAGGCTGAAAATCTGCCCACATACATAATTACGCCCGAAAACGAGCTATACCAGAAAGAGCGCACCGTCTACGGCATACATATAGCTAAAAATGAGATTGTTAAGCAAGAACGTTGTTTCCTCGTAAATAGCTATACCGATGCCATACTTATGCACCAGATTGGAATTACGAATGTGGTAGCATCGGAGAATGGCGCACTCACCGACGGACAGATAACGCAGATTAGACGCTTCACGAGCAACGTCAGCATAATTATGGGTAAAGAGAGCGTCGCTACGGCGTTCGATAATATTGATATGATACTGAGCCGTGGTCTGACGGTGAAGATTTTGCTACTGCCCGAAGGCGAGACTCTCAGTTCGTATATATATAAAAACGCTGCCGAAAATGTTGCTGCGTACATAGACGAAGAGCAGACCGATTTCGTGATTTTCAAGGCAATGATGCTTATGGACAAAGTGCAGAGCGGCTCGCTCGACATGCCATCGGCGATAAGTGGCGTGATAGCCTCGATAGCTTCGATAGGCGACGGAATCTTGCGTGAGATATACATACAAGAGTGCTCCAGAATATTGCAAATTAGCGAGCAGTCGCTGACAGACGCACTGAATAGCTACTAACGAGAGATGATTGACCAATCGATAGTTCAGAACGTAATAGCAACAGCCAATTCGCGCATTTTAGAGGTCGTGCAGGATTTTGCTCCGCTGAAGGAGAGCGGCGCAAACTATATTGGCACATGTCCGTTTCACAAAGGCAAATCGCAGACGTTTCATGTTACGCCAAGCCTTGGCATATTCAACTGCCTCGAATGCGGCAAAAGTGGCAATGCGGTGAACTTCGTTATGGAGTATGAGCACATCTCGTTCGATAGCGCTATAAAATACCTCGCCAAGAAATTCGATATATACATACCCGAAACCGACGCCGACACGCTTGCTGACCAACAACAAAGCAGCGAACACGAAAACTTGTTGGCGGTGGTCGACTTCGCGTGCAAGACGTTCCAGAAAAACCTATACGAAACGGAAGAGGGACAGAGCATTGCACTGCCATATTTCCGCCAAAAACGCGAGTTCACCGACGAGACAATACGTACGTTTCAACTTGGCTACAGCCTTGAGAAAGTCGACGCATTCACCACGCAAGCTTTGGCAAATGGCTACAAACAGGAGTTTCTCGAGAAGACGGGCCTCACCATAGTTAGCCAGGAGCGTGGGCACAAACTCGACCGCTTCCGTGGGCGCGTGATGTTCCCCATACATAGTATTACGGGCAAAGTGATTGCCTTTGGCGGTCGAGTGATGCAAGAGCGCGAGAACGTCGGTAAATATCTAAACTCACCCGAGAGCGACTTATACCACAAGAGCGACGTGGTGTATGGTATTTATCAAGCCAAAGACGAGATGCGCAGCCAAGACCACTGTTTCCTTGTGGAAGGCTACGCCGACGTGATTTCGATGCATCAAGCGGGCATAAAGAACGTGATTGCTTCGAGTGGTACGTCGCTTACTGATGGCCATGTAGCTCTGATTAAGCGTTTTACGAATAATATTACGCTGCTCTTCGACGGCGATAAAGCTGGAATAAAGGCGGCAATGCGAGGCATCGACAAGGCTCTGCAAAATGGCATGAACGTGAAGGTGCTGCTCCTGGCTCCCGACGATGGCTCAAACGTCAAAGTCGACCCTGACTCGTTCGTCCGCAGCCACAGCATCGACGAGGTTTGGGCGTACATAAAAGCGCACGAAACGGACTTCATAAAATTCAAGGCATCGTTCCTAGTGAAGGAGACGCGCCGCGACCCGCTGAAACGTTCGGAGGCGATAAAGGATATTATAAATACCATCGCCCTTGTGCAGGACAAGGTTGTACGCGATACATACGTACGCGAATGCGCAAGCATAATGCAGATGAGCGAACAAACGCTCTTCGACGTGCTGCGCGACAAGTTGGTGGCCGACAGCATGAAACGCCGCGACGAGATAGAAAAATCGCAGCAACAGGCTCGGCTACAAGGCTTTGCGCCAGCTTCCGAGTATGATGCATACGTAGACCCAAACTCGCCAACTGCAGTAGCCGCAGCCCCAGCAAAACCCGTCCACTCACCCACGCAACAGAAAAACCCGTACGCCAACGAAGAGCAGATGCTTCTGCGATTCTTTGTGAAATATGTCGACAAGCACATGTTTGTGGGCACGGAATACGAGACTACGGTTGGCGAATTCATAATATCGATACTTGCCGAAGACGAGTACGAAAGTGTCGACAGCACGTTCAACGGGCTGATACAAAGCTATATAGACATAGAAGACAAATCGAGCGTAACGCCAAGCACTTTCATCAACTTAGCCAATGCAGAGCTGAGCAGCAAGGTGGCAATGTTGCTGCAGGATAAGTATGAGCTAAGCAAGATTCACAAGAAATACAGCACCATTGTGCCCGAAGAGGATCTGCTCGACGAACTGATTAAGCGCATAATAAACGAGTTCCGCATAAAACGAATAATGAATAAAATAAAGGAACTCACCGCCCAAATGGCTGAAATAGAGGCGCATTCGCCCAACAGCGACGAGCTAAACGCACTCATGGAAGAGATTGACCGATGGAGCAAGATGAAACGCGAACTCTCTAAAGTGATTGGCGAGAGAGCCGTAGGGGGCGCGTAGAAATTGGGAAGTTGAAAATTGAGAACTTGAATGTTGGAAATTGAAAATTCTGTCAATCGGGCGAATTTTGTAGTCATATCTATTTGCATCGCTCTTGAACAAACAAGAAATTTTCAAACTTCCTAATCAGATATTTAGGTTTAGTAAAATTTCACAATTGAAAAGTTATATCTTTGCGCCGCTTTATAGCAACCGAAATAAAATGTCTAAAAATTAATATAAACAATGCAAAACAAAGGCGCCGTACGACTATTTGCCATTCTGTTGGCACTTGTATGTCTGTACCAATTATCATTCACTTACTTTACAAAGCGAGTAGAATCTGATGCCAAAGCATTCGCTAATGGCGACGTTGCCAAAGAGGCTGCATACTTAGATTCTATTGCAAACGAACCTGTTTACAATTTCCTATTCCTCAAGCAGTATTCCTACATGGAATGCAAGAGCAACGAAATCAACTTCGGTCTTGACTTGAAGGGTGGTATGAACCTTACGCTTGAGATTAAGGTTTCGGACATCATAAAAGCCATCTCGGGCTACAACACCGATCCTATCTTCAACGAGGCTGTAGCTAACGCTATCGAGCGCGAAAAGAGCTCTACCAGTGATTTCATTACGCTCTTCCAAGAGGAGTTCGAGCGTTTGAGCCCTAACGGTCAACTTGCTACCATCTTTGCTACGGTAGATATGAAAGACCGTATCAATCGCAACATGACCAACAACGAGGTTGTTTCTGTTCTCCGCGACGAGACCGAAGCTGCCATCCAAAACTCATTCAACGTACTCCGCACTCGTATCGACCGTTTCGGCGTTACGCAGCCAAACATCCAACGCCTCGAGAAAGCAGGCCGCGTGCTTGTTGAGCTCCCTGGTGTTACCGACCCACAGCGTGTACGTAAACTCCTCCAAGGTACTGCAAGCCTTGAGTTCTGGGAAACCTACAACAACGACGAGATTCTCGCTCGCCTCATCGAAGCCGACAACGCTACTCGCGTTCTCGTTGGTGGTGGCGATGTAGATTCTACCGCAACAACTGCTAACAGCACCGATTCGGCTGCTATCGCTCTTCTCGGCAAAGAGGCTACCGACACTGTTGCTGCTAACAACGAAAAATATGAATCGCTCTTTACTTACTTGCAGCCTACTCCTCAAGGTTACGGCGCTGTAGTAGGTGTGGCTTTGGCTAAGAATATGGCTAAAGTTGACGAATACATACAAAGCGATAAAGTTCGTCGCATACTTCCACGCGACCTCCGTCTATTGTGGACTGTTAAGCCAATGGAAGCTAACTATGCACAACGCCTCTTCGGCCCTGACTTCAATGCAAAAGAGAGCGTTTACGAACTTGTAGCTATCAAGAGCACATCTAACAACGGTCGCGCTCCTCTCGAAGGCGACGTAATCACCAATGCTCACCACAACGTAAGCCAGAACGGTAGCTCATACGAAGTTTCGATGACTATGAACGCTGAAGGCACACGTAAATGGGCGCAACTCACCAAAGCAAACCTTGGCAAGAGCATAGCTATCGTTCTTGATGGTTATGTATATAGCTTCCCAACCGTACAATCGGAAATCACTGGTGGCAACAGCCAAATCACAGGTAACTTCACACCAGAAGAGGCACAAGACCTTGCCAACGTATTGAAATCTGGTAAACTTCCTGCTCCTGCAACCATCGTAGAAGACACCGTAGTAGGTCCTTCACTTGGTCAAGAGGCCATCGAGAGCGGTTTGTGGTCGTTCCTCTTCGCTTTCATCGTAGTGCTTATCTACATGATAGTTATGTATGGCGTACGTGCTGGTGTAGTAGCCGACTTCGCCCTCATCTGCAACCTCTTCTTCATGATGGGTGTGCTTGCATCGTTTGGCGCAGTACTTACCTTGCCTGGTATTGCAGGTATCGTACTTACCATTGGTACAGCAGTGGACGCAAACGTAATTATCTACGAACGTATCAAAGAAGAATTGAAAGGTGGTAAGAGCGTTCGCAACGCTGTGTCGGAAGGTTATAAAAACGCAATGTCGGCCATCGTCGATGCTAACGTAACCACATTCCTCACCGCTCTTATCCTCTTCGTATTCGGTTCTGGTCCTATCCGCGGTTTCGCAACTACCCTTATGATTGGTGTTGTTTGCTCATTCTTCACCGCAGTATTCATGAGCCGTATCTTCATCGAGAAATTTGCAGATAAAGACGAGAAACTTCGTTTCGATACCGCACTCTCTGCTCACTTCCTCGAAGGCGTAAGCTTCAACTTCCTTGCAAAACGCAAACTCTACTACGTAGTTATCGGCATAGTTATGGCTATCTGCCTTGGCTCACTTGCAACACGCGGCCTCAGCGCAGGCATCGACTTCTCGGGTGGTCAAGTATTCGTAGTTCGTTTCGACAACAACGTATCAACAGTTGACGTTCAATCATCGTTGTTCAACCAATTCGATGGTGCAACCGTTGAGGTTAAGACCTATGGTAATGATAACCAAGTTCGCATTGCTACCAACTATGGCATCGACAATACCGAAGAGAATGCACAAGACGAAATAGAGACCCGTCTCTACGAAGGCTGCAAGAAATTCGTTCCAGAAAACGTAACTCGCGAACAGTTCCTTTCTGAATATCGCATGAGTAGCCAGAAAGTAGGACCTACCATGGCAAGCGACATCACCGAGAAGGCTGTATACGCCGTAATCTTCTCGCTCATCGTAATGTTCCTATACATCTTCTTGCGATTCCGCAACTGGGCATACGGTGCATCATCTGTAGTAGCTCTTACCCACGACGTAATCTTCACGCTTGGTATATTCTCGCTCACCTACAGCATCATGCCATTCTCAATGGAGGTTGACCAGTCGTTCATAGCAGCTATCCTTACTATCGTAGGTTACTCTATCAACAACACCGTGGTTATCTTCGACCGCGTTCGTGAGCTCTTCTACAATATGCCTAAAGCTCCAGCTATTGAGGTTATGAACAAGGCACTTAACCAGACACTTACT
This sequence comes from Bacteroidales bacterium, assembly GCA_017539645.1. Lineage (GTDB taxonomy): Bacteria > Bacteroidota > Bacteroidia > Bacteroidales > Marinilabiliaceae > W3P20-009. The sequence continues at coordinate 15,512 of JAFYCM010000055.1, forward strand.
CGTACGGTTAACACCTCTGTTTCTACGTTGATTACTCTCGTGGTAATCTTCTTCCTCGGTGGTGAAGTTATCCGCGGATTCGTATTCGCAATGTTCGTAGGTATGTTCATAGGTACATTCTCATCAATGCTCCTTGCAACTCCACTTGCATACGAGATAGTATCGCGCAAAGAGAAAAAAGCTGCTGAGGCTAAATAATCATTAGCACAGCTAAACAATAAAAAGCGTCGGCTACTTCGGTAGTCGGCGCTTTGTTGTATTTATAGAATTGGATGAATATTCCATATCTTAGCGCAAACACATAAGTACTCCTGACCATGAACAAAAAAGTTGACCTTCTAAACGCTCTTCACAAGATGCAAGAAAGGGAAAAGCTAGAGGGGATCTCAAGTGCTACGAAATATTTATTGCAAAATGGCTACACTCATGAAGACGCACAAAGCGTTGTAGAAAATCTATTTGAAAACGTTGAAGAACTTAGGGGCTTCCCTCCTTTTGTAATGGGTCTTGTAAGGTTTATTGCGGAAGGGCAACTAATGGCAGATGATTACGAGAAAATGAACAAATTGTTGGCCGCATGCCGAAATAGCGAATTACAGATAGATCATATTTGTGGAGGCTGGGACAATGGTAGATACAAGGTATTCACTCTCAATGAATTGCAAGATATTCTAAAGATCTCGTTTGACGAATAGTTGACAAAAGCAGATAAATACAGATAAGATGTTCAGCGTTGACTTCAGTAAATATTGACTTCCAATTAATAACTAATATTGTGCTAATATGAACAATCAACAAAACGAAAGCATTAATCTCATCGAGAAAGATTTGACTTTTTCAGGCGACAAAACGAGAGAGTCTGTCTACAAAATTTTCAACTTCAAACAACTACATGAGCCATTTATAGAGAGAACTTGGTGGCAGCATGGAAATGATTCTAAATATTCCGATAATTCCTATTCGTTTTCTATCGATGGCATTGATAATAAAAAGATTTCGAAGAATAATTTAGAGGATGTAGTTCAAAAACTCTCAAACTTGTTTAGAATAGATAAAAACGAAGTATTCGCCACAAAACTGAAGGAAGTTTGCAATGGCAATGGTAATGAAATCCGTAAAATAACTACTGTTCATTCCTCGTCTTTGTGCGCTTTACTATTCTTCTACAACGTATCAGAAGATAATCCTATAAAAATAAATGGTGTCAATTACGGCGAGGTCCTTTTCGAGTACAAAAACAAATGCATCAAAGACAATGCGCCCTCAAATATTGACATTGCTCTTGTGAGCACAGATAAAAAAACGGTCTTGTTTTTAGAGTCTAAATTTTCTGAATACCTAACGAACAGCCGTGTCTCGAGTGAAATATCAAATTCATATAAGGAAAACGAATTGAGCGATAAAATATATTCAACTGATAGTATAGAAAAGATATTTGGCGAAGGTGCACAAAAAGTATCTTCTGGTAATTATTTCAAAATAAAAGCCAAACAACCTGCTTATATCGATGGCATCAAGCAAATGATTTCGCACTATATTGGAGCTGATAATTTTGCAGAAGGAGAACGTGTTGACGATCGACTCAAAAAAATAAATGCTGAGAATGTGTTGTTAGGCACAATAGTATTTGATGGTTTCGAAAACAATCCGCGTTGCGAAGGTTATAGAAAACTATATGAGAATTTTGTAAAAGAAGTGGGACGCATAATAGGTAATTCAAAGGTGATATTACTTTCAAAGCCACTTACGTATAAAGAATTATGGGAGGAAAATAAAGAATCAATAGATAGGGATGTCGCCTCTTTTTACGGGGTATGTAAGGGAAACAACTGACCTAATCTCCTAATAGCTACAGGAACTTGCTCAGCCACTGCGCTTGGGCAAGTTTTTTTTATCCGTGAAAACAAAAGTCGCTTGAAAAAGTGGCAAAACAGACACAAAAGTCGCTTGAAAAAGTGGCAAAACAGACATAAAAGTCGCTTGAAAAAGTGTAAGTTTGCATCATTACAAGCTGGAACACAATGTACAAGAGAAAAATAGAGCAAATTCTACTTGACTGGAAGAATAGTAGCGAAAGAAAACCTTTGGTTATAAAAGGTTGTCGTCAGTGTGGTAAGACGAGTTCTGTATTGGCTTTCGCTAAGAAAAATTATGCTCATGTTATTTATTTGAATTTTCATGAGCATCGAGAGTATAAAACCTTTTTTTCTGGAGCACTTGACATTGAAACCATCACACTTAACATTTCGGTAGGTATAAAAGAAGCAAAGTTTATTCCGAATAAAACATGCATTGTGTTCGATGAAATTCAAGACTGTCCAAATGCACGCGCATCTCTTAAGTTTTTCAAGTTAGATGGCCGTTTTGATGTCCTTTGTACTGGTTCGTTATTAGGCGTGAATGGTTACAAAACAAAAGAAGAACAAGAAGAAGAAGAAAATGCTTCTATTCCAGTTGGATATGAGAAGGTTATAACTATGTATCCAATGGATTTTGAAGAATGGTTGTGGGCAAATGGTATTGAACAGCAGCATATTGAGTATATGAGACAATGTTTAATCGACGAAACACAAGTAAATGAAGCTGTTCATCAACGTATGCGCCAACTTCTGTTGCGTTATGTTGTAGTTGGTGGAATGCCTGAAGCTGTTTCAACATTCTTCAATACAAACAATATGAATGAGGTTTATGAAGTGCAACAAAATATAATTGAAGCCTATAAGGCCGATATGTTGAAATATGCATTACAAGCAGACAAATCGCGTATACGAGAATGTTTTGATTCCATTCCAGCTCAATTGGCAAAAGAGAATAAGAAATTCCAATATTCTGTAATACAAAAAAATGCACGCGCTCGCGATTATCAAGGTTGCTTGCAATGGATAGAAGATGCAGGCATTATTAATCGTTGTTATAACACTACAATTACAGAATTGCCACTCAGTGGAAATATCATTCCCGACACATTCAAAGTTTATATGGCCGACATTGGCTTGTTGGTCAGTATGTTAGAACAAGGCACAGTAGCAAGTATAATGCAAGGAAATATGTATACTTACAGAGGTGCAATTTTTGAAAATTTGATGGCCGACATACTGACAAAGATGGGTCGTAAGCTCTATTACTTTCAGAAAAGTAGCGGTTTAGAAATAGATTTCCTTATTCGCTACAACGGCGAGTGCGTTCCGTTGGAATGCAAAGCACGTACAGGCAATGCCAAATCGATGAAGACTATTTTGGCGCATCCCGAGAAATACCATATCGAACATGCATTGAAAGTTGGCGATTATAATGTTGGACGTGAAGGCGCACTGCTCACTTTACCTTTCTATATGGGCTTTCTATTAACTTCTTTGTAACCAATAGCGTCATCTGTGCGAATTATCTCTACATGCGTAAGTTGAGTTAATTTTTGTCAACTATCGGATTACATTTGCATATAGAAAGATGAAGCAGATAGTAACATTCATATTTTTAGTATCCGTGATAGCCGTTTTGGCTGTAGTTTGCTATGTATTTCCGCAGCCAAAATGGGAAGTAGGCTCACTGACGCTTCGTTTTCCTCAGCTTTCCGACGTGCTTCGTCCAGCTGCCGATTCAAAAATCTCTGCCGACTCGGTGGTTATGGCTGTTGAGCAGTCGCTAACAATGACCGTGAAACTCGACTCTGCCGAACAAGCACGCCAAGATTCTATACTCTTCTACAAGAAATTTTTCACCGAGAACGCTGCTCGCATATACTGCCCCAACGACGATCCGAAATTCTTTTTCCGTCTCTTTGCCGCACTCGACGAGGCTCATAGCAATCCGCTACATATTATTCATTATGGCGATAGTCAGATTGAGGGCGACCGCATATCAGGCACGCTGCGTCGACGACTGCAAAAGATGTTTGGCGGTGGAGGTCCAGGATTAGTGCCACTACAGCAACCCATACCTCGCGCATCAATTTCGCAAAGCATTTCCGACAGTGTAGCCATGAAATATGCAGGTGGAATGATTGGTCCACGCGGCAAGCACAACCACTACGGCGCTATGGCCCAGATGTGTCGCATTAGCAACGACACCATCACATTTCGACTCACACAGTATCACTCAAAATCGATAGAACGAGTAAAAGTGTTTGTGGGTAATGTAGATTCCTCACTCAACGTAGTAGTTAACGACAACAAAAAGAGCATCGGCCGCTCGCCTAAAATCAAGACGCTTACGTGGTCGTTTCACGCAAAAACCAATAGCGTACGCATAGCATTGAACGGTGCTGCCGACATCTACGGCATTGCATTAGATGGGGGCAATGGTGTGTCGCTCACCAACATACCCATGCGCGGTTCAGAAGGAACATTCTTCACACGAATCGACAGCTACGAAATGAAACAGATGCTCAAAGAACTCGACACGCGTCTGATAATAATGGAATTTGGTGGCAATGCTCTGCCTATGCTCAACGACAGCATCGGCGTGGGCAAATTCTGCAAATTCTTTGGTATGCAAATCGACTATATGAAATCGGTCTGTCCGGAGGCCGATATTATGGTGATTGGTCCTGCCGACATGTCGATAAAAATCGATGGCGTGTTGCAAACCTATCCTCTGCTTCCGCTACTTGTGGAGAACATGAAGCAGGTGTGTATGGAGAAAAATGCTGCTTTTTGGAATATGTATGAGGTGATGGGAGGTCGCAACTCAATGCCCGCTTGGGTGGCGCATCAACCCATTTGGGCAGCTCCTGACTATATTCACTTCTCGTCGCGCGGTGCCGACAGAATTAGCGACCTTCTCTGGCAATCGCTAATGAACTATTACAACTACTATAAATTAGTAAACAACTGACGTAGCGCTACTATGCTCATACATAGACATATATACATATTAGCCATAATAATAACTACACTTACTAGCACTCAAGGCGTAGCGCAAGATTTTTCTCGCTTGCCACAAGTGGTACGTTTGGATTCGAATATGCTTCGCTTCCCTGGTGGCGTGTCGGAGAATTTCGATGCTCTTGTAGAGCGAATCGACTCGGTGTTACTCTTCGGTCGCGGACGCATAAATATTATGCATATAGGAGGATCGCACGTGCAAGCCGATATGTATACACACTACATACGCCAAAACCTCGACTCGCTCAATGGCTGCTTGCATCCAGCGCGAGGATTTATATTCCCATACGCCATAGCTCGAACAAACAATCCGCTCAACTATCGAGTGAAATATGGAGGAACATGGATTTCGGCACGAAACGCCATTCGCCAATTCTATCCAACGCAAGGAGCAAGCGGCATCAACGTGCGCACCGCCGACACCACTGCTTGGTTCGACATCGACCTCAACACCGACAGCACACAACGCTACTACACCACGCACCTACGCATTTTCGGACGCAGCATCGATGGTCGCACTAAGCCCTACATGCTACTGCCCGACTCGACTATAGTGGAGGCCAGCGAAAGCGATAGCGCCACCTATCTGTTCAACCTCAGCGAAACGACATCGCGCTTTGGCATTCGCTTTCATTTTACTTACGACACAGCGCAAAACTTGTTGCCCGACACATTTGTTATCACTGGTATGTATGCCGACAACGATGAACCTGGCATAGTGTACAACTCGATTGGTGTGAATGGAGCTTCAGTTCCTTCGTTTCTGAATTGCGCCAACTTCGAGCGCGACCTCGGCTACTATCCGCCCGACCTTGTGGTTTTTGGCATCGGCATAAACGACGCCACAAGCAGCCACTTCAGCGACTCGCTTCTCTATAATAATTACTTGCACCTCATCGACCGCATTCAGAAAGTGGCTCCCAAAGCCGCATTCATCTTCATAACAAACAACGACAGCTTCATGCGTATACGTAGAAAATATTATGTGAATAAAAACGGCGAAGTTGCCCGCACTGCTTTCTATCGCTTGGCTTCACACTACAAAGGCGCAGTATGGGATCTGTTTGAAATTATGGGCGGACTAAACTCTATGCAAGAGTGGCAAAGAGTGCACTTGGCTCGACGCGATAAAGTTCATTTCACTCGCGATGGATACTTATACGTTGGGCGACTCTTCACCGATGCTTTTCTCAACTTCTACTACGACTACGACTGTACTTATGGATACTGACTTCATAGCTTTTCTACAACACACTTTCGCCTTCGACGATCGACACCCTCTGCTATTCACGCAACTCTATTTCTGGGTATTCTTCGCCGTGGTGATTCTTTTCTTATCCATCATCGGACGAAGTCGCATTGCTATTCGTAACGCTTTCCTTTGTGCTGTAAGTTTCTTCTTCTACTACAAAACGAGCGGAGTATTTCTACTCATACTTTGCTTCACAACATTAGCAAGTTTCTTCATAGGTAGACGTATACATAACGCACATGAAAAGTTTCGCACACCTTGGCTTGCTATTGGCATAATTACGAACCTGCTGGTGCTCGCCTACTTCAAATATTCTTACTTCTTGGCCGATATGATTTTCGAGCTCACAGGTTGGCAAATGGAGGTGGTAAACCATTTCTCTATTTTGGGCAACATCATAGCTGGCGAAGAGCGTTTCAACATCGATGCAATAGTGTTGCCTGTGGGCATTTCGTTCTATACATTCCAGTGCATCAGCTACTTAATGGATATTTATCGCAAACGAATAACGCCCGTTGATTCGCTTCTCGACTATGGATTTTACGTGAGTTTCTTTCCGCAGTTGGTGGCAGGACCAATTGTGCGCGCCAACGAGTTCATAGGTCAGCTATACAAGCCATTTTTCCTCTCACGTCGATGGATGGGCATTGCCGTATTCTGGATTCTGAACGGCCTTGCAAAAAAGATTATCCTCTCCGACTATTTGGCGGTGAACTTCATCGATAGAATTTTTGCCAATCCTTCGATGTACAGTGGTTTTGAAAACCTCTCGGCACTATTTCTATACTCATTACAAGTCTACGCCGACTTCTCGGGCTATACCGACATTGCCATTGGCATAGCACTAATGATGGGCTTCCATTTGCCGCGCAACTTCAATTCGCCCTACAAAGCCACCAACGCCGGCGGATTCTGGAAACGTTGGCACATGTCGCTCTCGCGTTGGCTGCAAGACTACTTATACATACCTATGGGCGGCAATCGGAATGCTTCAGCCGGCACCTACATCGTCATTCTGTCGATTGCATTGATTGCCTCAATTCTCTCGGGGAGTGTTTGGGTAGCTATAATTATTTTGGCTCTCGTGGCTATATGCACCATCTGGGCTCTCGTCCGTCCCGACAAACGCAAACTCATCACTACAAACGTAAATGCTATGAACACCATGCTGCTTGGCGGCTTGTGGCATGGCGCAAGTTGGAATTTCATGATTTGGGGCGGGCTTAACGGCATAGGTATGATTATATACAAAATATGGAAAGCGCTCGGCCACGTCGGACGCGTGATAATCTCGCTCGCTGCAGCTACTGGTGCATATCTATGGGCGGACGCCACCAACTTGCCCATAGCCAATATAGCTATGGTTTGGCTCGCTGCAACAGCCATTGGCGCCACCGTTCCTGCTATAGTGGCTATTTTCTACCGCGGCACCAATGCTTTCACCAACCAAATGGCTCGTGCGTGGGCAATAGTGCAGACATTCGTATTCATAACCTTCACACGACTCTTCTTCCGCGCCTGCTCAAATCTCGACCCCGCCGAAGCCAACCGCACAGCATGGGAGACAGCTCAAGCTATGGTGCAACGCATCGGCTCGAAATGGGCTACAGCTCAAATTCCTGAGATGATAGATACATATCGAATTCCATTCGCACTATTTGTAATAGGTATGATAATACACTGGTTACCAGAATATTTCAAAAGACGTTATAGAATATGCTTCGCTTCAATGCCGCTATACGCCATGACGTTAGTCTCTGCCTTGGTTATTTTTATTGTATATCAGTTTGTTACCGCCGACTTGCAGAAGTTTATATATTTCCAGTTCTGACGACATAGCTTTCTGTATTAAATATACATTATGCATATTTATATATATAAGTATGTATATAAGCACATTGATATATGAACTAAGGGTGACGATATGTATGTTTATACATACATATAAATAAAAATACCAAAATTTAGCTGCCAATTTGTGTTAATTGACGGATAAAAAGAGCGTTAGTATTAATTTTGCACGCGAAAAAGAAATAATTAACAATCATATCAAAAAACCATATACACCATATGAACACTCTCTTTGACAAAATTTGGGATTCACACGTCGTTCAGGTTATCCCCGATGGCCCAACCCAACTCTACATCGACCGTCTCTACGGTCATGAAGTAACAACCCCTCAAGCATTCGACACATTGCGCGACAAAGGCATCAAAACTTTCCGCCCCGACCATGTAGTTGCAATGCCCGACCACAACACTCCATCGGATCAGCAAGAGGTGATCAACGACCCTATTGGTCGTAAGCAAGTGGAGACTCTCGCCAACAACTGCGCTGAGTTTGGCATCAAACATTTTGCTATGGGCACCAAAGACAACGGCATCATTCACGTCGTTGGTCCAGAAAAAGGCTTGTCGCTTCCAGGCATGACCATCGTTTGCGGCGATTCGCACACATCAACACACGGTGCTGTGGGAGCATTGGCAATGGGTATCGGCACAAGCGAAGTTGCCGAAGTGCTTGCAAGTGAGTGCATTCTGCAAAGCAAGCCAAAATCGATGCGCATCAACATCGAAGGTGAGCTACAAAAAGGCGTCACTGCAAAAGACGTGGCTCTATACATAATGGCAAAACTTACCACTTCGGGAGCTACTGGCTATGCCGTTGAATATGCTGGCTCTACCATTCGCAACATGTCGATGGAAGGCCGCCTAACACTCTCGAACCTATCAATAGAAATGGGCTCGCGTGCTGGTATCATTGCACCCGACGAAACAACTTTTGCATACCTCAAAGGTCGCGAATATGCACCTAAAGGAGCCGACTGGGACAAGGCTGTAGCCTACTGGAAGACCCTCAAGAGCGACGACAATGCTGTGTTTGACAAAGAAGTATCTATCGATGCTGCCGACATCAAACCTCGCATAACATACGGCACAAATCCTGGTGCGGGCATAGCTATCGACGAGACAATTCCTACACTCGACGGTCTCTCAGACACAGAAAAAGTGCAACTCACTACGCAGCTCGACTATATGCAGTTCAAACCAGGACAGAAACTCGAGGGCACACCTGTCGACTACTGTTTCCTCGGTGCTTGCACCAATGGTCGCATAGAAGACTTCCGCGCTTTTGCATCGATAGTGAAAGGCAAGAAGAAGTCGCCCAACGTGGTGGCTTGGTTAGTGCCTGGTTCGTGGCTCGTACGTCAGCAAATCATCGACGAGGGAATAGACAAGATCTTGGAAGAGTCGGGCTTTGAACTCCGTTTGCCTTCGTGCTCATCGTGCTTGGCAATGAACCCCGACAAAGTACCAGCAGGCAAACTCTCAATATCTACGTCGAACCGCAACTTCGTTGGACGTCAAGGTCCTGGCGCACGCACAGTATTGGCATCGCCTCTCGTTGTTGCAGCATCGGCTATCACTGGCGTTATCACCGATCCACGAAAAATGATGTAGTAATAATATCTCGCACAGATAACACAGAAAACACTGATTTCTATGCTTTTGATAGATAATGAAGCGGCCAAACAAAGCGGTTATATTCATAAAGAATTGACCGAACAAATTATTCACGTATTTTACGATGTGTATAATACTTTGGGCTACGGCTTTGTCGAAAATGTTTATCAAAACGCTATGTTCTTTGCTCTGAAAGAAGTTGGTTTTAGTTGCGAAGCCCAAAAAGAAATCGACGTATTTTTTAGAGGACATAAAGTAGGTATATACAAAGCAGATATTGTTGTGAACAATTCGGTTTTGCTCGAATTGAAAGCAGTTGCAGAACTAAATGAGGCACACAAACGCCAATTGTCCAATTATCTGAAAGCAACGAATGTTGAAGTAGGATTATTGCTCAATTTCGGAGAAAATCCACAAGTGAGACGGTGGATATATACTAACGATAAAAAATAAATCTGTGTAATCTTGTGTCATCAGTGCGATAAATAATAATAACCATGGCAAACAAGAAATTCAATATCATCAAGTCGACTTGCATTCCTATTGCTATCGACAACAACAATACCGACAACATCATACCGGCACGCTACTTGGCATTCACCACACGCGACCCTAAGTTCTATGGTGATGCCTTCATGCACGACTTGCGCTACGATGCCAACAACAACCCCGTGCCCGACTTTGTGATGAACAAGCCCGAATTCTCTGAAGCACCTCACGAAGGCGTACATGAGATAATCGTTGGCGGACAAAACTGGGGCTCTGGTTCGAGCCGCGAACATGCAGCATGGGCCATTGCTGGTTATGGAGTACGCGTAGTTATCTCGTCAAGTTTTGCCGACATTCACCGCAACAACTTGCTTAACTGCTTCGTGCTCCCAGTCATCGTTAGCCGCGAATTCCAACTCGAGCTCTTCGACTCTATTGCCAAAGACCCACAAACCATCGTAACTGTCGACCTACCAAATCAGACCGTTACCAACGAAGCCACTGGTCATAGCGAGAAGTTCGACATCAACGGCTATAAGAAGCATTGCCTCGTCAATGGCTTAGACGACATCGACTACCTGCTCACACAAAAGGACAAGACAGAAGCCTTTGAGCAGACGATGAAGAAATATTGATATTTATTATAGAAAATGATAGAACTGCTTGACACCACATTGCGCGACGGCGAACAGACAGCTGGCGTGTCGTTCAACGCAAGCGAGAAACTCACCATAGCCAAACTCTTGCTCGACGATGTTCACGTTGACCGCATAGAAGTTGCTTCGGCTCGCGTGTCGTCGGGCGAATTGGACGCTTTCGGCCGCATCTGTTCGTGGGCTAAGAAAAATGGTCATATTCAACAGGTTGAGGCTCTCGGATTCGTCGACAATGGCGTATCTGTAGAATGGATTGCCAACGCCGGCGGTCGCGTGATAAACCTACTTACGAAGGGTTCGCTGCGCCACGTAACATCGCAACTGAAGAAAACGCCCGAAGAGCATATCGACGACATTCGCCACAACATAAAATTGGCGCAAGCTCGAGGCCTCGAGGTTAATATTTACCTCGAAGATTGGTCGAATGGCATGATTAACTCGCCAGAATATGTATACCAAATGCTCGATAGCCTTGCTGCTGAGCCAATTTGCCGTTTCATGCTACCCGACACGCTTGGCATACTTACGCCCGACCTAACGCTGAAATTCTGCACCGACATCGTTTCGCGCTACCCTCACTTGCGCTTCGATTTCCATGCCCATAACGATTATGATATGGCCGTGGCAAATGTTTATAGTGCTGTGAAGGCTGGCATTCATGGTATACATACCACAGTGAACGGCTTAGGCGAACGCGCTGGAAATGCTCCTTTGGCAAGTGTTGTTGGCATTCTGAACGATCATCTACGTATTACTAATACGCTTAACGAAGGCCGACTTACGCATATTTGCAAAATTGTAGAATCCATTAGCGGCGTACGTATACCAGACAACAAGCCTCTCGTTGGCGATTCGGTATTTACGCAATGCGCTGGCATTCACGCCGATGGCGACAACAAGGACAATCTCTATTGCAACGAATTGGTTCCCGAACGCTTCGGACGCGTACGTAAATATGCACTTGGCAAAACTTCGGGTAAGGCCAATATTGCCAAAAACCTTGAAGAACTCGGCATTCACCTCACTTCGGAGCAAGTGAAACTTGTTACGCAGCGTGTGATAGAACTCGGCGACAAGAAGGAGAACCTCTCCACCGAGGATTTGCCGTTCATCATTGCCGATGTGCTCAAGAGCAGTAATGTAAGCCACGATGCCATACGTATAGTTAACTACTGCCTCAACCTCACTCTCGGTCTCAAGCCTGTTGCTACATTGCGCATCTCTATTGATGGCACGGAGCACGAAGAGTCGTCGCGCGGCGATGGACAATACGATGCATTCATGAAGGCGTTGTGGAAAATCTACGACAAACTCGGTCGTGAACACCCAACGCTTGCCGACTACAACGTGTCGATTCCGCCTGGAGGTAAAACCGATGCTCTTGTGGAGACCGTCATTACCTGGAATTGGAACGGCACCACACTGCGCACCCGTGGCCTCGATGTCGACCAGACTGAAGCAGCCATAAAAGCAACAATGAAGATGCTAAATATCATCTCTAACACTGATATTTATACGTCTAATAATCAATAACTTATTATATATACAAAAACGATGAAATTCAACATTGCGCTATTGCCAGGCGACGGCATAGGTCCCGAAGTGGTAAACCAAGCAGTGAAAGCAGTTGACGCTGTTTGCAAAAAATTTGGTCACGAGGTCAACTACACAAAAGCTCTCGTTGGTGCGTGCGCCATCGATGCTACGGGTAAGGCTTATCCTGCTGAAACTCACGAAATATGTATGAAAAGCGACGCTGTGCTCTTCGGCGCTGTGGGTGACCCTCGTTTCGACAACGACCCAACAGCAAAAGAACGCCCTGAGACCGGTCTGCTCGCTATGCGTAAACAACTCGAACTCTACGCCAACCTCCGCCCTGTGGAGACTTGGAAATCGCTCATAAGCAAATCGCCTCTCAAGACCGAACTCGTCGATGGTGCTGACTTCATCTGCATCCGCGAACTCACTGGTGGTATGTATTTCGGCGAAAAACACGAGGCCGACGATATGGCTTTCGATACATGTAAATATACTCGCCCAGAGATTGAACGTATATTGAAAGTTGGTTTCGAAACTGCTCAGAAACGCAACAAACACCTCACCGTAGTAGACAAAGCTAACGTATTGGCAAGCAGCCGTTTGTGGCGTAAAATTGCGCAAGAGATGGAGAAGAATTATCCCGATGTAACCACCGACTACATGTTCGTAGACAAAGCCGCAATGGTGATGATTCAGAACCCTAAATTCTTCGATGTGCTTGTTACCGAGAACACTTTCGGCGATATTCTCACCGACGAAGCAAGCGTTATTGCTGGTTCTATGGGCTTGCTCTCATCAGCTTCGGTTGGTATACATACGAGCGTTTACGAGCCTATCCATGGTTCGTATCCTCAAGCTGCTGGCAAGAACATAGCTAACCCACTTGCAACCATTCTCTCGGCTGCAATGATGTTCGAAACAAGTTTCGGTCTCAAAGCAGAGGGCGCTGCCATTCGTAAAGCTGTAGCAGCTTCTATCGATGCTGGCTACGTAACGGAAGACCTCGCTGCTGGTGGCAAATCATACGGCACCAACGAGGTTGGCGACTGGGTGGCTGCACATATCTGATTAGTTGAGGGTTTCTAATTACAGAAACTCACCTAACTCCATAAAACAAAAAAGAGCGACCATTTGGCCGCTCTTTTCGTTTTTACATTCTTATCATTATTTCACCATCACCTTCTTGCCATTTTGTATGTAAATACCTGGCTTCAGTGCATTCTTGTCCGTACCTACGTAGCGGCCCAAGATGTCGAAGATGCGGTTGTCGACCTTCGTATTGTTGGCTCTGATGGTGATTACCGGAGTCGGCGTTGGCTCAACTTGGGCAGCCACAATACGTATTACGCCTTGAGCGTTGAGGAGGTCTGTAGTATCCCACTCAAGACCTTCTGGCAGTTCGGGGAGCTTAAGCGTGATGTTGCTCTGCTCGAAGTATTTGGCAGTCCAGAGCACAGCCGAGTCGCCCACTGCAGGCTTGTAGCTCGACGACATTGTCAGTTCTAACGTCACGCCTTGCAACTTCAGTCTCGACGATACAGCCAAGAAGGTGCGACTCTTTTCGTTATCCTTGCCATTGCGCATATTTACACGGAGCGTTGAGCCACTGTACATATAAATATTCGTAGCTGCAATGCCATCGAACGGCGAAGAGAAGGTATAATTACCAGGAGCAAGCGTAGCACCTTCGTAGATAGATGCGTCATTGATGCGAGCCACACCGGCAAGCGTTGCCTCTTCGTAGACAGAGATGTTGTTATTAGCACCGAAGAAGGCTGTTGTTGCAGTCGTCGTGCCTGACATATTCAGTACGCCGCCCTCAACGGTTACATCGCCAGCCACACCGGTTTGAGGCGATGCCGTCCAAACACCGCTACCAACTTTTGTAATCTTGCAACCCGAGAATTTGCCCGAGAAGTTCACATTTACGTTGAGATAACCGAATGTGTAGGTGCCGGCACCTTGCATAGTAGCAGAACCAGCAAGATTGCCTATTTTGATACTCTTGCCATTGTTGTCGAACGTGCCACTTGCGTTGAGAATAGCATTAGGCATACCGCTGGTGTTTGAGAAGTAGAACACAGGGTCGTATGAACCCGTCTTGCTCAAGCCAGCGTATATGGTGCCGGTGAACTTGCTTGCGTTCATATTTACAACGTTGCGCACGCTGGTAGCATACATATAAATCTTACCACTACCGGTAAGCGAACCCGTGTATTCGCAGCGCGAATCGAGATACCAATAGTTTGTTGTGCCTTCAGCTACAATAACGTCTGAAGCGCACGACGTGTAACTATAGATATTATCGGCATCGTGCAAGGTACCGCCCTCGAAGTAGATAGTATGAGGCGTGGTCTGTTTGCCGCCGTACTCGCCAGCGTAAACTACACCCTCTTTTAGATGCAAGGTACCATAATTAGCCAAATTTGCGAGCGTAAGAGAACCTGTGCCCGTCTTAACCCAATCGACATTTGCTAATGAGGCAGTAGTAATGGCATCGGTGAGTGTGAGCGAGGCTTTCGAAGCAACTTGAATGGTGTCGTTAGAGCCAGCCATAATTATGCCGTAGCTGCAGTAGAGCGTGCCACTTGCCACGAGTTTTGCATTGTTGAGCGTGATATTAGCATCAGTGCCGCCCACGTTGCCATATTCAGAACCCGAAGTGTAGGCCGTCTTAGTCAACGTCAGAGAGCCGCCATTTACGTATGTGCCACCAGTATAACGGTTTATGTTACTTATGGTCAAGTTGCCCGTGCCCTCTTTGACGAGCGAAGTAGCACCAACAATGCTGTCGCCCGAAAGCGAATAGTTCACCTTGCTATTTTGGAACACCACAGCCGATGGCATAAGTGTTTCGGCAATTTTCACATTAGTGAGAGCTGCATTGTCGTTGAAGATGACCTTGTCGCCTTTCACGAAGACTGTTGCGTTGCCAGCCTCATCGACGAAGTTGAGCGTGTTGGCCAAATCCCAAATGTTGCTTTCGGCGCCAGTCCAATAAATGGTGCTTGCCGCGCGAAGTTCGTCAACGTGTACGTAGAGTTTCTTGTCTTTATATACTAGCGAAACTTTATTGCCATCTCGGCCAGCAAGTTTGACTTTGGTGAGGTCGCCTACAATCTCGTCTATTTCGCCGATAAGGTAATCGCCAGCAGCCATCGACGTAGCTCCTGCAACGTAGTGAAGCGCAAGGCTCACAACAGGATTTTTATCGTTGAGCGGGAAGGCATTGTTGTCGAGTTCGTTGATTACAAGCTTCTTAACCACAACCTTATCCGACGTAATATCATCGGCATAGAGGTCGAGCGCAAGCTGAGCACCAAAGTTGAGCACGAGCGTATCTATATTTATTACGCCCAAAGCATTCTCGCCAGCAGGTGAAATTTGTGCAGCATAATCTGCCGTTACCGTGTTGACGAACGTGCCACCATTGGAAACGAGCTTAGCGAAGCGGTTGAGCCAAACGGGGCTTTTGGTTAGCGTGCCGTTGAACTCGAGCGTACCAGCCCAAACATTCGTTTCGCCAGTATAAGTATGCGTATTTGCAGGCAACACAAGTCGTCCATCGCCTTGCTTTACGAGGCGCATATCGCCACTGAGCACGCCATCGCCCGCAATAGTGTGGGTGTAAGTAGTATAAGTAATATTATCGTTATTGTTGTTACCCTGCACCCACGATGGAGCGTTGTCCGTAAGTATGTATGGAGCGCACTCGCCGCTGATGGTGTAGGATGCATCGCTACTCTCGTCGAGCAAAATGTGCTTATTGTCAAGAGCATTGGTTATGCTGCCGTTTGCGTCGACGCGCGTACGACCCGACGTTGTGAATGGTGGAGGCGCTATAGTTATGCCCTCAACTTCGCCGAGGAAATAGCTTACGTGAGGCGGCTGGTTGTAGCCACACATCTGCGTAACCATAGCATTGCGATACTGATGGTCGTGCAGAAGCGTGTAGTTGCGCCACTCGGTAGGATAGGTAGAAATAACTATACGCATATTACCATCGACATCGCGGAGGATAATCTCTTCGCGCCAGTCACCGAAGATGTCGGCTTGGAGGCAAGGCGTAGCCTTAGTATCGTTGTTTACGCGAGTGCTGGCGAAGGTTGTGAGAGCACCAGCATTGTATTTATAAATACGACCAGTTGAGTTTGCACCATTCGAGCCGTCGAAAGATTCTTCGAGGAGGTCGCCATCCCAATAAATACGGAAGTTAACCGAAACGTCGGTGCCATTCACACTGTTGAGATGGTCGGCAGCCACACAACTGATGAACGAGTCGTGACCAGATTTGCCTATGGCGCCAAAGACATCGTTGGTGAAGTTGCCACACATCGAGCGACCGTCGTCATTGCCACTCACATGGCGATAGTAAATACGGCTTGTGGTAGCATCACGATAGTTATTGTCGGGTTGGTCCTCGTTGCAAGCATAGACTTCAGAACCATGTTTGTATGGGTCGAAATCGCTAACGTGGTGAGCGTCGCCGTGACCGAGACCTGTAGTGCTAAGGCCTTTGCCGTTGTCATCGATAACCATAGAGCCGAAAACTATCTCGTCGCGTCCGTCCCAATCGACATCGGCAATAGTGTAGTTGTGGTAGCCTTGTCCATACCAAGGAGAGCCAGCTGTGTCGCAATTCCAATTCCAACGAACGGTGAGCTCGTGCGTAGTTGGGTTCACGTCGTATGCAATCATCTTGTGACGCGTATATATACCGCGAGCGAGGAAGATGCTCGGCTTCTTACCATCGAAATATGGAGCGCCAAAGAAATGCTTCGTCGAGCGGTGACCGTAGCCATCGCCCCAAGCCTTCTCGAGGTTCGTCTCGCCCTCTTCGAGGCGCTTGAGCGGATATTCGCCCGTGTAGTATGGCACGCCCGTTTCGCCATTCATATATACAAGGAACTCATCGCCCTCATGAACGAAAATTGCCGACGTGTTGTATCCATAACGATAGCTTTTGGAAGCATCGCCAATGGTATACGTGTTGCCATCGGCAGCGTGGATAACCGTACCATCGGCAGCACGCATGAGGCATTCAGCCTTGCCGTCCATATCCCAGTCGTAAACTGCGATGTTGGTCTCGTTGTGCTGGAAGTCGGCGAGGTTCGGGCCGCAGTCGATCCACCAGAGCAACGTGCCATCGAGTTTGTAGACCTCAATGCGGTCGTAGTCGATGCTCGTAGCAGGGAAGCCTGCAGCAGCGTCGACACTGTTTATCTCCTTCACGATGATTTCCATCTCGCCATCGCCGTCCACGTCGCCTATTGTAGCGTCGTTAGGCAAATAGTTAGCAGTAATGTCGGTCTTACCATCGTTGCTGATGCGCGTAGCTTTCTGAATAACGAGATAGTCATTCGCGAGCACCTTAGCGGCTTTGCATTGCGCTCCCACAGTACCCCTTACGACGGGAGCAACAGTGTAGGTGCTTGCTAAAGTTCCAGCAGCATCGACGTAGTTCGACACTTCGAGGGGAGCACTGTTAACCAACGTACCATCGCGGTAGAGGTTGTATTGGGTATCGTAGTATTCGTTGGCAGTAATACGCCACGAAACGTAGACACCACCGTCCGTCTTGATAGCCACAAGGCCGCGGTCGAGCTCATCGGTGAAGCGCTGAGCAAAGCCGCTGACCGAAGCAATCAGACAGACCAAAAGAGTTAGTAATGTTTTACGCATAATAAAAATGTTGTTGTTATGATGTTAGATTGATTTTCTCAAGGGCGCGAATATATGTTAATATTTGCTAACAAAAGACCTCTTTTTGCCTTTTGATAGCGTAGATATTAATATTTGTTATGAATACGTATGGGTTTACGCGTCTTCGGTGCGAGAATCATTCGCAATACATAAGCCATAACTCATAATCATGTTATGCTTAACATAATAAACACCATGTAAATTTTATATTCAATACGGACTTTGAAAAAATCTGAGATGGAATAATTTTGCCCCCGAAAATATCCCTACATAAGTATAAATATCATACAACATAGAAATGGCAGAAGTAGCAACGCAGCAGTACACCGAAGACAACATCAAAACCCTTGAGTGGTGGGAACATATCCGCCGTCGTCCGGGTATGTATATCGGTAAACTTGGTGATGGCGGTTCGAGCGACGATGGTATATACGTATTGCTCAAAGAGGTCATCGATAACTCGATTGACGAGTTCATGATGGGCAATGGCAAAAAGATTATTGTTGACGTTGTAAATACGGCTGCCGAGGGCGAGCCCAAGCATTGGCAGGTGAGCATTCGCGACTATGGACGCGGTATTCCACTCGGTTCGGTGGTAGATGTTTCGTCGAAGATGAACACTGGCGGCAAGTACGACAGCGAGGCTTTCCAGAAGTCAATCGGCTTGAACGGTGTAGGTATAAAGGCCGTGAACGCCTTGTCGACGAGTTTCGTCATAGAGTCGTATCGCGATGGACAGTGCAAACGCGTGGAGTATTCGCGCGGCTTGAAGGTTCATGAATACGACATAACTACAACCACCGAGAAGAACGGTACGCACGTGGTATTTACGCCCGACGACACAGTGTTCGAGAAGTACGACTACCGCATGGACATCGTGCAACGCATGTTGAAGAACTATACGTATCTCAACCGCGGACTGACGATGTGCTTCAATGGCGAGAACTTCAAAAGCGAAGAGGGCGTAGTTGACCTCTTGCGCGACAACATGACCGAAGAGCCGCTCTACCCAATAATTCACCTCGAAGATCAAGACCTCGAGATTGCGCTCACCCACTGCAACCACGACCGCGAAGAGTACTACACTTTCTGCAACGGTCAGCACACCACGCAAGGCGGTACGCACTTAATGGCATTCAAAGAGGCTGTAGTGAAAACCATACGCGACTTTCTTGGCAAAAACTACGATGCTTCCGACATACGTACGGGTATGGCAGCCGTGGTATCTATCCGCGTGCAAGAGCCTGTGTTCGAGAGCCAAACAAAGACCAAACTCGGTTCTAAAAATATGGCACCCGACGAGAGCAGCGTAACTATAAAAACATACGTACAAAATTTTCTCTCTAAATATCTCGACGACTATTTGCATCGTAACCTCACCGTTGGTGATATTATGAGCAAGAAGATTCAGCAGAATGAAGAGGAGCGTAAGGATATTCAAGGCGTAAAGAAGGCCGCACGCGAAAAAGCCAAGAAGGCCAGCCTCAACAATACCAAGCTCCGCGACTGTCGCATACACCTCACCGACAAAGAGAAGGACAAGAACGACCGCCGCGAAGAGACTGCCATCTTCATCACCGAGGGTAATTCGGCTTCGGGTTCCATCACCAAGAGCCGCGATGCCAACGTGCAAGCCGTGTTTAGCCTCCGAGGTAAGCCGCTCAACACCTTCGGTCTCAAGCGCGATATTGTATATAAAAACGAAGAGTTCTACCTACTTCAAGCAGCGCTCGATATTGAGGACGGCATTGAGGGATTGCGCTACAACAAGGTAATTATCGCTACCGATGCCGATGTCGATGGTATGCACATCCGCCTACTTATGATGACATTCTTTTTGCAATTTTTCCCCGATGTCATTCGTAACGGACACCTATTCATACTACAGACACCACTTTTCCGCGTACGTAATAAAAAGAAAACTATCTATTGCTACAGCGAAGAGGAACGCGACAAAGCAGCCAACCAACTTGCAGGCGCCGAGATAACTCGATTCAAAGGTTTGGGTGAGATCAACCCCGAAGAGTTCAAGGGCTTCATTGGCGATAATATACGCCTCAACACCGTGGAGATGCGTCAAGCCGACCAAGTGCGCGAGTTGCTGCAATTCTACATGGGTCAGAACACTTCGCAACGTCAGGACTTCATCATCGATAATCTTGTTATCGAAGAAGACCTTGTTGATATTCAAGATGTTATGTAGCAGCAAGTTGTAAGTAGCTAAGTATTAAGTTTTTTGCGATTACCACAAACCGTACATCGTACATAATAAAACCGTACATAAATATTATATGTCAGACGAAATAGATAACCTCAACGACAACGAAGAAGTGCCAATGGAGCAACCAAGCGACGAAGAGGCAACTAACAACGAAAATATCAATGACGAAGCTACCGATGCTGATGCCGAAGAGGCCGAAGTAGTGGCTTCTGCCGTGCCTTTGTGGGACGAGGAAGCTGTGAAGACAAGCCAGCTGCACGGCATGTATCGCGCATGGTTTCTCGACTATGCTTCGTATGTAATCCTCGACCGCGCTGTGCCGCATATCGACGATGGCTTCAAGCCTGTACAACGTCGTATTCTGCACGCCATGTCGCTCATGGAAGATGGACGATTCAATAAAGTGGCCAACATCGTGGGTAGCACCATGCCATTCCACCCGCACGGCGATGCATCTATTGGCGATGCGCTTGTGCAACTCGGTCAAAAGGGTCTGCTCATCGACACGCAGGGTAACTGGGGTAATATTCTTACGGGTGACGAAGCCGCCGCTCCACGTTACATCGAAGCGCGACTGACGAAATTTGCCCTCGACGTGGTGTTCAACAAGAAGACTACGCAGTGGATGCTTAGCTACGACGGCCGCAACGACGAGCCTGTAACGCTGCCTGTGACGTTCCCGCTCTTGCTCGCTCACGGCGCTGAGGGTATCGCCGTAGGTTTGTCCACAAAGATTCTGCCGCACAACTTCAACGAACTTATCGACGCATCGATAGCATATCTACGCAACGAGCCTTTCACGCTCTTGCCCGATTTCCCAACAGGCGGTTTGATTGATGCCTCTAAGTATAACGATGGTCAGCGAGGCGGTTCGCTACGTGTGCGTGCGCGCATTGAGAAACGCGACGCTCGTACGATTGTAATTACCGAAGTGCCTTTTACCAAGACTACGCAAATCTTGCGTCAGAGCATCGAAAATGCAGCAAAGAAGGGCAAGATAAAAGTGCGAAAGATTGACGACCTCACCTCCGAAAATGCCGAGATTGTAATTACGCTGCCTGCCGACACGTCGCCCGACAAGACCATCGATGCGCTCTATGCCTTCACCGATTGCGAGCTCAACCTTGCGCCGAACGCCTGCGTTGTCTACGACCGCAAGCCGCACTTCCTCGGCGTGAGCGACATACTTAAGCATAGCACCGATCGCACTGTGTCGCTCTTGAAGCGCGAACTCGAGATTAACCTCGACGAGCTCGAAACGCAGTGGCACTTGCTTTCGCTTGAGAAGATTTTCATTGAGGAGCGTATATATAAAGACAAAGAATTTGAACAAGCCTCGAGCACCGATGCGGCTTGCGAACATATTGACGAGCGACTGACGCCATACTATAAATATTTCACTCGTGCCGTCACGAAAGAAGACATCTTGCATCTGCTCGAGATAAAGATGGCTCGTATACTCCGCTTCAACTCCGACGCTGCAAAGGAGAAACTCGCACGCCTCAAAGAGGAGATGGAGACAACGCACTTCAACATTGAGCATATTATTGAATACACCATAGATTATTTCAAACGCCTCAAACGTCAATATGGCAAGGATCGCGAACGCAAAACCGAAATTCGCTCATTCGACAAGATTGAAACAACTAAGGTTGTCGTACGCAACAAAAAACTCTATGTCAACAAAGTTGATGGTTTTATGGGTATGGGATTGAAACCATCTGAGAGTGAGTATGTTGCCGATTGCTCTGAGCTCGACGATGCTATAATATTCTATAAAGATGGTCGCTACTGCATAAAGCACATCGACGAGAAAGTAGATATAGGAAACAACGTCATCCATATTGATGTATTCAAGAAGAACGACACGCGCACCATTTACACTTGTGCATACGCCGATGGCGAAACGGGCATAACGTACATAAAACGCTTTGCCGTTACTGGCGTAATACGCGACAAGGAGTACAACATGACCACCGAGACGCCTAAAACCGTGGTACACTACTTCAGCGTGAGCGAGAATGGCGAGTCGGAGGTACTTACGGTGCTGCTGAAACCGAAGTTGAAGTTGCACAAAGTGGTGTTCGACTTCGACACGTCGTCGATAGCAGTGAAAGGTCGCTCGTCGCGTGGTAACATACTCACTAAGAACGAAGTACATAAGATTAAGCTACGTCGCAAGGGCGAGAGTACGCTTGGTGGTCAGCAGATATGGTTTGAGCCCGAAATCCTACGCCTCAACGACGAAGGTCGAGGCACATTGCTTGGCGAATTCTGTGGCTCTGACCTCATATTCCTTGTGCTCAATAACGGTGAAGCAAGCACCGTGGGCACAGGACTCGAACAGCACTTTAGCGATAACATTTTGCGCATAGAGAAATTCGACAATCGCAAGTTGTGGACTGCGGTATATCTCGATGGCAAAGATGGTATGTACTACATAAAGCGATTCCGAGTGGCTGCCGATGGTTGTTCTAAGCCAGTTATGCTTGCTGGCGACGATCCCAACTCGCGCATTGTGCTGCTGAGCGATGAAGATCATCCTCGTATAGAGATCTCTTATGGTGGTTCCGACAAGTGGCGACCCAAAGAGATTATAGAGGTTGATGATTTTGCAGCAGAAAAAGGCATAAAATCGAAAGGAAAGCGAATAACGCAACATAGTAATCCTAAATTTGTAGAACTCGAACCAACAATCCCAACAATACGCGAATCGCCCGTCGACAAACTCGCCGATGATGTTGCGAAGGAGGACGATGCCACCGATGATGGTCAGCTTGAGTTCCCAATAGATAATTAAGTATGAAGAACGCCGTAGCCATATTACTCGCATTTGTGTGCCTCAGGGCCGCAGCGCAAGAGGTGGTATGGCTGCCAGCAACTGCAATTGGCGCGGCGCACATTCGTACATTATCGATAAACAATAGCATAGAGACAATGCAACCAGCACAAGCCGCCGAGACGAAAAGTTTCGCGGCTGTGGTTGGTTACACTATGCCATATTCGCTCAGCGAACTCGGAGAATCGCATTTGCGAGGTGCGGCCAATATTTGCAATACGTTTTGCCTTACTCTTGATGTAGGAAGACATGGCGACCAAGCAAGCAGCATAACCAACATTGGAGGAGGCGTGTCTAAACGTTGGCGCTATTTCAGTATTGGTATGGAGTATTATGCTGTTATACACACACTTGCAGATAATCAGAAGTTTACATCGTCGTATTCGCGCTTTGGTTTCATACTTACACCTAATAGCGAATGGCATTTTAGCGTATGTATAAATAACGTCGAGCATCGCAAAATTGACTACGGCGGCGCTTTGTTCGACATCGATCAGATAGCAGCTGTTGGCGCAAAATGGCAGCCTTCTGAGCGCTTCAGCGTGATGGCCGAGGTAGAGAAAAATTTCAACTTCGACGACCCTGCGGGCAAAATGGCTGTGGTGCTCTATCCTGTAGAAAGATTGCAACTTTCGGCAGGCTTTTGCAGTCAAGGGCGAACGCCTACAGTTGGTGTTGGCTATGGCATACGTATGGTTAGCCTCAACGTAGGTTTTTCATATCATCAACAACTTGGCTCTACCACGGGCGCTCTCATCACCATTAAGCCATGGAACGTCGATTGACATTGCTTGCAAGCCGATTGTGTGGCGTAGTGGCTATGTGCATATCTATAAATATGTATGCACAAGAAGTTGATTCTCATGCCATTATTGATGAGATGACAGAGAATATGGCGGCAGATGGTCTTCTAAACGAAAATGCTTCGGAGGATATAGCCGAAATGCACGCAATGCTCGAGCGTAAGATAGACCTTAACACATGTTCCGAAGAGGACTTGCAGCGACTTATTTTCCTAAAGCATAGTCAGATACGTAGTATCATGTTGCGTCGTAACAAAGTGAAAGCCTTTTGTTCTGTGTATGAGCTACAAACTATCGAAAATATTGATGCACAGACTGTTGAACGGCTCAATACGTTTGTGACTTGCGAACCAATAGAAATGGAGAGCAAGCAAAGCAGAATAAGTTCTGTAGGAGCTGTAGTGCGTGCATATACAACATATCCACAAGCAAAAGGGTTTAAGAGTATCGATGGTAAAGAGCCAGCCTACGAAGGGAAACCCGTTGGGATGTTGGCGCGTTTGTCACTTCAGCACGGAGAAAAGTGGAGTGCAGGCGCAGTGCTCGAGAGTGATCCTGGCGAACCCATTGCATCGCATGGTGTGACGCTTACCGACTTCACTTCTGCCTTTGTGCAATATAGCAATAGAGGCAAAATGCTTCGGCAAGTGATAGTGGGACACTACACAGCGCGCTTTGGTCAAGGTCTTGGATTGTGGACAGGTTTTGCCTCCGATGGTGCTACTTCGCAGACATCGCTAAATCGTAACGCTTATGGTGTGATGAGTACGCTTTCGGCTGCTGAGAGTGGTTATCTGCGAGGAGTTGCAGCATACATAGTACCCTCTGTCAATTGGCGAGTGAATGTATTTGGCTCATACACCGACGGCGATGTTTCGACTGCCACCACAGTTGTCAATGAAGATTCTATAACTAAAATTGAAGCTCTTACATTGCAAAACGATGGTTACCATCGAACTAAGAGCGAACTTGATGGGCGCAACAATTTCGGACAGACGCTCTATGGCGCAGTGCTGACGCGTTCGTGGCAACGAGTGACGTCGGAAGTTGGTTATAATCAGTGGCATGCCTCTATTCCTTTGGGAACGAGCGATGATCTATATCGACTCAATTATCCCACAGGCCAAAACATTGGCGTAGCACATGCCGATTATAGAATGTATCTACCTAAAGTTCAGGCTTATGGCGAGGTTGCATATCAAACAACTCATGCTGTGGGTATGATGCAAGGCGTAGATGTTGATATGCAGAACGGAAATCAATTGACACTTGCTGCGCGTTATTTTTCGCCAAAATATTTCACTATTTATCAAAATCCATATTCGCGAGCAGGACATGCAGGCGGTGAACGGGGTTTGAGAGCGTCGTTGCTTATTTCGCCACGAGCAGGATGGTCGCTTTTTGCCGATGTAGACGTTTATAGAAATAGTTGGTTGCTCTATCAGAAGTATGCGCCATCGGGAGGCTACAAGGCTCGTTTTTACCTCAATTACAGCATAAATAGAAATAACGCGTTGCGCCTTTCGCTTCGTCACGACGACTACGACTATGCCTCGAGCATAAATAGTAAAATACTTACCGTGACACGTCGCACGGCGCTTCGTTTTCGTTGGGAGGCACATCCATTTGTGTGGGCTCGATTTATTTCGACTGTAGATAAGGTTTTCTATGGTCAGAAGGAAAACAACCAACACACCGAGGGTTTCAGCATGGCGGAACGCGTGTCGCTCAACTTCGCGCAGCAGCACCTCACCGCAGATTTCGTCCTTGCCCATTTCGACACCGACGACTACAACACACGTATTTATGCCTCGCATCCCGAAGTGCGCTATGCCATGTCGATGCCGGCCTATTATTATCGTGGCGTGCAGTGCGTTGGGCAATTGTCGTGGGAGCCAGTGCGGCGGCTAACCATCTGGCTACGTGGCGACTACACACATTACTACGACCGCGAAACAATCAGCCAAGGCAATCAGCAGATCGACAAGTCGCACGCCTTCAGCGGCAAAGTGCAGGTTATGTATAATTTTCAGTATTATAGGCGGAGTAAGAGCGTAGAGCGTAATACGTATAGAGTAGAGACGACAGAACAAGAAAACGACGAGCAAGATGAGTGACAATAAAGAGCAAGATTTGGCGTGGCGATGCATCACCGAAACCGATGTGAACATATTTCTTACCGGTCGCGCAGGCACTGGCAAGACTACGTTTCTGAAGATGCTGAAGGCACGCAGCCCTAAACGTATGGTGGTACTTGCGCCTACGGGTGTGGCAGCTATCAATGCCGGCGGCTCTACCATTCACTCGTTTTTTCAGATTGCGCCCGGGCCTTACGAACCCGACCTCAAGCCTAAGTACAACCTACGCCGCGAGAAGGTCAACATCATACGTACGCTCGACCTTGTGGTGATTGACGAAATATCTATGGTGCGCGCCGATCTCCTCGATGCCGTCGATGCTGCCTTGCGCCACTATCGCCGCTCCGCGAAGCCTTTTGGCGGTGTGCAGATGCTCCTCATTGGCGACCTGCAGCAACTTCCGCCCGTTGTCCGCGACGATGAACGTCAGGCTCTTTTGAGTAATTATGCCTCGCCATACTTTTTCAGCAGCAAGGCCATGGAGGCGCGACCGTACGTAACTATTGAGCTGCAAAAGGTTTACCGCCAACAGAATGCCGACTTCATCAATCTGCTCAACGCCATTCGCGACAACAACGTCAGCGCTGCGATGCTCGACTTGCTCAACAGCCGCTATCTGCCC
The DNA here is from genome assembly GCA_017539645.1 of Bacteroidales bacterium. Taxonomy (GTDB): domain Bacteria; phylum Bacteroidota; class Bacteroidia; order Bacteroidales; family Marinilabiliaceae; genus W3P20-009. The sequence goes on from JAFYCM010000055.1 coordinate 42,122, forward strand.
GAATTCAAACCAAAAGATAGTGAGCACTACATACGCCTAACTACCCACAACGCTACCGCCGACGAGATAAACCACAACTTCCTGAACGCGCTGAAAAAGAAGGCCTATACATACGATTGCGAAGTGGAAGGCACATTCCCAGAAACATCGTACCCTGCTGACGCAACGCTTGTGCTGAAGAAGGGCGCGCAAGTAATGTTTCTGCGCAACGACTCTGGCGGATTGTATTACAATGGCAAGATTGGCTACGTCACCGACCTCACCGAGACCACCGTGGAGGTTACTTGCCCGGGCGACGACAGCCCAATATCCGTGGGACAAGAGACGTGGACCAACACACGCTACGAACTCGACGAGAAGACCAAAGAGATTCGCGAACACGTTGAGGGCAAGTTTATGCAAATTCCTTTGCGTCTTGCGTGGGCTATCACCATACATAAAAGTCAAGGTTTAACTTTCGAACACGCCATAATAGATGCACAGAAAGCTTTTGCGCATGGGCAGGTCTACGTGGCTCTATCGCGTTGCCGCACGTTGGATGGGTTGGTGCTAAGTACGCCCATATCGCGCTCGGCCATAAAGTTCGACAATATGGTCACCTCGTTCTCAGCCGAGCGAGCCCAGCACGAGGTTACCGAGAATTCGCTCACGCAGACGAGTATTAATTATACGTACAACCTCATCGCCGACATGTTCGATTTCACCGCCATTACGGAGCTTGTTTTCCAGCTCAAGCGCATTTTCGACGAATCGTATTACAAGAAATTTCAGTCCGAAACGGCGCAACTCAACGTATGTGCACAAAATATGGTCAACGACATAAGTAGTATATCGCAACGCTTTGTCACTCAGCTCGAAGCGAAACGCCAAAGAGGCATAGATATTATGCAAGACACACCGATGCTCGACCGCATAAAGAACGGCGCTAAATACTTCAAAGAGAACCTCATCAGCAATCTCGACAAGGTGCTCGACGTTACCAAAATCAAGGTGGAGAACAAAGCCAACGCCGAGCGCATAGCACAAATTCGCAGCGACATAGCATCGGAGAGGCGCATCAAGTTGGTGATATTAGCTCATGTGGCACGCGCCGGCTTCGACATGAAGTCTGTACAGAGAAAGAAAAACGAAGCCATTCTCGCTAAGGAGAGCAAGAGACTCTCGAGCGTAACGAGCGAGCGCGAAGAACTTGAAGCCGCACTAAGAAGATTGGCTATAAAGATGAAACGTAAATAGATACGCTACTTGCTGCCGAAGTCAATCATCACCCAGCGGTAGAGATTGCACCCAACAAAGTTGCCCAATACTTCCGATACGTATACTATCAGCAAATCTGAGCCGAAATATTGAGGGCTCGCAGCGAAATAGAAAGCGTCGGCTATGGAGTGAGTAAATCCGCAAAGAATGAATACGGGGACGCCGAATAACAACGGCAAAAATTTTCCTTCGCGGCCAAACTGCACGGCGGTGGTCATAATAAAACCGCAACCGATGGCCAACAAGCCACACGCCAACGGACCTTTGGCAAGACGCGATTGAACTATGGCGTCGTCGGGTTGCAGAATGTCTGGCTGAGCGTATGTAGCCATCAATGCCATTAGCGCACAGCCTATTATATTGCCAAGAAATGTGAGACATAGCATCGTCCAATCGCCTTTGGCTCTGATGAATCCAGCCGTTCCGGTGTAGAGTTTCAGCTTGTAGTGTATTACGGCAAGAAGGCCGAACGAGAAGAGCACAGCGCCGCCAATTCCGCCTACACGAAGGTTAACTATACAACCAATGGAAATACATATACCGGCAATAAGAGCCGAACGAAGGATGTCTATATTTTCTCTCATATATAAAATACTGTTGTCGTTTTTGCCTTTTGTTTTTTCGGGTGCAAAGATAGTACGATAGTCTATCCCCGATTATCTTCCCACAAACATCTGCGCAACGATGTTTAGCGCCACAAAACGAAAGCGCTGCGAGGTACTCGTCGCCACTACCCACTGCAGCCCGCATTTTTGCAATAAAAAATCCCTCGCCACAGTGACGCAGCGAGGGAAAGTTATTTTGCAAATGACGGATTTCGCCTAATTAACGATTTGACTTCCGCCACTTTTTGTCACTTTGATTTTTATTGTATTTATAGTTTCAGTAAATGGACCAATAACTTGATTTACCATATTGCGATCTGCGTCTGATGGTGTTGCATAATAATCAAATGGGTTTTGAGTAACAGATCCTGAACCTAATTTATAAATAGGTGTTTTCTCATATTGGAAATATATGGTTGGAGTATATTTCCATAGTAAGTACGATTTGAAATTTGCTTCTGAACTTACGTCAAAAGAAATATTGCCTCTTTCATAACTCAGATTGCCTTTAGCACTAAAGACTCTAGAGTTGTCAGGTAAGGAACGATCATAAGGCATTATAGAGTAATAATATCCTAGTGTAGGGTCAAAATCTTTGTCGTTTATAGTTACTTTATAGCCATAGTCATAAGGCCAATGTTTATCGTCTATATATTGAGAATATTTAGACATTATAACCGACAAGAACACTGGACTATAAGCAGGAACCTTGAATGTTGTCTCTCCTGATTTTAGTTCTTTACCCAAAAAAGAAACGGTTGCGACATTGTCTTCGTTTTCAACAATAACCGTCACAGTAGCCATTGGCATATCACCAATCTTATCGTTCTCTATCTGACTGAGTTTGAGGTTTTCGAGAGCCGATTGCAATGCATCTATTTGGTTTTGCAAATCTTCAAGCGACTGGTGAGCAGTAAGTACAGTAGCCGAAGTGCCTTTTTTCAGTTGAATGGTGGCTTTGTCGGCATTAGCACCAGTGCCAGGCGTAATGGTCATATCAGCTTTGTCGGCTTTGCCACTGATGTCTTGGTGAGATTGCAAAGCCGTTGCGCCTTTGGCTGCGCCTTCGCGAATGGTTTCGAGGTCGGTAATTACATCTTGCTTGCCACTGATGTCTTGGTGAGATTGGAGAGCCGTTGCACCCAAAGCTGCGCCGCTGCGGATGTCATCGAGGTCTTCAATGACATCTTGCTTGCTATTCATAGCCGTTTTGAGTACGTAGAAATCGAGGGTGTCGTTCACCTCTTTGGTCTTGGCATAGCCCGAAAGGTTTGTCTCGGCAGGAATGTCGCTCTTGAGTGCATAGCTTGCGAGAGTGTCTTCTACGTAAGCAATCTTAGCATAGTCGCTTAGTTCAGTGCCAATGTCCTGTCGCTTGATAAACTCGGCGAGACCAAGCACAGCAGCTACCTCATCTTTCTTGCTAAGTTTAGCGAGCAGATTAGTGTAGTCGATGTCGCCAGCCTTAGCAGCATAAAGGGCAAAAGGGACGCTGAGCAACTGAGCCGTGCCAGTGCCATACTCGGTTTGCGTGGTAATCTTGTAAATAGCGCCTTGAATGGTCCAATCGAAATCGGAGAATTGCTGGCTGCTTGTACCCTGACCAATAGTGAGGGTGAAGAGGCCGTTGGCATTGGTTGTAACGGTGTGTGTTTCGGCGTATTCGGCTGCAACCGCGCCAGTAGGAAGTTCGGCGGTGAGAGTAATCTTCACCTCTAGCTCTTCATTGTCCACGATGAGGTTGCTTGCATCGCGTACCACAGCTTGATAGCTGATACCTTGTGGCACATTGCCTCCGAGCGAAATGGTCACAGGCAGACTATTTTGTGCATAGATAACTACTGCCAAAAGCATAAGCAGTAGCGAAATAGTAAATCTTTTCATTACTCGTGTTTTTTTTCAGTTATTATTTCTTTATGATTTTGAATGTCTTGAGTGTTTGTTTGCCGTCGATAACATTTAGTAGATATACGTCGGGCTGCAAAGCGGACATATCTATAGATGTAAATTCGCCCGCAAGTTTGTCGGCAAGTAGAGCTTGCCCCGAGAGGCTAACCAGAGAGTAGCGCATGTTGTGTGTATCCATGCCATCTACACGCAGCGAAAGAAAATCGGACGTCGGGTTAGGATAGGCAATGGCATGCAACGAGATGCGCAATTCGTCGAACAAGCCCACAACGGTGATGTTGTAGATATGCTGAACGCCAGGTTCGATGTTGCCTCTAGCCGAAGCAATTGGCACAAATGCCGTTTGTCCCACCGAATAGCTCACCGAGCCGTTGCCCGTGGTGTTGCCACCTGTGGTAACTACTGCCGATTGTGCCAGCGCACCAAGCAACGTAGCAAAACCTAATGTAGCAGTGATTAGAATTTTTGTTTTCATAACTCTTTATTGTGTTTCATTTTTTCGGTTATCCATATCTGGATTCCTGTTGTCTCAAAAAACCGACGCAAACATATTTCGTTTACAAACACGTGTAAATAGGTAATTATACTCAGTAATGTGTAATATACTGTATTATAAATAGTTATATATACCTATGCGCGCCATACGAAGTGTATGAGTATGAATACAGAAATTTTTCTGTATGTTACATAAAATGTTACATGGCGGCTATTCTACAGCCCGCAAATGCATGGATTATAGGATATTCGTTAGGAAAATTTGCAACCTTCGAAAAGTTGAACCGTAATAGTTATAAAAAATTATCTTTGCGATAGTGTATTACGACAAACGAACATAAACACGCAAATAGATCAACACAAATACATCTGCAGAACAAAATAATCAATATAAAGTATGAAAAGCATTTCGACATTACGAATGATGGCGTCGGCGTTTGTGCTATGCGTAGCAACGGGCGCTATGGCTTCCGACCTCTTAATTGATGGTCTTTACTACAACCTCGATTCGGTAAACGGTACTGCCGAAGTAACCTACAAAGGCTCATGCCGCTGCGGCGGGAAAACTTACACGGGCGAGGTGAATATTCCAAGCCAAATTGCCTATGGCACAAATACTTATGTAGTAACCTCTATCGGCGATTATGCTTTTGCTGGCAATAGTCAGCTTAAGGCGGTGAATATTCCCGAAAGCGTTACGCGCATTGGCAAATTGGCGTTTTTTGCCTGCGTAAATATGCAGCGCATCACCATTCCTGCTTCGGTTGACGAAATTGACGGCTTCGCCTTCCAATTCTGTTCGCGTCTCACCGAAGTGGAGTTTGAAGCAGGCTCGCAGCTCAAGGTTATCAACGAGTACGCCTTCTGCCGCACCGCGCTCTCGTACCTCACAATTCCCGAGTCGGCCAACGAGATTTGCCCCGTGGCATTCTGCCACAACAAGAACATGACCGACCTCGTGTTGCCTAAGAACATCACCAAGATTAGCGTGCAGAATCCGTTCTGCTACAACACTCAGCTCGTGACTATGCGCGCCGAAGAGGGCAACCCCGCATTCGACTCGCGCGACAACTGCAACGCGCTAATCCAAACCGCTACCAACACGTTGATTGCTGGCTGCAAAACCACCGTCATACCTAACACGGTGAAGGCTCTCGGCCGCAGCTCGTTCAACAACTGCACCGACCTCGATAGCATCTTCATTCCCGCATCGGTCGACAGCATCGGTAAATATGCATTCTACACTTGCACGGGCTTGAAGAAGTTCACCTTCCCATCGTCGATGAAGGTTATGGCCGACTCTACTTTCTGGAAGGCAACAAACCTCGAGGAGGTAATTTCGCTCACCGCTAAGCCTTTCAAGATTGACGAGAGCGACTTCGAAGATGTAACCTACAACACGGCCGTGCTCAAGGTTGCGCCTGGCACCAAAAAACTCTATCAAACGAGCATCGGTTGGCGCAATTTTGCTCAGATTGTCGAGCTGGATATGTTTGTGAAAGATGGCGTATACTATAAGGTCATCGAAGGGGGCAAAGTGGAAGTTATAGCGCCACAAGAGGGCATAGCATACACGGGCAATGTGGTTATTCCTGCTACCGTTAAGTCCGGCGAGAATACGTATGCCGTAGCATCTATTGCCAATGGCGCATTTGCTGGCAGCACCGTTAGCAATGTGTCGATACCTAAAGGCGTGAAAGCCGACCTCGGCGATGTGAAAGTGACTGTTAGAAATACATACAGCAAAGGCAACGACTTTGAGAGTACCAACGTTCGCGTTCTCGGCCAGAAAGGCTACATAAGTATAGAAGGCAGCGAAGCCGAAGCTAAGGTTTACAGCACCTCTGGCGTGATGATACTTAGCACACTCAAACGCACCATACCTATAGAAAAAGGTATCTACCTTGTGAAGGTGGGCGACAACGAGGCTGCTAAGGTTATAGTGGAATAATAAACCTCTCTCATAAATAGTTTGTACGTGGCGTGGTTGAACTTCGGTTCGGCCGCGCCATTTCCTTTTGTGCTATTAGCTGCGAAAGGCTACGAGAGCTCTAATCCCACTTGGCATCGAGCACCTGCTCGGTGTGGTTATTGATAAATTCTATAACCTCCGGACCAATAACTACGCCGTGTGAGCGCGAATGCAAGCGCACGTGGCGGCTGTTGGCACGGTCGATAAGCTCGAAGTGAACCTGAGCCGCTGGAGCTTGCGCAATTAGTTCGCCGCGTGAGGTGTATTTCTTCTCGGTGGATGTCAGTAGATGATTGAGGTCGTCGAGAAGATCCTTATTTACAGCATGATAGTTGAGCGCTATGGATAGCGAATGCGACTGCGGATTCTTGAGCAAATCGCCTATATAGCAGATGCTTTTGAACGTTCGATATAGTCGATTAGGGTCGTAGGCACTCTCGGTAACAGTGCCCGTTATACATATGTATGCATTGATTTCGAAGAAGTTAGCAAACTTCGGATAGTCGTTGCCGAAGAGCGCCACCTCGCAGCCGCCAGAATAGTCCTCGAGAACGGCAATGAGGAACGGACGCCCTTTCTTGTCGGTGCCGCGGCGCTTGATGCTCGTGACGATGCCCGCCACGGTGAATTCGCGGTTTTTCAGTTCGGCGTATTTCTCGTCGGTGAGCATGATGCAAGGCGTGTTGACTATGTATTTCATCTCGAATTTGTACATATCGAGCGGATGCGCCGTGAGGTATATGCCCACAACCTCCTTCTCTTTGCCAAGTCGCTCAAGTGTCGACCACGAGTTGATGATGTCGGGCAATGCAGGGCGAGCTATCTCTACTGCGCCGCCTATGTCGCCAAAGAGCGAAACTTGCTGTTCGTGGCGGTCGCTCTGCACGCGCTGACCATATTTAGTGAGCATTTCGCTGCCCGAATCGCCAAGTTTTGTGAGTGCAAAGAATTGTTCGCGTTTTATGCCTAAACAGTCGAATGCGCCAGCAACTGCCAGATTTTCAATGGCTTTACGGTTACATTTGCTAAGATCGACACGCTCCACAAAGTCGTATATATCTACATATTTACCATTCTTCTCGCGCTCCGAAATTATGGCTTCTACGGCAGCCTCGCCAACACCTTTCACGCCGCCAAGTCCGTAAATAATTACGCCGTCTTTATTGACAGCGAAGTTGAGCTCCGACTCGTTCACGTTAGGACCTTGAACCTTGAGTTTCATGCTCTTACACTCCTCCATAAACTTCGTCACATCGGTGATGGTGTCTTTACTTATGGTGAGGTTGGCAGCCATATACTCGGCAGGATAGTTTGCCTTCAAGTAGCCCGTCTGATAAGCCACCCAAGCGTAGCAAGCAGCATGCGATTTGTTGAATGCATACGATGCAAATGCCTCCCAGTCGGTCCAGATTTTTTCGAGCACCTCTTTGGGGTGGCCCTTCTCCATAGCTTGATTGATGAACTTCGGCTTCAGCTCAGCCAATATCGCCATCTGCTTCTTACCCATGGCTTTACGTAGCTTATCGCTCTCGCCTCGGGTGAAGTCGGCAAGGTCGCGGCTGAGGAGCATCACCTGTTCTTGGTAGACCGTCACGCCATACGTATCCTTCAATCGGCTCTCCATGGCATCGAGGTCGTAGGTGACAGGTTCGCGGCCTTGCGCACGGTTGATGAACGTGGGTATGTACTGAATAGGTCCCGGACGATAGAGCGCGTTCATGGCTATGAGGTCGGTGAGCTTGGTAGGCTGAAGTTCGCGTAGATATTTCTGCATACCGGGCGACTCGAACTGGAACACGCCAATGGTGCGACCCTCCGAAAATAGCTTATAGGTAGGCGCATCGTCGAGCGGAATTTTTTCTATATCGATCTCCTCGCCCGTACGGTGGCGGATATTCTTGAGCGTCTCCTTGATGAGCGTCAGCGTGATGAGACCGAGGAAGTCCATCTTTATAAGTCCAACCGACTCAATGACGTGACCGTCGTACTGCGTAACGTTGATGTCCTCGTCGGTGTCTTTATCGCGCACGCAGCAGATTGGGGCGAAGTTCGTAAGGTCATCAGCGCCAATAATTACACCGCAGGCGTGGATGCCCGTTTGGCGGTTGGTGTCCTCGAGCTGCGATGCATATTCAAGCACATGGCTGATAAGATCCTTATAATCATTATAGTTAGGCAGCGCGTTGAGTTCCTCGTTGTATTCGCAGTAGCGCGCAGCTTTGAGTTGCGGTACGTATTTGAAACAAGCAGCCAACTTCACCTTAGGAATCTTGCGTCCCTGCTTCTCTTTGCCCTCGGCGAAGGTCTTGCCCGTTTCTGGATCGATGAAGTCGTCAAACTTGTCGGGCACATAGCTTTTGAGCGCATTGGAGAGCGATAGCGGCAACTGGTGCACGCGCGCTACATCGGCAATGGAGTTTTTGGTCGCCATGGTGCCATACGTAATGATATGCGCAACCTTCTCGGCGCCATACTTATGCGTAACCCAGTCTAGCACCTTGCCACGACCAGCATCGTCGAAGTCCACATCAATATCGGGGAGCGATATACGGTCGGGGTTGAGGAATCGTTCGAAAAGCAAGTCGTATCGCAACGGATCGATATTCGTAATACCCAAGCAATAGGCCACCACCGAACCTGCCGCCGAACCACGGCCCGGACCCACGCTGACGTCAAGCTCTTCGCGGGCTGCACGTATGTAGTCGCGCACTATGAGGAAGTAGCCTGGGAAACCCATCGTCTTCATCACGTGGAGCTCGAATATTATGTTGTCTTTCACCTTTTGCGGCGGAATTGGGTCGCCGTTCGGATCGATGCCTTGATCGAGATTCTCACCATAGCGTTTGGCAGCGCCTTCCCACGCGAGTTTGTTCAAGTAGTCGGCCTCGAGCTTGATGCGGTATAGCTTCTCGTAGCCACCAATTTTCTTGATTTTCTTCTCGCCATCTTCGCGGCTCATCACCACTTCGCCCTTCTCGTTGCGCGTGAACTCGTTGTAAATATCCTCGTTGGTGAACTTCTTGCGATACTCTTCCTCCGTGCCAAAGTCCTCAGGTATAGGGAATTTAGGCATAATAGGACCCGAGTCGATGTCGTAAACTTCCACCTTGTCGGCAATCTCCATCGTGTTTTCGAGCGATTCGGGCAGGTCGCTAAAGATGGCAAACATCTCGTCGGGCGTTTTGAGCCACTCCTGCTTGGTGTAGTGCATACGCTCATCGTCGTAGTTCTTGTTGGTAGAGAGGCAGATAAGGCGGTCGTGCGCCTCGCCGTGCTCCTCGTCAACGAAGTGAGCGTCGTTGGTACATATAATCTTTATGTTGAGTTTGCGCGCAATATCTATAAGTACAGGGTTTACGCGCTGCTGCTCTTCGTAGGTCTGCGTGTTGGCGTTCGGCTTGTCGGTCTTATGACGCTGAAGCTCAATATAGAAGTCGTCACCAAAGAGGTTTTTGAACCAAGCGGCAGCCTTCTCGGCTTCGTCTATCTTGCCGTTAAGTATGTATTGCGGAATCTCGCCACCGAGGCACGCCGACGAGCAGATGACACCCTCGTGATACTTCTCGAGCAGTGCGTGGTCGATACGCGGCTTGCCATAATAACCATCGGTATAGGCTTGCGACGAAAGTTTGCAAAGGTTCTGATAGCCTTTCTTGTTCTTAGCCAGCAATATAAGGTGCCAACCGCCCATATCTATATGCGGATTCACCTTGTCTTTATTCTCCTTTAGCTCGGCGAATTTTCTATTTATGAGGTGATCGCGACGCGCACAATAGGCCTCTATGCCGAAGATGGGTTTGAATGGTATTTCGGTCTTCATCTTCTCCTTCAGAGCATCGATCTTGGCTTGAATCTCAGCCACTTTGGCATCGTCGCCAGCAGCCTTCTTGAGATCTTTCTCGAGGTCGCCAAGTTTTGCCTTCGATGCGCCGTTTATCTTCTTGCAATAGTCCGACAACTCCTTGATACCAAACATGTTACCATGATCGGTCAATGCCATGCTGTACATGCCATTTTTCATGCATTTGTCTACAAGGGCTGGCACTTTCGACATGCCGTCGAGCATCGAATAGTGCGAGTGAACGTGAAGATGAGTGAATTGTACCATAATAATCTGTGGTTTATGCTTGCGTCTTTCGACATTGACAAAAGTAGCCAGCAACGTGCGCTGTTTCATAGCGTATGCAAGAATAATTTTCAACAAAAACGTAAGTATATGTAGACGTGATAGTTACGAATCATACGCGCTGCTTCATTGTCAATTTCCCTTTCTCTTACGTGTTATACTTATGCATTTTGTACGAATTTGACAGAAAGTTGCCTATGCTGGCTTCATTATGTATAAAAAAGGCGGCATAATGTTACAATCTATAAGTATACACACTAATTTTGTGGCGTTTTGTTAGCAAATGACGCATTTGCATAACAAAAGAGAACCAAAGAATATAACCTTTCTTACGATATAAGTATGACTGATACGAGATTTCCCAAGGCGCAAGGACTTTACGACCCTGCTAATGAGCACGATGCGTGCGGCGTGGGTTTTGTGGCCAACATAAAGGGTGAAAAGACTAACGACATTATTCAACGTGGTTTGCAGGTGAGCATAAATATGACTCACCGTGGTGCCGAAGGTGCCGACAACAAGTCGGGCGATGGCGCTGGCATACTTATACAGATGCCGCACGAATTCTTCAAAACGCTTGTACCCGACCTTCCTGAACCTGGCAGATACGCTTCAGGCTTGATTTTTTTGCCTAAAAACGAATCGGCTTCTGCAAAATGTCAAGAGACTCTTAATCAGATTATTAAGAGCGAAGGTCTGGAGCTCATTGGCTACCGAGATGTGCCTGTGGATAGCAGTTGCGTTGGCGAAATAGCACTCCGCAACGAACCACGTATCGTGCAAATTTTCGTAAAGGACAAGAGCCACGAGGAGACCGACAAGCTCGAGCGAAAACTCTACCTCGTGCGCAAACAAGCCGAGAAGAAGGTTCGCAGCTCAAATATTATCGACAAAGAGTCGTACTACATCGTAAGCCTCTCGGCGCGTACGTTTATATACAAAGGAATGCTCACGCCAATGCAGCTTGGTCAGTACTTCCTCGACCTGAAAGACCCGCGCATGAAATCGGCCATTGCAGTGGTGCACTCACGTTTCTCCACCAACACCTTCCCAACGTGGGATTTGGCGCAACCTTTCCGCATGTTGGCGCACAATGGCGAGATAAACACCATCCGCGGCAACCGCCTTTGGATGCAGGCTCGCGAAGGTTTGCTCCAGAGCGACGTCTTTGGTGACGACCTACCCAAGCTCTTCCCTATCATAGAGCCAAACATGAGCGACTCGGCTTCGCTCGACAACGTGTTCGAATTTCTCGTTCAAACGGGTCGCACTCTGCCTCACGCACTCACGATGATGGTGCCCGAATCGTGGAACTCGAAGAACCCAATCCCCGACTCGCTCAAGGCATATTACGAATATCACTCAACCATCATGGAGCCATGGGATGGCCCAGCAGCGCTCGTGTTCACCGATGGTAGATACGTTGGTGGTACGCTCGACCGCAACGGCTTGCGTCCATCACGATACATAATTACAAAGAACGACATGATAGTTATGGGTTCGGAAGTCGGCGTTCAGTCGTTCGACCCCGAAGAGGTGAAAGCCAAAGGTCGTTTACGCCCTGGTAAACTCTTGCTCGTCGACACACAACTCGGCACCATAATACCCGACGAAGAGGTGAAAGCACAACTCGCTCGTACGCATCCATACGAAAACTGGTTGAAGGCTAACCGCTTTAGTCTTAGCGATATAAATACGGAACTCAAACTTCCCGACACGGGCATGGGCGATAAGTACGAGATGTACAAAAAAGTCTTTGGCTACAACAAAGAGGATTTCAACATCATCATTGCGCCAATGGCCAACACGGGCAACGAGCCATCGAGTTCAATGGGTAACGACACGCCAATAGCTGCATTCTCTGACAAACCGCAAAATTTCTATCAGTATTTCCGTCAGACGTTTGCCCAAGTCACAAACCCGCCTATCGACTCCATTCGCGAAGGCCTCGTGATGTCGCTAACGCACTATATTGGTTCTATTCAAGGTAACCTACTTGCCGAAGAGCCGCTGCAGTGCCGCACAATGAAATTCGAAAGTCCTATAGTTACAAATACCGACCTTGCTAAGCTGAAAGACAATCAACTGAAGACCTTCACTCACGTAACTATACCGATGCTTTTCCCCGTTGGTTCGGGCGGCATAGGCTTGCAGAACGCTCTCAAATCGATGTGCAAAGCAGCCGAAGATGCTGTAGACTCGCAGAAAAACTTCATCATACTCAGCGACCGCGATGTTTCGGCCGACATGATGGCAGTGCCTTCGTTGCTCGCTGTGGCTACAATTCACCACCACCTCATCCGCGCCAAGAAACGTATGCAGGTAGGACTTATAGTAGAGACGGGCGATGCTCGCGAAGTGATGCATTTCGCACTATTGCTTGGCTATGGTGCAAGTATCATAAATCCTTATATGTGCTTTGCCTCGATCCAACAGATGGTGAAGGAGGGCAAAATAACTACCGACTACGTAACAGCACGCGACAACTACATACACGCCGTAGACAAAGGCCTGCTCAAGGTGATGTCGAAGATGGGTATATCTACATTGCTAAGCTACCACGGCGCGCAGCAGTTCGAGGCTATTGGCATCTCCGAAGAGGTCATAAATACGAGTTTCGTAGGCACACCATCGAAAATTGGCGGCGTTGGCTTCGACATAATAGCTAAAGAGACCGAACTCTTCCACAAACGCGCATTCGAGCCTAAAGAGCTAAGCGCCAACGAAGTATTCGACGTCGATGGCCGTTATTCTTATCGTAAGTATGGCGAAAAACATGGCTGGAATCCCGAGACAATTGCTCTTCTTCAATGGGCAACCTCGCAAAACGACTACGAGAAGTTCAAAGAGTTCAGCCGCCGTGTAAACGAAGACAACCGCACACCGCTCTTCATACGCGGATTCTTGAAACTGAAAGATGGCATAGCTATAGATATAAACGAAGTTGAGTCGGAAGAGTCCATCATGAAACGCTTCGTAACAGGCGCAATGTCTTATGGCTCAATAAGCAAGGAGGCGCACGAAGCTTTAGCGCTTGCCATGAACTCCATTGGCGGACGAAGCAACACCGGCGAAGGTGGCGAAGATGCTGAGCGCTTCAAGAGTCCGGCGCGCAGCTCTATCAAGCAGATTGCTTCGGGTCGTTTTGGCGTAACGAATAATTACCTCGTCAATGCCGACGAGCTTCAGATAAAGATTGCGCAAGGCGCAAAACCGGGCGAAGGCGGCCAGTTGCCAGGCTTCAAGGTGAACAAAATCATCGCCAAGCTGCGTAACTCAACGCCAGGCATCACACTCATTTCGCCTCCACCTCATCACGATATATATTCTATCGAGGACCTCAAGCAGCTCATTTTCGACCTCAAATGCACCAACCCACGTGCCAAAATCAGCGTGAAACTTGTATCGGAGAGTGGAGTGGGCACTATTGCCGCTGGTGTAGCTAAAGCCAAAGCCGACTTGATAGTTATCTCTGGCTGCGAAGGTGGTACGGGAGCAAGTCCGGCATCGTCAATCAAGCACGCTGGCTTGCCTCTCGAAATTGGTTTGGCCGAGGCTCAGCAGACGTTGGTTATGAACAACTTGCGCGGTCGTGTTAAACTTCAAACCGATGGTCAGCTAAAGACAGGTCTCGATGTAGTAAAGATGGCTTGCCTTGGTGCCGAAGAATTCGGTTTTGCTACGGCAGCACTAATCTCGCTCGGCTGTGTTATGATGCGCAAATGTCACCTAAACACATGTCCAGCAGGCATTGCTACGCAAGACGAACAGCTCCGCAAACGCTTCATAGGTAAGTATGAAAATGTTGTGAACCTCTTCCGCTTCATAGCTCGCGAAGCGCGTGAAATAATGGCATCCATTGGCGTTCGTTCGCTCAACGACCTTGTTGGTCGCACCGACCTCCTCGAGCAAGACCACACCGTGGGCAACTGGAAGACTCAAGGCATAGATATGAGCCGCATACTCTATTTCCCAGAAGGTGGCAAGCGCTTCTCTATATACAACACTATGGAGCAGAAGCACGAGATTGAAGGCGTTATGGATTACGATCTCATAAAACTCTCAGAACCAGCGCTCAGCGGCAAACAACGCGTTTGGATTTCGCGCGACATAAATAACGTCGACCGCACCGTAGGCGCAATGCTTTCGGGCGAAATATCTAAACTCTACGGCGAAGATGGCCTCCCCGACGACACCATTCAAGCTACATTCTTCGGCTCGGCAGGTCAGAGCTTCGGCGCATTCCTGACGCATGGCGTAACATTCCGCCTCGAAGGCGAGTCGAACGACTACCTCGGCAAAGGCCTTTCGGGTGGTACCATCGTGGTTGTGCCGCCTATCGGTAGCAAGTTCGTGCCAGAGAAAAACATAATTATTGGTAACACGGTGCTCTACGGTGCTACGAAAGGTTTCGTAAGTATTCGTGGTGTGGCAGGCGAACGCTTCGCTGTGCGCAACTCAGGTGCGACGGCCGTTGTAGAAGGCGTTGGCGACCACTGCTGCGAGTATATGACTGGCGGACGTGTGGTAGTTATCGGCAAGACAGGACGCAACTTCGCGGCTGGTATGTCGGGCGGTATTGCATACGTACTCGATGTCGACGGCGATTTCGACTACTACTGCAACAAGAGCCTTGTGGAACTCAGTCCAGTAGAGAATAAAGATGACATTTTGGAATTGCAAAGTATTCTGAATAAGCACCTTATGTATACCAACAGTGCCAATGCGCGTAACATTCTCGTCAACTGGCAGAAATACGTACACAAATTCGTGAAAGTGATTCCGTTCGAATATAAGAAGGTGCTCGAGGAGGAGAAACTTCGCGAATTGGAACGTAAGATTAGCGAAACTGGCGAAGCACTTCATATCAACGAGTAAGTAATAACAACAAAAAATAAAGAATAATATCATGGCAGATCCAAGAGGATTTATGAAGGTAGACCGCAAAGAAAGCGGCTACCGACCACTTGCCGAGCGTGTGGAAGACTACAGCGAAGTAGAACAAACGCTCAACGATACCGACCGCCAACTTCAGGCTTCGCGCTGTATGGACTGCGGAGTGCCATTTTGCCATTGGGCTTGTCCGCTTGGCAACAAAACTCCAGAGTGGCAAGATGCGGCCTTTCGCGGCAACTGGGAAGAAGCCTACAACATACTACACTCTACGAGCAATTTCCCTGAGTTCACCGGTCGCATCTGTCCGGCTCTTTGCGAAAAATCGTGCGTGCTTGCTATTCATAATCAAGCCGTTACTATTCGTGAAAACGAATGCTCTGTTGCCGAACATGCTTTCAACCTCGGCATTGTCAAGCCGCACATTCCTGTCGCTCGCTCGGGCAAGAAAGTGGCTGTGGTAGGTAGCGGGCCGTCGGGACTTGCAGCCGCCGACATCTTGAACCAAGCGGGCCACACGGTCACCGTCTTCGAGAAGAGCAATGCTGTTGGTGGTCTGCTGCGCTTTGGCATCCCAGATTTCAAACTCTCCAAGAAGGTCATCGACCGCCGCATAGCTATACTTACAGCTGAGGGCATCATCTTCAAGACGAATGCCGAAGTGGGCGTAAACCCTAAACTCGATAAGCTCAAGAAAGATTTCGATGCCATAGTTATATGTATTGGTGCTGGCCAGCCTCGCGACTTGAAGGTTGAAGGTCGCGAGCTCAAAGGTGTGCACTTCGCCCTCGAATTCCTTCAGCAGCAAAACCACGTCAATCGCGGCGATGATGTTAAGGATAAAGACCTCATCACGGCTACGGGCAAACACGTGCTCGTCATCGGTGGTGGCGACACGGGTTCCGATTGCGTAGGTACGAGCAACCGCCAGAAGGCAAGTAATATTATGCAAATAGAGATTATGCCTAAACCTCCCGTCGATCGCGCGCCAGGCAATCCTTGGCCCTATTGGCCTATGGTGCTCAAGACCACATCGAGCCACAAGGAGGGGTGCGACCGTCGTTGGAGCCTAAGCACTAAGCGCTTCATCGGCGACGAGAAAGGCAACGTAAAAAAGGCCGAACTCGTTGAAGTTGAATGGGTAAAGGACGAAGCTACGGGACGTATGCAGATGAAAGAGAAAGAGGGCTCGGCATTCCAAATCGACGTAGAATTGGTATTGCTATGTATGGGTTTTCTCTCGCCTGTTCACGAAGGCCTCGTCAACGACCTTGGCGTGGAACTCGACCAACGCGGCAACATCAAAGTTGATGCTCACGGCGCCACGAGCGTTCCAGGCATCTTTGCTGCTGGCGATGCTGCTACTGGTGCAAGCCTCGTCGTTCGTGCCATTGCTCGCGGACGCGAAACGGCTATGGGCGTGATAGAATACCTAAAAGCATAACCTAACCACCAAATACACTTTCAGCCGATGCGTCGTGTAGAAATACATACGCATCGGTTTTCTATATATACACACGCAAAATCTCCCTCAATAAGGGAGATTTTTATCGATATTTTCCCTCAATGAGGGAGATTTTTATTAGATATAAGCACTCAATGAGGGAGATTATGTTATTTTTGCATCAAAAAAATGCGCCATGATCGACAATAGTTTATATGAATATATGCATATCTTGCTGAAAGACACACCATTGTCATTCCATAGATATATATACGATAAGATTTCGTGGGATAGCCGATTAATAGGAATCGTTGGGCCACGCGGTATAGGCAAGTCGACTATGATTTTGCAACATATATCCGAACATAGCGAAGAGCACAATCTTTTTGTGATGGCGGATAATATGTACTTTGCAAATCACACTTTGTATGAATTGGCAGACGAATTCGTGAAAGATGGTGGCACACATCTGTATATAGACGAGGTGCACAAATACAAAGGTTGGGCTCGCGAACTAAAGCAGATTTACGACACGCATCGTGACCTAAAAGTCACATTTACAGGTTCTTCTGTACTCGACATTTTTAGTGGTGAAGCCGATTTGAGTCGTCGTGCTCTGTTTTATACTATGCAAGGGCTCTCGTTTCGCGAATATTTGCTTCTTTTTCACGGAATTGGCACTGGTGTTTTTTCGCTTGAAGAGATTATTGCACAAAAGGCATCGATTCCGGATGTTGCACATCCACTGCCCCTTTTTAGACAATATTTGGCAACTGGCTACTATCCTTTTAGCAACGAAGAAGGATTCAGCATGCGCATTGAGCAAATTGTAAGGCAGACCATCGAGAACGATATACCACAATATGCCGACATGAAAGCCTCAACTGCACGAAAACTCAAACATTTGTTAGCCATTGTGTCGCAATTAGTTCCATTCAAACCTAATGCCGACAACCTATCGCGCGAGATTAGTGTTAGCAAAAACAACATCGCGGAGTATTTTATATACTTAGAAAAAGCTGGCATGATAGGACAACTGCGCGATGACACTGGAGGCATACGCAACTTAGGCAAAATAGAGAAGGTATATATAGACAACACAAACCTAATGAACGTGCTTTCGTCTGGTAAGGCTGATATAGGCAATATTCGCGAGACATTTTTCTACAATCAGATGCGTGTAAATAATGATGTTCTTTCGTCGCGCGTGTCGGACTTCTGCATCAATCAGTACACATTCGAAATTGGCGGCAGAAAGAAAGGTCAGAAACAAATCGAAAACGTTTCCAATGGAATTGTTGTCCGCGACGACATCGAATTTGGACATGCTAACATAGTGCCGCTGTGGGCTTTCGGCCTTAACTATTAACTATGGCGTCATAGTTTTACGCCGTGCTTATACATAGAAAAAATTTCACACTTCGCATATAATCTGTGATTTTGTAATTATATGTACTTTTACACGTCTCAAAAAACATTTAAGTATTTATGCGCATTGCACTGACGGCCATATTGTTATTGATATATTCAAGTTGCATTTCTGCTGCCGACAATGACTATACAAAACTCTTTGCCCAATATGAGCAATGCTATGAAGCGCAAGACTACGTAGGCTCGGTGCAATTTCTCGAAAAGGCTCGAGCTATCATTCCCGAAGATTCCATCAATTGGTTTGCTGATACATATAACGGACTAACATTTGCCTATTGGCGCTTGTGAAACTACACGAAAGCCATCGACTTTGGCAAACGCGCCCTCGAACTCGACCGACAAATTGGCGATTCGGCTAACATCTCGCGCTCGTTGGCTTTGTTGGCTGCCATATTTACGCACCAACGTCTCTACTCCGATGCCGAACATTACATGCGCAGCGCCATAACTATGGTGCCTGCCGACAACGACATGATGCTCTCGATGAGGTTGTCGACTCTCGGAGAGATTCTCAACGTGCAGAAGCGCACCGACGAAGCCATAGATGCCATAAGTAGAGCATACATACTCGATACCACTGCTCATCGCGACTACAAAGCTGCCATTCGCCTATCGCAACTCGGCTCGTCATACCTACAGAAAGGCGATAACGTACGCGCACAATCTTTGCTCAGCGAGGCTCAACGCCAGCTGGAAATGCAAGAAAATTTTGCAAGCCAATGCATCAACCTTGTGGCTCTCGCTAAAGCTCATGTTGGTTTGGGCAACGATGCAAAAGCCGCCGAATACGCCGAACGATGTATACATTTATGCGACAGCCTCTCGCAGCGCAAGACCAAACTCGATGCGCTCCGTACGCTTGCCAAAATACAAAGCAACGCTCAGCTCTTCGAACAAGCCCTGACGCTCAGCGATTCGCTATATACAGAGCAGATACAGAAGCAGATAGCCGAGTTTGAAGTTCAATACGCCACCGCCGAGAAGGAGAAAGAAAACGCACAACTCCAATTGACCATTCGCAATCAGCGACACATGATTATAATTTTTTTCATCGTGTTGGCGGCACTCATCATTAGTGGCATATTAATATTGATAATCAAGCGGATGCACCGTAGCATAGCGCACACCGAGACGATGGCGCGCGAGGTTTTCTTCTCGAAGTCCGAATTCACTGCCGCACCTCAAATTTCTGCGGATATTCCTCTTGATATGGGTATAAATACCCTCCCCTCACAGGCAGACGACGACGCACAACTATCGAAACGCGAGATTGAAATTGTGCTCGCCTGCTGCCAAGGCAAACTAAGCAAAGAGATTGCCGACGAGCTTGGCATAAGTAAGCGCACCGTAGACAACCACAAAGCGACTATCTATCGCAAAACGGGCGTTTGCAACAACGCCGAACTAATTCTTTGGGCTGCAAAGCACAAGATGTTCAAGATAGGTAATTGATCGCTACCCACATAAGTGTGTATACATAAAGAAAAGACCGCCCATCAAGAGCGGTCTTTTCACGTTGTATAAGAAACTCAATCCTATGGTCTGTAACGACCGTAAACCGAAACTTTGTTGCCGTAGAATATAGCATTTGTAAGTATGCGTGAAGTGCTTAGCCAATAGCCACGGAAAGTAGGCGACTCATTGAAAAGAACCACTGTACCACGACCAGCATTGCCAAATGTGATATGTGGCGCGTTGGCAAGTTCTTTTTGGTTTGCTTTGGTTACGAAACCGCTAACGAGAGGTTTCTTATCGAGCTGAAGAACCACAGCATAGTTGTTTGAAGGGCGAGGCAGAATGTAGTTGCCCGTCTTCACAGCGAAGAAGTCGCGGCTCTCGATGCCAAACGCGAGTGGATTGGTAATGTCGAGGTCGGCTTTGAATATGGCGCCACCTATGCGCGAAGGCCCGATGTGTTCGCGTTGAGTAACATAGTCGAAGCGCTCAAACTTGTTGGCAACATCGGCGACATGGGGGCGCTCTCTCTTCTCTTGCTGATAATTTTCAACAATGCCTTGTTCGATAGCCCAACGTGCAGCACTCTTGATGGCAATGAGCGAACCACCAGCGCGAACCCAAGCCTTTAGGTTGTCTACAAAGGCTTGCGAGAGATTGTTATACGAACCATCGACAAGCACAATAGAGGTGTAGCGGCTTAGGTCGGCACGTGCAGCAGAGCTTGCTTGAATCTTGGTGAGTGGAATGTCGAAGCGATTGCCAAGCAAATACCACACCTCGCCTACGCTCGTCCAGTTGATGCCATCGCCAACGATAGTTGCCACTTCTGGTTTATTTACACGAATAATATTATCGCTACCGAGGTTGATGCCGCCTACGTATGCACCAGTCTCTACACCATAAACATTAATACCAGTTTCGGCGATTGATGCCTCGATGGCTTTGTAGAGTTCCGTTTCGGTCAGCTGCTGATATTGCACTGGTATGACGAGCGAACCGCGGTTGAACTCTTTGCGTCCTTGAGTTGTCTCAACAGCAAAAGGTTTGAAGGCCGTCTTCACCAATACGCCACGATTAAGCAATGCATAGAGGGTACGCGGAGCAAGGAAATCTGTGTATTCCAATATGTATGCATAACGACTTTGGCGGTCGATTTTGCCTGGCTCAACGGCAAGTTTTTCGGTCACTTTATTGCCAAGCGAAGCTGCTTTCACCTTGCTAAATGGCACGCCGTAGCCATGAGCCGTACTCCAAGCGGTAATATCCATAAATATGCTATCGACAAACTCGGTGTGCTCGTCGAACGCGGCATTGGCTATGCGATATTGAGCTTGTGCAAAAGGCACTACGTATGCACTACCTTTTTTGTATTGCTTGCCACCATAAGTAGCATCTTGCGGAAGTTCGTATACATCAACGTGGTGGCTCAGCAAGTTGTTGAGAAATAGGCGGGTGATGCCTTTGTCCTTTTCCGAACCAAATACCACATACTTATCGGCAGCCTTTGCGCCATTGCTGACGCCCGTCTTGAAGAAATCTTTCTGATGTTTGAGGAAGGTCTCCTTCTCTTCTACACCAGCCTTCACCGCAGCAATGCCAGTGCGTAGGTTCTCTTTGATGTTGAAGGCAAATTTGCGAACACCAACACTTGTTTCAACTGCCACGCCTCGCGAACTACCAACTTCGAGCGTGGTGCCTACACCGCCCTGAAAATCGGGATAAGTAGAACCATAAATTGGCGAGATGTTGTCGAAATTTTCGCGAGTGAAATAGAGAGCGCCAAATTCGTCGAGTGCTTCGCCAAAATATTTAGCCAAGAGCGGATTGAGCTTGTCGTATGTAGCCTCTGGCACGGTGTAGTTCCATGTGCTGCGCTCGGGCGATGGCTCGAAATAGTAGTTCGATTCGCTGCCCATCTCATGATAATCGAGGTAGATATTAGGATACCATTTGTGGTAGAAATCTATGCGAGCGTTGCTCTCTGGGTGAACAAGCGAAAACCAGTCGCGGTTGAGGTCGGCATAGAAATGGTTGCCGCGATGTGGTACGAAACCGCCAGAATGCTCTATGTCGGCAGGGTCGGTGACGGTGGCAACGGAGTGAAATTCGTTGAAGAACGTTGTTGCACGCTCGCGACCATCGGGGTTAAGCGCTGGCTCGATGAAAACTACAGCTTCATTTAGGCGCTTTACGTTGTCGGGATTTTCCGACGCAACGAAATAGTATGCCGTGATAACCGCAGCATCGGTACCAGCATGCTCGCCGCCATGCACGTTGTAGCCAAGTTGAACGATAACCTTCTGGTCGGCATAATTACTAACGTTCTGGTTAGGGTCTACAAGTTTGAGGTGCTCTTGACGAATATTCTCAAGATTGCGAATGTTTTCGGGCGACGATATTGTAAGTATTACATAATCGCGGTTTTCGTGGCTATGGCCAATAACCTCAAACGTGGCGCGGTCGGATTTTTCGGCGAGTAGCTTGAAATATTCCACCACTTTGTCGTAGCGGACAAGCGCATCGCCAGGTTCAAAGCCAAAAAATTCTTTTGGCGTAGGAATGTTGGGATTGAACTTTTCGCCCTTCCCGAAGAAATAGTCATTCTGTGCTCCTGCCACAATTACCGTGGCCACCGAGAGCAATAGTGTAGTCAGTAGTTTTTTCATGTTTGGTACCTCCTATTAGTTATTAATCGATTTGTTTACTTGTAGTTCATATTCAGGCAAAGCCCAAGCGTAAGTAGAACGGTCGGAAGGCGTTGCCACCACCTTGGTGTTCCAAGCATCGCCAGTCTTTGTGCTGAGTGGATATACATAGTCTTCGGCACGGCGCGATATGTCGTAGCCGCGTAGACCTTCGCCAAGGAATTCGGCGCGACGTTCGTTATATATAGCCTCGCGCAATTCGTCGCCAGTGAGCGAAAGCACATCTATAATATCGCCCGAAGGAATGGAACGCGAGCGCACCGTGTTGAGCAGTTCGGCTGCTTTGCTCTCATTGCCTACGTTGTAGTAGCTTTCAGCAAGGTTGAGCAGAGTCTCGGCATAACGGAAAAGGTGCGTCCATTCGAGGCGAACAGAGTATTCGTCGTATTTCTCGTACCAAACATCTTTATTAGGCTGCCCATCAATACCAATGCTATTAGGATCTTGACGAATGAAAGCCGTACGACTATCGCTTGCTAAGTGATAAGCAGGATTGGTAAGTATGCCTGTGCGAGTGTTGAGCGTGTCTATGTAGCCACCTTCGTGGTTGAAATAGAATATTGGATTATGCCCACGTTCAGTGTTGGTGCTTGGAAGTGAGAAAATATTTTCATTGGTGTAGTATGGGGCGTCGAACATATCAGCCACCGAGTTGCTAAGCGTGAAGCCCAAAATAGACTCACCATCGGCTATGGCAGCATTCCAATCGAGTTTAGCCATATTTATGCGCTGACGAAGCATCAAAGCCGCAGCTTGCGATGGACGTGTAGGGTCAAATTTAGATGTGTATGCAGGCAAGGCTGCTATATTTTCATCGCTGAGATCGCTAAGTATTTGGTCGTATATTTGGCCTATAGTCCAAAGCTCGGCGTTGTTGTATCCCGGACCATTTATTGCCTCTGTATGTATAGGAATAGCAAGCGCATTAGGGTCGTAGGCGTATGGTTGCGAATAGACCTGAGCCAAATAGTACCAAGCAAAATCGCGAATGAAAAGCGCTCCCGATATGTACTCTTTACGAACCTCATCGCTGATGGGCAAGTTAGAGCGATTTTCGAGGTTTTCCTTCAAAATGTTGGCTGCATTGACTGCTAAATAGCCGCTTTGAAAATATCCTGGATTCACCACGCTGGCAGCACCGACGTTCATGTTGTAGACCTCCGAGTAGTAGTATGTATTCATGCCATAATTAACAAAATCGTCGGAGCGATTGTCGGCTATAATTACCGCTTCGACACCAAGGCTACGAAATCGGCTGAGTATGCCGTTATACACACCTTCTATGCCCGATTCTGTGGCGTAGAGGTCGTCCTCGGTGACAGATAGTGGAGGATTCTTATCCAAGAAATCGTCTCCGCACGAAGTTGAAGCTATTGCCAATGCTATAGAAGCTAACGATGTATATATATTTCTTTTCATAACAAATCTGTGTAGCTATAAGCGTTAATAATATTATAATGAGAGCGTTGCGCCTATGGTGAATGTGCGCGACAACGGCGTAGTGTTGAGGTCGATACCCGAATTGAGGTTAGCCGATTCGGCATGCGAGTTTATCTCGGGGTCGAAGCCAGAATACGATGTAATGGTGAACAGATTGTGAGCTTGCGCATAGATACGCAGAGAGCTTATACCCAATGCCGTTGGCCACTTCTTGGTGTTGAAGGTGTAGCCCACCGATGCACTTTGCAAGCGAACGAATGTGCCGTTTTCGATGAGGTCCGAATTGAGATACGACGTACCATTCGAGTAGCTATCGTTGTAGGAAGTCTTAGCATAATCGCTCTTGTCGCCAGGCTTGCGCCAAACGTTCTTGTAGTAATCTTCGGTGCCGCTCCACATGCGACCATCGGAGAGCGTGGCCTTCATAGCGTTGAGAATCTTGTTGCCACCCGAGAAGTGGAAGTTGACCGAAGCGTCGAAGCCGAGGAACTTGAAGGTATTGTTCCAACCGCCGTAGACGGTAGGCTTAGTGTTGCCAGCAATCTCGGGCTTCCAGTCGCTGATGGAGTAGATAGATTTTGTTTCGCCATCTAAGTCGTAGAGGCCAAGTCCGCCGTTACCGTTTTTATATATAAGAAGCTGATTAACATAGCTACCGTCGGCTTGCTTTATCTTAACTATGCGTCGACCGGTTTGAGGATCAACGCCTGCCGTAGGATATACGTAGAGCTGACCCATTGAGTAGCCTTCGGTGGTGATGTTGGCTTTTATGGAGCTGAGGCTAACGATGTCGTCGTCGAGTTCTACTACTTTATTCTTCACAAACGAGATGTTGAAAGTGCTATTCCATTTGAAGCGTTTTTTATTGATTATGGCGGCGTTCAACCCAATTTCGATGCCTTTGTTTTCTACCTTTCCGAGGTTCGTAGATATTGATGCGCCCACGATACCCGTAGAATATGCTTGCGACGAATCGAGGATAAGGTCTTTCGATTTCGACTTGAAGAAATCTACATCAACCGACAAACGGTGCTTGAGAAGTGCAGCGGTGAAACCAACGTCGGTAGTCCCAGTCTGTTCCCAACCAAGGTTAGGGTCGTTCACACCCGATGAATTGTAGGATGTCTGGCCGTTGAATGTTGATGTACCGTAGGTGGTCTTCGATGCATACCAACCTACATTAGCATTACCAACAATACCGTAGCTTGCTTTCACTTTGAAGTCGTCGATGAAGCTACGTAGAGGTTTGAAAAAGTTCTCGTCGCTCAAACGCCATGCTGCACTCAATCCCCAGAAGTTTCCCCATTTCTTGCCAAGTTTCGAAAGACCATCGCGTCGCCAGTTGGCAGTAAAAAGATATTTGCCATCGTAATCGTAAGTGAGACGCGATATGTATGAAAACAACGAACTTTCGCTTATGTTGCCCGAGCCACCATACGTAATGTAGTTGGCTTCTACGTATGCAATATCAGCATCGCTAAGTTGAGTACCAGATCGGCTCCAACCATGACGTTCGCTTTCTGAAGCTTCAACTCCAAGTAGTACATTGATGTTGTTTTTCTCTATTGTCAATTTATAGTCGGCGGTGTTTGTCCAAGTCCAAGTTTTTAGACTTGTAGTGCCAACTGAGCTGCTGCCGCCATTAGAGTACGTACCACTACCTTTCACAGGTGGCGAGAAACTCTCGTTTTGCACAATAGTCCAATCGATGCCATATTGAGTTTTAAGCGTCAACCCTTTTAGTGGCTTAATTTCAGCGTATGGGCTCGCAAGAATGCGGTTTGTCTTCGACTCGTTGTAGTGTCCACCCTTTGCAACGGCAAGCACATTGTAGTAGAAAACCTCAACCGAGTTGTTGCCTTTGCCCAGATTACCTGGCGACACTTCCGAAGCATAGAAAGAGCCATCTTCGGCGTATGCAGGCACGTTAGGCAAATCGACGTATGCCAAGCGCGTAAGACCGCCTATCGAGCTAAGCGAACCACCGCGCGACGAGTCTGATGTACGTATTTTCGACCATGCGTACGACGAGTTGAATCCTAAGTTGATATACTTGTTCACTTCGTATGTGGTGTTTGCGCGGAACGTAAATCGGTCGTAGCCTGCATCAATGGTGATGCCCTCTTGTTTGGTCAAACCTGCCGATATGTAATATGTTAGCTTCTCGTTGCTTCCTTGGAAATTCAGGTTATGGTTATGAGTTGCTCCAGTGCGGAAAATCAAATCTACCCAATTGGTGCTAACCGTTTTGCCATTCTTATCGGTCATTGTGGCGTATGGCAAAGCCGTAGGACTGCCGCCATTGTTGAGCCAACCTTCGTTTTTTATGTCGGTATATTGCTCGGCATTCATCGGTTCAAAAAGGTTGGTAGCCTTGCTAAGTCCGAAATTGTAGTCGTATGTAACCTTCGACTTCGTTTGTCCAGCACCCGAATTGGTGGTTATAAGTATTACGCCCGCAGCGGCTCTTGAACCATACAACGCCGTAGCAGCCGCATCTTTCAGCACATCAATCGATTTTATGTCGGCTGGATTGATGTCGGATAGCGGGTTGTAGTCGGTGCTCGATGCAATGTCGTTGTTGTTCACTGGAATACCATCTACAACGTAGAGCGGAGTTGTGCTCGACGATATTGATGCCACACCGCGTATGTTGACAATTGGCGCTTGACCAACTTGCGAACCCGGCGTCGATACCATCACACCCGAAGCCAAACCTTCGAGCATATTATCGACACTGCTCACACTTATACCCTGCAGTTTGTCGGCACTCACCGATGCCAGCGAAGCCGTGAGGTTGCTGCGCTTCTGTGTGCCATAGCCCACTACAACTACCTCCGACAGCTTTAGCAAGTCCTCGGTGAGCGACACTTCAATGGGTTCTTCGGTGTCATAGATCACAATTGTGGTTGGCAGATAGCCCACCAACGTCACATTGATATTAATCGGCAGAATGTTGCTGCCTGTCAGTTGGAAGTTGCCGTCGAAGTCGCTCAACGTACCTTGTGTTGTGCCTTCCACTGCTACTGTTGCGCCTATCAGGGGTTCTTGTGTGCGGCTATCGCTTACTTTTCCTTGCAATTGCCAGTTCTGTGCCGAGGCGCTTTGGGCGAATACTATAACTATAAGTAACGTCCATAACTTGCTTAATTGTTCTAACGTTTTCCTCATTCTTGCGTTCATTTATCTATTATTGATTCGGTGCAAAGATAAATTCACTATTTAATGCTGTAAATACCATACTTATGTGATATTTGCATCTGAGGCGTTATTAATTCATTCTGCTGACCAAGCAAAATGTGTGTTTTTTATCTATACAAATAAGTATATGCATATATATTCATGCTATATAAATGAAGAAATACCATACTTATGTTATTTCATAATATAAAATACGTACATACCTTTGCCATCGATAAAACGTAGTACAAACAATAATAAGACAGTCGACCATGAAGAAAATTAATTTTATTTCAGCTGCAGCATTAGTGTTTTTGTCTTTGGGCATATCAACTTCAGCACAAAATGTAATAAGTATAAAAGCCGACAAATCGACTCGACCTCTTATCGAAAAATGGGTTGAGGCTTACAAAAACGTCAAACCCGACGTTAACATTGAAATTGTGAGTGGCAAGAACGCACAAGCCGACCTCACCCTCGTAACCACCGAAACCGACGATGCAAACATTATATACGTTGGTCGCTACGCTTTGCTTCCAGTTACTACGGTAGACAATCCGCTAATAGACGACATACAGAAACACGAGTGGAAAGAGAAAGATCTCAAATCGCTCTTCTTCGTTGCGGATGACATTGATGACGAATACGACAACAGCAAGAGCCGCAAAAACAATTTGGCCAATAAACTTACGGTGTACAGCGGCAACAGTCGCACATCGGCATCTGCCACCTTCGCTGCCAAGTTCGACCACAACGCAACGGAGTTTAGAGGGAAGAGAATTGCTGGCGACGATGTCTTTTTGCTCTCCGCCATCAGTTCCGACAAAGAGGCAGTGACCTTCAGCAGCCTCACGAATATCTACGATTTGCAGACGCGAACCTTGCGTAGCAACTTGGCTCTCTTGCCGCTCAACGTAAAGAAAAATCTCTCCGAAGCCCTTGCACACGGCACTCTCGACGACGTTATAAGTATTGTTGAGAATCAAGACAACGACCTCGTGGCAGTGAGCGACTTCGGATTTGCCTACAACACTATAAACAATTTCACCGACGCTTTCCTTAGCTGGATTATTAACGATGGTCAGGCATACAACAATGCCAACGGATTCCTTCGTCTAAGCGCCAAAGATGCCCAAACACAACTTTACGCCATAGACTCGCATCAAGCCAAACTTTTAGCTCGAAACAATAAATAACCACATCGAGCTAACGATGCCCAAACCCGTCTTGAGTCAAGGCGGGTTTTTTCGTACATATATACAAGAATGCCCCTAACCCCAATAGTCATAGAGGTTGAACCATTGCTCGGGATATTGCTTTATGAGACTTTCGAGGTGTGCGGTATAGAGCGCAGTAAGCTGTTTGGGCGTAAGTTGCGGATTATCGATAGTGGTGAATGAAAAACTATACGTATAGCCGCGCTCGCGCATCGATGAGTAGAACACCACGGGAACGTGCAGTCGAGCGGCTATTTTGAATACGCCTGCAGGCAATCGCACTGGCCGGCCCATAAGTGTGGCGTCAATCGTACCGTGCCCCTCTAAATATCTATCACCCTGAAAACTAACAAGTTCGCCGCGGTCGATAGCTTGCTTAATATGCATTATGCTGTCGAGACCGTCGGTACTTATAGGTATTATGTTGTATGGCAAATTGGCAACTCCGCTCTCTATAGCGCGCTTAACGCCCTGATATTCAGCATCGACCATTGCCACATTTATTTTGCTTGCGTATGTATCGGACATCATTGGGCCTATTTCCCATGCGCCAACGTGAGCCCCGAGAAGTATGGCGCCGCGCTTCTGGTCGATGAGTTGCATGACCTCCGCCTCGCCACTGCGCTTGAAGGTGTAGAAATGCGCCAATCCGTGCCGCACAGCTATGCGGTCCACCAAGATTTTGCCAAAGGTGTAGAAATGAAAAAATACCGCACCAAGCGACGCTAAACGTCCTCGGTGCAGTATCTGCCTATGATATTTGTATGATGCTCTTGATGCTTTGGGGGCAAAAATCACAAAATATGGTATCACGAGAAGCAGCAATGCATAGGCTGCTCTTGGTCCACAAATGGTGGTAAGTTTTACGAATATGGTTATACCTAACGCTCCACCGCGCGACTTACCGTTCCACTTCTGCTCGTTTGCCATTCTACATATTGCCCTTACTCATAATAAGCTCCACAAGGTCGGCGTAAGTAGTAGCTGACTTGAAATCACCCTTTTGCAAACGCACGCCAAACTCCTTCTCTATCAGCACCACAAGGTCGACAATGTCAAGACTGTCGAGTTGTAGCGTGTCCATCAATGGAGCTTCGGGCGTGAGTGATTCGTGCGGTACTTCAAACTCGTCCGCCAGCACTTTCGCCAATTGTTCGCTTATCGTCTTTGAATCGTAAGGCATAACCAATCAACTGATTTTTAGGTATAAAGACCGCCGTTGATAGAGATAACCTCACCTGTGATGTATGATGCACGCTCCGATGCGAGGAACGCCACAAGGTCGGCAACTTCGCTCGTCTCGCCGAAACGTCCAGCAGGGATTGTCTTCTTTATAGATGCCTCGTCGAGGTCGGCCGTCATGTCTGAGCGGATGAAGCCCGGAGCTACAGCGTTGACAGTGACACCCTTACGCGCAACCTCTTGTGCAAGAGCTTTGGTGGCAGCTATCAAACCGCCCTTAGAGCATGAGTAGTTAGTCTGACCCGGAAGGCCCTTCAGACCTGAAAGCGAAACCATATTTACGATGCGGCCCCACTTCTTCACAAGCATGTTCTGCAACAGTGGCTGTGTAACATTGTAGAAGCCGTCAAGCGTGATGTGGAGCACCGAACTCCAATCCTCTGGCTGCATAAATACCATAAGGTTATCCTTACGTATGCCAGCGTTGTTCACTACGCAAGCGATGTATTCGCCTGGGTGCTCAGCAGCCCATTTTTCGATGGCAGCAGCAGTTTGTTCGCGGTTAGCCACGTCGAAAGGCAAGAGTTCGCCGTCGGAACCTGCTTCGCGCACAAGGCGTAGGGTCTCTTCGGCCTCCTCGGAGCGCGAACGATAGTTAATAATGATGGTGTATCCATCGCGTGCGAGAGCCACACTCACTGCACGTCCGATACCACGGCTTCCGCCGGTTACTAATGCATATTTCATATTGATAAAGATTTTGCAGTTAATATGTCGAGTCCGTTCTTACGTATCATAGCCTCAATAGCGGCTACTTCGTCGTAGTGCGGATGATCCTCTGTAAATATAGGGAATATGGTGCGAATTCTGTCGTAGCAATCGCGCGAACGAGCACTAAGCTTGTCGGCCACTTTCAGGCAATCTACTGCCTGCGCTATGGTCATAAGTAATATGGATACTACTTGGTAGCCATTGCTAATTACGCGTCTGGCAATGATAGCCGAGTTCGTTCCCATCGACACTATGTCTTGATTGTCGTTGTTGTTTGGTATGCTATGAACCGACATTGGGTTAGCCAACGTCTGACACTCTGCCGTGGTGCTGGTTGCCGTAAATTGGCAAGCTTGCATTCCATAGTCGAGACCAAGTGTGCCCAAATTGCAGAATGGCGGAAGTGTCTCGTTTATCTTGTCGTGCAACAAATAGTTGAGCTGACGTTCGCTGAGCATAATAGCCTTAGTCATAGCTATTTTCAGTTTATCCATCTCCATAGATATGTAGTCGCCATGGAAATTGCCGCCGTGGTAAACCGACTTCGACACTGGATCGACTATTGGATTGTCGTCCGCCGAATTGACTTCGTTTATAAGTATGCGCTCCACATTGCGCAGCACTTCGAGCACTGGACCAAGAATCTGCGGCACACAACGCAGCGAGTAGAATGGCTGAACTTTGTGAGAGAAGTAGGTCTCGTCGTTGCCAGCGTAGAGCGTTGCTTCACGTTTACGCAGCAGCGTTGCACCTTGGGTGAATTCGCGCAGCATTCGCGCCACCTCTTGCTGCCCCTCTTGTCTACGCACGCCGTTGAGTTGCTCCGAGAACATATCGTCGTACGACTCCACAACCTCATTCACCATAGCCGAAGCCGCTATCATCCATTCCAAAAGGCGCTTGCTCTCAATAAGCGTAACCAAGCCCAAGCCCGTCATCACGGCCGTGCCATTCACCACCGAAAGACCATCGCGTCCATGCAGCTCTACGGCTTTGAAACCTTCAGCTTTGAGCGCCTCTTGAGTGTCTACGAGGTTGCCTTTGTAGAACACCTTACCCTCGCCAATCAGCGTCAATGCTATGTGGGCAAGCTGAACAAGGTCTCCACTTGCGCCTACCGAGCCATGCTGCGGCACGTAAGGCGTGATGCCTTTGTTTACGTATGATACGAGCTGAGCTACCACATCGCGATGAATGCCCGAGCGGAATTGCAGAAACGTACCTATGCGCGAAATCATTGCTGCACGCACCACGTTGACATCAAGCGGCGCACCCGCACCCGTTGAGTGCGAACGAACAATGTTATACTGCAATTTGCGCAAATTCTCCTCTGACACTCTGTATTGCGCCATCGGACCGAAACCTGTATTTATGCCGTAAATAACCTTATCGCGCCGGAAGTCTTCCAGGAATTTATAGCACTCATCTATGCCATTCCACTCTTCGTCGGAGATGCTCATGGGGGCTTCTCTGAAAAGTATGCTTTCTATTAGTTCTATATCTATCATACCATATATAAAGGCGCTGCAAAAGTAACCAATAGGTAAGCAATCATAATGTTTATAAACATAAAAAAAATCCTGCCATCTTGGGGAAAGCAGGATCTTTTTCAGATATGAATAAAACCTTATTTCTTTTCGACCCGTTGGCCTGTGGTAGTGAACCTTCGCGGCGTGAACCAAATGTTAAACCTCTAAATATTACGAAAAACTTATGCTATTGTTTGCTGTCTTTTTTGAGAACAATGCAAATGTAGCACTACCCTACTGCGCCATAAATCTTTTTCAGCCAACGTACGTTTTTATTCAATTTAGGGAACGGATGTTCAACGAAAATCGGTTTTCGCCATACGAACGGTCTGTTCGTATGTAGAGACGTCACAGTGTGGCGTCTCTACAATCTACAATGTCCAACAAAACAAAGCGCAGTGTCGTGCAAATTCCATCGACACTACGCTCTACTCTCTACTCTTTTACTTTCTACTTACGCGAGAAGTGCGTCGAGTTTTTCGGCGAGCACTTTCTTGTTTACGAGGCCAGTGGTGCGGTCCACAATCTCGCCATTCTTGAAGAATACTACCGTAGGTATGGCACGAATACCAAGATCCATTGCCACTTTCTCCGAAGCTTCGATGTCGAGTTTACCAACTACCACTCTGCCTTCGTATTCTTGTGCAATAGCCTCTACGTGAGGAGCTAACGCGCGGCATGGGCCACACCAAACAGCCCAGAAATCTACCATTACTATACCTTGCGATGTTACTTCAGCAAAATTGCTGTCATTCAATTCTTTTATCATATCGTTTATATTTATCAGTGAGTACAAAGATGCATCTTTTAGATTAAGTTTGCGCCGAACCACTTAGACAACGAAAGGTGAATTATTTAGCTCATTTAGCACTCTCACACGACAATTCGGACATCATGCTCGGCAATTTCATTGGCGATTTCGTGAAGGGCAACAACTTCGCTCGATATAAGCCAAACGTACGCACCGGCATTCTGCTCCACCGCCAAATAGACTCATTTACAGACAGTAACGAGATCGTACTACAATCTACTCAACTGCTGAAAGATGCCTATGGCAGATACGCAAGCATCATTGTAGATATTTTCTACGACCATTTCCTTGCTGCCAATTGGGACGAATTTCACCCGTCGATGCCGCTATCTTCGTTTGTAAACAAAGCGCATAAAATACTTCTACTCAACTATTTTCGTCTTCCCAACGACGTAAAAAAGATGTTGCCTTTCCTTATAAAAAGTCGCCGATTGGAGAACTACGCAAACTTTGGCGGCATAGCTCGCGCTCTGAATATTATGGCTCGCAACACTTCGCTTCCCGACAATACGCAAGAGGCAATCGGTTGCTTGAAAGACCATTACGCCACATTCGAGCAGCATTTTCGCACTTTCTACCCGCAAGTCGTAGCTATGGTAGACGAGACGCTGAAGGTGTAGATGTATTTCTCCACACGGTCATTTTATTTACATCTCAAAACAAACAGATTATCAACGAATTGAACTAATTTATACTAACGGTATTCGTTTGATTCTCAACAACTAAATTCTTACTAATAAAACGAATTACAGGCGATTACTTCGTTTTTTTAGCTCAATTAGGTGATTATAGTTTCAAATGAGAAAACCGTGATTACTCCACCCTTCCCCAAGTTCGACCATCGTAATACATAGAAACGCCGTCCATACTTAGGTCATCGCTGGTTTGGAGGTTGTCGTCGTTATTGAAAATCACTTCGCCGAAATCTGAATAGCGCTTGCTCACCTGCGTTTTCCACCAACCTCTTTGCCCGTTTATCACCACATCGGCATCCCAAACCATTGCTTCGCCTGGCCAAGGGAAGTTCATATCGCCGCGCAAGCTCCATAGATAGCAATAGGGCTGCGCCCAACCTGCCACGTTGTTGAAATAGACATAAACACCCGTCGGCTCCGACTTGCGGAATGTTGTTGTGTCTGTGCGCACTTCGCCATCGGTTGCTTTGGCTATGGTTATGAGTGTGATAGTAGTTTCTGCAGGTTCGTTTGCGCCAATAGTTATGGGCTCGCCATCGCGAAGGTTGAGCCGCTGCTCGCCTTGGCTAC
Source organism: Bacteroidales bacterium (assembly GCA_017539645.1). GTDB lineage: Bacteria > Bacteroidota > Bacteroidia > Bacteroidales > Marinilabiliaceae > W3P20-009. Next base: position 75,811 of record JAFYCM010000055.1, read on the forward strand.
CAATAATTTTCAGAACGCCCTCAGCCACATCGGGGTTGAACGATGGCACAACCTCGAAATCGTTGGTCATAAATTCCGTGTCGTTGGGATAGTTGAGGCTGATATGCGGATACTTACGTTTTGCACGTTCGAGGGTAAGCGTCATTTGGTTTAGGTCGAGCGTGATTTTGCTCAACCGCATCGACTGCAAACCTCTTATTCCTTCGATAAATATGTTGTCACCACCAATCTTTACCTTATTAGGCTCGGTGGTGGTAAACTCGGCTGCAAAGCCGCCAATATCCACTGTGTGCCAATCTTCGGAGGCAATTTTCCAACCATCGCGACCGTTGAAAATGATGTAATCCTCTATCACATAGACACCATCGGCCACGCGCGTGAACTCGTCGCATAAGCCCCAATGATTCAGGCTACCACGCAGGAAAATTCGCGTAGAATCGCTGATTTGGCCCATCTCAGTGGCGCGCTTCGAGAGCTCTTCTTGGCGCGTGTCTTTCAGTTTTACGTTTTGTGCATTGATAGTTACAGAGATAATAGCAGCAAGAGCTAACAGATAATTTTTCATGATATAGATACAAATAGCATTTACATAGTGTTGAACTTCTACGAAAAATCTTGGCTTTGGTTTTGGTGGCAAAATTAGCGAAAAGGAGCGCCACACGCTAACAAAAAAGGTATCTTAGCTCGTCCGTTACCGGGATTTCCATTCCCGCAAACCATCAACCATGACCAAAGCCCCTAACATACCAACAACAATCGAAACCGCCACTTGGCAAAAGCCCGGAGCTTGGCGCAAGCCATGTATTGTGCACGTAACTATGGTAGCTTATGTGAGGCAGCCAATTTTGGGAACACTTGCGCATAACGGCCAGTATGCATACGTTGAGAAGACGCCTCTTGGCCATGCGCTTATAGCTCAGCAAAAACGGATGCTCGAGTTATGCCCAGAAGTAAAAATTCTTGCCGATATGGTCATGCCAGACCATCATCATATAGTTCTGCAAGTTACTCGCACAATGCCACGAAGCATAAAAGAGGTGGTTCGAGGTTATATGCAAGGCTGCAAAGCAGAAGCGCGAAAGCTTGGTTTTCGCCGTAATATATACGAAGAGAAGCCGTTCTATCGAGTGTTAACTCGCAAAGGACAATTGAAAGCTATGATTGAATATGTACGAGCGAATGCCGAGCGTGCATGGATGCGTAAGACTAATCCCGAACTCTTCCGCTTGCACCGGCAGGCAACCATTTGCGACCTGACGTTCACATCATTAGGCAACCAATTCTTGCTTGATTGGCCCGACAAACAACTTATTACGGTGTCGCGCAACATTTCAGAAGAACGGCTTCATCAATTGCTACAAGCGGCATTGGTAGCGGCAAACAATGGCGTGGTAACCTACACCGCCGCAATTAGCAAAGGCGAGCAAGCCATTGCGCGTGCCATACGAGAACAGGGTTTCCCGTTGGTAGTTCTTCTTTATGATGGCTTTCCAAGCGAAGGCTCGCCACACGAGCGTTTCTACAAGCCTGGCGGCGTATATTTTGAAGCCTGCGCTAATGGTCGACTTCTACTTCTTGAGCCAACGGCAGAAGTGTTCGCCAATGCCAGAATAATCGAAGCCACCATGCAAGCATTGCGCAAAAAAGCCGAAGTGGCTCATCAGCAATACTCTCCCATCCCACCAGCATCTCAACGATTTCGCTTCTTGGCACTCAATGTGATTGGGCAGTGGTTGGTGGATAAGTAGTAGTTGCGGTTGTTGCGCGGAAAAATCCGCGAGAATAGGACAATGCAAGCTTGGTCCCGTTCTTTATTGGGAATTTATTCCCGTCCTCCCATATAAAAACAGCAGCGGCCGCCTGTATTTCTACAAGCAGCCGCTAAGTTGTTTATGGTTGCAGATTAATCTACAACGTATGGAATATCCAAATCGGTTTCCGGTTGAGGAGTTGTACCGAGTGGGTTTTGGTCTGAAGTAGAGATCTTCTTGTTTGCTTCAATCTCTGCTTCTGGAATAGGCCAGAGGAGGATTGGATCGTTACCTGCGATTACAAATACGTTTGCAGGATCGTAACCAGCACCACGACGGTCGATGCCAATGCCCAAACGCATAATATCGTACCAGATAAGGCCTTCGCCCCAAAGTTCGATACGTTTCTGACGGAGAACCTCACCTGCTACGTTTGCGCCAGTGTAGTTATACTCTGGATCGCGATATGTCTGAACGAAGTTATTGAGAGTTTCCAAACCGCCTTTGCCCGCACGAGCTTCTGCTTCTGCTTTGATGAGGTACATCTCCTCAACACGCATAAGAGGAATATCGTTGGCGTTGGTGGTAGTCTCAATCTCATTATGATATGGAGCGAATTTTACAGATGTGTATGGAGCGAAGCCCACTGCAGCTATAAACTGAGCCTGTGCTCTTGAAAGGTTTGCCGAGTAGCAAGTGTCGTTAATCCACCAACCTTTGCGAACGTCAGTTTCTGAGATTGAATTGTAGAGTTTTTTGCTGATCTGTTTGCCGCCAGCATACTCTGCATAACCATAGTTGAGAGAGCCGATGTGCGAAATCCAGTTAACAATCCACGATTCAACAACCGCATCAGTTTCGTCAACTACAATTGCCCACATCCAGTTGTATTCACCATTATCAGGATTAGAATCGCTAAAGGTAGGAGCTGAAACTTCTGCTATGGTAGCTGGTCTTGCGTCGGTTGCTTTGATAGCAGCATCGGCATCAGCGGCAGCAGCTTCATATTTCTGCATGGTGAGGTTAACACGTGCACGCAAACCGTATGCTACAGCAAGGTCAATGTAACGCTTGTCGCTACGATCCTTCTTAGTTGCAGAGAGAAGCTCTACAGCGCTATTGAGGTCAGAAAGAATCAAATCGTAAACTGCTTGAACAGTAGCACGTGGAGTACCTTCAGTAGCCACTTCACCTGCATTCTCTTCAGTTACGATAGGAACACAAGGAGATTGCTCGTGACCTACATAGTTATACTGATAGAGCTGTGCAAGGAGGAAATATGAGAATGCTCTTACACCTTTTGCATTTGCCACAGCAAACTGTGTATCTGAATCATCAGACTCTTGGTCTTGCGAAGCCAACACTGCATTTGCTGTACGTATGTATGAATACAAGTCGTTCCAAATAATTTGGTTACGATAGTTTGAAACGGTACGGTCGGTATACTCAATTTCGTCAGAGAACCAGTTGTAGCCCGTTACTGTTGCTGGCATATCATCGCTGTTAGCATCAGTGAAGAGCATTATACTACCATAACCGAAGTCACTATGAGCGCTACCGATAGCATCGTAGTTAGGCTCATAGGTTTTCATTGCAGTGAATATCGAGTTAATCGAAGCCTCTTTCTTAGAAGGATCGAGCGAGTATACGGTTTCCTTCTGCGTTGTAGTAAGAGTGGCGCCTTGTGGTTCTGTATCGAGGTCTTCGCACGATACCAACGAAGCACCAACTGCTAAGAATGCTATATATTTTATTGCTTTCATTTTTTATTCTCCCTTCTTATTAGAATGTTATGCTAATACCACCAGAAATAGATTTGATAGGAGTATAACGTGCGGTGGTAGAGGTTGTATAGCTCTGACGTGGGTCAAGACCTTTACGTGCAGTGAAGAGTGCGAGGTTATCGGCGGTGAAGTATACGCGAACATTGCCGAGATAAACTTTACCAACCAAATCCTTAGGCAAGGTGTAACCTACAGTTACGTTGTTGAGCGAGAGGTAATTAGAGCTTACCAACCAACGAGTAGAAGTTGAGCTTGCATATTGACCAGCTGTGCTTGCGTCAATTTGAGGCACGTCGGTGTCGGTATTCTCAGGAGTCCAAGCCTTGCGGATGTCTTTGTGCCAACCTTGACCTGCAGTTGATGAGCCACCTGCGTGCATCAAACGTTGATAACCAGAGTCGAAAATCTGACCACCAAGTTGGTATGAGAATGCTACTGAAGCATCGAAACCAAATGCACGAGCTGTAGTGCCAAAACCACCATAAACAACTGGCATCAAATCTTCGGTAGCAACTTTGTATCCGTTAGATGCAACGTTGTAGTCGGCAGTAGCACCTTTGATGCTTGTACCATAATCAGTGTTGCGGTCTGCCCAATAGAGCGCTTGACCAGTCTTCTTGTCTACTCCTGCGTAATCAACGAGGTACATACGATAGCGGCTTTGACCCTCTTCGTAGATATAGCTACCATCAATCAACTTGCCTTCAAGGTCTGGGTGAAGTTCATTGATTTCGTTCTTTACGAATGTAGCGTTAGCGTTTACATCCCATTGTACGAGGTCGTTGTCGATAATGCCGTAGTTGAGTTCGATTTCTACACCAGAGTTGGTCATAGAACCTACGTTCATAGGCAACTGTGTGTAACCGTTACTTGCTGCTACTGGCTTGTAGTAGAGCATGTCTTTAGATTTACGGCCGAAGTATTCTACAGTACCAGTGAGTGCATTGCCGAACATTGCGAAGTCAAGACCTACGTTGTAAGAAATTGAAGTCTCCCAAGTGATGTCTTTGTTGCCTTTGTATGTAAGTACGCCATCTGAGTATTTACCCTTAGCACCAGACAACTCATATTGATCTTCGTATGCATAGTTGTTACCGATGTTATCGTTACCCTGCTCACCGTATGAACCTTTGAGCTTCAAGTGGTTAATCCATTCTACAGCACCTTGCATAAAGTCCTCAGAGCTGATAATCCATGCACCACTGAGTGAGAAGAAGTTACCCCAACGGTTGTCTTCTGCAAAGCGGCTTGAACCATCGCGACGGAAAGAAACGTTACCAAAGTATTTGTCGAGGTAGCTATAGTTGATGCGGCTCAAGAAACCTTTGGTTGCATACTTGCTACGTGAACCGCTAATAGAAAAGTCGGTAGTAGCATTTGAAAGATAGAAGCTCTCTGGATTGTAGAGGTGGCTACCACTACCCTGAATCTTGTCAGTTTTGAGTTGATAACCATCGTAACCAACAGTGATGTCGAAAGTATGGTCATCGGCAACTGTCTTGGTATAGTTAGCAATATATTGCTGGTCGAGGCTGTGTTGACGAGTTGAGCCCTGAGTTGCAGTACCACCACCAGTAGCACTCTGACCCATATATGCGTTGCCAAGGCTGCTGTAGCGAGTATTGTCGATATACAAACCGTAACGAGCCGAAAGAACCAAACCATCGAATGGAGTGATTTCAGCAAGACCGTTTGCACTGAGAATATCCATTACATATTCGCGTTTGTTATATGTAAGGTCGCCAAGTGGGTTAGATATTGACATGAACGAACGATCGCGAGGAGAATACTCGTCAGAAGTACCGTAGTCGTATACTTTGCGGCCATTCTTAGTCAAGATGTTTCCATTAGCGTCACGAACGTAGAGTGGATAAACAGGAGCAATAAAGTTTGCTATATAGAATGCGTTACCAGATGAATTGGTTGTTGTCTGCTCGTCTGGATAGTAGCTCTTTACGTAGTTATAGCTGAAGTTACCACCAACTTTCAACCACGATTTGATTTGATAATCACCTTTGAAACGGGTAGTAGCACGCTTCAAACCAGAACCTTCGATAAGACCTTGGTCATTGAGGTGACCGATAGAAATAAGGTATGTACCGCTCTCGTTACCACCTGACATATTAAGGTCGTATTGCTGACGAAGAGTATTTTTGAAGGTCTCTTTCTCCCAATCGTCTGGCGTATAGTAGTATTCACCATCATTGTAACCGAGAGTAGCGTTAGGATTTAGTTTGCCACCTACGAAGAGATTTTCACCTTTAGGCACATCATAAATCTGATAACCATTACCACCATATTTATTTGTTGTGATGTATTTGCTTACCATTTTATCAAGGTTCGCTTCTGCAACACCAGCTGCAAGCATATAGTTAGCAACTGCACCATATTCAAGTTCCAAATATTCAACTGGGTCTTTGATAACGTCGTAGTTCTTTACAGAGCGTGAGTTGCTACCCCAACGAGCCTCTACGTTAATCTTCATATCACCAGCGCGACCGTTCTTGGTGGTAATCATGATGATACCGTTTGCACCACGTGCACCATAAAGTGCGGTAGAAGCAGCATCTTTCAATACGGTAATCGACTCTATATCTTTGGTGTTGATTGATGAAAGGTCGCCATCGAAAGGAATACCATCAACAACATACAATGGATTCGAAGATGCATTGATAGAACCTACACCACGGATGCGGATTGTTGCCGATTCACCCGGTTGACCGTTATTGCTAAGCACTTGCACACCAGCCATCGTACCAGCCAATGCCTGTGAAGCATTTGATACTTGACGTTTGTCGAGTGTCTCATTATTTACAACGGCAGCCGAACCGGTAAACGAACCTTTCGTTGAAGTACCGTAAGCTACAACCATAACTTCGTTGAGTTCCTCATTCTCAGCCTCCATGGTTGCATTGATTTCTGTGCGGCCATTGATCTGTTGCTCTTGGTCTACCATACCAATGATACGGAAGATGAGCGTTTCAGCATCGCTTGGTACATTAATCTTATACTTACCGTCCATATCGGTAACGGTTCCTGTGGTTGTCCCTTTTACCAAGACATAGGCACCCGGGATTGCAAGTCCGTCGGTTCCAACTACAGTTCCGGATACTGTGCGAGTCTGAGCCCACAGCGTAGCCGAAGCCAATAGAACAGAAACGACTAAAAGCAGTTTTCGTAAATTCATTTTTTAGAACGTTTAGGGTTATTGTTATTAATAATTAGAAAATTGTTTTCTACACTATGCGTTTACGGCCGACAAACGAGTATCGGAACTCTGTGGGCGTCACCCCAAACTTGCGCTTGAAGAAGCGGTTGAAGTTCGACACGTTGTTGAAGCCAGTCATAAAACATATTTCACTCACATTTTGCTCCGTATCCATCAACATGCGCTTAGCATAACCAAGGCGAATGTCGTTTAGAAACGCCACGAAGCTCTTGCCAGTGCACTGCTTGATGATGCGCGAGAGCGTCACCTCCGAAGTGTTGATGTGCGAAGCCGCTTCGTTGAGCGAAATGCGACGTTGAAAGTTTTCCTTCAGATACACGTAGAGTTGTTCTACGCGGCCGTCGGTATGGCTAAGGTCGTCGGAACGAAAGGTCTCGCCAGCCAAAGCACGCGGCATTGGTGCAATAGAAAGGTCGTAGAGCAAGCGCATTATCATTAGATACGAGTCGAAACCATGCGAATTGCAGAGTTCGTCTACGAGCGGAAGCTCTCTATTGGCCACCTCTGAAGTAAAGACGAGACCACGCGAAGCATTCGAGAGCATCTTTTTTATAGGTAAGAACGTCTCTTTGCCAAGCAGATCGTCGCCGATGAGCGTCGGAAGAAACTGAATGGTTATTTCGCGAGCTTCTACATTGTCGGCGCAAGAACCTTTTTCCCACTGGTGGTTAAGGTTTGGACCGATGAGGCACAAGTCTATGGCGCCAATAGTCTCAACACTGTCACCCACTTTTCGAATCGCGCCTTTAGCTCCAATCAGAATATTCAATTCATACTCAGCATGAAAATGCAGCGGGTATGTGAAGTCTTTCTTTGTGCGATCGAAAATCAGGAAGAACTCATTGTTGTCGCGTAGAGCCGTAACCTCTTGAGATGCTTTCGTAATTTTCATAAATAACCAATTCTGGTTTCATTTAGAAGCGGCAAAGGTACACATTTTGACATAAAACTATCAATGTCGCTTACAACTTTTCAATAAACATCATTCTTTTGTTATAAATCACCAGAGAAACGAGCGTAATTTGCGCATAAACATACAATAGTTAACATGCGTAAAAGTTTGTTTATTCTTCAAAATGTCACACTTTTGGTAGTTTACACTATATATGTGGCTGAAAAATCTCTTTATGCTATCTAAAACAGAATATTAACCTCTACAATCAATTATGACAGATTAGTATCGATGTATTAGAAATATAATGCACAAAAAATGTTAACGCTCGTGTTTCTTTCTACTTATTGGGCAACTATAGTAGCATCCACCATGATTTCTTGTTCTTGAGCTACCATACCTATTATATATGAGGATTGCATTGAAGAACCATCTATCTCATTGGTAACAGTTCTATTTGTTACGCCACTTACTAAGACGCAAGTTTCTGGAACTTGCAGACTACCGCTCTCTACTACCGCACCAGATACACTGCGAGTCTGCGCCCACATACACGCTGATGCCAGCAGAAACAAAACGGCAATGATTGTTTTTCGTAAATTCATCTTTAGAACGTTTTAGGGCTATTTTTTAGATTTTCGCCTTACATTAGTTGTTTTATCGCTTTTCGTTTTTCTTATAAATAATCAATAACAGTACTGTTTCGATGGTGTAAAGATATGCATTTTTATGTACACGTGCCTTTACACTTACGAATTTTCAGTAAATATTAACCGTTTATTATAAATCGGCGCATGCATGGAATTATATACACATAAATATACACAGACAAAATAAAAGACAGACTAATACATTATTCGCACAATATCACATAAAATAGAGTTTTATTCTACAAGAAAGGACAAAATTCATTTATCGGAGTGACAAAGCAGTTCTTTTGTTCCTACGGAATCGAAGATGGCGCTATGCGTTTGGCGTCTACGATTGTGCATAAAAATTGTTAATATGCATATTTTTGACAAAGGAATAAAAGTCGACAATAACCTACAGCTTACAATTTGATGCTTGTCGCAATATAAATGCGTCGTTTTTGCACTCCCAACCCAATAACTTCGCGGAGACACATAACCATAAAACAAAAAAAACGCGAGACGCTTTATCGCATCTCGCGTTCGTGTTGTTTGTAAACAGTTTCTTACTCTGCTGCTGGAGTTTCAGCTGCTGGAGCTGCTTCCTCTGCAGGAGCTTCTGCTGCGGTAGCTGCTGCTTCAGCCTCAGCTTTTGCTGCAGCTGCTTCAGCTTGTTTCTGCTTCAAAGCCTCTGCACGAGCTTCGTTAACTTTTACTTCAGCTTCAAGGCGAGCCTTAGCTGCGCTCTGTTTCTTGTTTGCAACGGTAGTAGCAACGCTATCGAGTTGCTTCTGTTTGTTCTCTTTCCAAGCGTTGAATTTAGCTTCTGCCGTAGCTTCGTCAAAAGCACCTTTCTTTACGCCACCGAGGAGGTGTTTCTTGAGGAGAACGCCTTCACGTGAAAGAATGTTGCGAACTGTGTCGGTAGGTTGAGCACCATTGTTAAGCCATTGTAGCGACTTCTCGAAGTCGAGTACAACGGTAGCAGGATTAGTGTTCGGATTGTAAGAGCCAATCCTCTCAATAAACTTACCATCTCGTGGCGCTCTGCTGTTTGCTACCACAATGTGGTAGAAAGCATAACCTTTACGTCCGTGTCTTGCGAGTCTGATTTTTACTGACATGTTTGTTAGGACTTAAGTAATTAATAATTATGTTTTTATGTGCAACCAACCTACGATTGCGGCTGCAAAAGTACTTGTTTTATCGATAGTTACAAATTTTTTATTAGTTACTAATTCATAAATACAATGCAAGCTAGATATCACCGAATTGAACCAATTCATACTAACTGTATTCGTTTAATTATCAGCAACTAAATTCTTACTAATCAAACGAATTGCATGCGTTTACTTCGTTTGTTTTCGTTCAATTAGGTGATACTTATTAGTATGTGCTATATTTACGCAGTTTATAATAAAAAAATCTATGAAAAAACTATCGCTCGCCATCGCTACGGCCTTATTTGCAATAAGTTGCACTAATAACGAGCCTCAAAACAGCACAGATAATTATGAAATAGCCACTTGGCAAGGCTTCCGCACTTCTGCCGCTTCATTCACTTTCGACGACAACCTTCCAGCGCAGTTTACCGACGCAGTGCCTTTGCTCGAAAAATATGGCCTCCACGGAACTTTCTATCCCGTAATTAACTGGGTAACAGATTGGGAGCCGATACGCCAAGCTGCGGAGAATGGTCATGAGATTGGTTCGCACACGGTGTCGCACCCCAATTTGAGCACGCTGCCCGAAGATTCTGTGCGCTTCGAACTTGCAGAATCGAAAAAAATCATTGAGCGCGAGATTGGTAAGGAGTGTCTAACTATTGCTTATCCGTATTGCGCAGCGCCAGCCGATTCGCTGACTGCCGAATATTACATTGCCGCGCGTATCTGCGACAGAAAGCATATACAAGCGCACATCCCAAACACAATGAGAATCAGTTCGTTGGGCGTTGGCTCGGAGTCGGAATATATATATGCACGCGACATAAATGACTACTTCGAAGAGGGCAAAACGCAAGAGGCGTGGAGCGTGCTGCTTATTCATGAACTCGAAAACGGCAATGGTTATTCGCCGCTCACTTTGCAGGCGCTCGACTCTACGCTCAACTTCTTGTCGCAACGTTGCGAGGGCTACTGGGTGGCGCCGTTTGCCGATGTGGCGCTGTATGCATTGGAACGCGAGAGTGCCCAAATCTACGAAACCCGCGCCGACGACAGCATCACCATATCTGTAACTACAAAGACGCTTCCGCGCTACGTGCCGCTCACCGTTCGCCGCCCGTTGCCCGAAGGTTGGTCTTCTGCCGCCACTGTCGACGGCAACGCAAATCTCTGCATATCTGGTGGTTATATAAATATTGACATCACACCAGGAAACGCCATAACAATAACAAAACATAAATAGAAACCGTCATGAAACACAAATTTTTCATCTTTCTGGCTCTTGCTGTGGCAGCCTTCAGCGGTTGCAAAGATGAGAGCAACTCTACCAATAGCAGCGAAATGCACATGATAGAGTCGAGCATTGCCGATGGCAGCACCGATGTGAGTTGCAACACCGAGCAGATTAAGATTTCGTATAACTACGTGGTAAGCACCATCAACAGCAACGAGATTAGCATCGATGGTGGCAACGCGAGCATCACCGACGTTGAAGTGTCGAAGGCAAGCGCCGCCGAAATAATTATCACGCTCGATGGCTTGGCGTCGGAGACTACTTACACGCTAAAGCTGACCAACGAAGCAATAAAGAATAATAATGGTGACTGCGCTGCGGCTGTAACTATAACATTTACAACGGCTGTTCAAAAGACCGACGTCGGCCACATGGACGTTGAAGGAATGGAGATGGGCGCGCAAGAGTTGCTACGCCAGATAAAGATTGGATGGAACCTTGGCAACACGCTCGAAGCTGCTGGCGAATGGGCTGCAGAGGCCGACCAAGAGACCACTTGGGGCAACCCCGTAACTACCAAAGCTATGATTGACGCAGTGAAGGCAGCCGGTTTCAATGCCATACGTATTCCTATTCGCTGGTATCCGCACAGCGAGGAGGGCCTGACGCTCGACATTGCCCGCACGGCTGAGACGCTCACCATAAAATCAAGTTGGCTCGACCACGTTAAGACCATCGTGGACTACTGTATAGATAATGGTATGTACGTAATTATCAACTCTCACCACGACCAATGGTACGACCGCATGAATCCAGAAACGTTCAATAAGGAGTTGGTAAATAAGAAGTTAGCGCATCTCTGGACACAGGTGGCTACATACTTCGCCAACTACGACCAGCACCTCATTTTTGCTGGTACTAACGAGGTCATAACAGTTGAAAATGGCTCAGAAAACTGGGGTACGCCAAGCGCAACCAATCAGGCTATACAGAACCAATTCAACCAAACTTTTGTAGATGCCGTACGCGCTACGGGCGGCAAAAATGCGGTGCGTTGCCTCTGCGTACAAACCTATGCTTGCAACCCCGATTTTGGCCTTTCAGGCTTCACGTTCCCTACCGACAATGTTGAAGGCCGCATCATGATTGAGTTCCACGACTATCGCCCTTGGGATTATGCGGCTTACACGAGCGCAGGCAAGTACACTTGGGGCAGCGACGCCGAGATAAAGGAGGTTGCAACGCTCTTCAAGAAATTGAAGGAAGCGTGGTACGACAAGGGCTACGGCGTAGTTATGGGCGAGTTTGGCGCTGCATTCAAATACAAAGGCACTACGCCAACAGAAGAGGAACTTCAGACGCGCCAGAACTACATGAAGACGAAAGTGGCTACTGCAAAGCAATACAACATAGCAGGTTTCTACTGGGACAATGGCGGCAAAGGCCAAGTTGGCAGCAATGGCTATTTGGTTAGCTCTAAGGAAGGGATGGAGGTTTTTGCCATCTTCGACCGCTGGGATAATATGAAAGTCATTGAGCCGTACGCGCTGAATGGAATTATGGAAGGCGCGCAAACCGAATACCCACAGTAAGCGCAATACTTCTATAGGTATATATAAAAATGGGCTGTCACAACTCGTGGCGGCCCTTTTACGTTTTTACTTTTTATCAAAAAAGATGTACTTCAACCGCTTTAGGTTGCAAAGAATTCTCGTGGTGATGGGCATATTATATACCGTGCGAAACATCTCCACAATCTCTGCGTTTGGAGCAATGCCCGACGCAAAATTCGACAGACCTACATTGGCGGCAAGCGGCATCAAGCATGTGCCTTCTACAACGCTGGCGCTTGAACCTACGTAGCGCACAAGCGATTTGCGTGGATATACCGTTGGCTCGTTGAATAGATAACCCGCATAGGTGAACCGAATCGACCAATCGTCAATCTCGCCCAATTTCCAGCGAAGCAGCGTTTGCCATAGTTCGTGACCGCACGAGTTGAACTCTTTGAGTTTGGCAGCGTTACGTATGAACGCATCGAATGATGGCACTTCCCAGTCGATTTTCTGCCACTGTTCGCGCCACGTGCCCCAGCCCCACGGACATGTGCGATGCATCACAAACGTCGACGAGTCGTAGCCGCGCGGCATCTCTATTGGTGGCGTATAGCCCGAAATACTTAGTATGCCGTAGTTTTGATAGTAGTTGAGAGCCGAGTTCATATACTTCAAGAAAAACGGCGACATCTCCAGGCAATCATCTATAACTATGACCTTGGGAAATTTCGACAAAACCTCGTTAACACCTTTGATGCAACTACCAGCTATGCCGTGATTTTCCTCCTCTTCTATCACGTGAACTGCAGCAAAACCCGTAGCGCTATGGCAGATGCGACGCACCTCGGCCACATCTTTGGCATGCTCGGGCAAGAGTGCACCATCGCTATATATATACAATTCGGTTTTCGACGCTTCGTCGCAGGCAGCGAGCGACTTCAAGACTCGTTGCGCATGCAAAGGTCGGTTGTAGAGAAACAGTGCTACGGGTGCATTCATATTGCTACGTAATTTTTTTTGCGCACGAATATAATTATATGAATAACAGCTTGTTACTACTAATGCCACAGATGATACAGAAATTTTTGAATATGTATTTATATGAAAGATTAAGGTGATGTAACCGAAGTTGCTGTAATTTGCATGAAATTTCTACTGCAGTGAAAAAGACAAAAATTGCCGTCGTCGGGTTGGGATATGTTGGGTTGCCGCTTGCGCACCTTTTTTCCACTAAATACGATGTTGTGGGTTTCGACATTGACTCACAACGTGTTGCGGCAATTATGAACGGCATCGACAAGAAGTGCGAACTCTCTGACAATGAGTTAAAAGCATCCATCGGGCGAGGTTTTCGCTGCACTACGAATATTGATGACATTCGCGAATGCAACTTCTACATTGTGGCTGTGCCAACGCCTGTCGACAAGAATAATCATATCGACATACGTATGCTGCTCGATGCTTGCCGTACCGTGGGACGCGTGCTTAGCAGTGGAGACATCGTAGTATTCGAGTCGACGGTTTATCCGGGTATGACGGAAGAGGAGTGCATCCCCGTGCTCGAGAGCGTCAGTGGGCTGCGCTGCAACGTGGATTTTTCCGTTGGCTATAGTCCAGAGCGCGTGAATGTTGCCGACCGCGAGCATAGCATCAGTAATACTATAAAGATTGTTTCTGGTTCAACGCCCGATGCGGCAACTGCTATTGAACATATTTATGGCAGCGTAATTACCGCTGGAACGCACCTCGCGCCCTCGATTCGTGTGGCTGAAGCCGCCAAGATTATCGAAAATACACAGCGCGACGTAAATATTGCCTTCATCAACGAAATGGCGAAGATTTTCAACGCCATGCATATTGATACTCACGACGTGCTACAAGCCGCTGCCACCAAATGGAACTTTGTGCCCGTTGAACCTGGACTTGTAGGTGGTCATTGCATTGCCGTAGACCCATATTATCTCATCGAGAAGGCGCAAGTTTACGGAGTCATGCCGCACGTGGTCAGCTCGGCACGCCGCCTCAACTACGGAATGGGCGAATACGTTGCCACCGAAATAATCAAACTTATGAGTTTGAAAGGTATTGCCGTGAAGGGCGCTAAAATTCTTCTTCTTGGCATAACCTTCAAGGAGAATTGCCCCGATGTGCGTGGCTCCAAAGTGGTGGATATTTACCATACACTGCTACCCTACACTCCCGACATCACTATTTACGACCCACATGCCGATGCTGCCGAAGTGGAACGAGCTTTCGGCATACATATTAGTAATGAAAATATTACAGATATGCGCGGCAGATTCAACGCCGTGGTACTCTGTGTGGCGCACAACGAATTTACGACACTCGATGTTCGTAGTTTGCTAAGCGCAAACGGCGGCGTGGTCTACGATGTGAAGGGCCGATTGCCGCGCGAGAGTGTAGATATGAGGCTTTAGCTATTAATCACAATTCGTAATTATTTCCACCATTCGGTTCTCGAAAGCCATCTCGGTAAATAGTTCCCTCTGACGCGTTTGCGCTTTCTTTGCCATCGTGCGGCGCAAATCCTTATCGGTAATGAGTTTCTGCAACGCATCGGCAAGAGCTGTGGCATCGTGCTTAGGACAGATGAGACCCGTTTCGCCATCTATCACAATATCTCTGATGCCGCCTTCGTCCGTCGTTATGCAAGGCAAAGCGAACTGCATGGCTTCGAGCAAAACGAGCGGAAAACACTCATTGCTATAATACGTAGGCAAAACAAACACATCACTATTTGCAAGAATATCCGCCTTCGCGTTGCCTTGTTTTCGCCCGAGGTAAAGCACTTGATCGCGTAGTCCGCGATGGTTTATTTCTATCGTCATTCGCTCGGCATCAATCTCGGTAGTTTCGCCGCCCACATAGTTGCAGACGTAGCGCACTCCCCTATCGGTAAGAATCTTCAGCGCATCGAGCAAAACCAAAACGCCCTTGCTCTCTATCAAGTTACTTAGGAATAGCAGATGCGGCGTGGCGTTATTGCGCTCAATATCAACATCATGGAATGTGTCTTTTATGCCGTTGGGGCAGATAGCAACATTCTCTTTAGGCACAACGCGCTCAATATCAGGATAGAGACGCCACGAGAGCAAAACGACCTTGGCATTCCTATATACCAACGGCAAAAGCCACTTGTAGGGCCATTTATCCACGTCGGCGGACATGCCTTTGTTGTGATGATGGATAATTATTTTGCGGCGGAAGAGCTTACATAGCAGCACGAATGGTGCATTCTTCAAGAATGGTATGCCGTGGCATGTTATGGCAAGATAACAATATCTATAACGGTGCGTAAGGAGCAGCCAGAACGTCCGAAGCAACGATGCTGCATAGCGCAAAATCTTAGTTGGGCTGTTTTTGCCCAAATCTTCCATACGCGGCGAGGTGGATAGATTCACCCAATCGCAACGAAAACGGTCGTTTACGAGGTGACTATCTTTTATCTGTTGACTCACCATGCACGATCCGTTGATAGGCGGCGGCAATGGTGCAACAAGCAATATGCGTGGGTTTTTTGTGCGCTTCATAATTTCAC
The DNA here is from genome assembly GCA_017539645.1 of Bacteroidales bacterium. Lineage (GTDB taxonomy): Bacteria > Bacteroidota > Bacteroidia > Bacteroidales > Marinilabiliaceae > W3P20-009. The sequence continues at coordinate 91,611 of JAFYCM010000055.1, forward strand.
GAAGTTAGAAAATTGAAAATTGAAAATTCAGAATTGAGAATTGAGAATTCAAGATTCATAATTCAGAGTTGATAATTGTGGTTTATCGTCATTAGATAAAATGCGCTGATAATTAGAACAATCGCAAGGTTTGGCAATGATACAAAAAAAGTAGAGACGCCACAATGTGACGCCTCTACAAGGTTAGTTCAAGATGAACTATAGATTATTTCACGACAATCTTCTTACCATCTTGGATATAGATACCAGGTTTGATGTTGTTGGTATCTACTTTGCGGCCAAGAAGATCATAAACTACACCGCTAACCTCACCATTAGCATAGATGGTCTTAACTGGGGTTGGGTTTGGCTGTGGTTCTGGTTCTGGGCTTGGAGTAATCTTAGAAAGATCTACTACATTTTCTGGATCAGCAGACATGATTTCTATCATGCTAATTGCATCTTGAATACGATACAAATCGAATGAACCATTTGCAGGTACTACGAAGGTAAGCTCACCATGGTTGCTAGCTTTTGCCTCATCTACCGAAGCGAAATAACCATGAGTAGAGTTGCCACCATAGTTGTTGATGATATAAACATTAGCGAAATCGCCCTCGTTCATACCACGGAAGTAGTAAGTAACATTGTTAAGAAGGGTTTCGTTGTTAAGAAGACCTACACCAACTTTTACTTGGAAAGTATTTTCCTTGTTATGACCAGTAGCCACATTTGGGAACATAAGAGGTGCAAATATCATAGCACTAGCAGAATCGAGCGCGTTAGCTTTGACTGCTGCATCATCTTTTTGCAATTCGTAGCGACGAATAATTGGATATTCCCAACCATCAGGAAGAGCTTCTTCTGCGCCGTTTACTATAGCACGTTTAGATACATAGTTTGGTCCATAGTAACGAACGGTATCATTACCCGTTATAACGTCATCATAAAGACGCAAACGACCGGTCCAGTTTGATTCACCACTTGTAGTTGATGTCTGTATAGAGTCAAGCTTTACAAAACCTTTAGCTTCAAGATCAGCTTCTGCCATGTGCTCGAAGTCGATAACAGTAGATTTCTTGAATCCTTGAGCATTCTCGATATAAATCTTCTTAGATGCAGTATAATAAGGTGCTACAGTTTGAATTTCAAGGATACCTGCTTTTTCAACAGTTACTGTTTTACCAGAAGCATATGATACAGGGTTACCAGTTTTTTCATCTACCTCTTGGAATACCTTACCTTCGGCATCAGTAAACTTGTAGGTATAGTAAAGATTAGGTTTGGTGAGAACCTCGTTGTTGTCAGCCGTAATGGTATAAGTCTTGGTAAATCCATCTGCTACAGCAGATATTTTGTATTCAGGAAGAGGAAGAACAATTTCTGCGACGTCAATATCAATTACCTGGTGGTCAGACTCGGCTTCTTTATATGTTGTCCAAATCTCAAGTTTACCTGCAGTAGTAGCAGCACCTTCAACAGGATAGAAATAGTAGTCGTTGTCCTTAGATTGTATTTCACTAAAATCGAATTCACCCTCTGAAGAAAGGATTGTTTCCTCTTCAGAAGCTCTAGCCATCTCTATATCAC
>JAFYCM010000056.1 GCA_017539645.1 Bacteroidales bacterium
CGTTCGAAAAGAACTTTGAAAAGATTTATCAAACGGTAAATATCGGAGATACGGTTGTTCTGCGAGTATCCGATTCTATTCCACAAATCAATCGTGTACTCATTTGGCATCCGACTCCAGATAAAAAACAGAGATATAAAACCCCAGTTAGGTTGATAGAATAGAAAAAGAGTTCACTAATGAGCAATACAACCATTTTTATGCAATGTAAGGATCAGTTGATTGTATAATATCGAATACTACCAAAAGTATATATAACAATGAATAAAACGGAAAATAATTATAAAAGAATGGCTTATATACTAAGGCTTCGAGTGCTTCTACCTTTGCTAATACTCGATATTATTCTTGATTTGTTTTCTACACATTATTTCAATATCAGTGATGGCTGCATTCATTGGATTGTACACACATTTTGGGCATTAATTCTATTCATTTTGTTCAACATGCTCACTCTTTGTCTTTTGCCATATATTAAATTTTTGTTGGTACTAATTGAGGCGAGGTTGAACATAAACAGTGTCCTACGCAATATTCTGCTTTGGATTTATGCATTGGTTGCGGTATCTATTGTTCCGTTGCTATATAATGATGTGATATACGATAGATTATGTAATAAAATAACTGAGTTCTATTTACAATCTTCACATAAGCAGATAGGTGTTATATACGGCAAGAACAAAGAAAATAAGAAAAAGTATTATACGATTAGAGTGGGGATATCGGCAAATCTGTTCAAGGAACATCCTATATATTCCAAATATCTATATGAATCTGTTAGCCTTGGAGATACAGTGCTAATACGAGTTTCAGACAAGTATCCTCGTATCAATCGTGTCCTCAACTGGCAGCCAACGCGCGAAGAGATAGAAAAGTATAAAAGGCCTGTTAGTTTAATAGAATAGAAAGGTTTTAGCAGGCTTGCGTTTTCAACAATAACAATCCATATAAATCTGCGCTATCTGCGTTCTGCTAAATAGTTTAACTTTGGTGCTTAGAGCCGAAAGCGTAGAACTTTCAGCTTTGAACATAACAACATACAACTCAAATGACTGTAGAACAGGAAATTCTGGAATTGCGTGAGTTTCTGCATAAGCAGAATCATAACTATTATGTGCTCAATGCGCCTATTATTAGCGATATGGAGTTCGACCAAAAGATGCATCACTTGCAAGATCTTGAGGCGGCGCATCCCGAATTCTACGACCCCAACAGCCCTACTCAGCGCGTGGGGAGCGACCTAAGTATGCAGTTTGAACAAGTGGAGCACCAACGACCGATGCTTTCGCTTGGCAACACCTACAACCGCGGTGAGATTAGCGATTTCTACAACCGCATTGTGCGCGAAGTTGGTCATGCGGTGGATATTACGTGCGAGTTGAAATTCGACGGCGTCTCTATAAGTCTCATTTACGAAGATGGCAAATTGGTGATGGCCTCCACGCGTGGCAATGGCGTAGTAGGCGACAACGTCACACGCAACGCTCGCACCATACATACCATTCCGCTACAACTCACGGGCGACTACCCTGCCCACCTCGAAATGCGTGGCGAGGTAATTATGCCGCGTGCTGGCTTCGATGCGCTCAACCGCCAACGCGAAGAGATTGGCGAATCGACCTTTGCCAACCCTCGCAACGCTGCATCGGGCTCGTTGAAGTTGCAAAACAGTAGTCAGGCAGCTCAGCGTCCGCTCGAATGTATTCTGTATTATGTACTTACAGACGACGTAAACTTTGCCACACATGCCGAATCGCTCGAACGCGCTAAGGCGTGGGGCTTCAACATATCGCCTAATTATCGTCTATGCCATTCGCTCGACGATATTTACGAATTTGTTGATTATTGGGCCGAGAAACGCGACTCGCTACCCTACGATATTGATGGTATAGTATTCAAAGTAAACGACTTACACCTACAAACCGAACTTGGATTAACCGCCAAGTCGCCGCGTTGGGCTATTTCGTACAAATTCAAAGCCGAGCAAGCGCATAGCCGTTTGCTTAGCATCACATATCAAGTTGGCCGCACGGGCACCATCACGCCTGTAGCCAATATGGAACCAGCACAGTTGGCAGGAACTGTTGTACGCCGCGCATCGCTCCACAATGCCGATATTATTGCCGCGCTCGACATCCACGAAGGCGACACCGTTGTAGTGGAGAAGGGTGGCGAGATAATACCCAAAATAGTTGGCGTCGACCTCGACAAACGCCCCGAAGGTGCGCAACCCATTGCGTTTCCAACAACATGCCCCGTATGCGGCACACCGCTCGTGCGCGTTGAAGGAGAGGCTGCACACTATTGTCCAAATTCGCTCGGCTGTCTGCCGCAGAAAATAGGACGATTGGCACATTTCATCTCGCGCCGTGCCATGAATATCGACTCTATAGGCGACGAAACGTGCGAATTGCTTGTGAAGAAAGATTTTGTAAATACATTCTCAGATTTGTATGCGTTAACTATCGACCGAATACTTGCGCTGCCAGGCTTCGCACAAAAATCAGCAGAAAACTTGGTGGCTGGCATACAGAAATCGCTCGAAGTGCCCTACGCTCGTGTGCTCTACGCCATAGGTATACGCTTCGTAGGCGAAACAATGGCAAAAACTCTTGCGGCAGCATTTCCATCGATAGACCTATTGAAATCGGCTACGTATGAGCAACTTATAGCAATAAACGACGTTGGCGATGCCATAGCTAAGAGCGTAGTTAGCTATTTCGCTAATAATAAGAACGTTGACGAGATTGAGCGTCTGCGCGCCATAGGTTTGCAAATGGAACAAAAAGCGGTCGAGAAAGCGGGTTCGTCGCTCGAAGGTTTTACTTTTGTGATAAGTGGTACATTTGCACGCCACAGTCGCGACGAACTCAAGGCGCTCATCGAGAGCCACGGAGGCAAGATGCTTAGCGGCGTAACGTCGAAAACCAACTACCTCGTTGCTGGTGACAATATGGGACCTGCCAAACTCGAGAAAGCACAAAAGCTTGGCACTAAGATTATTACTGAAGACGACATTGAAAAAATGATACAACAATAGCCTATGTTTCTACAAAAACTCCGCACTTTGATTGGGCACAACATCAATGGCCGAAAACGCGTCAAACCATGTTTGCTGCCAAATAAAAAACTTGCCGAAATATCTAAAATCTTGGTCGTAGCCGACATGACCGAGAATGACTCTACTGCAGCAATAAACAACCTGAAACAAAAGGCTAAACAGCTCTGTCCGAAGGCCGATATTACATTCATCTGTTTCTATCTGCCTAACGCCCACAAAGGGACGCTCATCAGCTACAACGGCTGCGAATACATAACGCCTAAGGATTTCTCGTTCTTCTTCAAAATTCGCAACGAGAATTTGCGCAACTACATCTCGCGCGAGTACGATATGGCTATGTTTTTGGCTTCTACCAACAATCCATATCTCGAGTTCGTCAATGCATACATACGAGCGCGCCTAAAAGTTGGCAGACGCAGCAACGACAATGGCCAGTTCAACTTCATGATAGACAGCGCCACAAATAATATGCTGCAACTCACAAACGACATCATTGGCAACTTGAAAATGGTGTTCGGAGGGTAAGTTTACAGCTCTTCCACACCGCCTATTTTTTTGATCATTTCGGCTTGCGATTTGGGAACGTAAAGGTCTATGCTGCAAGTCATATCGTAGTTTTGCGACACTATGCGAGCTTCGGTTGCGGCTATTTGTTTCAGTACGTATGTAAGTTGCTCATAATTACACGTAACTCTCAGTCCAATCTCTTCGTGACGCTCCACAATCTCGGCAGCCGATAGTACATCAGAAGTGGCTGATTTATATGCAACTATAAGTCCCGAAGTACCGAGTTTTATGCCGCCAAAGTAGCGCACCACCACCACAAGTACATTTGTAACTTCGAACGAGAGCAATTGCCCATGAATAGGACGTCCCGCAGTGCCACTTGGTTCTCCATCGTCGTTAGCGCGAAAATCTTCGCCATTCAAACCTAAGCGATATGCATAGCAATGATGATGCGCGTCGTGATACTTTTTCTTCAATTCGGCAACAATCTGCATAGCTTCGTCGACGCTATTTATGGGATAGGCAAAGGCTAAAAAACGGCTGCCTTTCTCCTTGTAGATGCCCTCAGACTGCGCGGCTAAAGTTTTATACAAATCGTTCATCAGAAGAGAAAACCAATATTTACAAATACGTTGAACTTATAGTCGGGCGAATATGCCAAAGTAAAATCAACCGGCAACACCGACAGATTGTAACCAGCTGTCAATGCGCCGCCTACGATAACCTTCTCGGGTTTGAACACATTCCCTTCTTCAATATAATAATCGAGATTACGGAACGTCACAGCAGCGTTCATGTGAGCCGAAAGGTATAGTTCTCCCACGAATTTATACGTAGTAGAGAAGCGTGCCATAGCCAACGTAGGTATGTTCTTTTGCGCCACATCGAGACCATAGAAAGTGAAGTGCGACGGCAAGAATGCATACGCGCCACCAACATAGTTTTGGTGCAAAAACGTTCTACTGCCATACGTAGCACCAATGCCAACAGTCTCATTCAGAATAAATTTACTATTTGGCTGCTGATATATTTCGCCCCAAAACGTGTAGCGCGCCACCATCTTCGACTTGTCATCTACATCGCCCGTTTGGTTTACATAGTCGGCATGATGATAGCGTGGCGGCGTAGATATGTATATATCATGCGTCATTCGGCGGCCAGTTTGCGGCAAATAGGGTCGGTCGAGCGTGTTTTTGCGATGCAAGAACTCCACAAAAAAATTGTTCACAAGTCCCGTCATAGCATTCGGATAGCCGCCATTCACATCAGTGTCGAGGCGATAGGCATCGTAGCCAAGAAATAGCTGTGCATCAGAACGTTGCGACGTAATTATACCGCCAGAAACTGCTGCGCGTATATGTTTGTATGAATACGAAAAGCCTTTCTGGCTTCCATTGTAGAGCGGCACGTAGAAGTGGTTGAACTGAAATGTTTCATCTACATAATAATTATGTAGCTCGCCAAAGTAGTTTCTGTTGAGCGCACGCAAGCGAAACGACTCTGACAGTGAGAGTTTTATCGACGATGTAGAGCGTTTACTCGTCATATTTTTACGCTCATAGCCCAAAATAATGGCGGCACTCGTGAAGTTGTTGTAAGCAAAACCAACCTTTAGCAACGACAGCGGGCGCTCATCCACAATGCAATGTAGCGATACGCGATTGTCGGCAGGCTCTGAGCTGAGCGGTACAAGGTCGTAGTTCAAATTGCTGTAATAACCCGACGAAAAAGCTCGCGAGAAGGCCTTATTTATCTCATTTATATCATACGAATGACCAAGGTCGAGGTCGAGATTCTGCCAAAGCAACTGCTTAGTAGTGTAGCGCAAGCCATCGACTTCAAACTCGTCAATTTTCACCTTCTTACTGTAGGGCTTCATGCGCTTGAGAGGCTCTGAATATGGCACACCATACGTATCGTGCATATAATCAGCCAACTGCTTGAAAATGGGATAGAACTCGTCGCCCTTACGCTTACCAATGGCAAAAATGGAATCGACGTCATCGAAACTTGCAGCCGAAAATTGCGACACTTCAGGCTCAATTACAACGTCGCAAATGCTCTTCTCGTTCTGCAAATCTACGGCATCGCGGAAGTTCATTGTCTGCATCATCACGTCGAGCATAGTGGTCATATCCTTCGTATCGGTAAGTCCGCTAAAGAGGTTCACACCAATGACGAAATCGGCCCCCATCTCACGCACATCGCGCACGGGGAAGTTGCGCACAATGCCGCCATCGACAAGCTTCGTATTCTTATAATCTACGGCGCTCACTACGCCCGGAATAGCCATACTGCTGCGCACTGCGTAGGGCATACTCCCCTCTTTTAGCACCACAGCCTCGCCACTTCCTATGTCGGTAGCTATGCATCGAAATGGTATGTCGAGTTGGGCAAAATTGCGCGTTTTATATATAGGATAAAAAACCTCGTGAAACTTTAGCATCAAGCCTTGCGGCTCCAAAATGCCGGTGAATGGTTTTATGCGACGATTCTCTATCGGGAGCTCGAGCATAAAGCTGCTGTAGTCGTCTTTGCGTTCTATGGATACATCTTGGTATCTGTCTGCCCCACGCATCACTTCCAACCAATCCATCGTTTTGGCAATATCTTCAATCTGGTGACCCGAATAGCCAGAAGCGTACATAGCACCAACGATTGCGCCCATACTGGTACCAGTGATATAGTCGAGGTTGAGACGCGCACTATCGATAGCTGCCAAAATGCCACAATGCGCCAAACCTTTAGCGCCACCGCCACTCAGCACGAGGCCTATCTTTGGACGTTTTTTATGTATACTATCAGCCTTTGCCGACGCAACATCGGCATTTCTCTCCTGACTCATACATAGTGTAGCAAAACTAAAAAGGCTGAAAATCAATAATATACTTATGCGCATCAGCGATTATATTTTATCTCGCAAAGCTAAAACAATTACGAATTAGGAGCTACATATTCATTGTTCACATTTCAAAATGATAATATATTGTAGTTTGTCGGTAAATTTGCGACACTATGACAATTTCAGAATCCATACAACAAATAAACGCCTCACTACCTTCGAGCACCAAACTTATTGCCGTGTCGAAGACTCACCCTGCCGAGGCTATAGAAGAGGCCTACGCCGCCGGAATGCGCGATTTTGGCGAAAACAAAGTGCAAGAACTCGCTGCCAAAGCCGAAATTCTACCTAAGGATATTCGTTGGCACATGATTGGTCATTTGCAGACCAACAAGGTGAAGTATATCGCGCCATTCGTACACCTTATTCACTCTGTCGATTCGCTGCATTTGCTACAAACCATCAGCAAAGAGGCTGTGAAGAACAATCGTACCATTAACTATTTGCTCGAAGTACATATAGCGCAAGAGGAATCGAAATTCGGGCTCTCGCCCGTTCAAGTTGTGCCACTCATTCAGGAAATAATGGATGCCAATTTGCCCAACGTGCGTCTGTGCGGTCTTATGTGCATGGCTACAAATACCGACGATGCCGATGAGATTCGTAACGAATTTCGTGCCGTATCAACGCTTTTCAAATACATCAAGAGCTCATATTTTGCTGACGACGAGCACTTTGCGCAGCTAAGTATGGGTATGTCTCACGACTACAAGATTGCTGCCGAAGAGGGCTCTACATACGTACGTGTGGGAACGGCAATTTTTGGTGCACGAGACTACGGCACTGCAAATCAGTAAGTATCTTACTTGTAAGTAAAAAGAGTTTTATGTATACGAGGCTGTCACTGTGGCAGCCTTTTTTGTTGCCGCCGCCGAATCATCTACTACAAAAAGAAAAATCGCACAAGCACCAATGTACTTATGCGACTTGTTTTGATGTGCCCGAAACAGGACTCGAACCTGCACGTTGTGAAACACACGCACCTGAAACGTGCGCGTCTACCAATTCCGCCATTCGGGCTTCAAAAGCGGGGGCAAATATAGCGGCTTTTATGATTCGCAACACGCCGCACCGCGAAATAATTAGACTTTTGTTTTGAGGTAAAATTTCTTTCTTATCGAAATAAATACTATCATTCACATCTAATATCAAAACTAACACAACACATATGGCAACTTTCATCATTATTCTTCAGTTACTTATAGTGCTTGGAGCCCTTTGGGTTGGCTCTCGCTATGGCTCGTTGGCTCTTGGTGCCATTTCGGGCATCGGCTTGGCAATTCTCGTGTTTGGCTTCGGCCTAAAACCCGGCACACCGCCAACCGACGTTATTTACATAATAATTGCAGCTGTGACGTGTGCTGGCATCATGCAAGCGTCGGGCGGTATGGATTGGCTCATTCAGTTGGCCGAAAAGCTTCTCCGCAAACACCCCGACCGCATCACATTCTTAGCACCTCTCTGCACATTTTTTCTCACCGTTCTTGTTGGTACGGGTCACGTGGTGTATACGCTCATGCCTATCATCTGCGACATCTCGCTCAAGAAAGGCATACGCCCCGAACGTCCGTGCGGTGTGGCAAGTATAGCGTCGCAAGTGGGCATAACTTGTTCGCCAATTGCTGCGGCTGTGGTGGCATTTGTATCTATATCCAACGCCAACGGCTTCGACGTCACCATTCCGGGCGTACTTATGATTTCTATACCAGCATGTCTTTGCGGACTTATGGCAGCGGCAGCAGCATCGTATCACCGCGGCCTCGACCTCGACAAAGACCCTATATTTCAAGCAAAACTGCAAGATCCAGAGCAGAAGAAATATATATATGGTAGTTCGGCCACTCTGCTCGACAAGGAGATTCCGCAATCGGCAAAGAACGCCGTATTCATCTTTCTTGGTGCGCTCTGCGTGATTGTCTTCTTTGCTATTTTCCAAAACGTGCTGCCTTCGTACAGCACCCTGCGTGCGGTGAAAGGCGCAGAACCACTAACGCTTGCCGACGGAACCATTTTCACTCCAGAGCAGATGGTAAAATCTGGCATTCACTCGTATGGAATAACGGAACTCTACCATAAACCATTAGCAATGAACCTCGTCATACAGATAGTTATGATAGCCGCAGCAGCACTGATGATTATCTTCTGCAAAGCATCGCCCAAGAAGGCTGTTGCTGGTCCAGTGTGGCAGTCGGGAATGGTGGCTGTGGTAGCTATTTATGGCATTGCATGGCTTGCCGACACTTTCTTCTCAAACTACCTCGGCGAGATGAAAACTATGCTGACAAGCATAATTGAACAATATCCATGGACTATTGCATTTGTCTTCTTCTGCGTGTCGGTACTCATCAACTCGCAAGGCGCAGTAGTGGTAGCAATGCTTCCGCTCGCATATTCGCTTGGCATTTCGGGCTGGGTATTATTAGGCGTACTACCATCGGTCTATGGGTATTTCTTCATACCTAACTACCCGTCGGACATCGCCACAGTCAATTTCGACCGCTCCGGCACCACCGTCATTGGCAAATACCTGCTCAACCACTCATTCATGATGCCAGGCCTGATTTGCGTAACAGTGTCTACTTTAGTGGCTTACGGGCTTTCGGCTATGCTCTATTGAGTAAATAATAATGGTATATATGTATAAAGAAGGGCTGTCATAGTAATATGGCGGCCTTTTCTGTTTTTGGTATATACATACAAAAAACGTCAACTTTCAAATATCTATTACAAATAGTCAATTGCTAACAATCATTAATTGTGTACATTTGATGCCCGTATAAATTAACACTTCAATACATGAAACAATCGACGAAAATGTTAGCATTACTTGCAATGCTAATCGCCCCTACGAGTTTGATGGCTCAGATGGATCAGCCGCTGCCATTGGAGCAGACGGTTCGTCATGGCAAACTCGACAACGGATTAACTTATTACATACGCCACAGTGAAGAGCCACGTGAGCGTGTAAATTTCTACATCGCACAGAAAGTTGGCTCGGTTCAGGAAGAGGAATCGCAGCGCGGTTTGGCTCACTTCCTCGAGCACATGTGCTTCAACGGCTCGACTCACTACCCTGGTAACGCACTCATCACCTATTGCGAAAGCATCGGCGTGAAGTTCGGTCGCAACCTCAATGCTTACACCAGCACCGACGAGACCGTCTACAACATCGACGACGTGCCTGTTACTCCAGGTCACATCGACTCGTGTCTTCTCATCTTGCGCGACTGGTCGGACGGCTTGTTGCTCCTCCCAGAAGAGATCGACAAAGAGCGTGGTGTGATTCACGAAGAGTGGCGTATGCGTACGAGCGCTGCGATGCGTATGTACGAACGCAACCTCGAAACAATCTACCCTGGTTCGCGCTACGGTCGCCGTATGCCTATCGGTCTTATGAGCGTGGTAGACAACTTCGAGCCACAGGTTTTGCGTGACTATTACGAAAAATGGTATCGCCCCGATTTGCAAGGCGTAATCGTTGTTGGTGATATCGATGTCGACGACGTAGAGAAACGCATCATCAAGACCTTCTCCGACATTAAGATGCCTGAAAATGCAGCTAAATTCGAATACTACGAAGTGCCTAACAACAATGAAGCTATATATGTATTCGACAACGACAAAGAGATGACGAGCACCCAATTGAACATCGTGTTCAAAACTGATGGTCTCACTCGCGAGCAAAAAGCATCACCATTGTACATACTCAACAACTATGTAAACTCCGTGATGTGCAACGCTCTCAACGCTCGTTTGGACGAATTGAGCAAGACTCCCGATTGTCCTTATGTAGCTGCTGGTTGCGACTATGGCTATTACATGCTTTCGAGAACTCGCGACTGCTTCGAGGTAGGCATCATAGCTAAAAAAGGTAAGAGCAAAGAGGCTGTCAAGGTAGTTATGACAGAGATTGAACGTGCACGCCGCTTTGGTTTCGTTGGCACGGAGCTCTATCGCGCACGCGAGCAATTCATGAGCGCTCAGGAACGCACCTTCGACAACCGCGACAAGATGAAGAACGAATACCACACCAACCGTTTGGTTCGCAGATTCTTGGACAACTCTGCAGTTCCTGGCATCGAGCTTGAATATCAACTCTATACGGCTTTCAACAAGCAAATTCCTGACCAGGTATTCTCTCAGGCTATTCAAGAGTACACCGCAAGCATCGACACCAACTTCGTAGTTATGGGTATGTACCCTATCGACGATGAAATGCCTGCTACCGACGAGATTAAGAAGATTGTTGCCGACAGCCGCACAATGGAACTCACCGCATACGTAGACAACGTGAAAGACGAACCTCTTATTGCCAAACTTCCTAAGAAAGGCGCTATCAAGAAAGAGGCTGCTACCGACTATGGCTACACCATGTGGGAACTCTCTAACGGCGCTCGCGTATTCTACAAGAAGACCGACTTCAGCAACACGCAAATCCTCTTCTCTGCTCAGAGCTTTGGTGGTGAGCGTGTTATGGATAGAAAGAAATACACTGTGACCTCGAAAGTGTTCAGCGATGTTATGGGATCTACAGGTTTGGGCAACTTCACAATTACCGAGTTGGAGAAGAAACTCGCTGGCAAACAAGTTAGCATTGAACCACAACTCGGCTTCTACACCGACCGTCTCAAGGGTAGCTCAACTCCAAAAGATTTGCGCACCTTGTTCGAACTTATCTATCTGCAATTCCAAGAGCCAGCCAACGACGTCGATGGCTACAACAGCTGCATCAACGAGCTCCGCTTGGCATTGGAGAACAAGGCTAAAAACCCGATGGCTTCGTTCAACGACTCTATCTCGGCAACTATCTACAGCCACGACCCACTCTTCATGAGCCTCACGCTCGACGAACTCAACACCGTTAAGTATGAAGACGTTCGCGCACTCTACAAAGAGCGTTTCCAATCGGCAAGCGACTTCGACTTCTTCTTCACTGGTAATATCGATGTAGATTCGCTCCGTCTCTTCACCGAAGAGTACATTGCATCACTTCCAAAGAACCTCAAAAAACGCGAAGCAGCAAGCAAGACGCAAGACATTCCGTTCTTCAAAGGCAAAGTAATGAACCGCTACGAGCGCAAGATGGAAACTCCACAAGCATACCTATTGCAATTGTGGCAGGGCGATAATACATACTCAGTAAAGAGCGAAATTGCGGCTTCGGCAGCTGGTCAGATACTTACAAAACGTTACCTCAAGAGCATCCGCGAAGATGCTGGTTTTGCTTATAGCGTAAGTTCTTCGGCATCGAGCATACGTAGTTCAACCGACTACTATAACGCACAAATCGTCTGCCCATTCACTCCTGCTAAATGCGACGATGTTCTCGCGCTTATCGCCGTCGACATCGAAAACATCGCTCGTGATGGCGTTACCGACGAGGAACTCGACGTTGTTCGTAAGTATATGCAGAAGCAATACACCGACAGCCAGCGCGAGAATAACTATTGGCAAAACCTCATAATCGACAAAGTTCTGTGGAATGCCGAAAGTTATGCTAATTACGAGGCAGAGCTCAACAGCCTCAACTCCGACGACGTGAAGGCATTCATAGCTAAGATGAAGAATGATGGCAACTGCGCTACCATCATCATCTTGCCTGACGACTTCACCGAGAAATAGTAGCAAGCATACTAATACATAATATAGCAGTCCCAGCAGAAGCGCAGTCTTTTGTTGGGATTGCTTGTTTTCGGGGGTGATTGAGAATTAATCGCACAACATAGTACCATTATAAGCGTGAATATATATCGGCTATAGAACAAGGTCATATCGACATGCAACTAAGCACATTTGTACTTATAGCCCGTGCTTTAGGAATAAATTCTCTTTGAGTTGCCAATAAAAGATTGTAGTAGTATATCTTGACGATAGCCACCAGCTATGTATGGCGGACAAGATAGAAAAGCGATTCTACCAACCAATAAACAGAGAATATGTAATGCACAATTACTATTAATATGCCAACGACTTTTGGCACATACGTGCTTAGAATGCGAGAATATCCTCTTTTATTCAAATATTTTCGCTCTAAAAATCGCAATAAATAAAACCAAACGGTTAGACTAACTACTAATATCGTAATTTGATAATTGTAAAAAATACCACAAGTTGTAAGACTTGGACCTACTAGGTAATATAATAAAGTGCAAACATTAGCAGAAAAAAGAACATTTGCTGCTAAAATAGTTCTGTATAGATGTTTTATGCTTTTACCCCCTGTAAGATAGAGGAAAGATCTAATTATAACATCAATAATCTTCATCGCGTTTAGCATATTCTTATCTGATAACTAACACCAAAGCTGTAAACATTGGGGCTTAGACTGAGAAATAAACTTTTTCAGTGACCAATATACATAAAGCGACTCGTATTTCGTTACTCGTAATTTGCAACTCGTAACTAAAAAGTAACTTTGCGCACGTATGCTCAAGAATCTTCACATAATCAACTATCGCAATATTCAGCAGGCCGACCTCGAAATGTGCGGCGGCATCAACTGCTTCGTTGGGGCAAATGGTGCGGGCAAAACCAACCTGCTCGATGCCGTTTATTATCTGTCGTTTACTAAGAGTGCCTTTTGTTTGGTTGATAGTCAGAACATACACCACGGCGAACCTTTTTTTGTTCTTCAGGGTACGTATAATATCGATGGCGATGAGCATACTATATATTGCGGTTGCAAACGCGGAGCCAAAAAACAGTTCAAACTCGACAAAGTTGATTACAAACGTCTGGCCGAGCATATTGGTTATCAGCCTCTCGTAATAATATCGCCATCCGACGAAATGCTTATTGCCGAAGGGCCCGATGCTCGATGCAAATATGCCGATAGTGTGATTTCGCAATGCAACAAACGCTACTTAGATGCGCTCATACAATACAATCAACTGTTGCAACAACGCAATACGTTGCTCAAGCAAATGCAAGAGCAAGAGAACAATAACTTCGACCTCCTCGACGTGTTCGACACGCAAATGGCTACTCTCGGAAACATAATTACCGAAGCTCGCCGCAACTTTGTGAATTGGCTGCAACCCATTGTTTGCAAATACTACAACCAAATAGCCGATGCTCAAGAGTATGTAGATATGAACTACATCTCTTGCACCGACCGCTATTCGCTATATGAAGGCTTTGTGCAATCGCGTCAGCGCGATGTGATATTAGGCTACACCTCGCGCGGCGTACATAAAGACGACATCGATTTTTTGCTCGATGGGTTTTCTATCAAAAATGTCGGGTCGCAAGGTCAGCGAAAATCGTTCGTAATATCGCTCAAACTCGCTCAATATCAATATATATCAGAGCACAACAAGCACTACCCTTTGCTTCTTCTCGATGACATTTTCGACAAACTCGACGAACATCGCGGCAATAGACTTATTTCGCTTGTGGCCGAAAACAATTTTGAACAAATATTCATCTCCGACACCAATCGCAATCGACTGATGAACGTGCTTAACAAAGTAGGCAAAGACTTCCGAATATTCAGTGTAAACAATGGCAAAGTAACAACAGAATAATTATGGAAAACCGACGCGACACTTCTCGACAACTCGCCGACATCCTTCTCGACGTAATGCGCAACGAAAATATCACGCATAATATGCTCAACTCGCAAGCCGCTTCGCTGTGGGAAATCATCGTCGGACCTACGGCAAATCGCGCTACCAAATCGGTGCATGTGAGCAATGGCGTTATGTACGTAGAACTAACATCGAGCCTGCTGCGCCAAGAGCTGATGATGATTAGAACCGAAATAATGGAACGCATCAACAAGGCTTGCGGCGAAGGCGTTGTGAAAGAAATAATCTTTAGATAATTACATAATCCTATACTTTATGAAACTCCAAATTTTAGCAACTATCGCGCTTTCTCTAACTATAAACGCGGTAGCTCAGAAAAAACTAACTCTCGAAATGACGGTGCCTGGCGGCAAAGAGTTCCGCAACTACTATCCTTACGGCGCTTACGGCTCGTTTGTCGATGGTCATAAATTTGTAGCCGACAAACGCCCCGACACCAATCCAGACCGCTCGACAAAAGGCTTTGAAGCTATCAATGTTGGCAACGATTTGTATGTAGTTACGCCTACGAACGACACACTCAAGGTGAATGCACAAAGCGAGAATGGCGTTGTTTATGGTCAGTCGGTTCACCGCAACGAATTTGGCATCAACGGTGGCATATTCTGGTCGAATGCAGGCGACCGTTTGGCTTTCTATCGCATGGACGAGTCGATGGTCGAGGAGTATCCTATCGTAGATATTACCTCGCGCGAAGCCTCTGTTAAGCCTATCCACTACCCTATGGCTGGCATGACAAGCCACGAAGTATCTGTAGGTATATATAACACTGAAAACAAAGCCGTTACGTACCTAAAAACAGCTTCGCCCGTCAATCGCTATTTTACCAATGTGGCTTGGAGTGCCGACGATAAATACATAACCATAGCCGAACTCAACCGCGAGCAGAATCACCTCTGGTTCAACGTATACAACGCTGAAGATGGTTCTTTTGTAAAGACGCTTTTTGAGGAGACGAACGCTGAATGGGTCGAGCCATGCACGCCTCCGCTCTTCATCAACGCCAACCAATTTGCTTGGATTAGCGACCGCGATGGTTTCCGCCATATTTATCTATACGACCTCACAAACGGACAGTGCAAGCAGCTTACAAAGGGCAATTGGTGCGTTTCGGCTCTATATACATACAATGCCAAAGCCAAAGAGTTCTACTTCCAAGCCAACGCCGAGGGCTACTTGACACGCGACATTTACAAAGTGAACCTAAAGGGCAAAACCGCTCGCCTCACCGAAGGTTTTGGCGTACATAGCGCTACTTTCAGCCCCGACAAAACCGTTTTCCTCGACAACTGTTCGGCAGCCGATTGCGCTATGAAATCGACCATTCGTAGCACTAAAGATGGCAAACTCATCGAGACTATAAAGACTATCGTCAATCCTTACGAAGGCTTCGACATGCCTAAGATTGAGATCGTCAACCTAAAAAGCGCTGATGGACAATTCGACCTCACTGGCCGATTGATTTTGCCATCGAACTTCGATGCAAATAAGAAATATCCCGTTGTGGTCTATCTCTATGGCGGTCCGCACTCGCAACTCGTCGATGCTTCGTGGCTCTACGGTGCTTCTACGTGGAAACTCTCGCTCGCTGAGCAGGGCTACATAGTATTTACGATGGACAATCGCGGCACCGAATTGCGCGGTAATAAGTATGAACATGCCATTCATCGCCACCTTGGACAGTGCGAGATGGCCGACCAGATGCAAGGCATCAACTACCTAAAATCGCTGCCATACGTCGATGCTGAACGCATTGGCATTCACGGATGGAGTTTCGGCGGTTTCATGACCATATCGATGATGCTCAACCACAACGACATCTTCAAAGCTGGTGTGGCTGGCGGCCCAGTGTGCGACTGGAATCTATACGAGATTATGTATGGCGAACGTTATATGGATATGCCGCAAGAAAACCCCGATGGCTATGCCCAAAACAACATCAGCCTGCAAACCGACAAACTGCGCGGCCGATTGCTTGTGATACATGGCGACATCGACCCTGTAGTGGTTTGGCAAAACTCGCTCCGCCTGCTACAAAACGCCGTCAAGAACGATGTGCTTATCGACTATGCCATATATCCGCAGCACGAGCACAACGTCAGAGGCCACGACCGAGTTCACCTCTTCAAGAAGATTTTCCAGTATTTCGACGATTATTTGAAATAAACATCACCAAAGGCGAGGTAAATCATTTACTTCGCCTTTGTTTTTAGGATAAAACGACGTAAGCAAAAGTAGATCCAATCTATAACAAATCATTTTGCACATGTGGAAAGACAATACAATGTGGAAATACCGAAACTTAGAATATCTTACTAAAAATCAGTATTTCAAACATTTCATCAATAAACATAACGCAAAGTATCGAGTGATAGATAAAAATATCGTAATTATATTCGATGGAATTCTATTGCATTTTTATGGTTTTACCATAGAAAACTGTTTGTATAACAATATTTTCATCATTTCTCAAAACAAATTGATTGAATATAATGCGACAACCATAATATCAAAAACATGGTTCTCAGAAGAGCAACTAAGTAATTTTTGGAATTTATTCCGACAAACAACTATATACAATCATACAGATAGCTTAGCGTACGAAAATGATTTATTCTACAATTTGTGGCTCATTGATAACTTTTGGTCAAGCGTAAATGTATCAGAAACTGTATATGATTTATGTACAACTAAAAGTTCTACAATTGACAAGGATTATACTTCGAATGTTCCGAGTGAATACTTTCGAATTATGCTATTTTATTTTCCGATAAGGTATGCTGTATATCTCTTGAAAGCATTGTTATATTTTCGTTTCAAGCGAACATAAAAACTGACGCTCAGCAAGTCCCAAGCAGTCGTAAAAACGCATATCTGACGCTCAGCAAGTCCCAAGCAGTCATAAAAACGCATATCTGACGCTCAGCAAGTCCCAAGCAGTCGTAAAAATGCATATCTTACGCTCAGCAAGTCCCAATTAATCGTGAAAATGCCTATCTGACGCTCAGCAAGTCCCAAGCAGTCATGAAAATGGGTGTCTGACGCTCAGCAAGTCCCAAGCAGTTGTGAAAATGCCTATCTGACGCTCAGAAACCCTCAATCAGTCATAAAAACGATGTTCGAGAGGATTTCAAATCAGCGTTTCAGTGTTGTCGGATTTCAAATCCGACAAATCGAAGCTAATCGAAGCCGTTGAACCGTCAATTTTCAATTGTCAATTTTCAATTTCATTAGCCGCTGATATTTCATACATTTGCGAAAAAAGCAGTATTCAATATGTCAATATCTACCATACTAACTATAATATTTATAGCTATAGCGCTCATAGGCAACTTCAAAAAGGACAAAAAGAAAGGTGAAGCAGAACCGAAAGCAGAGCCAACTCCTACCCCACCCGATGCCAACGAAAGCCCGATTAGTGGCTCGGCTTTCGCTCCGTTGTTCAACTCTATTTATGATAGCCTTGAGCCGAAGGTAACTACCATTCCTGAGCCAAAGGTGACTATTATTCCAGAGCAGCATAAGCAAACGGCAAAACCGACAAAAAAACAACGCAAAGAGCATAAGCTACCCGAAGAAGGTGTAGCCACAACCGTTGCGCACAATGAAGTCGACCAAGTAGCTGAGCCACAAACCGATTCGAACTCAGCAGATTTCGATCTTCGCTCGGCAATCATCTCGCAGGTGATATTAGAGAGACCGAAGTGGTAGACGTTTTTAGCAGAGAATAAGCTATTTTTGCCAGAGTTTTTCTGAATAATGATGATAAGCAAAGAATTCGTAACCCAAGCTGCGGCTGATTTATATGAAGAGACGTTGGAGATTAGGCGTCATCTTCATGAGCACCCAGAACTTTCGTTTCACGAAGTTGCTACATCGGCATACGTAGAAGAGAAACTCAAAGCTTTAGGCATTCCATACCAAAAAGGCTATGCAACGCACGGCATTGCAGCAATGATAGATAGCGGCAAAGCAGGTCGCACCGTAGTGCTTCGTGCCGATATGGATGCGCTTCCGATAGAAGAAGACGCATCGCACGCTGTTTGTTCTAAAAACAAAGGCGTAATGCACGCTTGCGGTCACGACATGCATACAGCATCGCTACTCACCACAGCCAAGATTCTCAGCAACATGAAAGACCAATTTTGCGGTCGTGTGATGCTTGTGTTTCAGCCTGGCGAAGAGTGCTTCCCTGGAGGCGCAAAGGTGATGATGAGCGAAGGCTTGTTCGATGGCATCGAGCCCGACGTAGTCATTGGTGCGCACGTGATGCCCGACATGCCTACGGGTCATGTAGGATTTTGCGAAGGCAACTATATGGCCAGTGGCGACGAGATACATCTCACAGTGAAAGGTCATGGCGGACATGGCGGAATGCCACATCTGCTTACCGACAACGTACTTATAGCGTGTCAACTTGTGGTAGCTATGCAGCAGCTTGTAGCGCGCGAAGTGCCAGCAACAATTCCTGCAGTGCTATCGTTCGGTAGAATAATAGCCGATGGAGCTACCAACGTCATTCCCGACAGTGTGTATATAGCAGGCACATTACGTACGCAAAGCGAAGAGTGGCGCGCCAAGTTGAAAGAGCGCATACGTACAATAGCAAAGAACCTAACCGAGGCTTTCGGAGCAACGTGCGACGTAGATATAAAAGATGGCTATCCTTCGGTTTATAACAATCCTCAAATTACGATGCTCGCTTCTCAATTTGCAACCGAACTTCTTGGTGCGCAATACGTAGAAAAGATGGGCGTACGTATGACTGCCGAAGATTTTGGCTACTACACACATAAATACCCGTCTGTTTTTTATAGGTTTGGCGTTTGCCGTGCCGATGGAACGACAGGTAACGTACATACCGCACAATTTTTACCAGATGAAGAGGCATTGCGGACCTCGCCTGCGATAATGGCTTGGCTTGCACTGCGTTTTCTTGATAATATTGAATAAATATATGACTAAGAAAAGAATAGTATTTTCGTTTATCGCAGTAACACTCTGCTTTGCATTGTGGGGCTTCGCCAACGACATCACCAATCCAATGGTGAAAGCTTTTTCGAAAATATTCAAAATGAGCGTCACCGATGGCGCATTGGTGCAAATGGCATTCTATGGAGGCTATTTCGCCATGGCTCTGCCTGCAGCGCTCTTCATACATAAGTATAGCTACAAGAAGGGCCTCATATTAGGTTTGATACTCTTCGCCGTGGGTTCGTTCGGCTTCCTGCCAGCAGTGGCAAGTGGCAACTACTACCCTTTCCTCATAGCCTACTTCGTGCTCACTTGCGGACTCTCGTTCCTCGAAACGTCGGCAAACCCATACATACTTACGCTCGGCGACCCGAAGAATGCCGCCATACGCATCAACCTTGCACAATCGTTCAACCCAATAGGTTCGCTCTTTGGCATGTGGGTGGCTATGCACTTCATTCAGGAGAAAATGTGCACACTGTCTACCGAAGAACGCCTTTCGCTCAACGCCGACCAGTTTGAAGCCATAAAGCTTTCCGACTTGCAAATCATCAGTCAGCCATACATATTCTTAGGCCTGTTAGGCTTGGTATTGCTATTCATACTATTGATAGTATTGCCCGAGCATAGCCATACCGTCGACAACGACACGCCCAAGAAGAGCAACGAAAGCATAGTCAACGCTTTCCGCCGAATACTATCTACGCGCGGCTACACCTCTGGTTTCGTGGCACAATTCTTCTACGTAGGCGCACAAATTATGTGTTGGACATTCATCATTCAATATGGCACAGAAGTCTTCACCGCCTACGGATTGGGCGAACTCGAAGCCGAAATAATGTCGCAGAAATACAATATGGTGGCCATGGTGCTCTTCTGTGCATCGCGTTTCCTATGTACGTATCTGATGAAATTCTTCCGCCCGGAAGCGCTTCTCACCAGTCTGTCTGTCATTGCAATACTTTTGTGCGTTGGCGTAATAGTTATGGTGAATGAAATAGGTATGGCATGTTTGGTGGGTATCTCGGCGTGCATGTCGCTGATGTTCCCTACGATATATAGTTTGTCGCTGCGCGGACTCGACCACGAAGACGCTAAACTTGGCGCAGCTGGTCAGATTATGGCAATACTCGGCGGTTCGGTGTTGCCAGCAGTTCAAGCATTGATTATCGATACCACACCCGTAGCCGACGAGTCGATGGTTAGCATCTCGTTCCTTGTGCCACTCTTAAGTTTCGGTGTAGTTACATTCTACGGCGTAAAGTCTATACACGACATAGCTCGCGAAAAAGAGATGCATGGGATAGATATAGAAAAAGATTATTATGAATAAAGAGAAAGCGGTATACTCAAAACCCGTATTGGAATTTGCAACCGTAGCGCGCGAATATTGCGTATTCTTGGAGAATACAGAGCGCTACTCGAAGATAGATTTTCTCACCGTGGCATCGCGCATATTGCCATTGCTATACGTAAAAGCATCGTTGCTACCTACGCTCAAGCAGATAATGGACGAACCACCAATGACAGTTGTCGATGAGTATATATACGAATCGGTACGCCGCAGTGTTCGCCGCCGCCTCACTCGCCACGACGAATACTTAGAGACATTCAAAGAAGATCAGCAACGCAGCATAGAACCCGTACCAGCCAACATATCAGAAGATTTGGCCGATATATATCAAGATATGCGCGACTTCTGCGAAGCATTTAGCATTGGTGTTGAGGATATTATGAACGATGCCTTGGTACGCGTCTCTGACAACTTTCGCAACTATTGGGGACAGCGACTCTGCAATGCCCTACGCGCCATACACAATGCGCTCTACAGTGGCGACGACCTCAGCGACGAGAAGGCTGCCGAAGAAGAGAACGACACGAAAAACACGAACTCCAATTACGACGACGATAACTTTTAGCCGATGCACCGCCTAACAAACGAAGAACTCGACAAACTTCCACTTTCGCAATTCGAAGGTCAGATTGACGTTGTAGACAATGCCGAAAGCCTTGCCAAAGCCGTTGAAGAGATGTCGCAAGAGACACGCCTTGGCTTCGACACCGAGACTCGTCCGTCGTTTAGGCGTGGCATGTCGTACGGCGTATCGCTGCTACAACTTTCGACTACCGACCACGCTTGGCTCATCAGAGTAAACAAAGTGGAGATGAGCGACGAACTTATAGCGCTGCTCGAGAATGAGAACATTCTGAAGACGGGCGTTGCCATTCGCGACGACATAAAGGCCCTCCAAAAGCGCCGCCGATTTCAACCACGCGGCTTCGTTGAACTTCAGACGATAGCAAATCAACTTCAATTTGAAGATTTTAGCCTGAAAAAGCTTGCAGCTCACGTTCTTGGCATACGTATAAGTAAACGCCAACGCCTCAGCAATTGGGAGGCCGACGAACTGGCACTCGCACAACAGCACTACGCTGCTACAGATGCTTGGGTCTCTCTACTTATTTATGAAGGCTTCGAAAAAGGAGTGACTGAGCATGAGCGCGTGATTCAAGCCATAGCAGAAGCCAAAGCAGAACAAGAATCATAAATACGAACAGAAAACAATAATTCCATGATAAGCATAACCCTAAAACGCGGCAAAGAACAGAGCCTCGAACGCTTTCACCCTTGGATTTTCTCGGGTGCAATAGCTCGTATCAACGGCGAACCGCAAGAAGGCGATGTAGTAGAAGTAGTAGCTGCCGATGGTCATTTCCTATGCCTTGGCCACTATCAAATTGGCTCTATCGCTGTGCGCGTGCTCTCGTTCAAGCCTATCGAAATAAATCAGAAATTCTACGACCAACTCATTGCCGAGGCATATCAACTCCGCATCGACATTGGCTTGGCAGAAAGCACCCAGACGACGGCTTATCGTCTCGTACACGGCGAAGGCGACGGTCTACCAGGCTTAGTTATAGACATTTACAACGGCACAGCAGTCGTTCAAATGCACTCCGTAGGTATGTATCGCGACCGCGATTTGATTGACAAAGCTCTCCGCCGCGTGATGGGCGACAAACTAAAAGCTATATACAACAAGAGCGAAGGCACGCTGCCATTCAAAGCCGCGCTCAACCCGCAGAACCACTACACTTGGGGCAAACCAGACTCTAAAGAGGCTATGGAAAACGGCCTGCGCTTCTTGCCCGACTGGGAGAAAGGTCAGAAGACTGGCTTCTTCGTCGACCAGCGCGAAAATCGAGCACTCATTGAGCGCTATGCTAAAGGTCGCAACGTGCTGAATATGTTCTGCTACACGGGCGGTTTCTCTATTTATGCTATGCGTGGCGGCGCAAATCTCGTACACAGCGTAGACAGTTCAGAGCGTGCTATCGAATTGACTAACAACAATATAGAACTCAACTTCCCAGGCGATGCTCGTCATGCTGCATTTGCACAAGATGCATTCCATTTTATGGAACAAGCCAAAGAGAAATATGACCTCATTGTGCTCGATCCGCCAGCTTTTGCTAAGCATCTCAACGTGCTCAACAACGCACTAAAAGGCTATCGCCGACTAAATACCAAAGCCATAGAGATGATTGAGCCAGGCGGCATTCTATTTACGTTCTCATGCTCGCAAGTGGTAAGCCGCGATGTGTTCCGCACCATGGTATTTACCTCGGCAGCAAAGGCTGGTCGACGCGTAAGTATTTTGCACCAACTATCGCAGCCAGCCGACCACCCTATAAATATTTATCACCCAGAAGGCGAATATCTCAAGGGTTTGGTCGTAAGAGTATACTAAACTGAGTATCACATATTTATACACATAAAAACGCCTATATGCAATTTAGCGATTTTGGTTTCGATGACGAACTGATGGACAGTTTGAACGCTATGCATTTCGAGAATGCTACGCCAGTGCAAGAGCAAGCCATTCCCGTAATTATGAAGGGATCGGACTTGATAGCTTGCGCACAAACAGGAACAGGAAAAACGGCTGCCTACCTACTGCCAGTCATCGATAGCATAATACGCCACCCATACGAAGGCATCGACACCATAGTGCTCGTGCCTACACGCGAACTCTCCATTCAGATTGACCAACAGATGGAGGGTTTCGGCTATTTTGTAGACGTCAGCAGTACTGCTATTTACGGCGGCAACGACTCGCGCGAATGGGATCGTCAACGAACTTCTATCGAAGAGGGTGCCGACATAATTATAGCTACTCCGGGTCGTATGCTACAACACATTGCTATGGGCTATGTGGACTTCAGTAGCGTGAAGCACCTCATTCTCGACGAGGCCGACCGTATGCTCGACATGGGGTTCTACGACGACATTATGAAGGTGGTAGAACTTCTGCCCAAAGAAGGT
Source organism: Bacteroidales bacterium (assembly GCA_017539645.1). Classification (GTDB taxonomy): domain Bacteria; phylum Bacteroidota; class Bacteroidia; order Bacteroidales; family Marinilabiliaceae; genus W3P20-009. The sequence goes on from JAFYCM010000056.1 coordinate 23,361, forward strand.
CGCCAAACGTTGATGTTTTCTGCCACTATGCCACCTAAAATCAGGCAGTTGGCTAAGGCAATTCTTCAGAATCCACAGGAGATAAATATTGCCATATCTAAGCCTGCTGAGGGCATTCACCAGATGGCTTATTGTGTATACGATACGCAGAAAAATGCCCTCGTACGCCAACTTGTCAGCCAACGCAAAGATGGCAGCATAATTATATTCTCAGGCAGAAAACAATCTGTAAAAGAGCTATATAGCTACTTACGCAGTGCGCACTTCAGCGTAGGTGTAATCCACTCAGACCTTGAACAGAAGGATCGTGAAGAGGTTTTGCTAAAATTCCGCAATCGCGACATAAATATTCTCGTTGCTACCGACATCATAGCTCGAGGCATCGATATAGAGAAAATCGACGCCGTGATTAACTACGACGTACCACGCGATGCCGAGGATTACGTACACCGCATCGGACGTACGGCGCGCGCACAAACCACTGGTGAGGCATTCACGCTCATCAACGAGAAGGATATGTACAACTTTGCGCGCATCGAATCGCTTATTGAGAAAGAGGTGGAGAAGGGCACGCTTCCTGCCGAACTTGGCGAAGGTCCTGCATACAACCCGAAAGGAAGAGGCAACGAACATGGCAACCGTGGCGCCAACAACCATCAACGCCGACATCGCGGTGGACGTGGCCATCGTCCCAAAGGCAAAGGCAATAACGCCAATGGCGATGCCAATAACAACGGCGCAAATGCCGAACGCACCCAGCAACGCATGCACCGCCGTGGCGACAGACATAAGTGAATTGAAAATTCAAAATTGAAAATTGAAATCTGCGTTCATAGCTCGTAATTTGTAATTCGTAACTCGTAATTAATCAATGACTATAGACTACAATAGTGCACCCAACCCTTGCTACATACTTGAAGCTGATTTGCTTCGTCGCAATTTGAAACTCATCAAGGACGTAGAGACTCGCTCGGGTGCTACTATAATATTGGCATTCAAGGCTTTTGCTTTATGGAAAGCATTTCCTATAGTAAAAGAATATTTCAACTGCGCCACCGCAAGTTCACTCAGTGAAGCAATGTTGGCCAACGAAGAGTTGGGAGCAATGGCGCACACTTTTGCACCAGCCTACACCGACGAAGAATTTCCGAAAATAGCAGCATTGAGTAGCCACTTGACGTTCAATAGTTTATCGCAATTTGAACGTTTGCATGCCAAAGCACAAGGCGTATCGTATGGGCTCCGCGTGAATCCTGAGTATAGTGCCGTAGAAACCGACCTTTACAATCCATGCGTTAGAGGTTCGCGCTTGGGCGTTCTTAGCGATGATATGCCCGAGGAACTTCCGAAAGAGATTGAGGGACTGCACTTTCACGCACTCTGCGAAGGCAGCGCCGAAGATTTGGAGAATACTCTCACAGCGTTCGAAAACCGTTTTGCGCATTGGATTCCGCAAGTGAAATGGGTCAACTTTGGCGGCGGTCACCTGATGACGCGCAAAGGCTACAACGTGGAGCACCTCATAAATATCATCAAGGCATTCCGCAAACGTTGGGGTGTGGAGGTGATACTCGAACCTGGCAGTGCATTTGCTTGGCAAACAGGCGTTCTCACGAGCAAAGTGGTCGACATTGTCAAGAGTGGAGATGTTACGACGGCCATTCTTAACGTGTCGTTTGCATGCCACATGCCCGATTGCCTCGAAATGCCATACAAGCCAAATATTCGTGGTGCACATAACGAACCAGTTCAAGGCCTTCCAACATATAGAATGGGAGGAAACAGCTGTTTGGCAGGCGACTACGTTGGCGATTGGTCGTTCGACAAACCGCTGCAGATTGGCGATACCATAGATTTCGAGGACATGATTCACTATACCACCGTGAAAACCACCATGTTCAACGGCGTGTCGCACCCATCGATAGCCATTTTCGACCCACAGAACGGAGGCATGAAAGTGGTGCGAGAGTTCGGCTACGAAGATTACAAAAGCCGTATGTCGTAAGTAAATTGGAAGTTGACATCTGAAAACTGAAAATTGGAAGCTGGATATTGGAAACTAATAAGGGGCCATGCCACCTTGTCTAAATAAGAATCTGTGTCCAATTGTACATACGAAACGACGAGAATGCTTATATTTGGAATCATTTTGAATAACGCTCTGCAAAATTGAAAAAGCTCGACCTATACATACTAAAGAAATTCTTAGGTACGTACGTATTTATCGTCCTCATTATCATAAGTATAGTGATAGTGTTCGACCTCGTAGAGAAGATGGACGACTTCATCGAGAGCAAAGCCCCGAAGCAAGCTATAATATTCGACTACTACCTCAATTTGGTGCCCTACTACGCCAATATGCTCTCGCCGCTCATCGTATTTATCTCGGTGATATTCTTCACCTCTAAGATGGCAGGACAGACCGAAATCATCGCCATTTTGGCAAGCGGCGTAAGTTTTCGCCGATTTATGTATCCATACGTATTAGGCGCAACTATCATAGCTACAATTAGTTACATACTTAGCGCCGAAGTCATACCTATAGCAAATAGAACGCGAATAGATTTTGAAAATGTATACATAAAATCGCGGCGCGAGACGGGTTTGAGCGATATGCACATGCAGATTCAGCCTGGCGTGTATGTATATATGGGCCGCTACCATTCGTTTCGCGAGACGGGCGACCGCTTCAATATGGAGAAATTCGATGGCAAACGCATGGTGTCTAGACTCTTTGCACGAACCATCACCTACGACTCTATAAACGGCAACTGGCATCTGCGTAACTACACCAAATGGGACTTCGACGAGAATGGTATCACGCACAAGATAACCACTGGTGCTCAGATAGATAGCGTAATAAATATTATGCCGTCGGACTTCAAGAAAGAGCGCAAATCGTTTGAGATGCTCACCAGCAACGAACTCAGCGACCACATTGACGAATTGCAGCGACGCAACATAGGCAACACCGAAGATTTCGAGATTGAGCTGCGCAAGCGTCAAGCGTCGCCATTTGCGGCATTCATACTTACGCTCATCGGCGTGTCGCTATCGTCGCGCAAGACTCGCGGCGGCATGGGCGTGAACATCGGTTTGGGCTTGGTACTCAGCTTCGTATACATACTCTTCTTGACACTATCGACAACGTTTGCCGTCAACGGAAGCATGAATATCGTGCTTGCTGTGTGGCTGCCAAACATAGTCTTTAGCATAATAGGCGTAGTGCTGTATATGAAAGCGCCTAAGTAAATTGAGAATTGAAAACTGAAAATTGAAGGTAACTCGTAATTCGAAACTCGTAACTAATAACATGCTCTACAACGAACAACATAAACTTGGCGATATAATATGCGAACACTATCAGATGCTGCATTTGCTCAGTAGATTTGGTATTTCGCTCGGTTTTGGTGATAAGACGGTAAAGGCCATTTGCGACGAGAACAACGTCGACTGCAACACGTTCTTAGCCACTGTAAACTACATAATTACGGGCGAGACGACGGACCTTTCTCTCATCGATTTGCACTCGATGATGAACTTCCTCCAAAATGCCCATAATTATTACATCGACTACTGCTTTCCGACGCTTCGTAGGCGCCTCATAAACGTCATCGACTTCAACGACGACAATAAACTTGCGCTGCTCATTATCAGTCTGTTCGATGAATACGTAAAAGGCTTGAAAAGTCACCTTAGCTACGAGGATAAGACGGTTTTTCCATACGTACGCGAACTTCTAAGCGGCAAGCAACCAGCTACTTCATACCAGATTTCGAGTTTCATGCGTCACCACGACCAGCTCGACCAACGATTGATGGAACTCAAGAATGTAATCATAAAATATTCGCCGTCGAACAACAATATAAACGAGGTCAACGCTACGTTATTCGACATTTTCAGTTGCGAAGCCGACCTGAAATCGCACTGTTTGATTGAAGACAATATTTTCATTCCTGCCGTTAGAGCGTTGGAAATGAAACTACTACAGAAATAGAATAGCCATGATGGAGAGAAACAGAAAAGGCATAAAGGTGGTCATAGCCGAAACGTCGCTTATTCTGCGTTCGGGAATGGCTGCAGCACTTGCAAAATCGGTTGAAGGTCCAGTGCAAATAATGGAGATTGCGCTATATGCCAATTTCGAAAACAAGGTGGCAACCTTTGGCCCCGACATTCTTATCGTAAACCCATTTTTCGGCGGAAAATTCAACATCGAACGCTGCAAGGCGAACAAAGATTTGAACCTTTGCAACACCAAATTCGTGGCGTTCATCTCGGGCTTCGTAGAGCCGCAAATACTTGAAAACTACGATGCTACCATAAATATTTACGACAACAACACACAACTTAGTGCGCTCATAAACAAACTATCCAACACCACCAACCGCGACGAAGACGACGAAGAGCAACTCTCGCAACGCGAACGCGAAATAATCAAAGAGGTGGTGAAAGGTCAGACAAACAAAGAGATTGCCGCAAAACTCAACCTGTCTATATACACCATACTTACGCACCGGCGCAATATAGCTCGCAAACTGCATATCCACAGTTCTACAGGTTTGGCCATCTACGCCATAGCCAATGGAATGGTAAGCAAAGACGAACTGAAACTCAAAAAACGTCCTTCGATGGATGATTTTTGAGCTATAAAATGGTCGCCAATTGTAAACAGATAAACGAATAAAAAGCCTCTATTTGTTCAGCAATTCAACATTATAGACACCACGAACAGCTTTTATCTTCTTTATTACATTGTCGAGCGACCCCGTTGATGCGACGAGGATTGTAACGTCGCCTTCGAAGCCGCCTTCGGTAGAATTGACGTTGATGGAGCGCACGCGCAACGAGCCGTCTTTTGTAAGCAACTGCGTGATATTCGAGAGGATAGCAATATCGTCGGAACCAGTGATGCGCATGTCAATAGGCTTCAAATCGTTATTAGAACCGACCCACTCAGCTGGCTGTATGCGATAAGGAAACTTACGACGCATCTCGGCCTCGTTGGGGCAACCAATACGATGCACCTTCAAGCCGCCAGCAGCAGTTATGAAGGCGAAAATATTGTCACCATAAATAGGCGAACAGCACTTTGCGAGCGTGAAGTTGATGTCGGTGAGCGAACTATCGATACGCAGAACGTTGCGCGTCTCGTCCGTTTTGCCATCGTCGCGGTGGCGGAAATTCTCTGCCGAAATGGTCTTTTCGGGCGTCTTCTCTTGTTCTTCGCGTATCTGCTCGTCGACAAAATTCTTTATCTGCTGCGACTGTATTTTCTCCTGCCCGACATCGCTAAGGAATATGTTAATATCCTTATAGCCAAACTTATGCGTCATGTCGTGCAAGAGCGCGTCGGTAAGTTCAATCTTCCAATTTTTGAAGCGTCGGTCGAGCATTTCGCGCCCCACTTCGCTCTGCTTGAAGATTTTTTCCTTCAGCGCTTGGCGTAGCTTCGCTCGCGCGTGGCTTGTAGTAACCAACGACATCCAGTCTTGCTTGGGCTCTTGGCGCGGCGAGGTGAGAATCTCCACCTGATCGCCATTTTGTATTACGTATTTTATAGATACGTTGCGCTCGTTGACAATAGCACCCACACAATGGCAACCAACTTTGGAGTGAATATCGAAGGCAAAATCGAGTACCGTAGCCCCTTTTGCCAATCGGCGGAGCTCGCCTTTGGGCGTGAAGGCGAATACCTCTTTATCGTAGAGATTAAGTTTGAAATCTTCTATAAAATCGACCGTCGTAAGCTCAGGATTCTCAAGCACTTCGCGAATATTCGAAAGCCATTTTTCCATGCTCGATTCGGTCTTTATGCCTTTGTATTTCCAGTGTGCAGCAAAACCTTTTTCGGCCACTTCATCCATACGCGCTGTACGTATCTGCACCTCAACCCAACGATTTTGTGGGCCAAGCACAGTAATATGCAAGCTCTCATAACCATTACCCTTGGGCACTGAAATCCAGTCTTTTAGGCGCGTTGGATTAGGTTGATAGAGATCGGTAACTATGGAATATGCACGCCAGCAAGCCGCCTTCTCCATATCGAGCGGACAATCTATAATTATACGTATGGCAAATAGGTCGTAGATACCTTCTATATCTACGTGCGACTTCTTGAGTTTATTATAAATAGAACTAATAGTCTTGGTGCGACCCTTCATTTCATACTTCATGCCCGTGGCGTCGAGGCGTTCACGAAGTGGAGCTATGAAGTTATCTATGTATGCATCGCGACTGCGCTTGGTTTCGTTGAGTTTGCGGGCAATATCGAGGTATACTTCGCGATTGGTGTACTTCATCGAGAGGTCTTCCATCTCGCTCTTCATACCATACAGGCCCATACGATGAGCCATAGGAGCATAGAGCTGCCCAACCTCTTTGCCAATGCGCATCTGATCCTCCTCGGAGAACTGACGCAGATGGCGCATAAGAGCCAAACGATCGGCAAGAATAACCAAAATCACACGCACGTCTTGCGCAAAGGTGAAGAGGAGTTTGCGGAAATTATCGCTCTCTATCGATGTATTTCGCTGATAGAGTTCGCACACTTTAGCCAAACCATCTACCACAGTAGCCGTCTGTTCGCCAAACAAGCGAGCCACATCGTCGCGCTGAATGGTCGTATGCTGCATCAATTCGTACAACATTGCACCCAAAGCAGCCACACGACCAAGCCCAATCTCGTCCACAACAACGTGAACTACCTCAAGCATGTGTTGCAAGCAAGTGTAGTCGGAGGCTTTCTGTTCTTTCAAATTCACATTGGCACACGATGCGAAGTAGCTACGAATTTTATGAATATCATCTTCTTCGCGCATTTCGGCAGTGGCTTTCAATACCGATTTATAAATAGTGAACAGTTGCGTACGCTCGTCGGTAATTACCATTTTCATGTGGTGATTGTTTTTGGTTAGGTAATAGCGAAGTTAAGCAAATTGGGAATTGAAATTTTGCTTTTTGCAGTAAATATTATCGTGTGTATCTGAGGTAAAACGAAAAATCCACCAGTGGCTGTGCATTCCACCGGTGGATTCTACAATACTTATAACCAAAAAACTAACTATTTACATTTCTTATACAAGCACGATTTGCTTGTGTCGTCCACTTTGTGGAGTATATAAAGGCCTTGCGGAAGGTCGTTTTTCTTTGTGAAACGGCCAGCATATACGCCACCTAAAGTGTATACATCATATTGTGCATTAGCATCGAACGAGACAGCGTCAACGGCAGTAGTGATGTCGTCGTCAGTATCATCTTCTTCATCGGTTGACGAAATTGCAACGCTATAAGTCTTTGATGGATTGGGCGATACATAGAAGTTAATCTCGCGAGTGAGCGTAGACACGTTGTCGGCATCGGTAGCAGTAACTTTTATAGTATAGATATTGCCAAGTGCCTCTTTTGCAGGCGTAAGCGACAATGTGGTTTTATCAATATTGACATTCAAAATGTCGTCTGTTTCAGTGAGAGTGAACGAAGGCTTGTTGTTGTAGCCAGCGAACAACTGTTGCAAATCGAGCAGAGTAGCTTGACCTGCACCTATTGTATAATGAGGCTGAGCAAGCCAATTGAGATAATCTTCGAGGAGCGTGTAGTCGTCGCCATCGGGGTCGGCATTGTTGTTGGCTACGGCAGCATCGGAGCCTACAGCCTTCTCCCACCAATCTGGCATACCATCTTGGTCGGTATCAAAGTTTTTGGTGCGACGCAGCCAAGGGAATTTCTCCTCGTCGTAATACCAATCGAGACCTTCGCAGCCATTATCTGTTTCGCGGTCGATGAGACCAGACTTGCCACTTCTGCTACCTTTTGTAGAAGCCGTTCCAGCAAGTGTCTCGCTAACCATACGTACGTCATGGTCGTCGAGCGTAGGCTGCGAACAACCAGCATCGCTAAGTACGTTTTTATATGCAGCGCGCGCCGATTCCAAAGTTGCATACGATTCGAAATATGGTTCGCTTACGAACACCGTCCAGTCGAGTTTCTGTCCGTTCTTCAATACGTATGTATATGTATCGCCATCTTTATCTTCGGTGATAGCACCATTGTTAACGGCTTGGCGAACGTTACCATTTACATAATATTCTTGACTTCCTGAGCCTGTACCTTCGAGTTCGGCACGGAGTATATGTTTCTGCGTTGTAGCAGGACCCATTTTGTAGTAGTTATTTACGAAGTTGCATTCGTGCGTACCGCCATCGGTTGCGCGGCTGCCCCAGTTGTACACAACATTGTTGAATACATCGTGATGGCCAGCGTATGCGCCTACAGCGTCGAGACCACCCGAAAGGCTCCAGTTGCGACCTACGTTGTGTACGAGCAAGTTATGGTGATACGAAGCTGTATCGCCACCAATTGTAGCAGCATAACCATGCTCCTTGCCACTTTCGTAGTTAGGATGGTCGGCCACATTGAGCGCCTCAGAGATGAGCGTGCGCTGAAGTGTAATATTCTTGCTACCGCGGCTGCTGAATGCCTCATCGATAGTCCAACCAACCGAGCAGTGGTCTACGATGGCGTGATCGGCACCAGCAAGTCCAAGACCGTCGAGACCGCGGCTGTTATTAGCTGTGCCATCTTCGGGATAACCAAGACGCGAGCGAACGAAACGCGTAATGCCATCGGACGTAACGCCGAGTGCACCATTGGTTATAAGTATGCCTTTGCCCGGAGCTGTTTGACCAGCTATAGTTACGTTGCTATCGGCGCATGTGAGGCGAGCCCGCAGCTTAATTACACCAGAAACATCAAACACAATTGTGCGCGGACCGCTGACTTTCTTTATAGCATAGCGAAGTGAGCCTTCTGTAGGATTCTCATCATCACCATTATCTTCGAGATTTGTTACGTGAACCACTTTACCACCACGACCACCGTTAGCAAAACGTCCATAGCCTTCAGCTCCTGGAAATGCCAAGTGGCGTGGGCGGAAAATCCAAACTTCGCCTTGTGTGGTGTTACCGTCTGCACCAACTTGATCGACGCGCCAGAAATATTTCTTGAGATTCGAAAGACCTGTAACTTGGTATGTACTACCAGTAGTTTCGCCCAAGAGATTCAATTCTACATCGGCAGCATCGGTTTCGCTTGTAGCATACGTACTACCCATATATATAAGGCTCTTAACTGCACTTTCGGCAGATGTCCAGCCGAGCGTCATAGCGCCATCGTTTGCAGGAGCATGATAGTTTTCTTTACCAATATTAGGAGTATGCGCTTGGTCGGCAACATTAACCTCGTCGATGAGCATTGCACATACGTAAATATTTGACGTTGTATATGTTACGCCACTTTCTGGTTTAGAAACGAGACTAATTACAGACGCCTCGCCAGCATTTGCAGTGAATGTTGCGCCAGCGGTAGTAACTTCAGCAATGGTAGCTACACACGGCGACATAATTATACCCGACTGAGCCTCGGTGCCATTGGCATAGAGCGAAATAGGTGCAGGATTGTCGGCATTGCCACGGTCGGTGACATTGAGGTAGAACTGCACGTTGTGTTTACCGGCTATGAGACCTTCAATAGTGAAACGCATAGTAACCGATTTGTCGGTGTAGTTGAGTTTCTGGTCGTCGTTTGCAGCATCGTAGCCATATACAATGGCAGCGTCTTCGAGGAGGCTAGAATTCTTGCATTTATTACCCCAGTTGGAGTTCACGTTGCAGTCATCAGCGCCATTGGCATCTACAGTTATTTTTATGCTATTACCATTGGCGTCGGTGGTTTCGAGCGTCGAACTTGCGCCAGCAGAAACAACCCAAGAAGTATAGTTTAATTCGGTAATTTTTTTACTTGTATCAAAATCTATTTTTTGCGCCTCGGCAATGAGAGCCACGCCGCAGAGCGCCACAATGGAGAAGAGTTTATTCGTCATATCCGTTACAATTATTCTTGTGACGCAAAATTATATAGCACAGCTATTTACGAGCTGTTAATTATGTGGAAGTTTTTGCAAAAAAGGCTAACGCGACAGCAAAAAAGTGCACAAAACGTAAATAGCTGCAAAAATGAGGCAATTACTCTACCCTACTCCACAATTATACTTTGCGTGTGGCTAAGCCTCTTTTCCCCTCTCGCGTAAGCGTAAGTTCAGTGGTGTGGTCCCGAATTGTTCTTTTACGTATTTACCAAAGAATGAGGGATTTGAGAAGCCCAACGTGTCGCAAATCTGTTTTATGGGCATGTCGGTTTGGCGGAGGTAGTAGCGAATGTCCTCTTTTACGTATTCGGTAATCCATTCGTAGGCTGTTTTGCCTGAGTTTTGTTTGCAGATGTTGGTGAGGTGCTTCACCGAGATGCACAATTCGCCAGCATACCACTCTAACGGGCGATGCTTGGGGTTGCTACGCCCAAGAAGGTCGAAGAATTGCTGAAAAAGTGTGTTTGTGCGGCGCGTCTCTTGGGGCTCTTGCGTGGGTAGCAATTGCTTCACACACCCCATCAGACCAATGAAAGCACTACGCAGCAGCGCTTGAATCACCTCAGTGCGATACGGATTTCCTTCCTTGAAATTTATGCAAATGGTGAGCATCTCGTAGAAGTGCTGCATGAATTTGATGTCGGTATCGCTAAGGTCGATGATGTGCATTTTGTATTTATACATAACCTCGTTCCATAGGTTAATCTTCTCATGCAGAAAACTTTGCAGAATATCGTTAGTAAAGAAAATGGCCTTAATATTTATGTCGGGACTTGCCATTATGTCGGTCAGTAGCACGTTGGGCGGACAGAGCACAATCTGATTTTCGCTTAGCATTATCTCGTTTCCACCCATTTTTGCTTGCACTTTTCCTTTTATACATACGGCAACCGTGTTCATCTCCATGTGCGCAGTGTCTATTTCGGCAAACTTCTGGATGTTGTCGATAATTACAATGTCATTGTCGTAGTAGTCGGGGCGAACAGCTTGGTTCTCAACCAAACTTTGAAGCGTTATTTTATCTGTTATCATATTCATGATGTTCGTTTTGAGAATGCAAAAATACCAGACTGAACGAGATTTAATGCTCTTTTGAGGATTGTTTATATTCTATATGAGAATTGAGTTTCTAAAAGTATAGATATATTCCCTAAAAGAACACTAACCGATGATTTTCTATTCTCATTTTTGCCACGTTTTCGTGATGCAACAATAGAAAAGTATCAAAAATATGAACCAAAACAGAATTACAGTAATGTTGCTTGCAGCGGTGCTTTTAGGCGGTTGCAGCAGCAATGAGAAGGCGAAGGAGAAGGCTCCTTTGCGTGTCAGGACGGAGGTTGTGAAGGCCACTTCTGATAGCGGAAAAAGAACATTTGTAGGCACAATAGAGGAGTGTGAGGCTACCTCGGTGAGCTTTACGAGCATGGGCGTTGTGAAGCGTGTACTTGTTGGCGAAGGACAGCGCGTGACTCAGGGCGACTTGATAGCCGAAATGGACGACACGCAAGCACGCAACATGCTCTTGGCCGCCGAAGCTCAGATGACGCAAGCCAACGACGCTCTCGAGCGTTACACTATGCTCCACAACGCAGGTTCGTTGCCCGAGGTGAATTGGGTTGAGATTCAGAGCAAAGTGGCACAAGCCAAGTCGCAGCTCGAATTGGCGCGTAAAAACTTGGCCGACTGCAAACTAACGGCACCCGTAAGCGGCATCGTTGGGCGGAAGTTGGTTGGTGCGGGCGAAACGGCGCTTCCGTCGCAGGCCATAGTTACCATTTTGAACATCGATAGGGTGAAAGTGAAGTTGTCGGTGCCCGAAAATGAGATAAATACAATTTCTGCCAACACGGCAAGCCACATTTGCGTTGCAGCGGCTAACGTACAAATTGCTGGAGGCAGCGTAGAGAAAGGCGTACAAGCCGATGCCCTTACGCATACGTACGATATACGTATCAATCTACCGAACGCCAATCATCAGCTATTGCCAGGCATGGTGGCTTCGGTGGTGCTCAACAATGGCAGTAGCAACGCCGTAAATACTATCCTTTTGCCTATAACGTCTGTTCAAAAACGCAACGACGATTCGCATTTCGTTTGGGTTGTCGATGCCGAAAACAAAGCTCGCCGTAGCCAAGTGACCATTGGCTACGCTATTGGCAACGACATAATTATCACCAGCGGACTTAGCGAAGGCAACCGCGTGGTAGTAGATGGTTATCAGAAACTTAGCGAAGGCGTTAATGTTGTCTATTAGTAGGGAGACATAAGTATGAAAAACAAGACAAGTTGGATTAGTTGGCCTCTGACGCACTATCCCATAAGTATGCTTATCGTGGGACTGATGTTCTTTTTAGGAATATATGGTATGCACGATATGCCAAAAGACGAATTCCCGGCAATGACAATTCGTCAAGGCGTGGTGGTGGCAATATATCCTGGCGCAACGTCGGAAGAGGTGGAGCAGCAAGTTACGCGCCCGCTCGAACGCTATCTCTTTACTTACGGCGAAGTGAATCGCACCAAAACGACCTCGACTTCGCAAAACGGCATGAGTATGGTGCTGGTGCATCTCAACGACGATGTAAATAATAAAGATGAAGTTTGGAGCAAGATAAAGCACGGCCTCAACCTCTTCAAACAAGAGCTTCCGCAAGGTGTTTTGGCGCTTGTGGCTAACGATGATTTTGGCAACACTTCGGCTCTGCTCATTGCTATTGAGAGTAGCGAACGTAGCTATCGCGAACTGCATACGTACACCGACCGCCTTGGCGACCAGCTACGACGTATTCCTTCGGTGGCTAACGTGCGCGTGTATGGCGAGAAAAAAGAGCAGATTAGCCTCTATGTAGATAGAAAACGCCTTGAGGCTTACGGCATTGGCGAACAGATGCTTCTGGCTACTATGCAGGCTCAAGGGCTAACTACCATGAGCGGCAGCATAGCCAACAACACGCAGCAAACGCCCATACATATTACTACTACGGAGAATAGCGAGGCCGAGATAGCCAACCAGATTATCTTTTCCGACCCTTCGACGGGCAAAACGGTGCGCGTGGCCGACGTGGCGCAAGTGGTGCGCGAATACGACAAAAATGCGAGCTACATTGAGCAAAATGGCCATCCGTGCATTCTGCTCTCGCTCGAGATGACACCCGGCAACAACATTGTGGCATACGGCGAAGAGGTGGACCAAGTGCTCGACGAATTCCGCACAAATGAACTGCCCAACGATGTCACCCTCACGCGCATAGCCGACCAGCCCAAAGTGGTTGGCGACAGTGTGACGTCGTTTGTGCGCGACCTTTTGGTGTCGATGGCGGTCATCATTTTGGTGATGATGCTCCTCTTCCCATTGCGTTCGGCGTTGGTGGCGGCGCTCACCATTCCGCTTAGTACGTTCGTCTCTGTTGCTGGCATGTATATGGCTGGCATTGAACTAAATATGATGACACTCGCAGCGCTCATTGTGGTGCTGGGTATGATAGTGGACAACGCCATTGTGGTTATCGATGGCTATCTGGAATATGTGGGCAAAGGCTTAGAGCCGAAAGAGGCGGCAGTGAAGTCGGTGAAGCAATATTTACTGCCAATGACGCTCGCCACCATCTGCATTTGCGCCATTTTCTTCCCATTCCTCATAACTATGAAAGGCATGTTCTATGACGCTCTTGTAGATTTTCCGTGGACCATAACTATAAACCTTATGGTGTCGCTGCTGTTGGCAGTGGCTGTTATTCCATTCCTATGCGTAAAAATTATCGGCATACCTAAGAAGAGCAGCGGCAAAAAGCTAACCGACCACGTTCAACGTATCTACGACCATGTGCTCACGTGGACATTCGCCCATCCGTGGCTGACGATTGGCGGCGGCGTGGTAGCGGTGTTGCTATCTATGCTTATAGTGCCATCGCTCAAGGTGCGTCTGTTTCCTTACGCCGACCGCGAGCAGTTTGCGGTGGAGATTTTCTTACCCGACGGAAAAGGTATCGATGAAACGCGCATTGTGGCCGACTCGCTCCGCAACGCCATGCAAGCCGATGACCGCATCGTGAGCATAACAAGTTTTATAGGTTGCTCGTCGCCTCGTTTCCAGGCTGCCTACGCACCGCAAATGGCTGGTAGCAACTTCGCTCAGTTCATAGTAAATACAACGTCGCAAGAGACTACGCTCGAACTTTTAGCTGAATATCAACCTAAATGGAGCGAGGCGTTTCCCAATGCGTACATAAAGTTCAAACGCCTTGATTATCTTGAAGTTGAAGAGCTCGAATATCGTTTCTATGGCGACAATCTCGATTCGCTTCATCATGTGGCGGAACAGATGCAGACGCGAATGCAGCAAATGCCTGAACTCGAATGGGTTCACAACGATTTCTATCAACCTTATCCAATAGTCGACGTCACGCTCGACCCTGTTGTGGCGGCTCAGTTTGGACTTACGCGAGCTACCACAGCGCTTGCCATCGCTGCTGCCACGGGCGACTTGAAAATCGGTCAACTTTGGGAGGACGATTACCAATTGCCAATTGTGGTTAGAGATGCCACCAACCTCACCTTTTCCGATGTCGCCAATGTGGGCATACCTACAACGCTCGCGGCCATTTCGGGCAATGTAAATAACACCAACAGCACCATTCCGCTTCGTCAGGTGGCGAAGGTGGCACCGCGCTGGACCGAAAGTCGCATTATGCACCACGGCGGCGATCGTTGCATCACGGTTACTGCGCGTTTTGCTCAAGGTGTCTATGCCGCGCCTATCGAGGAAGAGCTTGCACGCATTATGCTCAACGAGATTGAACTCCCCGATGGCGTTCGTGCCGAGGTGGGCGGCGAGATAGAATATGGCGACGAAGCTATGCCTCAGATACTTGGCGGCATCGTAATAGCTATGATTATAATATTCTTCTTCCTGCTCTTCAACTTCAAAAAGTTCGGCATAACTACAATATGTATGGTGGCGTTGGCGCTGATGATGCCTGGCACACTTGTCGGCCTCGGACTTATGGACCGCGCATTGGGTCTCACGTCCATCTTTGGTCTAATTACGCTCATGGGCATAATTATGCGTAACGAGATACTCATCTTCGAACACGCCAACGACATTGTAAATAAGTACGTTACGTGGAATCCGCAATACACACGCGACGACTACAACGAGGTGGTTCGCAAAGCCGCCATCGATGCCGGTAGCCGACGCATGGTGCCAATTTTTCTAACCACAGCAACCACAGCTGTTGGCGTTGTGCCTATGATTATTGCACAATCGTCATTTTGGATGTCTGTGGGTGTAACAATCTTTACTGGCGGCATTGGCTCGCTCATTCTTGTGGTAACGGTGCTTCCTGTGGTTTATTGGAAAGTTAATCTCAAATGATAACTACTTATGAAAAAGGTATTTATAGCTATAATGACATTCGTGGCGTCGGCTGCTTCGGCGCAACAACAATATACGCTCGAACAGCTTATCGATTCGGCACACCAGAACAACATAGCCATGCGCAACGCTCGGCACAACATCGATGCGGCTCATCATCAGCGAAGTGCGGCATTCACCAACTATTTTCCGAGCGTCAGTGCCAATGGCGCGTGGTTCAAGAGCGATAAAGATTTGGTGCAAACCACCGTCAACCCGTCGGACTACATATCGCCCGAAATGGGTGCCGCGTTGGCTCAGTCGATACCTGCCGAAGCCCTTGCCGGACTTGCCAATCCTATGGATATTTCTATGATTAACGGCGGCGTGGTGGCTGGCGTCATGGCTACGCAACCAATTTTTGCCGGCGGACAAATAGTGAACGGCAATCGCTTGGCGAAGATTGGCGAAGAGGTGAGCTCGCTGCAACTCGAATTGTCGGAAAATGAGGTTGAGAAGACAACGGAGACCTATTTCTGGCAACTCATTTCGCTGCAAGAGAAGATGAAAACAGCTGACGCAGTGAATGTTATGCTTGCCGACATTTATAAAGATGTTGAAGTGGCAGTCAAGGCTGGTCTGACCATGCGCAACGACCTATTGCAAGTGCAATTGCGCCAAAACGACGTGAAGAGTCAGCAGCTAAAGTTGCAGAATGCTTTTTCGCTAATGAAAATGCTTACGGCTCACTATTGTGGCTTGACCGACACCTCGTTTTCCGTCATTGTCCCCGCCATGACCAACGAACCGTTGCAAGCGCTTGCCAGCGGCGATATAAATAGTCTGCCAGAATACCAATTGCTGCAGAAACAGACCGAGGCTGCCAATCTTCAGCGCAAGATGGAGGTGGGCAAGAATCTGCCAACCGTTGCCGTGGGCGCAGGCTACAACTACCACACGCTAATGAGCGAAAAGCAGTCGTTTGGCATGGTGTTCGCCACCGTAAGTATTCCCATAACCGATTGGTGGAGCGGTTCGCACAATATCAAACGCAAGAAGATAGCCCAACAGCAAGCCGAAGAACAGTTTGCCGACAATGTCGACCTCTTGCGCATTCGCCAACACAAAGCGCTAAACGATGTCATCGAAGCAGCACAACAAGTGGACATTGCCCATCAAAGCATAGCCCAAGCCGAAGAGAATCTGCGCATCCAACGCGACTGCTACCGAGCTGGCACCTTGCGCATGAGCAATCTCCTCGAAGCGCAACTCCTCTACCAACAAACCCTCGACAAATATGTTGATGCACAAGCCGAATACCAGAACAGATTACTGGAATATAAGCAGGCTGGAGGAAGGTGAGAATTGAGAATTCTTCACAAGATACAAATGGCTTCGACAAGCTCAGCCGGCGGAGGTGGTTGAAAAAAAAATCGCTGGCTGAGCCTGTCGAAGCCCGCGATTCTTGCGGTTATAATGGCAGGGAGTTACACCCCAGCCTAAGATATGTCGCCACTTCGTGGCTATGCATAACACCGAAGGTGTGAAATATCTTAGCCATAGGTGTGAACCTATGGCGATACGTCCGTATATTTTTCGCAGGCGCAGAATCCTGCGTACCAACGCACAAAAAAGGCTGCCACGATGTGACAGCCCTACAATTGTATCTACATTCTACATTACGCTATACCTTCTACGCTCTACTCTTTACCCTCTACACATGGTATGCTACCAAACCGCGTTGTGGCGTAGACTCGATAGTATCTATTTGCAAGCCGTAACTTGCCACTACATCGGTGAGTATATCGCGGAAATTATAGGCTATGCCGCCCACAAATGCCAAGCGGCTCTCACGTAGTTTTTCATAGCGCGTTAGGTTGCGGTCGATAAATGCCACAAAACTCTCGCTCACAATATCCCAGACACACTCTTCTTCGAAATGCGCATGTGCAAATTGCGCAAAACTTGCCAAAAAGCGATTCGCTTCTGGTTGGCGATAGACTCGCTCAATGATGCCAGCATAATCCGTCTTGGCAAATTCGAAAAATGCCTTTTCAAACCCTTCGTTTGTATGACCTTTCAATACTGCCGAGACAAGGCGTTTACCAATGTCCGCGCCACTACCCTCATCACCAAGTATATAGCCAAGCGGCGGAACGTTTTCTACAATCTTCTTTCCGTCGTAATAGCATGAATTTGAGCCTGTTCCCAATATGCACGCAACTGTAGGTTCGCCTTGGCTGAGAGCTCGAGCAGCACCCATTAGGTCGCTTTCTACGATAATCTTGTCGGCAGCCAAACCACTGATAGTCTGCAACGAGCGCACCACACGAGCATTCACATCGCCACCAATACAGCCAGCTCCGTAGTAGCAAATAGCTTCAATTTTGGCACCTTGAAGTGCATCAAAACTCTCTTTCACCACGGCGTCAATCTCCTCTTGCGACTGATGTATGGGATTTATTCCTCGCGTATATATGGTATTAATTATCGCGCCATTGTCGGCTAAAGTCCATTGAACTTTGGTAGAGCCTGCGTCTGCTATAATGTACATATTGCAATAAATATGAATTATTTGAACATTCTCGAGAATTTTTTTCTGCGTGTATAGCTTCTATCGTGTCGTCTTTTTTGCTCTAAAGCTTTGTCTACAAACGATTTTGGCAGCCCACGACACTCTACATATTTAGTTGCTACATACGTAAAAATATCCTTCTCGCCAGTGAAAAGCGTCAAATTTTCGAATGCATCTCTCATCGGCATTTCACTGCCAGAACGGAAGAATTTCATTCTATTTATATCGATAAGAGAAAAGCTAATCTTTCCGTTATCAATATTATAGAGAACGTTTGTACTATTAAGGTCATAGTGCAAAACACCTTTCGTATGCAGCTGAGCCACAAACTCTGCAAAAGCATCGGCGATAGTTGTGTCGTATATAGGCGGCGAAAGTTTAGAGCCAATATGGTCGTCGCAGCATTCACTCGTTAGAAAAAAGCAATATCCCATGCGTCCGCAATGCCTCTGCTCCACATAAGCAAACGGTGTAGGCGTAAAGAATCCGCGCGCTATAAGTTCGAAGGCATTTTCGTATGCACGCTTAGCTTTCGACGTACGTAAATTGCCATAAATAAGGCTATTCAATGCGTTAGGCTTGCGAAAGCGTTTTACCACAATCGGCTCATCAAAACCATTGATAACGAAGCGCTTAACTGTATTACGACCACTAAAAAGCAACTCGCCGCCGCGGTTCATCTCTTCATCAATATTATTGACAAACGCAACCAACGCAGCGTTATCGCTATAATTACTATTTATACAAATTTTCGTATTCATTCTGTTCTTCTGAAACGTCGTTCTAAACTACTGTTCGACAACATTTTAGTATGTATTTGCGGCTCGCCATCGTATTTCACCAAACTATGATGGTTGGCGTAAATAATCAGTTCGTCCGTAACATTCACCTCGGCCTCCGAAGAGTTGTCGAGAGTCACCTCCATAACATCGGCTTCCAGTTTGTAGCTCTTCAGCATGCTGCTCTCGTCTAAAAAGACGTCCGCTGAACGCGCTGAGCCTGAGATTTGTAGCGATGCATTATTCTCGAGATGGACTTTCAAATAAGTAACATCCACAACAAAATAATATTCGCTGCCGTGGCTCGACTTCACCACAAGTTTCTCTCCCACAATTGGCGATTCGCAACGAATGCGGCTGCTGGTCGACGCAATGTATGTAAGCGTAGAATCGTAGTCGACGTAGACATTGATGCGCTTGCTGTGGCGATACTTGAATTTATTGGCAAAAATGGACAACATACCCGCTGAATCTACAGTGCAAACGGTGCTATTTATGGCGCCTCGCTCACCTTCGACCACAATGCGGCGCTTGTCCGATTTGTTGATAATCAGATTTATGCCACTTGCCACAGTAATCTGCGTAAACTGCTCAACCTTAGGCCATTCACGCTTCAGCTGTGCATTAGCAGTCAGAGCCGTAAATATGAATAATATTACAAGTATGCCTCTACGCATCTATTTACAGCTAAGTATTTTATAATCACGACCATAGCGAAGCATCTGTTCGTCATACGCTTCCGTGTAATCGATAGTTACGTCGCCATCGTCAGTTAGGTGCAATCGTGGATTTACGAAGCCCGAGAATGGTTTTATGCCAAGTTTTTGGTAGCGTTCGCGAATCTCATGGTGAAGTTCGGCATCTATACGTACGCCATAGGTTTCGACCATATTGCGAGCAGCCTCATAGTCGCCCGTAGATTTTATACGCTGAACTTCGCGGAGCAATTCGCCAAAAATCTGTCGAAGTGCCTGATAATCATATATTTTTATATAATGTTTACCGTCGCGCACAATCATCTTTACTGCACCAACCGGCGCACCCTTTTCTATTGCATACTTACTGATTAGCAACCTATTACGCATGTGCGACTCTTCCACATTTTTTCCTTCGGCTATGCGTGCAAGTTGCACAAGCATACCGCTGCGCAGATAGGCATCGTAGTGAGCCCAAGCCACGTCGAGCGAAGGAACAATGCCGAGTTCAATCATCTTTTCGTCGGCCATGAAGTAGAGCGCAAAGAGGTCAGCTCGCGCCTCTTCGAGTGTGCTACCATAGGCTTTGAGCGCATCGAGAGTGACGCCTTCGCGCATTCGTCCAGAACCGTGGCCGAGGCACTCGTGAAGCTGTGTATGCAGGTCGTCGGCAAGCGTACCCACAGCGCGCGTGCGGCGAACCTCATCTTCGTCATAGGCAAATTCGCTCAATACGCCGCCCGACTTGGCTGCCTCGTGGTGCGCGTGCGTGATGTTGCCAAGCGAAATAGACTTCGAGCCAAACTGCTCACGAATCCATTCGGCATTAGGCAAGTTCACACCAATTGGCGTAGCTGGATAGCAGTCGCCAGCGAGCATCACAGCATTCACCACTCGCATACTTACGCCCGTGACTTGCGGTTTACGAAATTCAGCATCGATAGGTGAATGATCTTCGAACCACTGCGCATTCTCCGAAATCAACCGTATGCGCTCCGACGATGCCGTATCGACAAGCTCCACTATCGACTCCCACGTGCCCTTGTAGCCAAGCGGATCGGAGTAAACCTCTATGAAGCCATTTATAAAATCGATAGCCGACTGCTTCTCGGTAACCCATTTCTTATTGTACTCGTCGAAAAGGCTCAAATCGCCTTTCTCATAATATGCAATGAGCGTGTTTATAATATCGCGTTGTAGCTCATTTTCAGCATATTGCGCTGCACGTTTCAGGTTTTCTACAATACGCTCGATGGCATCTGAATACATACCACCAATGCGCCAAACTTGTTCCTCGAACTCGCCATTAGCGTTACATACAAGCTTACTATTCAACGCATTACGTCCGGCATTTTTATAATATTGCTCAACATCACTCTGCGAAATTCCTTCGTAGAAATTCACAGCCGACGACTTCACAAGGTCTACGCCGTTGTCGAGGCAAACTTTTTTAGGTTTATAATCTTTATCAAAGATCAATCGCGCCAAGCTTTCCTCTGCGCAGTCAGCAGACATACCAGTTTGTTTCTCGAAATCAGCTACTTGAGAGAGCCAATTATGAAACTCTTCGCGAGAAAATTCGGGTAAAAATTTATCATTACTATAATGATGATGCACGCCCGAACAGAACCAAACACGCTTGGCATAAAGCGCCAAACGTTCATCGAGGTTGCCGTTTTGCTGCTGATGAGCATATATAGCATCGAGCGTACGTAGCAACAGAATGGTCTCGTCACCGCCGTTCTGATGGAAGAGAATCTCGCGTCCCCACAGAGCTGCCTCGCTCAAATAATACAATAAAAACTTCTGATTTTTAGACAATTGCTCAAATCCGCCAACCGAATAGCGCAAAATCTTGACATCAGCAAAACTATCTATTATGCTCATATTTCACCATTTATTTCAGACTCGCAAAGTTATCTGACTTCTACCACATTTGTCAACTCTGAAATTAACAAATGGCAGATGTAGTTACTAAAAAGGAAAAGCCTCGCTCTTCTCGAACGGGGCTTATTTATCTAATTGTCGATATTTATTGGCTAATCCATCGCAATTGATGGTTTGTCTGAGGGCTCTTTTATCTTGTCGTCGATGGAAATTTGGCGTTTGAAACTCTCTTCAAGCGAGATAATTGTCTCGGTAGCCGAGATACCCTCAATCTGCTGCAAACAGTCGTGAAGTATATACTTCATGTGCTCATTGCTCTTGGCATATACCTTTATAAATATGGCATATTTACCAGTAGTATAATGACATTCAACTATTTGCGGAATCTTCTGCATTTGTTCCACAACACCATCGAAGTAGCTGGCATCTTTGAGGAATATACCTATGTAGGCACAC
>JAFYCM010000008.1 GCA_017539645.1 Bacteroidales bacterium
AATAAATTCGTAGGGAGCATCGTCGATAAGGAGCATCATGGCTTCGGCATTTTTCACAATGGCTTTGCGATTGCCCCATGCTATTGTGGCTGCCAAAAATCCCGAAATCTCAATGTCCTCTTTGCGTGTGTAGCGATGCGGAATACTTATCGGGTCGGCTGCTATGAATGCAGGCGATTCATATTGATATGCTTTAGCATCGAGAAGTTCTTTTAGCTCACTGTCGTTCATAATGTATTGTTAATCAACTGATACAAGACCGTCTTGAATATGTATCATGCGGTCACACATGGAAGCAAGATGATTGTCGTGCGTAACTATGACGAAAGTCTGACCAAACTCATCGCGGAGTGAGAAGAAAAGGCGCTGCAGTTCCACGGCGTTGTGCGAATCGAGGTTGCCCGAAGGTTCGTCGGCAAAGACAACAGCTGGGTTGTTTATGAGTGCGCGCGCAATGGCCACACGCTGTTTTTCGCCGCCGCTGAGCTCCATAGGTTTGTGTTCGGCGCGTGCCGTAATGTTCAGAAACTCAAGCAATTCGTATGCACGTTTTTCAATCTCTTTGCGGTTGCGATTGGCAATAAGAGCCGGAATCATAACATTCTCGAGCGCAGTGAACTCTGGCAAAAGTTGATGAAACTGGAAAACGAATCCTATGTTCTTATTGCGGAAATCGGAGATAGCATCGTCGGAGAGATTGGCTACATCTGTATTATTAATAATTACGCGACCAGAAGTAGGTTTTTCTAGCGTACCGAGAATCTGCAAAAGCGTCGTCTTGCCAGCGCCACTGGCACCAACAACCGACACCACTTCACCTTTGTTGATATGTAGATTTATACCGCGAAGCACCTCAAGTGTGCCAAACGATTTTTTTATATCCTCTGCTATAACCATTTCGCAAATTGAAAATTCAGAATCATGTTAGTGGCGTAAAATTAGAATTATTAATGTTTGCGAGACATAGTATTATTTGTGTTTCATCCCATAGATATAAGAATTTATAATTTGTAAATTCGCAATAATTAACACTCACGTATAATCTATCACATAACATAAACGGGTATGATACTAAAGAAAATGCCAATATTTTTAGTGCTTTTGGCGGCATCGTGTTCTACGATGGTGCTCGGTCAAAAGCCAGTAGGCAACGACTCAACTCTCATCGTAGCAGAAAATCAAGAAGCCGAGGTCGCGTTCAATCAAGGCAACGACTTTGTGGCGGAACGTAACTATACGCAAGCCATTCAAAGTTTTTCGGAAGCCATTTCGGTGAATCCTCGGTTTACCAAAGCTTATATAAATCGCGGTTTTGCCAAATCGGAGATTTCCGACTACACGGGCGCCATTTCGGACTTCACGCACGCCATAAGTACTGATGCTCAGGCTTCTGCAGCATATTATGGTCGTGGACTTGCATACTTCAACCAAGGCAAATCGAGCGAGGCTCTGCAAGACTTCAACGAGGCGATGGGCAAAGGCTACAAAGAGGCTAAAGTGTACTATTATGCCGGCATTGCGCATTTTGAACTTGGTGAATACGAAGACGCTGTGAACAACCTCACGCTTGCCATAAATACCGATGGCACCAACGCTCAGATGTATAACGACCGCGGCAGTGTGAAGCGTATGCTCGAAAAATACGACGAAGCCATTGCCGATTATCGCCAAGCTATCCGCCTCGACCCAAAGATGGCTACGGCATACAACAATCTTGGCAGTGTATATATGAAAAAGGGCAACATCGACGAGGCTATCAGCCAATATGGTCTTGCCATAGCGCTCGACCCGCAATACTACATTGCATACAACAACCGCGCGCGTGCCAAATTCGAGAAAAACCTCTTCGACGATATGATTTCCGACTGCCAGAAAGCAGTAAGCATAAAGTCCGACTACGCTTTTGCATACAATAATATGGGCATTGCGCAGATGAAGAAAAAAGACTACGACGCTGCATATAAGTCGTTTAGCAAGGCCATTCAACTTAATCCGAAATTTGCCGAAGCATATCTAAACCGCGGCAGTTGCGCCGAGATGCAACGTAAGTTCGACAATGCCGTAGCCGACTGGAAGAAAGCTTCGGAGCTCGGCATCGACAAAGCTCGCAACTATATCGCATTCTATGAATAATCACTAAATCAGACTGTTATGAAGAACATATATATAATATGCCTACTCTTATTTGCAAGTGCAGCAGCCGCATTCGCACAGGACGTGCCATTCGACAAAAAGAATTTCCCGAACCAAAAAGATGAGTTCAAAAAGGCAAAACGAGCCTACGAAACAGCCGAAGCCGCCTACGAGAACGAGTCTTATTATGAGGCTATTAGATATTATAGCGAGGCATACAAATTCAATCCTAACTATTCGGACCTCAACTACAAAATGGGACAGTGCTGCCGTAACTTGCCATATAAATATAAATGTCTGGAATATTTCGAGAAGGCATACAAACTGAATCCATCGGTGGCAGACGACATTCACCTGATGCTCGCCATTGGCTACCACTTCAATAGCCGATTCGACGAAGCCATAAAGGAGTACAAAACCTTCGAGAAACACCTGACGCCCGACGAGATGGATTTGAAACCATCGATAGATAAGAAGATTAAGGAGTGTGAGTTCGGTAAAAAGATGCAAAACGAGCCAGTTCGTGCCTTCATCGACAACCTCGGGCCAGTAATCAACACCCGTTTCAACGAACATAGTCCGCTCGTTTCGGCCGACGAATCGCTCATGCTATTTACCTCTACGCGCGAGAATGGTCGCGACATCAACGAAGAAGATGGTCAGTACGACGAGGACGTATATATATCGCATAGCTATAGTAAGAATTGGGCTGTGCCTAAGTCAATTTCTGAAAACATCAATACCAAGAGCCACGATGCCACTGTAGGTATCTCGCCCGATGGACAGTTGCTGCTCGTATACAATGGTCGCAATGGCGGCGGCAACATCGAATTAAGCGAACTCGATGGCGATGATTGGTCTTCGCCCGACGAACTGCCAAGGCCTATCAACGACAATAATGCGCACGAGTCTTCGGCTTGTTTTTCGCCAGATGGTAAGCGTATATATTTCGTGAGCGACCGCGAAGGTGGTTATGGCGGTAGCGATATTTACTACTGCGAACGCAACAAAAAAGGCAGATGGGGACAAGCCGTAAACCTTGGTCCGGTTATAAATACGCAATACAACGAAGAGTCAGTATTTATCCACCCCGATGGTCGCACACTCTACTTCAGCTCCAATGGCCACGAAACGATGGGCGGTCTCGACATACTTACCTCGCAGATGGACGACCGCGGCGAATGGTCGACGCCAACGAACGTCGGTTTCCCTATCAACTCGCCCGATGACGACCTCTGTTTTTCAATGTCGGCAAGTGGTCGACATGGTTACCTAAGTAGCTCGCGTGCCGATGCTATTGGCGGCCTCGATATATATAGAATTACGTTCCTCGGTCCAGAGAAGCCATACGTACTCAGCGGCGAGGATAATCTTATTGCTGCACGCTCACAACCCGTGTCGGATATGGTTATGGAGAAGTCGGTTGAGATTAAGACCATCCGCCTTACCATAGTGAAAGGTGTGGTAAAAGATGCCATAACTGGCGAACCAATATCTGCTAAGATTGATATTACCGATAATGAGAAAAACGAGTTGATATTTACCTCACAGAGCAATGCATCAACGGGTCGATTCCTCGTATCGTTGCCGTCGGGTAAGAACTACGGTATTGCCGTTCACGCCGATAATTATCTGTTCCACTCGGAGAACTTCGATATTCCAGCAGCCACTGAATATCAGGAAGTTGAAAAAGAAGTCAATCTCGCCAACATCAAGAAGGACGTGAAGATTGTTCTTCGAAACGTATTCTTCGAAACGGGCAGCGCGAAACTGAAACCTACGTCGTATGCTGAACTTGGACGTTTGACCCAACTGCTCAACGACATGCCTACGCTACGCATAGAGATTTCGGGTCACACCGACAACAAGGGCGGACATGCAGCCAACCAGAAACTATCGGCAGCACGTGCTAAAGCCGTGGTTACATTCTTGATTTCGGAAGGCATAGCCGCTGACCGTCTCGAGCATAAAGGCTACTCATACGACCAACCCGTTGCCGACAACAAGACTGCAGTTGGTCGCGCACTCAACCGCCGCGTAGAGTTCAAAGTCTTGAGCGTGGAATAGTATCTATTTAGATATAAAACACTTACGGAGCATCTCTTGGTGGGGTGCTCCGTTTTTTAGTTGCTACGCTTCGAGCGTGTAGCGACCCAAACTACATCGAGAGTCTCGGTGCGGTCCTTATTTTGTCTTTATGCCGAAACCTATACCTTCTTCTTTATACACCACTTATTGGCAACAACGCAACCAATAACAAGCAAAAGCAAAAAGATCCCTACTGCAACCATCTGAGCAGTCTTACTACAATGCAACTCCGTCATATAGTACAGCACAGCCATAAGTATCGATACGGCAAAGAGCATTATAGCAACTATCTTCCGTAGACGGCCGACATTTACTTGTTTGCGCTCCTCGTTGTCCATTGTGTTGTAGCCAGCAATTAGCCCATCAATTCTGCCCATAAGAATTAGTACACCTATCATTATAAAAATGACGGCGATAAATATTGTTACAACCTCTTTCATAGTCAATTATGTTTAGTTACTCAAAATTATATGAATATTTATGTGCATTATTATCTTCGCTCACAAATAGTGTGAAGAAATCGCCTGCGAACTCTCTCAACTCCTAAAGAAATTGCAACTACCATGAAATACAAAATATTCACTCACGGCACTGGTGGACCAGACATCTATTGGGGCGCGTTGCCCGACGAGCGCGATGCTGAGCGCGTTTTCGACCTTGTGAAGCAGCAAAATGGAGATCGACCATTTCGCTTAATCGCCTACGAGCCAAATAATTGGAATGGCGATTTCTCGCCATGGGAAGCGCCTGCAGTGTTCAAGGGCAACGATTTTCTTGGCAATGGCAAACAGATGCTCAATTGGCTGTTGGAACGCTGCTTTCCACAGGTGGAGCAGGCTGCCGAGCCTTGTTGTAGATATTTAGCAGGTTATTCGCTCGCTGGACTATTCTCGCTTTGGGCGCTCACCGTTAGCGATGCGTTTGCTGGCGCTGCAAGTTGTTCGGGCTCACTGTGGTTTCCAAACTGGGTAGAATACCTGCAAGGCACAACCATTCCTTTGCATAAAAACGTATTTCTAAGCCTCGGCGAATCGGAGAAGAATACCAAGATTCACCCAATGAATACCGTAAACGAAGCCACACAGGCCACCTACGACCACTTTAGCCACTTTGCCGACAACATAACATTAGAGTGGAACGTCGGTGGACATTTCAACTACACCACCGAACGCACTGCACGCGGAATCGGGTGGCTGGTGGAGAAAACGAGGTTATCATAATTAGTAGTTGAAACACTTATCACGACAAAAAAATGGCAACGAGAAAGACCGATACATTGAGAAAAATGCTACAAATATTGCTTGTGTTAGTTTGCAATATTGCAGCAATCGGACAAGCTATAGCACAACAGAGAAGCGAGGCTGAAACAGAAGCAATTGCGCGAAGTTTATTTGGTGCAGATGCAGAACTGAGTCTCGTTGCTCGCCTACATGGAGGTCTGATACACGTGTATGCTCGAGGTCGAAATGAAGGTTGGGTTATGACTTCGGCCGACGTTAGAGGACGATCTGTGCTGGCATACGCAGAAAATGGCATTTATGCACAAGATTCGGTAAACTTCAGCATAATAACAGACGAATATATAAAGCAGATACTACAGAGTAAGAATAGATACGAAGCCAAGCAATCAGTCCATAGCGTTGTTGCACCAATGCTAAAAACGAAGTGGGGCCAGGGCGAGCCGTATAATAATCTATTGAAAAATCAGGAGTGCGGTGATGTGTCGTGTGGCTGCATAGGTTTGGCAATGGCTCAACTAATGTATTATCATCGATACCCCACTAATGAAGTATCAATACCTGCATATATTGGCAAAGATGGGAAGCGCCGTGAAGCGCTAACAAACAGGAAGATACGATGGGATGATATAAAATGTGAGTATAAAGACACTGATGACCCTAACGATGAATCGGTGAAGGCTGTAGCAGAACTCATACAGATGGCATCCAATGCTGCTAAGACTACTTATAATAAGGATAAGACTATCGGGGCAGGAATAGATTTTCTGCAGATGGTTCATGTTTTTGGCTATGATGATGACATACAACATATTTATGTAGAAGATGGCGCGGAACCTCTTATTTCCAAAGAGATAGATGAGGGGCGTCCCGTATTTATAGAGATTGCGACAAAAGACGAATATGGTCATGCGTTCATTTGCGATGGACGCGACGCTATAGGGCTATATCACGCAAATCTTGGCTGGTATGGACTTTGCGACTGCTATTTAGCTCTTGAGGCTACAGACGACAAAAATGTAACTAACAACTTCGGGGCATTCATAGGTATTATGAAACCAGATGGCAAGAGAAGCACCCATGTGACTCGGCTGCATCTTGAGCGACTGAAACTGCAAGAGAATACATTGACTTACGAGATAGATAATAGATCGGGGAAAACATGCAAAATAGACATCGCATTAGCCGAGATACAAGACACACAAATACGAGTGCTTCCTAATTATGTACGAAGAGACGAGTATGATATTATGACGCTCTACAAAGGATCTATGTGGATAGATTCAAGAAAATTGGGGCAAGCTGGATTGAGACCTGGCAAACATAAACTTACGGTGGTCTACAAAGGTATATATGAAAAAGATAGCGAATGGCATCTATCAGACGGATGGGAAGATAACCTCGTAACTTACGAAGTAGAACAACATCAGCTGACAGTCAAGAAAATACAGAAAGGAGTTGACGGAAAAGTAGAAATCTATGTATGCAACTTAACTGGAATGAAAGGTAAGTATACAATTTGTCTTGGCATGGTTGCGTCCGATGGCAGCCTACTGCCGAAGCCGATAGAAGAACTCAAAGAGATAGAATACAATGACGGAGAGTGATACAAACTACAGACGAATTGCTTGAAGACTACATTCAAAAATGTTAAGGGTAAAATAGGCATATTCTGCAAGGAGCGCGGAGGTAAGTGGCGAAATTGTCATGGTAAGACATTGGTCAGACAGTAAGTCATAAGAGTGTCAAAAACGAATTTAGAATCATCAAGTTAGGCTCATGATTGTCATCTTGAATAAATTCCACTAAACTTGCACTGTATTACATAAATACTTAACCCTTTTTTCACTCATCATAAGTATTATTTGATTATGAAAAAGCTCCTCACTTCTCTCGCCATTTGTGCAGCCGCAGTACAAGTTGCGAAAGCCGATGTAGGCATGTGGATTCCATCGCTCATTGGCAAAAATATCGACGAGATGCAGCGCCTTGGACTGAAGCTATCGGCCGAAGATATTTATAGTATTAATCACGAATCGCTCAAAGACGCTGTCGTAATTTTCGGCGGCGGTTGCACTGGCGAAATAGTTAGCGAAGATGGTCTTCTGCTTACCAACCATCACTGCGGTTTCGACTACATACAGTCGCACAGTTCGGTTGAACATAACTACCTCGCAAATGGTTTTTGGGCTATGACTCGCGCTGACGAATTGCCAAACAAAGATTTGAGCATCTACTTGCTTAATTATATCGAAGATGTCACCGATAGCATCTTGGCTGGCACCGATACCATTGCGTCTGCCGAACGTTACAAGGCGCTGATAGCAGAGCGTAAAAATAACCTCATAAAACGCAATAGCGATGACAAATTCCAGAAAGCCGAAGTGGAAGATTTCTATGGAGGCAATCAGTATTTACTATTTGTATATACAGAATTTCGCGATGTGCGTCTAGTAGGTGCTCCTCCCTCAGAGATTGGCAAATTTGGTGGTGACACCGACAACTGGGTTTGGCCGCGCCACACTGGTGACTTTTCCATTTTCCGTATCTACGCCGATAAGGATAACAACCCTGCCGAATATGCAGCCGACAACGTTCCTTATCATCCTAAAAAACATCTTACCATAAGCACTAAAGGCGTTCAAGAAGGCGATTTTGCTATGGTTTTGGGCTATCCAGGCTCTACCAATCTTTATGCGCCTTCGTGCGATATTGAAGATGTGCAGAATAGCTACAACCCACAAATGGTAGAGATTCGCACAGCCAAACTCGAGGTTATGAACCGTCATCAGGCTAAGAGTGAGAAGGTTAATATTCAATATGCTGCTAAAAATGCTCACACCTCCAACGCTTGGAAGAAATGGCAAGGCGAAGTGAAAGGCCTCAAAAAGACCGATGCATTGCAGAAAAAACGTGACTTTGAAGCCGAACTCTGCCACAAGAGCGCTATCTGCGATACGCTTCTGAATGAATATGAAAAATATTATCAAGCGAGCAACACCAGCGAGACAAATGTCGTATGGGGTTACTGGAGCGAAATAGTTCGCCGTGGTGGCGTAGAAATTCTCGAAGCACCCTACGAATATTGGGGCAGCGACGAGAGCAAAGCTGTCAAACCCGAAGTGTCGTTGAAGGATTTCGACTACAATCTTTCGGTAGAGATGGCTGGCGAAGTGTGGAATGTATATTGCAAAAATATTGCACGTAAATATTGGCCTGTAAGCATGCTAAAATGGAAAGGCACACCTCAAGAATATATGCGCAAGATGTATCAGAAGAGTGCTTTCACCGATAGTGTGAAAATGGCAAAATTGCTAAGCGGCAAAAATTGGCAAAAGAAGTTGCGCAACGACCCTGCATATAAGTTTGTAGATGAGATGTTTGCCGTTCGCAATGCGCTCCGAAAAGAGATGGGCAAAGTTGAGCGTCCTGCTGTCATCAACAACTTTGAACGTAAGTATATCAAAGCTATGCGCGAGGCTTACCCCGACAGCATTTTCCCTGCCGATGCCAACTTCACCATGCGCATATCGTATGGAAATGTGGCAGGCTACGAAGCCGACGATGCAGTGCGCTATAACTATTACACCACACTCGATGGCATAATAGAGAAAAACCGCACGGGCAACCCCGATTACACTGTTCCGCAGCGTCTCATCGACCTCTACAAGCAAAAGGCTTTTGCACCATACGCTGATGCCAAAGACGGCAAACTACATACAGCTTTTGTAAGTACATGTCACACTACAGGTGGCAACAGCGGAAGCCCTGTACTCAACGCAAATGGCGAACTCATAGGACTTAACTTCGACCGCGCTTGGAATGGCGTGATGAGCGATATGAGCTACGACGCAAGCATCTGCCGCAACATTACGCTCGACATACGTTATTTATTGTTCATTGTAGATAAATATGCCGGCGCAGAACACTTGATAAAAGAGATGCTGAAATAGGCATACATACAAAAAAACAAGAAGCGAAGCCTACCCGTTTAGACTTCGCTTTTTTTATTTTGTGTCCTATCTGACTTGTCTTCTATCCATTGAATCAGCGCTGATATGTCAACCATTGGTCGGGGGTATTGCCAGACGACTCTACATCGCCAAGCACTTGTCCCTTAGCCGCTAGAATGCTATTGTCCACTAAGCATATTCCTCCGCCAGAATTTGTTGCCACATTATCCGTCACAGACAGGCCTTCGGATTCAATGGTAACATATTCATACACAACCATTCCACCACCATCGTAAGCCTTATTGTCGGTTATCTTGCTATTCTTTATAGTTATGGTGTAAGGCTTAGTCTCCTCAAAGGCATTAATGTCGGCACAGATACCACCGCCTGTGTTGTGCGCTTCGTTGCCCGAGATGACACAATTTTCTATCACATAACCGCGCTTATCCCTTTCCGAAGCATTGCGCATATATATACCGCCGCCATTCGAACCAACTTCCTCTGTTATGATTTTATTGTTGATAATCAAACAGTTATCTAAATGTATGGCGGAATTATCGGCATAGATACCAGCACCACTACTCTCGCGTCTATTGTTGCGAACCGTACAGTCTTTCATATATAAGTAGCCATCGAAACTAACATCTATAGCGCCATTGATACAATTCTCTACAACGCAATTCTCCATGTAACATTCTGCAGTTGTGATACTTATGCCACAACCATCGACGTTGCTAATAGTAAGATTTTTCAGTATGGTAGGCTGCGTCTCCTCGAGCCAAATGGCATAGCTCTGATTTGAGTATTTCAACACGGCATTGTCGTCGCCATAACCGATAACCTTGTTATTCGAGAAAGACAAACCGGCATCTTCTTGAAATTCAAAAATGCCCTCAAGATAGTAGGTAAACGAGGTAGTGTCTTCATAATTACGAAGTTCGTTGGCTCGCTCGATAGTTTTGAAGGGGCTATCTTTAGTGCCCAAATTCTCGTCCGAACCATTTATTGAACTTACGTACACCTCATGTGCATAGTGTTTACATCCCGTCAAACTCAGTGCTGCAAAGAGACAGACACCGATGATAATTTTGCGTTTCATAGTTATAGTTTTGAAAAGAACAAGATTACAAATGTAAGATTTGTAATGAGCCTATTTACAACATACGTTGACAAAAATCCGTTTGCACGAAACAATTAATTATGTAATTTTGCGCCCGAAAATCTGTATGGCTCTACAAGTGGCTGCTAAGCAAAATACCGCGCCCGCCTGCAGGTATAACTCAAAATAGTTATAATAAACAATGTACGCTATTGTAGAAATTGCGGGACAGCAATTCAAAGTCCAGAAGGACAACAAAATTTTCGTTCATCGTTTGGCACAAAACGAAGGCGACAGTGTAGAATTCGATAAGGTGCTTCTTATCGACAACGATGGTGCAGTAAAGATTGGCGCACCTACCGTAAGCGGAGCAAAAGTATCTGCAAAAGTATTGTCGCACGTGAAGGGTGACAAAGTGATCGTTTTCCACAAGAAACGTCGTAAAGGCTATGAGAAGAAGAACGGTCATCGTCAGTGCTTCACTCAGATTCAAATTGAAAGTATTATTGGTTAACCTTCTAAAAAAGTAAAGCAAGATGGCACATAAGAAAGGTGTCGGCAGTTCTAAGAACGGTCGTGAATCAGAAAGCAAACGCCTTGGCCTCAAAGTTTTTGGTGGCCAATTTGCAAAAGCAGGCAACATCATCGTACGTCAACGCGGTACACAACATCACCCAGGTGAGAACGTAGGTATGGGTAAAGATCATACCCTTTTCGCTCTCGTTGATGGAACGGTTCAATTCACTAAAAAAACAGAGAATCGCTCTTACGTATCAGTTATTCCTGCTGAGTAAGCGAAGCTTAATGTTCCATACTTATTCGTAAGTATGGCGTACAGAACTACAACTCCCGTTGTGTAGCTCCACTCTCGGAGGCGCATGCGGGAGTTTTTCATATTTATAACCGATAATTACAACATCGTATGTTAACCCTTAAGCTCATTCAAGAGCAAACACAATACGTAATAGATCGCTTGGCAGTGAAATGCTTCGATGCCAAAGAGATCGTAGCTAAAATCATCGAACTCGACAACAAGCGCAAGGCTACTCAAGTTGAGGTTGAAACCGCTCAGAAGGAACTCAACGAGATTTCACGCTCCGTTGGTCAGTTGATGAAAAATGGTCAGAAAGAGGAAGCTGAGAAGGCTAAACAGAAAACCAGCGAACTCAAGCAGACCATCAAAGACCTCGACACTAAGCGCACCGACATTGAGGCTGAACTTCAGAATCAACTCGTGCTTCTGCCTAATATTCCTTACGAAGATGTTCCCGTTGGCAAGACTGCCGAGGACAACGAAGTAGTGAAGATGGGTAACGAGATACCTACTCTTCCCGAAGATGCACTTCCGCACTGGGAACTCGCAAAGAAATACAACCTCATAGACTTCGAGCTTGGTGTGAAGATTTCGGGCGCAGGTTTCCCTG
This sequence comes from Bacteroidales bacterium, assembly GCA_017539645.1. Classification (GTDB taxonomy): domain Bacteria; phylum Bacteroidota; class Bacteroidia; order Bacteroidales; family Marinilabiliaceae; genus W3P20-009. The sequence continues at coordinate 11,936 of JAFYCM010000008.1, forward strand.
TATACATAGGCAAAGGCGCACGCTTGCAACGCGCCCTCATCAACTTCTTCCTCGATGAGGCTCGCAAGGCTGGCTACACCGAGATTATGCCTCCTACGGTAGTTAACCAAGCATCGGGCTTCGGTACGGGTCAATTGCCCGACAAAGAGGGTCAGATGTACCACTGCGATTTGGACGATTTGTACCTAATTCCAACCGCTGAGGTGCCTGTTACCAACATCTACCGCGATGTTATCCTCGACGAGAAGGATCTTCCTATCAAGAACTGCGCATATACACAGTGCTTCCGTCGCGAGGCTGGTTCGTACGGTAAAGACGTTCGCGGCTTGAACCGTTTGCACGAATTCTCTAAGATTGAGATTGTACGCATAGATACTCCAGAGCACTCTAAGGAGAGCCACAAAGAGATGCTTGCACACGTTGAGAGCCTCGTACAGAAACTTGAGCTCCCATACCGCATTCTTCACCTTTGCGGTGGCGATATGAGCTTCACGGCCGCTACTTGCTACGACTTTGAAGTATTCTCGGCTGCTCAGAAACGTTGGTTGGAAGTTTCGTCAGTATCGAACTTCGACTCATATCAGGCAAACCGCTTGAAGTGTCGCTATCGTTCGGCCGACAAGAAACCTCAGCTCTGCCACACTTTGAACGGTTCGGCTCTTGCTCTTCCGCGCATCGTGGCTGCGTTGCTCGAAAATGGTCAGACGGAGAATGGCATACGTATGCCTAAAGTGCTCGTGCCTTACTTGGGCTTCGAATACATTGACTAATAAACGTCACGCATAAAGAGACAAAGAGTTGGGAGCGAGCCTAATGCGGGTAACTCTCGACTCTTTTTAGTTATAAAATCACAGAGAACGCAGAGTTTTTATAACATAAAACTTTCTACTTCTTACTTTTTACTTTTCAATGTATTTATACAATACAACATTCATAGTAGCAAATTCGGAGCGCGAATGGTGGCACGAATGGATGCGTGGTATGTACATACCTACAATACGCGACATTGCACCTATGGTAAACTTCGAAGCCTACTCGATAGACCAAAACGACAGCCCCGACACGAAGAACTTTTCGTGCCAATGGAGATGCGAATCACTGAAGGAGCTTGGCGAAATAGATATGTATTCGAAATCGCTGTGCAGCCGCATGATGAAAGAAAAAGGAGAGAAGTGCTTGTTCTTCTCTACCATGATGAAAAGCGTTGATTTTGAATAATGAAAGGTCGCATAATAGGTATTGACCCGGGAACCAACGTGCTTGGATACGCCATTTTGCAAGTTGATGGCAAAAAGGCCGACGTTGTAGTTATGGGCGTGGTGGAGATGAAAGGCATGGAAGACCACTACGCCAAGCTCAAGCGCATCCAAGAGAAGGTGACCGTAATTATGGATACGTACAAGCCCGACGTACTGGCCATAGAAGCGCCGTTCTTCGGCAAAAATGTGCAGAGTATGCTCAAACTTGGGCGCGCACAGGGCGTCTGCATGGGCGTGGCTTGTGCACACAACATACCTATTCATGAATATGCGCCGCTTCGCATCAAGCAGTGCATCACGGGCCAAGGTGCGGCATCGAAGGAGCATGTAGCTACTGTGCTTCAGCGTCTTCTGCATTTCGACGACATACCCAAATACCTCGACGCAACAGATGCTATGGCAGCTGCATATTGCCATTTTGTGCAAAGTCAAGTTCCGGCAGCACTCACCAAAATGCCAGCGGCTGCAAAGAAAGTTGCCTCGGCAAAAAAGTCGAGCCGCACGTCGAGCAAAGACGCTTGGAGCAAATTCATTGCTCAAAACCCCGATAGAATATCAAAAAAATAAAATTGCATAATTGTGAACGCAGAAAACTATACATACGAACTGCCCGAAGAACGCATTGCCCGCTACCCTCTTCCGGAGCGCGACAGTTCTAAGCTACTTATATATAGAAACAACGAAATTGGCGAGTCGGTGTTCAGAAACATCGGCCAATATCTGCCCTCGAACGCCACGCTCGTATTCAACGACACGAAGGTGATTCGCGCACGTCTGCGTTTTCAGAAAGAGACGGGAGCTCTCATTGAAGTCTTCTGTCTAGAACCTATTGAGCCTGTGGATGTTGCGTTGGCATTCGCGCAGCATAATAGTACTACATGGAAATGTATAGTTGGCAACTCGAAACGCTGGAAATCTGGCGATTTGACGGCCGAGATAAACGCTACCAATGGTTCAACGACGCTCCACGTAACGCGTCTAAAACAAGAAGACCAAACGAATGAGATTCGCTTCTCGTGGGACAACGAACGACTCTCGTTTGCCGATATTATTGAGAGCCTCGGCGAGATACCTATTCCTCCATACCTAAACCGTAAGACGGAAGAGATTGATAAAGAGCGTTATCAGACGGTCTACTCCGAACACAAAGGCTCTGTAGCTGCTCCTACTGCAGGATTGCACTTCACCGACAAGATTCTGTCCGACTTGAAGAACGATGGCCATAAGATGCTCAAAGTCACGCTACACGTTGGCGCAGGCACATTCAAGCCGATGAAGACCGACGAGGTGGAAGAGCATGTTATGCATACGGAGCACATTGTGGTTACTCGCGACGTCATAACCAACCTTCGCGACAAGCGTGAGCCCATCGTGGCCGTAGGTACTACGTCGGTGCGCACGCTCGAATCGCTATACTGGCTTGGTGTGAAGCTGCTCGAAAAACAATCTATCGAAGGCGGACTTTTGCAATGGGAAGCCTACAAACTGCCACAGTCGTACACATTGCACGACTCGATGCAAGCCCTTCTGCAATATTTGGACGACAATCAAACCGATCTCCTGCACAACCAAACGCAGATAATGATTGTGCCTGGCTACCAATTGCGCGTAGTCGATGCCATAATTACGAACTTCCACCAGCCGCATAGCACGCTTCTGCTCCTCGTGGCTGCCGTGGTAGGCGACGATTGGCACAAGATATACGACTACGCCCTCCAGCACGATTTTCGCTTCCTCAGCTACGGCGATAGCTCAATATTGTATAAGAAAATTTGAGTGCTCGCGCTCTAAGCGTTCATAAATACAATACAAAAGGTTTTTTAGCGACATACGTATACATAAAACTTATAACACATATTTCAATTATTGAATAGAGTGTTATATTTGCAACGCAAAAACGAGAAAAATATGATTCTTAATGTTCACCATCATCATCACCATCATAGCTTACAGCAGTAGGCCGGTCTTGATGTGCGAACAAATGAGATAAAATAACATTGAGGCTTGCCTTTTGCGGGGCAAGCTTCTTTTTTTATGTATAAACAATAAAAACTAAATACCATGCTAAGAATTGCAGTGCAGGCCAAGGGCCGACTTTACGAAGAAACAATGACGATGTTAGCCGAATCGAGTATCAAGATTGATGCAGCAAAACGCACTTTGCTCGTGCCGGCGAAGAATTTCCCAGTAGAAATACTTTATCTCCGCGACGACGATATTCCTCAAGCTGTGGCTGGTGGTACAGCAGACGTAGGCATCGTGGGCGAGAACGAATTTGAGGAGCGCCAAGAAGATGCTCAAATCATCAAGCGCCTCGATTTCAGCAAATGCCGACTCTCGATAGCTATTCCAGAGCGCAACCTCGAAGAGTACAATAAACTCGGCAGCAAATGGCTCAACGGCAAGAAGATAGCCACTTCGTATCCGAACATTTTGAAGCGATTCTTAGATAAAAACAACCTCAAAGCCGACATACATATAATTACAGGCTCGGTGGAGATTGCGCCGGGTATCGGCTTGGCAGATTGCATCTTCGACATCGTCAGCTCGGGCGCAACGCTCGTAAGTAACAACCTAAAGGAGGTCGAAGTAGTTATGAAGAGTGAGGCCGTACTTATTGGCAACAACAAGATGAGCGCCGAGAAGAAGCAAATTCTCGATGAATTGCTTTTCCGCTTCGACTCGTATAAAAACGCCGAGGGCAAGAAATACATAGTTCTCAACATACCTAATGATAAAATTGCCGATGCAACGAAGCTACTCCCAGGTATGAAAGCGCCCACCATCACGCGCCTCGAAACGGAAGGCTGGTCGTCGATGGCGTCGGTGGTTTCGGAAAAAGATTTTTGGGATATTATAGGTAAGCTGAAACAACTTGGCGCTGAGAGTATATTAGTGATGCCAATAGAAAAAATGATTCTCTGATGAAATTTGTAGAATATCCAAGCAAGGCGCAATGGGGCGAACTGCTCACGCGTCCACACATCGATAGCGGCGACCTTTCGTCCATTGTGGGCGGCGTACTCAACGACGTGCGCACTCGTGGCGACGAGGCCGTGAAGGAGTACGAACTAAAGTTCGACAAAGTTGCGCTTCAATCGCTTGCCGTTAGCGATGCAGAAATAGCTGAAGCAGAGCATCTTGTAAGCAACGAGCTGAAACGCGCCATACTTACTGCAAAGGAGAATATAGCTAAGTTTCACGCTGCGCAAGACCAGCCACTACCTTCGCTCGAGACCATGCCCGGCGTGCGTTGCTGGCAAAAAGCCGTACCAATTCAAAAAGTCGGGCTCTACATACCTGGCGGCACAGCACCGCTTTTCAGCACCGTACTTATGCTTGCAGTACCAGCACAAATAGCTGGCTGTAAGGAGATTGTACTCTGTTCTCCACCTGCAGCCGATGGCAAGATTAACCCCGCCGTCGTCTACGCGGCTCATGTGGCTGGCGTAAGCAAGATTTTCAAGATTGGCGGTGTGCAAGCTATCGGCGCAATAGCATACGGAACGCAATCTGTACCAAAGGTCTACAAGATTTTTGGCCCGGGCAATCAGTTCGTTACGGCGGCAAAACAAGCTGTCAGTCTGCGCGACGTAGCTATAGATATGCCAGCAGGTCCGTCGGAAGTTGAAGTCATTGCCGACGAGACTGCAAACGCTGCTTTTGTGGCTGCCGACATGCTTTCGCAAGCCGAACATGGCGCTGATAGTCAGGCTATTCTAATTACGTCGTCGGCAAAATTGGCGCAGGATGTTATGAAAGAGGTTGAGCGGCAGGCGGCATTGCTACCTCGTCTCGAACTAACGGCTAAGTCGCTAGAACACAGCCGTATAATAGTTGTAAAGAATCTCGATGAAGTTATCGACCTCACCAACGAATATGCGCCCGAGCACCTAATTATCGAAACTGCCGAACCGCACAAGATTGCCAACCGCATCTGCAACGCTGGCTCACTCTTCCTCGGCCACCTAACGCCCGAGAGCGCAGGCGATTACGCAAGTGGTACGAACCATACGCTGCCCACGAGTGGCTACGCTCATGCCTACAGCGGTGTGAACTTAGACAGCTTCCGCAAGAAGATGACCTATCAGGAGATTACACCCGAAGGTATACGCAATATTGCTGAAACTGTGGAAGTTATGGCAGAAAACGAGCATCTCGATGCGCACCGTTTGGCAATGAAAATTCGCCGAGAAAGTCTATAATACTTATAACTCTAAACTACAACTTATATCTCCATAACTATGAACTTGAAAAGTCTCATACGGCCTAATATATGGAAGTTGGCGCCATACAGCTGCGCGCGCGACGAGTTCAAGGGAGAAGCTCGCGTCTTCGTCGATGCCAACGAGAACCCATTCCCAAATGGATTCAACAGGTACCCCGACCCACTGCAACTATCAGTAAAAGAATCTATTAGCAAAATAAAGAACGTTCGCCCGACGCAAATCATGCTTGGCAATGGCTCCGACGAACCTATCGACTTGATTTACAGAATTTTCTGTGAACCCAAAGTTGACAATGCCGTAGCTATTGCGCCGTCGTATGGTATGTATGGTGTTTGCGCCGACATCAACGACGTAGAGTATCGCACCGTGCGCCTCAACGACGATTTTTCGCTCAATGCCGACGCAGTGCTAAAGGCTACCGACGAGCGTACGCACGTAATTTGGCTCTGCTCACCCAACAACCCAAGTGGTAACTTACTAAACCGCAACGAGATAAAGAAAATACTCGATTCTTTCGATGGCATTGTAGTTATCGATGAGGCTTACCAAGATTTTGCTGCGGAATCTTCGTGGTTGACTGAACTCGACAAATATCCGCAATTGATTGTATTACAGACATTTTCAAAAGCTTGGGGCATGGCTGGCGTACGTTGCGGAATGGCATTCGCGAGCGAGGAGATTATCGCCTTTTTCAACAAGGTGAAATATCCATATAACGTAAATATACTTACGCAAAAAACTATAGCTGAAGCACTTAGCAACGAGCAGAAGATGCGCGAGCAGGTAAAAACCATTCTCGACGAACGTGCAAAGATGCAGCGCGAATTGGCAAAACTCGGCGTGGTTAAGCACATTTTCCCAAGCGATGCAAACTTCTTACTTGTGCGCGTCACCGATGCACCGAAAATCTACAAGGCATTGGCTGATCGCGGTTGCGTGGTGCGTAGCCGCCACAATGTAGTGCTGTGCGAAAACTGTTTGCGCATAACCATAGGTACGCCCGAAGAGAACGAAATTATTATTAACGAGTTGAAAACCTTCTAATTATGAAAAAAGTAATCTTCGTCGACCGCGACGGAACTCTAATAGTAGAACCGCCTATCACTGAGCAAGTTAACACGCTCGACGAGCTCGAATTTCTTCCGGGCGTAATTAGAAATCTCTATTTCTTGCGTAAACATACTGATTTTGAACTTGTTATAGTATCGAATCAAGATGGACTGGGTACTCCGGCCTATCCGCGCGAGGTATTCGACCGCATCGAAGCTAAAATGATACAAACGTTTGCTAACGAAGGTGTTACGTTCGACGACGTCTATTTCGATGAGACTTATGCGAGCGACAATAAGCCAACGCGCAAACCCGGCACTGCGATGCTAACTAAATATCTGACAGGCGATTACGACCTCGCCAACTCCTACATGATTGGCGATCGCATGACCGATATGCAACTTGCTAAAAACTTAGGATGCAAAGGATTACTAATCACGCAAAGCGCTGAGCCACTGAATATTGAACGTTGCTGCAAAGTGGCATCGTGGGATAAGATTAGCGAGATTATCTACGCTGGCGAACGCGTTGGCACGGTGGAGCGCAAGACGAATGAGACGGATATTTACGTAAATATAAACCTCGATGGTTCAGGCGTTTGCAACATAAATACTGGCCTCGGATTCTTCGACCACATGCTCGAGCAGATTGGTCGCCATTCAGGTTCCGACTTGACTATCAGAGTAAAAGGCGACCTTCACGTCGATGAGCACCACACCATAGAAGATACCGCAATTGCTCTCGGCGACGCAATCCGTCAGGCACTTGGCGACAAACGTGGCATTGAACGCTATGGTTTTTGCCTACCTATGGATGACTGTCTATGCCAAGTGGCGCTTGACTTTGGTGGCCGTCCGTGGCTTGTGTACGATGCGGAGTTCAAACGTGAAAAGATTGGTGATATGCCTACCGAGATGTTTCTTCACTTCTTCAAGAGCCTCAGCGATTCGGCGCGCATGAACTTGAATATCAAAGCAGAAGGCGAAAACGAACATCACAAGATTGAGGGGATTTTCAAAGCCTTGGCAAAGAGCATCAAGATGGCCGTTCGCCGCGACATATATAACTATCAGCTACCCAGCACAAAGGGAATGCTGTAAATAACATTTTCAAGGTCGCAAATAGCGACCTTGAAAATAATAATTTGAATCACACCAACTTATCGGCGAGTTCCTTCACAAGTTTTTCGAGCCACGTTTTATCAACCTCGTCGAAAGTGGCAAGTTGAGCGCTATCTATGTCGAGGACGGCTTTTACGTCACCATTAATAATTATAGGCACAACAATCTCGCTTTTCGACTCCGATGAGCACGCAATGTGTCCGGGAAATTGGTCGACATCGGGCACAACAATGGTGTGCGCCTCTTTCCACGACGTGCCGCACACACCACGACCTTTACCAATGCGCGTACAAGCCAATGGACCCTGGAACGGTCCGAGAACCAATTCGCCGTCTATAACACGGTAGAAGCCAGTCCACCAGAAACCAAACGTAAAATGCAGCATAGCAGCCACGTTACCCATGTTTGCTATGACGTCTGATTCAGTTGATACTACGGATTTTGCCTGCTCAATAAGGTCGGCATACATATCGGCTTTAGAGCCTTGGGGAATATTGAATGTTTCTGCCATGAGTATAATTATGAGTTATGAGTTATGAGTTACGAATTACAATTTTCAATTATGAATTCTCAATTCTTCTCAATCTCCTCAATCCTTTTGCGCCATTCATCGGGAATGGGAATAGGTTTGCGGGTGGTGAGGTCTACGCAGGCCATTACGGATTCGCCAACGGTGAAAATCTCGCCCGTGTTGGCATCGACAATCTTCTGTATCAGGCGAATGCTTTTGTTGCCCACGTGGTAGACCGAAGTTTGCACCTCCACTTGCTTGTCGATAGTTATCTGGCTTAGGAAATCCACCGTGTACGAAGCCAAAATGAACGTCACGTTGTTGGCGAAGAAGAGCCCTTTGTCCTTATAAATACGATGCATATAAGCCTCTTTGCCAACGTCGAGGAGCTGCTGTTGCGACGCATTGTTGACGTGTTGATATGGGTCGAGGTCGCTGAAGCGAAGTTGTATGGGTGTACGTATGGCAAACTTATACGTATGTATATCTACCGGATATTCTCTATTCATTATCAGCTATTTACGTATAATAGTAATCTCGCCATTGTTCTTCAACTTCACAATGCTCGACGGCTTATGCGGCGTATTATCGTTTTGCTTGAAGTCGACAATGTAGTCCACACCGTTCTTTATCTCATCGGAAATCTCGGCAAACGTAGCTGCCGTAGGCTGTCCGCTGATATTGGCTGATGTCGACACGATTGGTTTCTGAAAACGGAAACAGAGCTCCTTACTGAACTCTTCGCTCGTCACGCGGAAAGCTATCGAACCATCTTCGGCAACGAGGTTTGGCGCAAGATTGCGAGCATCGTCGAGAATCACGGTGAGCGGCGAAGTGGAGAGCGTCATCATGTCGTAGGCAACGTTAGGAATCTCCTTCACGTAGCGCACAATGCGGTCGGGACTATCTACGAGCAGTATCAAGCTCTTCGACTCGCTGCGTTGCTTCAGCGCGTAGACCTTCTTCACCGCCTCTTCGTTGGTGGCATCGCAGCCAATGCCCCACACGGTATCCGTCGGGTACAGTATTATTCCTCCCTTGCGCATCACATCGATGCTGCGCTTCACTTCTTCTGCTATGTTGCTCATCGCTATACTTATTTATATTTATATAGATACATCGAAGTCGCGCAAGCACTCGTTGAGTGACGTCTTGCGGTCGGTCGATTCTTTGCGTTTACCAATGATGAGAGCCGCCGCCGTGCCGAATTTGCCTGCCGGAAACTCTTTTACATACGTACCAGGAATTACTACCGAACGTGGCGGTACGTAGCCTTTCGTAATTACTGGTTCAGGGCCTGTTACGTCGATAATCTTCGTAGATGCAGTAAGTACAGTGCCGGCGCCCAACACAGCTTCTGCGCCAATGTGGCAACCTTCTACCACGATGCAGCGCGAACCAATGAACGCGTGGTCTTCTATAATTACGGGTGCAGCCTGAACTGGCTCCAACACACCACCGATGCCCACGCCACCGCTTAAGTGTACGCCGCGACCTATCTGCGCGCAACTGCCCACGGTAGCCCATGTGTCCACCATAGTGCCGCTGCCTACGTGTGCTCCTATATTTACGTACGAAGGCATCATAACTACGCCTCGCTCCAAAAATGAACCGTAGCGAGCCACAGCCGGCGGGACAACGCGCACGCCCAGCTCGGCATAGTTTTCCTTCAACGGAATTTTGTCCGTCCATTCGAGCGGACCAACCTCCACAGTCTCAGCTTTTTGCAGCGGGAAGTAGAGTATTACAGCTTTCTTTATCCATGTATTTACGAGCCACTCGCCATTTTCGGTTGGCTCAGCCACACGGATTTTGCCTTTATCGAGGAGCTCTATCACTTCGCTTACGGCATTTTTCACCTCTTGCGTCTGTAGCAGAGTGCGGTCGTCCCACGCGCGCTCTACCACCTCTTTTAGTTTTTCCATGTTTATATAAATGTTAGGTTGTTAGGTTCAGGGTTAGGCTCTTAGTTTTTGCAGTCGACGGTGCATACGATGCATCTGAATCTTCTCGATGTAGCGCAGCACTCGGCGCAGCAGATCGAAATAGAGCGTGAAATATAGCACTATCGTAAATATCCATAGCATGATGATGTTGAACCATTGCGTAGGTATGGTGAAGTCGGCAAAACGCTTGTATGGAGCGTAGAAATGCGCACGTCCCCAATGGTTATCTGTGATATTATAGATAGGCTGCTTCTTACGCACAAGCACGTCGGGGTAAGCTTCAATCTGCGTGAAATCGCGCTTGTTGAGGGCAAATTCGTCGATGGCTTCGTTGGTATTGCGATGCTTCAGAGCCACCACGGCATCGGTAGAACCGAGTTTCGCAACGAGAGCTTTATTTATGCTGTCAATCTGAGCATTATAGGTATTGAACTGCTCGCTGTAACGCGTCTTTAGCTCCTCAAGTTGCTGCTCAATTACGGCGTAGCTCGACTCATCGTATTTCGGAGACATCAGCGTGCGCAAGAGCTTCGGATACTTCTTCAAACTTGTAGATGCAAGTTTGCTAAGCTCCGTAAATAGCAATTCTGAGCGCATTTGCAGTTTCTCATTCTCGCCATTCGAACGCAGCGTTTCGCAATCTTTATTAATCTTGCTAAGTTCTGGAATCCAAGAGGTTACTGCATACGATGCCTCACTGCGTTTTTGCTCAGCATTGAAGAAGTGGCGCTCATATTCATTCTCTGTAAACTGATAAACTGCCAACGCCTCATACGACCAGCGCGAAATCATCAAGTCGCCAATGCGCGGCACGTACTCTTTGTTGGTTATGCTCTCGTGAAGGTGGTCGAAGCGCACCATCGTTCCGCTGAAGAGCAGCTGCGGCACTATAATTAACGGTATAAGTATGTATATAGATACCGTACTCTTCAAGCCACTACTTATATTCAGACCAAACACAATCGACGTTGCGAAGGTGCTGAAGAGTATCGCCCAATGACCGAGCCACATGTCTTCAAGGCCCAAAATGAAGTCGCCAATAAGTACGAGCGATAGCGATTGAAGCGACGCTAACACAAAGAGATTCAGTATTTTACTATTTAGATATGCCGAGCGACTCAAATTCAAGAACTTCTCGCGCACAAGCAATTTGCGGTCTCTTATTATCTCTTGCGCCGACACGTTTAGTCCAACGAAAATAGCCACTATCACGCTCATAAATAGATACGTAGGAATATTCTCGTTGGTGTATAGGTCGTAGAAGCCCGCGTTGTTGAGGTAGCGCGTGCAGAACGCCAAAAGGAATGCCAAAATGGGCACTTCGAAGATATTTATGAGTAGCGACTGCGTGTCCTTGAGCTTCTTGAGCGCGTCTCGACGCACGTAAGTGCGGAATTGGCTCACGCGGCTCGGCGCACTGTAGAGGTTGGGGGGAAGTTTCTCCTTCAGCACTCGCTCTTTGTATTTCCAATCGAACGAGGCTTCAAACTCGTCGCAGTATTGGCGATACCACTCTTCGGGGCTCACTTTGCGCTTGCGTATCAGCTTGCCCGACGGGTCTACCATTCGCGCCTCAATGATGCGTAGCGGCTGCTCGGTCTTCACGTTGCCACATACGTAACACTCTTTTTCTTCGGGGTTTACGTAGTGCGCCTTGCGCTTGAAGTATACTATGGCCTGCATCGGGTTGCCATTGTAGACCACGTGTCCGCCTTGGTCGATAATTACAAGTTTGTCGAGCAGTTTATATATATCGCTATTCGGCTGGTGAATATTTATAATTACGAGCTTTCCTTTGAGCGCCTGACGTTTTAGCAACATCATAACCTTCTCAGAATCAAAGCTTGAGAGACCCGACGTTGGCTCATCTACGAAGAGAATCGACGGTTCACGCATAAGCTCGAGCGCTATGTTGAGGCGCTTACGCTGTCCGCCGCTGAGCACCTTGTTGAGCGGAGTACCTACGCGGAGGTCGTGCGCCTCCACAAGGTCGAAGTCGTTGATGGCTTTCTCCACAAGTTCGTGCTGGCGTTTCTTCGAAAAGTTGCTAAAAACGAGGCGCGCATTGAAGAGAAGGTTTTCGTATACAGTCAACTCTTCGTTGAGCATATCGTCTTGCGGCACATAGCCAATTACACCTTGCAACTTCTTGTGGTCGCGATGCAGGTCGTAGCCATTTATACTTATGCTGCCATTCGACAATTTGAGGTTGCCGTTCATAACATTCATAAGCGTCGACTTGCCAGAGCCCGAACCGCCCATAATACCTACGAGCTGCCCCGATTTGCCAAGGTAGCTGAAGCGGTGAATGCCTATGTTGGTGTCGGAAAATTTATACTCTATGTCGGTGGCTTTGTATATGATGCGGCCCGTCTCGGTCTTGGTGATGAATTTCTCGGCAATGTGGCCGTAATATACCGGTCGAACGTGCGACGTATTTATCACAGCGCCAGGCTCCATTGGGTAGACTTTGCCCGGTTCCACCTTATGGCCGCTGAGGTAGAGGTTACGTTCGTTGCTGCAGCGGAAGAGGAATGTGTTGGTGCGCTTGATATGCAGCACCCAAACCGACACTTGCTGTTTCGAAATAAATATATGCTTGATGTCGGGATTGGGCTTGTCGGGATTGCCGTTTATAAGTAGCAAGCAGCCTTTGTCCGCAACATTGAGCGGTTCACCGAGCGAGAAATCTTTCAAATTCCAGTAATCGCTGGGCGGGATACGCAGATGCTCAGCCAAATTGTCGATGAAGAGTTCCTCCTCTTCTGTAATCTCAGGCTCGCGCATGAAGTTGAGCAGCGAGTTGAGTATCAATATTTTGGCTTCGAGATCAATTTCTCTATTTATATCAGCACATATACGGCTCATAACCACGAGGTTGCTCGCGGCTTCATCTTCGGGCGTACTTTCATCGGTAGCGTTGAAGAAGCCTAAATAGTAGTCGTATCGCTTTAGAAATTGCTTGACGTACTCGGTGCTAAATTGCTCCGAAAGGTACTCTTCAACCTTGGCTCGCCCCTCTTTGGTGTTGGTGTGCTTCACCACAGTGAGAAGAGCATACAATTGCATCAGTGCTTCAAGCAGAACTTCGCTCATGGAAATGTATATGTGTCGTTATAAAATGGAATAAGGAGACGACCCATCAAAGCCGTCTCCCATAACTTATGTAACTATTCGTCGATTAGTTGTTGTAGTCTACAATATCCTTACGTATGGCACTAATTGTCGCCTTTATGTTATCAGACTGCTCCAAGCTGATGCCGCTTTCGTCAACGCTGTTGTAGATAGCGTGAAGCGGATCGAGTGCAGTACGAAGAGGCTCAACGTTGTTGTTGCCAGGATATTTAGCCAAAAGGTCCATCAACTTGTTGAGTGGCTCTTTCTGACTCATAATTATCTTCACCATCTCTTTGTTCTCAAAAGTATACTCCGAGATGTTTGTAGCTATGTATAGACCTTCAATCCAGCTACCAGCCACAACCATGATAGCCACTGGGCTACGGTCGTTTTTGTTTAGGTAGTCGTAGCAATCGTAGAAAGCTTCGCTGATGAGCTGCGTCGACTCGTCTTTGTTATTCTCGTTACCTTCGAGTTTCGATGGAAGTTCAGGGTCAACGGCTTTTGTCATATCGAGTTCGTCGATAAGTTTCTTGATAACCTCGGTATACTCCATCACGTTTGCCTGCTGATTGTAGGTGCTTGCGTAGCAAAGGTCGGCAGAGTAGATACCCAAGTTGAGCGCACGTTTGCTCTCGGTGAGGTAGCGCTCAGCATTAGCTTGGTCGTTGCAGATGTCGAGTATATATGCAGCCTCGATGCGGTTGAGCATGTCGGTCACTTGGAACGCCGTAGGAAGCGGATAAACGAACTCACGAACGTTCTTGTCGACATCTTGTTTGGTTAGAACTTCTTCAGTTGGTTGTTGGTTGCAGGTGGTGCAGCTTGTTGCAGTAAGCGCTGCAGCGATGGCTGCTAAAGTGATTATTTTATTCATAATTTTTTATTTTCTCATTTTCAGCAAATATACGAATGAAAAAGAGTTAGTTATGCGTTCTGTTAATTTTCGAAGTAAAAATGCTTATGAAGCTATAAATATCAAATAGCTATGGCATCCTTTATCCATTGATTTCGCGGTCACGGAAGCCAACTAAGTATAGTATGGAATCCAATCCGCCCGACGAAATGGCATGCTGCGCGGTGGCTTTCACCTTGGGTTTTGCGTGGAAGGCTATGCCCAGTCCAGCGAGCTGTATCATAGGTAGGTCGTTCGAGCCATCGCCAACGGCAATACACTGTTCGAGGTGAATATCCTCCTTGAATGCAAGCAGTTTCAGCAATTCGGCCTTCTTTGCACCATCTACAATGTCGCCCACATGACGTCCGGTGAGGTGGCCATCTTCAATCTCGAGCTCGTTTGCAAATACGTAGTCGATGTCGAGCTTCTGTTTCAGGTAGTTACCGAAATATGTAAAACCACCGGAGAGAATAGCCGTCTTGTATCCATATTTTTTCAACGTACGGAAAAGGCGCTCGGCGCCATTGGTAAGTGGCAGATTCTCAGCTATTTCTTTCATTACCGACACGTCCAAACCTTTCAGTAGCGAAATACGCTTACGGAAGCTCTGTTGGAAGTCAATCTCGCCGCGCATTGCACTTGCGGTAATAGCGCTCACTTCGTCGTAGACGCCTGCACGACGGGCCAACTCGTCGATAACCTCCGTTTGAATGAGCGTCGAATCCATATCGAAGCAAACCAAGCGGCGATTTCGGCGGAACATATTGTCGGCTTGGAAGGCTATGTCGATGGCCGTCTCCTGCGACACTTTGATGAAGTCGGTCTTTAGCTGCGCCATATCTTTAGGCACACCGCGCACCGAAAATTCCACCACACTCATCACGCTGTCGTTATTGTCGTTGAGCGAGCGACGACCCGACAGACGCATAATCTTATCAATATTAAGACCTTGCTGCTTAATTATTTTGGTTACGTTGGCTATGTGGGCCGCCTTCAAGTTGTGCGCCATAAGCGTAACTATATTACGCTGCTTACCTTGCTGACCTACCCAATTCTCGTAATCTTCAATTTTGATAGGTGTAAACTTTATATTCAAGCCCAACTCGTAAGCCTTGAAAAGCAAGTCTTTCAGTATCGAGGATGAGTCGGAGTTGGGATCCAAAGCTATAAGAATACCCAAGCCAAGGTCGTTGTGAATGGTAGCTTGACCAATATCCAATATATCTACGTGATGTTCCGCAAGCACTTCTGTCAGGGCGGCTGTCACACCGGCGCGGTCTTCACCCTGAATATTTACGCGGATTATTTCTCGAACTTTATTAGTCATAATCAGTTTCGTTGTTTTTTATATAGTTAGCAACATTGTTGATAGTGTCGTCGATGCTACGAAAATCGTGATGCACAGCATTTTGCAGCTTCTGAGCATTATACGTATGCACCTCATCGAGCTCATTGTTTTTTCTAAAAATGCGGTCGAACATCTTGCCTATTTTCGATGGTGATGATGGCCTTAGAGTGCTCAATTTATCGGCAAAAACATTCTGTAAATCAGCGCATTTTGCATTGTGTCCCACAGCAATATAGCGTTCGCCAATGCAGTTTGTATTATTTATGGCATCGATAACTATTTCAGCCAAATCGCGTGCATCAATAACACCAACTTCGCCCGCAAAATAGTGCTTCGAGGTACGTATAGTATCCATAATATGAGCGTCTCTACCTAAGCGAGAAGTCGGTCCAATAGCTATGCCCGCACAGATAACCACGGCTTGCAAACCTTCGTAGATACCGCGCCAAATCTCCATCTCTTGGAAAAATTTCTGCTTAGCGTACGTACTTCTGTGGCTATCTGGTTGCCACGGTGTCTGCTCGTCCGACATTGCGCCATGCTCTGCTGTGCCAATAGCCTCCGCAGAACCCACGTAGCAGAGTTTTGCTCCTTTTTGCTGCGCCAGTCGCACCACATTGCGCGTGCTAATTATGTCAGTATCAGCACAATGAAATATCACATCTATTCCGTGCAAGGGGCTCGATTCGTCAATATCTGCTATGCTTTGATAATCGGAGAAATCTACGTCGGCATAACTAATGTTTTCATGCCTTACGCCGTAATAATCTAAAAAGCAGTCTAATGTGTGGCTATCGATGTTTGCTACACACACGTGCGCCCCTCGTTGCAAGAGGTTCACCACGATATGAATACCTTTTATTTCGTCTGCTCCAGTTACCAAAATCATAGTGCAAAGCTACGTTTTTTAGTAGATGTGAAAATATATGTATATGCAAAGTTTAGCGATAGGAACAACAAAGGGAGACTTTTCTTGAGCCTCCCTTGTAAGTATCTGTGCTATTGATATTTATTTCTTATACTTCTTGCAGTTGTCTACAAACTCGTCGAAGAATTTCTCGGTGTCGGTAGGACCAGAACTTGCTTCTGGGTGGAACTGCGTTGAGAAGAATGGCTTCGACTTGTGGCGGATGCCTTCGTTGGTTTCGTCGTTGATATTTACGAACGATGCTTCCCAGTCTGCCGGAAGAGTCTTGGTGTCAAGTGCGAAACCGTGGTTCTGGCTTGTTATGTAGCAGTTGTTCGTGCCTACGCGAATCACTGGATGGTTGTGCGCGCGGTGACCATAAGGAAGTTTATAGGTAGAAGCGCCTGCAGCAATGCCAAGCAACTGATTGCCAAGGCAGATACCGAAGATCGGTTTACCAATTTCGAGAGCCTTACGAATATGTCCAATGGTAGCTTGACACATCTGAGGATCGCCAGGACCATTCGAAAGCATAAGACCATCGTAATCCTCTTGTGTGAAGTCGTAATCCCAAGGCACGCGAATCACGGTGGTGTCGCGCTTCAAGAGACAGCGCAAAATGTTGTATTTAGCGCCGGTATCGACAAGTACAATTTTGTATTTACCATTGCCATAAACTTCACGCTTTTTGCAGCTAACCTTTGCCACAAGATTTTCCTTGTTCGGGTCAACGAAGTCGATTTTATCGTCGTCGAATACAATTTTACCGAGCATTGCGCCCTTTTCGCGAATTATCTTGGTGAGCTCACGTGTGTCGATGCCACAAATGCCTGGCACATTGTTCTCTTTCAACCATTGTCCGAGACTCTTTTGTGCATTCCAGTGGCTGTATTCGTATGAATAATCAGAAATAACGAGACCCGTTATATGTATGCGATCCGACTCGAAAAAGCGTGGAAGTCCATTCTCATCTTTATCGTCGTGGGGGACGCCATAGTTACCAATAAGAGGATAAGTGGATACTAAGATCTGACCTGCGTATGAAGGGTCGGTGAGGCTCTCCGGATAACCGGTCATGGCTGTGTTGAACACTACTTCGCCGGCTACCGACTGTTCGCTACCAAACGATACTCCTTTGAATTCAGTGCCGTCTTCCAGCACCAATCTAACTTTTTTTGTTTCAGACATTTATGCGGCTAATTATACGATTGCTATCCGTTGTTAGTGCTTTGTTTAGCTGCGCACAAATGTAGGTCTTGCACGCGTTTTATCAAAGTACATATTAGAACTTTATACCCATTATAAGTATGTCGTCTATTTGCTCGCGATTGCCTTTCCATTTGCGGAACTCCTCTTTCAAGTAGTCCATCTGCTCTTCCATAGGTTTCTCGAAGATATTTTCGAGCGTACGTTTGAAGGCTCCCGTGGTATATTTATCGCCAGTCTTCTCGCCAAATTGGTCGGTGAATCCATCGCTGCTGAGATAGAATACGTCTCCAGGGTAGAATTGCGTTGTGGTCTCTACGAATTCGTTACCGTTTCGGCGGTCGCCTATGCTTCGGCGCGTACCTTTTATCTCGCTTAACTTACCTTTTATAAATGTGTATATAGAGCGACGTGCAGCTGCCGATACCATCACCAAATTATCGAGATCAATATCCACTATCGCGCAGTCCATACCATCTTGTGTTTCAATGGTTTGGTTCTTATTAAGCGTATGCTTAATCTCGTGATCGAGGCGGTCGAGGAGCACTGCCGGACGGCGCAACTCTGGGTCGCGGGTAGCATCATTCAATATTGTAGTACCTATCATCGACATAAATGCACCTGGCACACCATGTCCTGTACAATCGGCACAACAGATTATTATGTGGTTCTCGTAGCGATTGAACCAATAGAAGTCGCCACTGACTACATCGCGCGGCATAAATAGCAGGAACGAATCCTTGAACGGGAAGTCTTGCAGACTTGTCTGCGGCGGTAGGATAGCCGTCTGTATGCGTTTCGCATAGTTTATACTATCCATTATATCGTTGTTCTTGCGCTCGATGATTGCATTTTTACTACTCAACTCAGCCGTCTGACGCGCAACTTCAGTTTCAAGTTCTTGCTGACGCTGGCGAAGTTGACGTTCGCGCATCTTGGTGATGAAACGTCCAAGCGCAGCCACAAAGAATAGAATCGTTATTGGGAACCACGTCGACTTCCAGAATGGGTTGTCTATATGTATATCTACTGTGAGAGGTCGACCGCTGATAGCACCGTCGCTATTTACGGCGCGAACGTGAAGTTTGTAGTCGCCGTCGGGAAGGAAGTCGAACTCTTTGTGACTCTGCATACCAAGAGGCATCCAACGTTCGTCTTTAGAAGTCGACCCGCCTATCTCAAGCCAATATTCGTAGCGTACGTTGATAGGGTCTTTCATACATACGCCTACGAAGCTGAATTCGAACTTCGCCACATTTCCATCGTATGGATAAGGCAAGTCGATAGGTTCGGAGAGGTCATGCTTCTTACCCGAAATAGTTACACCAATAAGGTTGATGAGCGGCGGCACGCTATTGCGCTTGTCGTAGAGCGACATATAGTGCATAGCACCGCAATTGGCTGTAAACCAAAGGTCACCATTGTTATCGGCAGACACGCCCGAAAATTCTTGACTTATACCGTTCGATGCATTGAACACTCGAATATTACCCGTGCCAAGGTCTACACAACTCAAGCCCGGTTGATGACAAACCCAGATGCGACCATTCTCGTCGGTAGCAATGCCGTAGCAATAGTTTTTCTCAAGGCCATCGGTAGTGCTTATGGACTGCATCGAGCCATCTTCATTGTTACATATTATGCCATTGTTGACCGTAGCGAGCCACATACGACCACGCTTATCGAATGTCATACCGGCAATATTTACAGGAATATCCGACAAACGATAAATCTCGAATGTACCGTTTTCTCCGTAAGGCGTGTAGAGCGCTATACCGCTATCTTTAGGACCGAGCCAAACTTGTCCCTCTTTGTCTATGTACGTAAAATTGATGTTGTTGTGCGGCAAACCCTGCAGTGTGGTATATAGTTGCGGATTGCCCGTCGTGAGGTCGTATACAAAGAAACCGCCTTGAGTAGCAAGGTATAAATGGTGCTCGTCTATCTGCATACCATTTATCATCTCACACGTGAGCGATGGTGCGCCGTAGTTGAGTTTGTAGAATCGCGGAGAATCGCTCATTCGGTAATAAACGCCATCGTTCTCTGTACCTAAGTATGTGATTTTCCGGCGTTTATCTATGCATATTGATGTTATAGCAATATTGGTTGGCAATCCGTACGCACTATCGAAATACTCGAAGTTGGTCATACACTGCACGTCCATACGTATGAGGCCATTAGCCATGCCGAGCCAAAGGTCGTTGCCATCGACAGCCGATGAGAAAACTTTGTTGCGTTGAAAACCGATGTCGGCTGTGTTGTATTGCGCAAAGTAGTTGTTAATCCACGCCACAACGCCGCTGCCATACGTAGCAAACCAGAAGATGCCTTCGCGGTCGACCGTAATATCCGCTACATAATTATTTCCAAGTCCGTTATCTTCGGTAAGTTGCAGCACCTCAACGTATTGGTTACGTTCGTCGGAGAAGCGCATCTCGCGTACGCCGTAGCCCCACGTAGCCAAATAGAGGTTGTTGCCTTCGTCTTCGTAAATATCGCGTATGTCATACGTAATAATATCGGTACTTGCGCACGACTCGGAGCAGCGGCTGACCTGCGTTGCGCCTACGCCATGGGTATACTTATATACATTGCCTACGTCTGTTCCTATCCAAAAACTACGACCATCGTAGCTCTTGCTAATACAGTTCACAGCATCGTACGTACCTTCAATCTGTGTTTCTGATTTCAGTTCGCCATCGGCATCGAACTTCACAAGCATAAGGCCATCCGACGTACCTACGAGGATGTTGAGCGAGTTGACAGCATTTACAGAATAGTATATATGCTGCCCCATAAGTTCGTTGTCGAAAAATGTGGTTGTTTTCTTATTAGGGTTGATGCGAATCAGACCTTGGTTTTGCTCCACTGCCCAGATATTGCCCTTATCATCGAGGCACATATCCTTGATAGGAGCATTTACGCCCGGCACAAAAACACGTGAGAATCTATTCTTCTCGAACACCGAAAAGTTGCCATTGCCATGACCGCACCAGAGACGGTTGTCAGAGTCGACAAGCAGACGGCTAACGTAGTTATCTGCCAACGAGTCGCGCGTGAAATAGTTCACGAAGTTTATGCCATCGTAGCGCGTCAGACCTTCAGCCATAGCCATCCACATAAAACCATTTGGATCCTGGGCTACGCTATAAACGTAGTTCTGCGGCAGGCCGTTAGACATGGTATATTTAGCCAAGTTGAAGTTTTGTGCCATTGCGCACAAAGCTGCTTGTAGCAAAATCAGTGTTAACGCGATTTTTCTCATGTGTTTATTTTATTCGGTTTGTGCTACAGCGACAAGCGCTCTACTTCTTGGGCTTGACGCCTATCGTATACTTATACTTAGGAATACCACCGATAGGTACACTATAGAACGGAAGCAGTTCGCCGTACTGGTTCTCCAAATATATCACTACGTTGTTATTCTTCAACGGTTTCGACTTCGATTTTATCATTTGAATGTCCCAAGATGAGTTTTTCTCGGCATCGTCGATCTTGTGCGTACTGCTTTGCCACTCGTTGTCGTTAGAAGTTTTCATCATCACGCCATTTTTGCTGACGGAGATAATACGTAGGAATCCATCGCTATCCCAGTCGAAGTTCGATTGCTTAATCGAAACCACGCGGTTGTCGATGTATGGGTAGATATGCGACACTTCGGTGCCACTATCGTGCATACGGAATTTATATTTGAAATAGTATGCAAATGCGCCGTCAACTTTGACGTTGTTGTTGCCATTGCGCGAGAGGAATAGGCGGTACATATTACCATCGTCACCCGAAGCACCTTCTATGACAAGTTTGAATGTGCGTCCGCCAAACTCAGGTAGATTCTCGCCTTCTGATGGGTTAATTGGACCAAACGTGTACCATTTGCCATCGAATGTAGGCTCAGAGCCAAATGTCTTGGTAAGTAGCATTGTACCGCTCTTGTAGTTGCCTTTCTCGTTGCATTTCTGCGCATCTTTATTGGAGCAAGAGCCAGCGCCACCATATACGGTAAATCTTGTTTTGGTGTTCCATGAAGTTTTCATCTCATCGTTCTCGCCACCGCAATCGGGGTCGAACACGCGAATGAAGATTGGCGAATTGTGGTCGGCAGGTATAGAGAAAAATATTATTTGAACGAAGTTGTCATCGCCCCACGCAGTTTCGCCGTCTTTGCCAAATGTAATGAGGTATGGAATGTTCTCATCGGTTCCTGGAACGGGTTGCGCATTCACTGCTTGAAGCCCAAGCATAAGCGCAAATGATGCTATAATAAAACGTTTCATGTGATAAGTTTTCATTTTACAACTGTTATTTCTATGTAGTTGCTAACGCGAACCGATTTGTCTTTATCATCAATTGTGCCACATACCACTCGGTAGGTTCCCGGTTTTTTATATTTAGTAGTTACCTGCTTGCCTTTTACGAGCACTCCTTGGCCAAAATTCCAATAAAATTTTGTTGGTTTGAACGCCGTAACTCCCGATGCATCAACGTCAAACTGGACTTCTTGACCTACATGTATGGTGCCCGCAAGACAGCTTATTTTTAGCTGTTCTTTATGCTCTATCTCGAAAGGAAAATTAACAAGCGAAAACATCTCTTCGTTGGTCGTTTTGTCGAAAACGCTGAGTACCACATCGTACATACCTGGACCTTTGAAACAGTGATCGACTTCCAAACCTGCCACTTCTGCCCCATCGCTAAACGACCATTTGAACGAAAATTCGCTCGGGTCGTAGTTCTCTGCCGAACTCTCGTAGAATGTGTAGCAAAGAGTCTCCTCCTCGTATGGCTGCGGATTGTCGAAGCGTGGGAATGTCTCCTCGAAATAGTAGATGCGCTCCTTGCCTTGACGGTTGCTGGTGAAGAAACCCCACTCTTCGTTTTTACTATAAAAGAAGCCATAGTCGTCGGCAGCGGAATTTATACCGAAGTCCACTTTGACTGGCTTTGCGTAGCCATCTTTAGTAGGATATGTATAGTAAATATCGAGTCGGCGACTATCGGGGCGACCGCTGCTGGCAAAGAATATCAAACCCGAATCGTGGATGAATGGCGAAGTTTCTGCCTCTTTGGTATTTACGTCGGGGCCCATATTTTCGGGTTCGGACCATGATCCAGCCACTTTCTGACATATATACAAGTCCGACGAGCCATAGCCACCATCTTTGTCGCTGGCAAAAATCATCGTTTTGCCGTCGGGCGAAATTGCTGGATATGCGGCGTTGCCCTTGCCAAGGTTTTTCACCACTTCGCTGCCGTTCGTCGCATCGCCACGGTCGTTGTAGCTAAATATTCCTAATGGATGTCCGTGGTAGCTATCGCGTTCGAGGTCGTTTTGCGTAACTATGGGCTGCTCGCCAGAAAAGGTAATGCCCACTTGGTTGTATACACGATTGCTATTGCGGAAAAAGCTATGCGTTAGACCGCTCGGCTGGCGATTTTTCAGTTTTACGTAGTATAGCTGGTAGAGACGCGATTCGTCACTATTGAAATAGTTTACGGCAATGCTATTCTTCTTATTCGACGAGAAATAGAGCACCGAATCGACCACAACAGGGTTTATGATGTTGGCATCGCTAAAGATGTCGATAGACGAAATCTTCACTTGCTGGGCGCGCGTGCCAGCAGCCATAAGCAGAAGAATGATATATATGAATGCTCGTTTCATCGCTTAGAAGAATTTAGGACCGACAACTTTCACCTTGTATATAAAATCGTATTGTAGCGAAATCTCGTGCGAGCCGTTGTTGTATCCGCTTAGGTCGCCAGTGGTAAACTCGAAATGGTACGCCACACGGAAGCGTTTTGCCACTTGCGCTGCCAAACCCAAAATTGCATCGCCATCGGTGCGATAACCCGCGCTGACCCAAAGGAAGTTGTTGTATATGCCACTGAGCGTAGCATCGAGGTGCGTGTCCTCGCTTTTCTTGTAGCGCATAAGTAGCGAAGGCTGAAGCTCGAACTTGTCGGAAATATCAAATAGATAGCCGCCTGTAGCTATGTATGTAGCATCGCCTGGCGCGAATTTGGCACTGCGCTGGTCGAAGTCGTCACTCACAAGGAGCGATTGCACCGATGCGCCCACAAAGTACTTCTGTCCGTACCAACTTGCGCCCACACCAAGCAGTGGAGCCGCAGAAGTTTCATTTTCACTAAAGACATCGTCGGTATTTTCGTCCATCAGGCGAACTTTAGTCCAATCGGTTTTGTGCAACGAGATACCTGGTTGCAAAGCGAACGACAGCCATTGGTGCTTGCCCGTACTCACGCGGTAGCCCACAGCCGCCATAAGACCGGTGTTCGACGATTGATGAATATGTTGGTTGTAAGCTTGTACGCCCAAAACGAGGTTGTCGTGCTTGAGTGGTGCATGAGCCGTAAGCAGAATACTTCGCGGCGTATTTTCTATGCCAGCCCACTGTTTGCGGAAGCTGCCAAAAATCGAAAGACCATTTCGCGCACCAGCAAACGACGGATTCACTGCATACCTATTATGTATATATTGGCTTATAATGAGTTCATTTTGCGCCGTTACCGTTATCGTAGCCATCACAACAGCTACCACAGATAATATTTTTTTTGTGGCTTGCATCATTTCTTGTTGCGTTTTACTACTAATGTTTCTTTCACTGTCTTTGTGCCGCGCCCTTTGAATACGTATACATAGTATCCGTCTTCAAGATTTTCTGCCGACCAATCGTTGCGATAGTTATGCGCCTCGAAAACCTTCTTGCCGTGCATGTCGCAGACAAAAACATCGTTCTCGTCGGGCAAACCTTCGATGCGCAAGCAGTCGTTCACGCCATCGCCATTCGGACTTATGGCGTTAGGATAGCGGAACGGCATCTCTACATATAGCGTAACCTCTTTCTCTGTAGCGCAGCCTGCAACCGACGCGTCGAGAGCATTGCCGTTGCGGTCGTCGGTATTGGTTTCGGTAACTATCAATGTGATGTAGCCGTTCATGTTTGTGCGGAAAAGTCCAGTGTATATGCCGTCTACATCGTCATCTTCGCGGACAATCTCAGGGCGATAATCCACATCGTAGTCACTGCACTGTTCGCCAAGTCGCCACGTGATGCTATTGCCAGACCCCAGGCTACCTCTATCGCGCACGTAGACAGGAATCTCCAAGTCGTGTTTCTTGTCTATAACGTACGAAAGAGTGTCGCGGCTGAAATTCGGATTCGGCGTACGATCGTAGACGTCCACAACGCCATAGACATGCTCGCCTGCGCCGAAATGCGAAACGCAGTTGTTGGCATCTACAATCTCTGCTATATATACATCTTCGGGCACAGCAATATCGAACTCTATCGCGTTGACGCCGTCTATGTAGTAATCGCCCTCGGAGTAAGTACTATCAATATTCATGCGGTCGTGCCAAAGTTCACTGGCAATCACTTCCGCCGAAGTTCCCCACTCGCCTTTTATCTCAGCAGGCTGAACGTCGCTATATGTAGCACCATTCGACAACTTCACCGTGTATGGAGCCACACCGCCATACGTATTCCACGCTGCCAAATATGCATCTACTCCTTCGCGTTTCTCTCTGATTTTAGGGCAGATACCTATGGAATCTTTGCGCCAAACAGATGCCGACGGCGTGCCAAGAATCGTAATCTCTTTTTCGACGGAACTTACGCACGTCTTGCCACTCGTCTCGGTGAGGCGCATTGTCAGCGCGAGGTGAGTATTAGTAATAATATGTGCTACAGCCGAATCGGTGTTTTCAAATGTCGTGACGTGTGGCGCATCGGCATCGCTAATGGAGGCTATTGACCAACTGTATGTAGAAATATCGCTCCACTTGGTGTCGGCAGCGAGTTGCTGGTCGTAGCCGCAAAGGCGATTGCCGTTCAATATTTCGGGCGTAGGTGTAGCATAGACATCAATGCGCAGCGAATCACCAACGAATTTTATCGGCGTGCCTTGCGTTGGGTCTTGCGCCGATATAGATATGTAGTAGAAATTATGGGTCTCATCGCCTTTGAGCGTCATTTCCACCTTGTTTTTTATGGTATAGTCGCCGCCCATAGCAGTTACATCGCCGCCTTTTATACTTACATTAAGTGCATACTGGGTAACACCCTCATGTATAATTTCGCCGTTTTTGCATACGTATTTACTGACGTTTTCATTGCAGCGAATCACCTCCGCCGTTGAATATTTAGACGGAATATTAAGATTTATGGTAGGATGAGGATCGTAAGAGTCACAAGCAATGTAGCCACTTTCAGACACCATTTTTATCTCCACTACGGGGTCTTGCGCCCGCAGCGATAGTGTGCTAAACGTTGCTATCCCGACAAGGAGAAGTTTTGCGAATGTTAATCTCATTGATTAGGTGTTTGAACCGCAAAATTAACCTTTTTTATGTAAACATCGCTGTTACTTGGAATTTGTGTTAATTACGATACTTTTTCGGTGTGTTTAGCGGCTTCGTTCATAAGTAGGCATAAAAAAATTGTCCTTCACTTCATAGAGCAAAGGACAATTTCGCTTCGTACTATACGTAAGATTATTTCTTACGGTTTTCGAAGTGCTTCTGATAGCGGTTCATGAACTTATCAACACGACCAGCGGTGTCGACGAGTTTCATCTTACCAGTGTAGAACGGATGCGACATGCTCGAGATTTCGAGCTTTACTTGTGGATAAGTAACACCATCGATTTCTACAGATTCCTTAGTGTTCACTGCAGAGCGAACGATGAATGTCTCGCCGTTGGACATGTCGGTAAAAGCTACCAAGCGGTAATTGTCCGGGTGAATTCCTTCTTTCATTGTTCTATTTTATAATATATTTTTCTTACTCCGAGAGTTTTCGAGCCGCAAAGGTAGCATTTTTATATTCTTCTCCAACGCAACCTTGCTGAAAAATGATTAACAAGTGATAAATGGCTGTATATACATAGGTATGTACGATGCAGCCATTTATCACGCTATCAATCTTTTACTTTATAATCACAAGGTGTCCGTCCTGAATGTACAAACCGCGCGACGGGTTGGCTACTTTCGTGCCTTGGAGCGTATATATGTCGCCACGTTTGCCTTTGTCGGCAGTTATGGTGCTGACGGCGGTAGGTTTTTCGAAGCTGATGACAACGTGTTTGTTGCCGGCTGTCATGGTGAACGTAGCACTTGCGTCGCCGAGGGTGATCTCCTCGCCGTCAACAAGAATCTGGGTCGGCTTCATTGCGTATTCGATGGTCACTTCGTCGCCGGCATTGACGAATCGCGGAGCTTTGGTTATGTTGTCCGCGTCTTTCTCGTCGCAGGTGTAGTCGATGCCGTAGAGCGCTTCGTCGGCCGAGCGGGCAAGAACCGGATATTGCGGACCCTGACGCCATTTGGCGGTGTAGTCGCCAGTGTAGCCCGCACCGCTGTAGTTGAGCCAATATGCCACAACGCCGCATGCAAACTCATCTACGGTGAATAGTCGCGAAGTCTTCGTAAGTTCTTCGTTACTATATATATAGCCGTTTATGCCGCTCTTTACGCCGAAGTCGGCATACGTAGAAGCCATCTTGCACGAGCCGCCCGACTTGTTGCCGTTGTCGAGGCGGATTGGCTGCACCTCGCGCAGGCGGACGGCCTTGGTGTTCTCGTCGGCTCTGTAGTTATAGTAGAAACCGTTCACTTTGCCCGTAGGTTTCAGTTCGCCGATGATGCAAAGTATGATATGTGGATATTTGGCGCTCAGTTCGTCGCTAACAATCACGTGTCCAGCAAGCGCAAAGCCTTCGACGCTACCGCCGACTTGACTTGCCAGAATATCTACAAACAGCGTGTCGCCGCGTACCGTCCAATTGGCTGTGTCGGCGGCAGTTATGTATATCGCAGTGTTGTCGAAGTAGAGGTCTTGCACCACAGCACCCGAATCGATATTCTCGAAGAGACCGCCTTTCATCTGCACTATGAGGTCGGAAATTTCGGCGTCGGTAGCTATGAACTCGCCTGTGTACCTGCCGCCGACGGTGCTCAGCATGTGTAGCGATGACGGAATGACAGACTCCAAAAAGTTTACCGACATTTCGGCAACGTTGTGCCGTGTAGTTATCGAGTCTTCGAGCACTATCGACGTAGGATTTTCATATTCACTACTATAATTACTCAAGTTGTTCAGCAGAGTCTCTAAACTCTGTATCGACGAGACGTGCGTTTTTTCTGCATATTCTGCCATAACGTACATAGTATCAGGCATATTAGCATCAATATTCAACGTAAGTATAGTATCGGTGAGTTGCTCGGCAGAGATGAAGTCGACGTCCTGTCCATTATTGCCGACAATACGCCAATTCTTGAATTCGTATGCGAACGTCTGTGTGGTGGGTTCTCCTTCGTCGTCATCGTTATGATGGAAATTTTCCTCGAACGTCAATTCTGATTCTACATACATCTTGACAACATCGCCCAAGCCGAGCACCAGCCAGTTGTACGACGCGTTACCCCATTCGCCTGGAGCTACGGAAATCATCTTGCTTGTGTAGCTACCGCTCTGCTCGTCGTAGTCCCAATTTTCGTACGTAACCAACGCGGTTTCGTTCGACTGCATCATGAGTTGCCCTTGACGGCCTTCGGGGAATATGTATTTCTTGGCCTCGTTGCGATAGTATGCTATAACTTCGGTGTCGCCTGCCACGGAGTCGATTTTCATAAGACCATCGTCGACCGAACCACCATAGACAGCGTAGAACTCGTAGCCAGCCTTAGGTTGAGGTTCAATATTTATAGGCTCGCCGTAGCTATAGCCAACGGCCGTTTCGCCGCGTTCCGTCATGTTCGGCACTGCCGTAACTTTATAGACTGAACGCACAAGGCGTACGTAGCTTTTATAGTCGCGCGAAATACATTCAATTGTAGCGCCCGTTTGACTACTGATGCCAAGTGCCATGGCTGTCGAGTACGGCGCATCGCCGCGTTCCGACGAAGTGTCGTAGCCAGTCGAAGTCCAGAAGAAGGCTCGTTCGCCGTTCAAATTGCTGTTGAATGGAAGAATGACGGCCTCCTTTTCATAGAATGCTGACATTTCGTTGCCGGTGAGGTGAAGCGCGCCGTCGCTAATAAGAGACACATAATACTGAAGCTCTTTCGACGGCTCGTCGGGGAACAACACATAGCCGTAATATTCCTGATCGACGTAGAGCTGGCAACGGCGGTCGGTCGCATTTGCGCGCTTGTTCAATATGTAATCGAACTCTTCGTATGTAGGAGTGCGCCAAGTTTGAGCGTACTCATCTGCGATATTTACGCCCCAATCGCCACCTTTATCTGATGGTATTTCGGCAAGCGAGGCATAATCGGTATTTTCGATCGACTCTGACGAGTAATTCGACAGAAGATTGCACGACCACGCAAACTGCTGAGTACCATAATTTTCGAGAATCCACGACCATTCGGTCGCTACAGAATCTTCATACAATGCATGATTGAGAAGAGAAACGTTTGCTTTGGCGAACTGAATCTTGGTAGAATCGGATGTTGAAAACAATGCTGTAACATCAACAGCAAAACTGCGCACCGACGTCAGCAACGCCAATAGTGCAAGCGGTAGAATACGTTTCATATTACTTATGTTTATGTGTGATTTACAATTCTGCGTACGAAGTGTGAGAAGTTCGAACACTTGCATTAAGCATACCGACCGTGTGGCCTACGTAGAGATTTAATATTCGTGCGAGAAAATACTGATTATTAGGCGAAAAAGAAAATTGTTGCACGCATTTCTGTTGCTAACCCGCGTACGCAGAGCTGTTTATGTGTGTGTATATGTAACTGCTATTCACTCAGAACAAACACTTCGCCCCGCGGCTCAACTCTGTATAGTTGAGAGAATTGCTGCCATAGGAAATCCTCGTCGTGAAAATAGATGCAACCTGAGGCTAAATCGCTGTGTGATATAAACTTATCCACAAAATGTTTGAGCTCGTTGGGGTTAGAATACTTGAAAATAGCCTCATACGTATGTTCATTATCAATACGTACGACCGTGTCGAGCACAAGAATGCGATTGCCAATTAGGATGCGTCTCATCAACCGAAAGTGAAAATTATTTACCTATAAAAGTAAAAGGCACTACCGCAACTATTGAAGTGCGACAGAGCCTTTTTTACTTTATACTTATTAAGTCTTACTTATTTAGAAGTCGGCTCTACCCGGGGTACGTGGGAAAGGAATCACGTCGCGGATGTTCTGCATACCCGTCACGAAGAGCAACAAGCGCTCGAAGCCGAGGCCGAAGCCTGAGTGAGGACACGTACCGAACTTGCGCGTATCGAGATACCACCACATATCTTTCATAGGAATATTGAGTTCTTGGATGCGTTTGAGAAGCTTGTCGTAGCTCTCTTCGCGCTCCGAACCACCAATGATTTCGCCAATCTTCGGGAAGAGCACATCCATAGCGCGAACGGTCTTGCCGTCGTCGTTTTGCTTCATATAGAAGGCCTTTATTTCCTTCGGATAGTCGGTAAGTATAACCGGACATTTGAAGTGCTGCTCTACGAGGAAGCGCTCGTGCTCCGATGCAAGGTCGCAGCCCCAGAACACTGGGAATTCAAACTTATGGCCATCGGCGATTGCCTTCTCAAGAATTTTGATGCCTTCGGTGTAAGGCAAGCGGATGAACTTGTTCTCGGTGACGAATTTCAAGCGGTCGATAAGTTCGTTGTCGATCATCTTGTTGAGGAACGCGAGGTCGTCGGCGCAATTGTCGAGAGCCCACTTCACGCAATATTTGATGAAGTCCTCGGCGAGGTCCATATTGTCGGTAATATCGTTGAAAGCAACCTCAGGTTCAACCATCCAGAACTCAGCCAAGTGGCGAGGGGTATTCGAATTCTCAGCGCGGAACGTAGGACCGAAGGTGTAGATAGCACCCAGGGCCGTAGCACCCAGCTCGCCCTCCAACTGACCAGAAACTGTGAGGCTCGTCTGCTTGCCGAAGAAGTCGTCGTCGTATTTTATAGCGCCGTTCTCGTCCTTCTCAATTTTATAGAGATTCTTTGTAGTTACTTGAAACATCTGTCCAGCGCCTTCGCAGTCCGATGCGGTGATGATAGGCGTATGGAAATAGTAGAAACCGCGCTCGTGGAAGAATTTGTGGATAGCATAAGCCATGTTGTGACGAATGCGGAACACAGCGCCGAACGTGTTCGTACGTGGGCGGAGGTGAGCCACGTCGCGGAGGAACTCCATCGTGTGACCTTTCTTCTGGAGTGGATAAGTATCGTCGCACGCACCGAGGAGTTCTATTTCGGTAGCTTGCACTTCAACAGCCTGACCAGCACCTTGCGATGCCACAAGTTTACCCTTCACAGCAATGCAAGCGCCTGTGGTTATGCTCTTTATCAGTTCGGGGTCGAAATTATTTACGTCTACAACTATTTGAAGATTATTTATTGACGAACCGTCGTTGAGTGCTATGAAGTTTACTTGCTTAGAGCCTCTGCGGGTTCTAACCCAACCTTTCACCAATACGTCTTCTCCAGCCTGAGCCTTGCTCAGTATCTCGGAAATTCTTGTGCGACTCATGTTATTGCGTTTTTCTTTTCTTTTTTTCGAGGCGCAAAATTAACATTGAGATTTGATAAAATGACAATTCATAATTGAAAATTGAAACTTTTGAATAGAAGTGTTGCAAACACCGCGTTTGTAGCTTTCATTTTATAACTATATATATACAACTTTCAATCTATAAATCTCGATACGCAACGTATTACTTACGAATTGAAATTCAGCTGACTATTCAAACCTTTCGCTCTTCATATTTATGGCTCTTCCAACGGCTTCGGCGGTAAACGGTAGTGGTGCGCTACCCAACTCGGGTATATTGAAACTCTTCAGGTTATAGTCGTAGAAGGTCGGACTCTCTTGTGGAAGAACAAACGGTTTATGCGCCTTGCCGTTGGCATCTACATAGCAAAAATATGGCTTGCCGTAGAGCCCGTCGTCGCGCTTGCTGGCAAATACAAACCAACGGCTGTTGCTGCTCCAACTGTGATATGTGTCGCTCTTTTGGCTATTCACCACGGCAAGTGTATCTATCGCACCAGTCTGCAAATCAAGCATCTGCAAGTCCGATTCGGTGTGCCAAATGGGAAACGTACCGTAGGCAGCCACGGTGTATAGCAGATACTTTCCATCGGGCGAAACTTTCGGGTGACAAACTGAGCCTTTGCCCTCAATAGCAGCATTTTGCGCATTTATAATAGTATCGACCTGAGTACCTAATGTGCCCGTAGTTTCGTCGAAAGCGATGCGGCAGAGGCTGTACTGCAAATCCTCTATTCGCGCTACATTTGGCGCAGTGCAGAAATATATGTATCGCCCATCGTGGCTGAAGGTTGGGAAGGTCTCGAACACGGTGCTGTCGTTGAGCAGTGGGCTACTTATAATCTTGTTCGCATCCAAGTCGGCAACGTAGACATCGCTCTTGCTGTCGTACACCTCGAGGCGGCGGCTTGGCTTGCTATGGAACGCCGGAATAATCACGTTCGACGAAAAGACCGCGTAGCGCCCCGTCGGGCTGAAGTGGAAGTAGACACTCGGCGAAATCATATCGGGTGTTTTGATGTCGAGTTTGCGCAGTACGCCGTTGGTGTTGAGAATAGCGCCACCGTTTTCGCCACGCACATACATCATCGAGCGGTTGGCATCGCGGTTGGCATACGTATGGCAGTTCATACAGCGGTTACCCACAATCTTGTACGTACTTATGTTGCGTTCTTCGAAATTCTCTACGCAGCGCTCGCGCAGTTCTATATTCTGATAAATCTCATAGTCGGGTTCAATGAGGCGATAGGTAAGAAACGCATCAACACTATCGCTCGCAACGTGCCACGTAAACTGCTTGTATTCAATCCATTTGCTATCATTTTTTATATATATACTTACTCGCAAATCCTTATTCGCCGACCTCTCCATTAGGCGTTTCCATTCATCGAGGTCAAAAGTGGCTACATTGCCGCGATGGTGCGACATACATACGCTGTCGATGGTCACGTAGGTCTCGTCGGCAGCGGTGCGTAGCAAGAAGTTGAGCGGTGCAATGTTTTGCGGAATTGTCACATCGGTGTAGTCGGGATAGATGGGCGGCAGAGAGTCGACAAACGTAGCATTTTCGGGCGTTGTGAGGCAACTCGTCATAAATATGATGCACGTGGCAAAGCCGGATAATCTTTTGAACATACGAACGTTATTTATGCGTATCGAAATAATACCAATAAGTATCTGAATATGAACTATTACCGCGCTGCTGGCTGTATGCGTCGAAGCGCGCAATCACATCGGCACTGATGCCGGCTTGTTGCCACTGTTCTTGCGTTGCGTTGGTGCCAGCAAGGTAGATGCAGAGCGCCTCGTCGTATAATTTACGGTGCTGACGCGTGCCGTAGTATTTATTGTAGTCGCGCCAAAAGGTATCCATCTGTTTCAATAGCAAATCACTACACAGCAGGTAGTTAAGTGCGGCATCGTTCGCAGGATTCGAGTTGAGCAGCTGCGTAAGTATTACGTATGCATTGTCGCCATACTGCATGGTGTCGGTCGCATTCGTAAGCGACTGCTTCGTAACTATCTGGCGCTTTATGGCTTCACTCTGATTATGCGGCATGTGGCGTTGCGCCCAATTCCTGTAGATAGGCGTCCGCTCGAGCACGCGCAGATATTTCATAGCCGCAGCGGTGTCGGCGGTCACGAGGTTAATCTCCGCCATTCGCTTGACCATGCGCACATTGCGGTTCTGCGGCGAAAAGACGTGGTTCATCATGGCAGCGCGCTCTGCGTAGGTCATGTCGCCTACGAGCCAATAGAGCTCGTTCATATTATTTATAAGTATGTGCGGCGTCTGCGGGCCAATATTCTCGAAAGTTCCAAGATACGGATTGCTAAAATCGAGCAGATGCTCAGGTAGCTCACCCACCTGCGCCGCTGATAGATAGTAGAAAAAGAGCATCTCTTTGGTGATGCGCTCGGCGGGCGCGTGTTGCACAATATCGAGCACGCGGCGATAATTGCCGAAATAGTACTCGTTGTCCACTGCAAAGTCGCTTTCGAGAATGGTTTCTGGGGCGTGAATTGCACCTATATATTGTTTAATATCAGCCTTGTAGTATTTGCCATAAGGGATAGTTACGAGCGTAAATATAATTATGGGCTGCACCGCGCACCAACGGCAGCGTTTGTACATAAATATTGATTGCCAGATAGTTACAACAAGCATTATTTTACCGATGGTGGCTGCGAGTTGATAGTTGATGTCTAAGTGGAAGGCAAACTCGAGCAGCATTACTATTACAGCTACTATACACGCAATAGTTTTTATATGGCGTAACCTGATGAACGATAGTGCTTTATATATATATATACCCAACAAAAATATGCACATCGATACGATGAACGGCCCGAGGAATTTGTAGTAGAAGAAGGTGGTGAACAAGTCGCCAATGTAGTTGGCAAGCCACGCCGGCGTTGAGGTATACGACCCGAAGAAGTCCGCAGTGAGCAAGAAAACTTGGTTCTGCTCTTTGTAGTAGAAATGATATTGATAGCAGAGCGCAAAATAGACAAACGCGGCAAGCGCAACCACGCCAATGACTGCTATGTGTTTATGCTTTGAGAGAGGCATCGGTCAACAAATTGAGTTGTGTAAAAATAGTTACGATTTCCGATTATAAGCGCACAGATTGCGCAGATTGGATGAATTTGTAATCACAGAAATCGCAGAAGTTCGGTGCTTTTCGTGTATTCCGTGGTTCATCTTCGTGTTTTGTAATTTATAGGCGAGTATTTCGTTTGTTTGGTTCAATTAGGTGTATAATGCTTCAAATGAAAAAGCCACTGATTTAGGCAGATTTCTACTTCTCTGCTCGGAAACAAAAAAGACCGCTCCGAAGAGCAGCCTTTTGGTTGAGAGTTGAGAGCGTTGTGTAGAACTACTATCTACACTACCCTATACGCTCTCCCCTTTTTACTTCTATTTACCTACGTATACCACGCCCGAGAGCGGAGCTACGCGCAACTTAGCATTCTTCTTATACTTAACCTCGGCGAACGTTGGTTTGCCGGCTTTGTCGTCGCTATAGCAATCGACAAGTTCTTTGTCGGCAAATGGTAGATTCATGGTATTGATAGACAGTTCTTTATCGGTGCCATTAGCTATGGCAACGTACCACTTGCCGCCACTCTTGCGCGCGAGCACAATGTACTTACCAGGATAGCCATCTATGAAGCGCGTCTCGTCCCACGTGGTAGGCACACTGCGGAGGAAATCCATGCAGATTTTGGGTGCATCGGTGAGGTTGTTTGGCGCAAGGGCAAAGTTCTGTATCGGATTTTGGAACAGAATTGTGGTTGCGAGTTCAAACACGTCAGAAGTGCGGCGAACGTTGCCTTTGGCGTTGCTACGGTGCATATACTTATTCATAAAGCAGCCTCCAAATTCCATGCAGCCCACAGCGTTGCGCACAAATGGGTGAAGCATGGCATTGGTGCCAAACACGTCGCAGAAGTGCTGCTCGAAAATCAGGTTTTCGCTAGCGAGAACTGCCTCAGAGCCAACATAGTTAGGATACATACGCTCCCAACCGCGAGGCAGCGTGCAGCCGTGGAATATCACCATCAGGCCGTTGTCGTTGGCATCGGAGAGGATGTCTTCGTAGAGGCGCAGCGTCTCTTGCTTGTCGCCCGCAAAGAAGTCCACTTTGATGCCGGCAGCGCCAATCTCCTTAAGCCATTTCATCTCTGCCTTGCGCGTGATGGCGCGATCCATAATATTTATAGGGCTTTGCACAATGTCGTTCCAGTAGCCGCTCGAGCTATACCACACAAAGAGTTTCACACCTTTCGAACGCGCATAGTCGGCGAGCTGCTTCATTCGCTCGTGGCCTATATTTATGTCCCAAGCGCAGTCGACAAGCGTGTAGCTATAGCCCATAGCCGCAGCGAGGTCGATGAACGCCACTTGGTCGTCGTAGTTGATACTATTGTCTTGCCAGAGAATCCAGCTCCACGTGCCTTTGCCGTATACATACTTATTATCAGTGCTATAGAGCGGGCGAACGGTGTTCCACGCAGCCGTTGTCTCTACTATCGGAGCGAGCGTTTTGCCCACGGTGATGGTGCGCCAAGGTGTCACGCCTGGAAGCGCGAACGCTGGTTCTGCCGTGCCGTTGCCGTTGTTCTCCTCTTGCATAGCGAACGCGAGTTCGTAGCCTTCGCTTGCGTAGTCGCTGAGGTGGCTTGCGCAGTAGCGGCTGTCGACACCCGTTTCGCTAACGAGCACCCAACCAACTTCGCCAACTTTGAAGAGGCACGGGAAAGTGTATCCATGGCCAAACTTCGATTTTGCCGTAAGCGGTGCATCAAGCGCATACTCCTCTTCGTAGCTTGGTTTTGAGCGTTTCCAGCCAATCATAGCATCGCTTTGCGGGCAGAGGAAGGTGGTTGTGTTGTCGCTAAAGTTGAACGTCGTCTGCTCTTTCATCATACGTATGCAGCCACGTTCGCCACGATTCTGGCGCGGAACTTCGTAGCGGAACGCCACATCGTTGTCCGACACGCTGAACGTCACCACATAGCTACCAATATTGTTATGTACATACGCCTTCAACTCGTTGGCTACGTAGTGCACGTGCGCCGTTTTTATGCGGTCGAGGTCGAACTCATTATCTACGCGCGAAATCGTCGATGAATCGATTGTCAAGCCTTTCGAGAAATCGCCAAACTCAGCCACAAAGCCCAGACGCGACTTGGTCAGCATCGCTTGTCCGTCGTAGTTGACTACGTATGAGAGTGCGCCGCCTTCTTCGCTAATTTTCACTACTAATCGATTGTCGGGCGAGGCTACCTCTACCGTTTTTGCAGCACACGTCAGAGTGGTCACGAATGCCGCTACTAATGCCATTGTTTTTACGTATGTATGCATAAATATTATGTTGGTTGGTTAGACTAATCTATTTACTATAAGCCTATTACTTATGCCGTCGATGCAGAACTCGTTCAGGTCGAAACCGTTCAACAGCAACAATCCCGTGCGCTTCCCCGCGGCTATTTGATGCTCATTATCAACCAATTCGCGCATCGAACGGCAAAATTTTTCACGCGAGCCAAAGCGAATCTTTGTGGTATCGACTTCGGGAATAATTA
The DNA here is from genome assembly GCA_017539645.1 of Bacteroidales bacterium. Taxonomy (GTDB): domain Bacteria; phylum Bacteroidota; class Bacteroidia; order Bacteroidales; family Marinilabiliaceae; genus W3P20-009. The sequence goes on from JAFYCM010000008.1 coordinate 48,672, forward strand.
CGCCAGTGAAAAATCGCGTATGAGCCATCTCTGCCATGCGCTCATTCTCAATAACTTCGGTAATTACGCCATTGGCATCGACCGAAATTACTGGATAGTGACCGAGTGTACCATCAGTACGAAAATATAGGTGGGAGCTGAACCTCATCGAATGTTATGCTATCGGTTACTTCGTATGGTATATATTGAAACTTTATAGCCGAGAGGTTTGCAGTAGTTTTTTTCAACTGCTTAGAGGTTAGCAATGTAGCCTTAAGTTTTGTAGCAGCCAAAGTGTCACGAATCTGTTGCTCTATGGTAGCCGTCTGACGAATGGTTTTTCGGTTTATGAGGCATTGTGTGGTGTCGGCTATGGTATCGTTGTACACTGCAATAAGTTGCATGTAGCACGTGTCGCGCGCCTCGTTTTTGTGCGGGAACATATAGGTCATCTCAAGCGTCACCGTGCCGCCACTAATCGAATCTACATCTACCTCAAACACAAGGTTTTTGGGAAATGTATCTTTAGGGGCAAATGGTAAGCGAATAACCTCTTTGCCATATTTCCAGTAATTCACCGTCAGCGAATCGCGCATCTTATCTATGAGCGCCGAAATGGAATCGCGCTTTTGCAGCACTTGACCGAAGCGAGCCTCACGCTCCGTAAGAAGCGCCACAACTTCGAAATAGACTTCGCTATATTTTTCGGGGTGCGCCGAATACCATGCTATTATCGAGTCGAACTCGGGTTTGGTGAGATCGTAGTGGCTAAGCACCGACTTGTAAATATGCTCAATAACCTTATCCTTGCTCTTCTCCTTGGTTTTGTGTTGCACCACGGCATCGGCAATATATATATCGGAAAGAATCTGAGCCATGCGCTCTTTGCCGGGAATCAAGCGGTTGCAATACGCTCTATACGACACGATAGCTGCTACAACTACCGCAATGGCTATGGCTACTATTATGAACTTCTTTCTCGTCATGGGCTACTTGCCATCGGCGCGAAACATTGTTCGCACGGTTTTCAATATTATTACTATGTCGAGCGAAATCGACCAGTTGTCGATGTACTCCATATCCAAGCGCATCCACTCGTCGAAGGTGATGCTGTTGCGCTCGCGCGACACTTGCCACAAGCATGTTATGCCCGGACGCATGGAGAGTCGGCGCATCTGCCAACGTTCATACTTAGCAACCTCATCGGGCAACGGTGGACGTGGTCCAATCATCGACATATCGCCACGCAACACGTTGATGAACTGCGGAAATTCGTCGATACCTACCTTGCGAAGGAATCGGCCAACGCGAGTGATGCGCGGGTCGTTGGTCATCTTGAAGGCAGGACCAGACATCTCGTTCTGCGCCTGAAGTTCGGCTTTCATCTTGTCGGCGCCTACAACCATTGTGCGGAATTTGTATAGATTAAACGTCTTGCCGCGCAATCCCGAACGTTTCTGCTTGAAGAATACTGGGCCTTTAGAGTCCAATTTTATTATCAATGCCACTAATAGGAAGAACGGCATACCTATGATAATCACGCCAAGTGCCGATAAAATGTCGGCCACACGCTTGACAAGTAGACCTGTGTAGTCGGTTGGTGTATTACAAATGGTGAGTACGGCCTGTGTATCGAAATAGCGCACTTGCACGTTGGACGACAAGCGGTTGAAGAACGACGAACAGAGACGGAACATAACGCCAAAGTCGGTGCAAACGTCGATGATGTGCTTTATGTGCTCCATACTATCGATGTCGCACGCATAGATAAGTTCCTCAACTTTCGATGTAAGTATCGATGCAAAATCTACATCGTTGATGTTATAAGTACGGAAACGGTCTTTGTATTTTTCTACTATGTACTCATCGCCCACAAGCGACGTGATGCGATAGCCCCACTCGAAGTTTTTCAATATTAGTTTGAGCAGCGTTTCGCCTTGCTTGTCGCACACAAACACGATGTGCTTTATGTTACGGCCTCTGCTGCGCATTCTACGCATAACTATGTAGAACGTTATCTTCAGCGAAATGCTCAATACGCTTGCTATAACGCCAAACAAGATGACAAACGCGCGATTGTAGATAGGCAAACCAAGCATCGTCTGCGTAAAGACCAGCATCACGCAGGTCAGCGCACTCTCCATAATATGGAACAACACAACGTATGCATACGAACGGCTTCGGTAGACCTCATTGAGGTTGAACCACGAATCTATCGCGCCCCAGAAGATAACTATGAATACGTACGAAATCACATTGTCGCGACTGAGCACAACGTTTATCAACGATGGCTCGTCCCACTTGACAATGAGTATTGCCAACATGTACGACACTACAGCAAAGATTGCCGTCACTGCCGTCATCAACACCTTTACGAATCGTCCTCTATTACTTAGATTATCAACCGTCTCCATAAATTCTCTTTTCGTTTATGTAGCTATTTATGCATTTTCATTATGCATTTTCATTATGCATTTTCATTATGCATTTTCATTATGCATTTTCATTATGCATTTTCATTATGCATTTTCATTAT
>JAFYCM010000057.1 GCA_017539645.1 Bacteroidales bacterium
ATACAAATAAAGATAAAGCCATCGAAGAGCTCTTTCTTGCGAGCAAACCACAGTTCGATGATAGTGAAGCGTTTATGGCCTCGCTCAACAAACGCCTCAATGCTGTTGAGTATATCAAGCAGCACCAAGAAGCAACCATTCGCCGCTACAAAATGGCAATGGTGGCAGCCTTCGTAGTGGGCATCATCAGCGGCGGCGCTACCATCGCTTTTGTCATGTCGATGCCAACCGACGTTCCACTATTCAACTTCAGCGCTGAAACGGAATTGCTCAAGTGGTTTGTCTGCAACGCCCGCCCTATAATCACCGCTGCCATTTCGCTATTTATGACGGTTGCACTCATCAGCATCGTAAATAATATTATGGATATTATAAATATGCGCGCAAACCGAAGTGTGGTATAAATGTATTTGCAAGATTTCATTCAAAATGGTAGACATTATATACCTTTTCGGACGTTTTTTTGCAACAAAACATATTTATAGCTATCGAAAAACCAAAAGCGCAAGGTCATCATCACGATTTCCTTGCGCTTGGACTATTCTAAATGCTATTTCTATTAGTATGTGTGTCGCCTATGTTGTAAGGTTTGCTAATTATAATTAGTTCTATTTCAACTCAATCACCATTGCCGTTTTGCCTTTGATGGTGATATTGCTGAGGTCAATTTTCTGATTCGTAATTATGTCGGTGCCAGTGGTGTAGTGGCTGAGCATCTCTGCGTAGCGTGGGGTGTCGAGCGTTTGGTCGGTGCTGCTGTTGTTCATAACCACCATTACACAATCGGTAGCGGTGTAGCGGAAATATACATACACCTCGTTATTGGGCAAGAAGTGTAGCAAATCGCCATGGCGAAGAGCGTCGCTCGTCTTACGATAGTTGAAGAGGCGCGCGGTGTAGTCGTACATATCGGCCTGAGCTCCTTTGCGGTTGTTGAAGTTGTCGTTCTTGTCGCCAGCCCAACCGCCAGCAAAGTCGCGGCGAATGAAAGCGTGTTGCACGGCATCGCCTTCCATAAGCACCTCTGTTCCAACGTACCATTGAGCTATGCCGCGCACGGTAGCAAGGAATGCAGTAGCCATCTTGAGACTCTGCACGTTGCCGTTGAGTTTAGTTAGGAGTCGACCAGCATCGTGGTTTTCGCCAAACACCATGATGTGCATTGGGTCGGCATAGAGGTAGTCGTTGGCGAGCGAGTTGTAGAGGCGTATTATGCCATCGTCCCAACTGGGTTGCTCGTTGAATGCGCGGTAGATAGCCTCCAAAAGCGGGAAGTCCATAATGGTGGGCAACTCCGAATTGTAGCCATCGTTGTTGTGCGCATCTTTCTGCCAGTAGGCAAGTTTGCTGGCTTCGCTTATCCACGCTTCGCCCACAATGTTGAAGTTGGGATACTCCTCGCGCACACGCAAGTTCCATTCGCGCATAGCATTTTTTTCTGGATAAGGATACGTATCCTGACGAATGCCATCGAGGCCAACCGTCTCTATCCACCAAATACTATTCTGTATGAAGTAGTTCTTTACCAGCTCATTACCAAGGTTCATATCGGCCATCGACGAATCGAACCAACCTTCAGTAGCTTGGCGCAAATCGTATTGCGAGCGATGCGAATCGGCCACAGTTGATAGGCGATACGACGAGCGCATTGGGTTGCCGTTCCATTGGAAAATCCAATCTTTACAAGGCAAGTCGTTCATCCACCAGTGATTAGTGCCGCAATGGTTGAACACCATATCCATAATCAACTTCATGCCATTCTGATGAAGTTTATTGCTCAACTGTATATACTCTTCGAGCGAACCAAGACGCGCATCAACAGCATAATAATCGGTAATAGCATAGCCATGATACGACGACTGCGGCATGTTATTCTCCAGCACTGGCGTCATCCACAGAGCCGTCATACCCAGATTTTTTATGTAGTCGACATGCTCAGCAACGCCTTGCAAGTCACCACCGTGGCGACCATAATCGGCTTTGCGATCGGCTTTCTCCACCATGCCAGGCATATCATCGTTATTCGGATTGCCATTGGCAAAACGGTCGGGCATAAGTAGGTATATGGCATCTTCGGAGTTGAAACTCTGACGATTAGCCGAGCCCTGTTCGCGAGCCTTTAGTTCGTATGTATATGTAGCTTTCTGCTCGCCATCTTTCACAAAACGGATGTCGAATTTCCCGGGTTTTGCGTCGGCAGCAATACGCAGATTTATAAATACGTAATTGGGGTTATCGGTGAGAGTGGTGCTTGCAATGGAAACGCCAGCATAGTCAATCTCGGGGCGAGTGTTAGCAATGCCTTGCGCATGAACGAGCAGTTGCAAGTTGGGGTTGTGCATACCAACCCACCAGTTTGTAGGCTCCACATGCTGAATAGCGATGTTGTTGGTTTGGGCATGTATGGGCAATAGCGACAACGCAGCTATGGATAATAGTATTATACGTTTCATTTTTATAGTTATAAGTTTTGGAGTTTTACGTAATAGGTAACTCGCTTTCGTTGTCATCCTGAGCAACGCGAAGGATCTCCAATTCCATAAATACAATGAGATTCTTCGCTGCGCTCAGAATAACATGCGACAATTCATTCAATTCTTCTTCACAAACATTGCTTCGCCATCGCCGATGGTGCACTCTTGTCCGTAGACGCTGAGGCTCAGCTGTCCGTTGCCGCGCTGCTTGATGGTGGTACCTTTGGCATCGACAATAACATCAATGTCGTGACCGCGGAAGGTGATGGTGAATGTGTAGCTTTGCCACTGCTCTGGAATTATTGGGTTGAGGAAGAGTTTGCCGTTGTAGACACGTTTGCCGCCAAAGCCTTCCACTATCGACATCCACGTGCCAGCCATTGATGTTATGTGCAAACCTTCGTGAGCCTCGCTGTTGTAGTCGTCGAGATCGAGGCGCGAGGTGCGCAGATACATCTCGTAGGCCTTGTCGGTGCGACCGATGCGAGCTGCCAAAATAGCGTGTACGCATGGCGAGAGCGACGATTCGTGCACGGTGCGTGGCTCGTAGAAGTCGAAATGTCGAGCGATGGTGTCGGTGTCAAATTCATCTTCGAAGAGGTAGATGCCTTGCAGCGTGTCGGCTTGCTTGATGAAGCACGAACGCAAGATGCGGTCCCACGACCAATGCTGGTTTATCGGGCGTTCGCTGGCTGGCAGTTCGGCTGCGGTGAGTTGCTCCTTATCCATGTAGCCATCTTGCTGCATAAATATGTTGAGCTTCTCGTTGAACGGATAGTGCATACGTTCGTTGATGTCGTGCCAGCGCTCAATCTCAGTGTCGCTGAAGTGCGTCTTTTGGCTTATGCGTTGCCATGCTTGCGGATTGTCGGTCTTAACCTTAGCTATGCACTGCGCCGTGTAGCGCATACACCAGTTGGCAAGGCGGTTGGTGTACCAGTTGTTGTTAACGTTATTCTCGTATTCGTTCGGACCCGTTACGCCAAGCATAACATACTTACCACGCTCCTCCGAGAAGGTGATGCGCTGGCTCCAGAAACGCGCGATGCCGATAAGCACTTCGAGACCATACTCTTCCAAATATTTATAGTCGAGCGTATGGCGCAAATAATTATGAATAGCAAAGGCAATAGCGCCGTTGCGGTGAATCTCCTCAAACGTGATTTCCCACTCGTTGTGGCACTCTTCACCGTTGATTGTCACCATTGGATAGAGCGCTGCACCACCCGAGAATCCGAGTTTCTGCGCATTTTCTATGGCGCGCTCAAGGTGTTTATATCTATATACGAGCAACTGGCGTGTTACCTTCGGGTCGGCGGTAGATACGAAGAATGGTATGCAGTAAGCCTCTGTGTCCCAATATGTTGTGCCGCCATATTTTTCACCCGTAAAGCCTTTCGGGCCAACATTGAGTCGATCGTCTTCGCCAGTGTAGGTTTGGTTGAGTTGGAATATATTGAAGCGAATGGCCTGCTGAGCCTCTACATCGCCTTCAATCTTTATGTCGGAATGGCGCCACTTGCCAGCCCACACAGCCACATGTTCGCGTAGCATGGTGTCGAAGCCTTTGCCGATAGCTTTTTCTGCCTGAGTGTCAGCAGCAGCACGGAGTTTGTCGGCGCTGTAGTTGAGCGTTGAGCATACTCCTATGTACTTCTCGATAGTTGCCGTTGTACCTTGCTGACAGTTGATGCTCACGCGGTTGCCCACCCAAGCCTCTTTCTTGATAAGCTCTGGACGAAGCACGGGTTCGTTGCCGCTGATGCTCGTCTTATAGCGCATCGAAAAAGCCACGCGGAAATCGAGTTTTTTGGTCTGTGCCACAAGCGATGCTTGTCCGCCCTTTACGTCCATCTCGAGAACGTTCCAAAATGCCTCGTCGTAGTTGCTATCTGTATTTACAACGCCACCATCGATATAAGGCACAAAAGTTATCGTGCCACTAAAATTGATAGGCGTAACGCTGTAGCGAATAGCAGCAGTTTCGGTATCGGCCATGCTGAGGAAGCGCAGAGTCTTCACTTCAACAATTTTTCCGCTTGGCAACTCTGCTTTGAACGAACGACTGAGGTGCCCTTCCTTCATATTTAGCACACGACGGAATTCGCTCACTTTACATATATACAAGTTGAGCATTTCGCCATCGATAGTTACATCAATGCCTATGTAATTAGGCGAGTTGAGCACTTTAGCGAAGTATTCGGGGTAGCCGTTTTTCCACCAACCCACACGTGTTTTATCGGGATAATAGATGCCTGCAATGTAACTACCTTGCAGCGACGGGCCAGAATATTGCTCCTCGAAGTTGGCTCGCTGACCCATCTTGCCATTGCCGAGGCTAAATATGCTTTCTGACGAGCGATGATTAGCGGGATTGAACCCGTCTTCAATGATGCACCATTCGTCGGTGGTGAGATACTTTTTCATAAATACAAGTATGAATTATATATTACTTTTCATTCTGAGCGTAGCGAAATTGAGATTCCCTCGCTCAGGATGACGGCTATTCAAGTTTCAATTTCTCCAAATTCATTTCATACAAACCGTTCACAACCAAGTTGGCTTTGCCAAGAATCTCGGGCGAACCGATACCTACACAGCGCATTCCGCCAGCAATAGCCGCTTCGATGCCTGCCGCAGCGTCTTCAAAAACTACGCATTCCGACGGCTGCAAACCAAGCGCCTCGGTACCTTTGAGGAACACCTCAGGGTCGGGTTTTGCTTTGCTCACCTTCGTACCATCGATAATGGCATCGAAGAGAGGTGTGAGTTGCAGACGGTTGAGAATTGTCATGGCATTTTTGCTTGCCGAACCGAGTGCCACACCAATACCTGCCGTACGCAATTGCTTGAGGAAGTCGGCTGCACCGGGCAACACCTCATCGGGCGTCATTTGGCTTATTAGCTTAACGTAGTTTTCGTTTTTCTCGGCTGCCAGACGTTGCTTCTCGTCATCGCTGAGGCCTTTTATTCCGCCCACTTCGAGCAAAATCTCGAGCGACGCCATTCTACTGACGCCTTTCAATCGTTCGTTATCCTTCTCTGTAAACTCAAAACCAAGTTTCTTAGCAAGGTCGCGCCAAGCTATGTAATGATATTTTGCTGTATCGACAATTACACCGTCGAGGTCGAACAAACAACCTTTTACCATAATTATTTTACTATTTACTATTATCCAATTTTGTCATGTTGAGCGCAGCGAAACATCTCAGTACTTATGTTCCTTCGATTTACACTAAATGACATTTTCAAATCTCAACTTTCAATTTTCAATTTCTTTTTACTGCAAATGCCGCCGCAATGCCGCCGCACAATATTAGCACGCCAGCCACCACAAGCATAGCTGGTTGCGAACCACCTACAATGCCCAAGATGACGCCACCTACCAAAGCCGCAACAATCTGTGGCAAGCAGATGGTGCAGTTGAACAAACCTAAATATGCACCCATACTGTCCGACCCTTCGAGGGCGTTGGTAAGTATGGTGAATGGCAATGCCAACATTGCCGCCCATGCGCAACCAATAAGAATCAGCGGAACAAACATTAGGTATGCATCGTGAACGAACATTGTGCCGATGAAGCCAGCGCCTCCTATTGCCAAGCTAACTATGTATGCCATGCGAGCCGAACGGAAACGCGGTATCACCATAGCCCAAAGCACAGAACCAATAGCTTGCACGGCGTAGAGAATGCCAACCCAGTTGCCAGCCTCCTGATAAGCTGCCGAAGTAACGTCGGTGGTGTTCCACACGTTGTCAGCAATAGCACCTGGCATATAAGTCCACATATACAGGAACGCTGCCCAGCAGAAGAATTGTACCAATCCGACAGTCCAAAACTCACGCGGAGCATTGCGCAAAAGAGCAACAAAATTGTGTTTTGGTTTTTCGGTGGTCTGTTGCGTGGTGTCGATGCCATGAAATTCGGCATACTCCTTAGGTGGCATCTCCTTCACACGCAATGTGGTATAGATGACGCATAAGATAAGTATGGCAGCACCCGCATAGAACGAGTAGATGACCGTGTCGGGCACAACACCCTCGGGCGCAATGTTGCTTATACCTATCCACGCCAATACGAATGGGAACACAAAGCCCACGAGCGAACCTGCGTTGCACAAGAAACTCTGAATGGAATAGGCAAGGCTCTTTTGGCGCTCGTTGACCATGTCACCCACAAGCATCTTGAACGGCTGCATAGCCATATTGATGCTCGTGTCGAGAAACATCAGTGCAACGAGACCGAACATCATAGCCGCACCCACCGTTAGGTTGAAGCCGCCAGCATTAGGCAATAAGCACATAACCACTACGGCAGCAGCTGCGCCTATAAATAAGTATGGTATGCGTCGACCGAAGCGTGTCCATGTGCGGTCGGATAGTGTGCCTATGATGGGTTGCACTATCATACCCATCAGCGGCGGCAGAATCCAGAAGAAACTGAGGTCATGTGGGTCGGCACCCAATGTTGCAAAAATGCGACTGATGTTAGCACTTTGCAGCGCGTAGGCAATCTGTACTCCGAGAAATCCGAAGCTCAAATCGACCAAGCCCCGAAAAGGCAAGTCGCGTTGTTTGTTGATGTTGCTCATAGTTTTTTTAGTTTTTTCATCGAACCGCGCGAAAAGAAACACCCGTCTCCGTTCGCTCGGCTCGGTGATACTTAAGTATTTGTGCGGTTGTTGATGTAGAAAAGAGTCTCACAACGCCAAACTGATTAGCATTGCAGAATGATTTTTAGCAAGTGTAGAAAAAATGAAGTCGAAGGCAAAGGTAGCTGAAAAATAATAGGCTGCAAGCCCATCAATACTTAGGAATTGAGAATTAGAAATAAGGAATTACGATGCAAACCGCATTTCAAACGTTTGCGATAAAGAGACGAAAAAGCCGAAAATTTTTGAAAATTTTTTCGCGGCAGTTTTTGCAAACGATTGCAGGAGATGAGCAATAAAGGATAATGATTAGAACAGATTACAATTCCACCTAAAAACGCGACCAAAGGCTATCATATACAATGTATGAAAAATAAAAAGAACGGGAGCGAAGCCACACCGCCTCGACTCACCCGTCCGTTATGTCATTGCGACAATGCTAATATAGCAATATATGATGAAAGCCAAAAAACGTCGGAGACGATTAAAAATCCGCCTGAACAGTTTTTTCAACTTTCAATTTTCAATTCAAATCGCCTTATATCTTTCTACAGCGCAGCAACACCTTCTTGCCATCAGCCAAAGTCGATGCAAAGAAGTAATCCTTGCCGCCCTCCTTTAGTTTGAGCTTAGAGCGAAGTTTTTCTGGCGACATCGGGAAGTTGCGCACGGCAATGTTGGCTTGTTTGATGCCCTTCAGCACCGAAGCCAAGTCGTTGCGAGCAAAGCCCGACCATGCCAACACTTCGAAACTGCGCCCTGGGAAGTTCTCCACCTCATCGTCCGATGTGTACAAGTGGCTATTTACATGAAGTTTCACAAGTCGGAAGCGATCTGCCACAATCTTGAATCCGCCCGATTTCAATATCGACGAGTTTGGCTCGTACAGATACATACGAGGTGCGTAGGCATACTTACAAACCGCCATCAGTTCGTCGCTCGGCGTAAAGTCGAAATGCTCTTCGCGGTCGTGGTGTATATTGTAGGTCTTTATTTCTGGCTGCTGGTGATCTTTCTTCATCACAAGCAGAAGTTCCTTGCATTCGTTATCTACCGACACAATATGTATTTCGCATACACTCTTCAATGCGCGCAAAGCTTTAGAAATATCGAGCATTGGCGAGAGTTTTGCCACCACCATGTCGGCGTGTTCGAGCAGAAGAGGTTCAAGTTCTTCCAAATTTGGTTGGCAATCGGCAAGTTGAACAGCCTTTTCGCCTTCTGTGGTGCGACGCGCCGGGTCGATATATATAACCGAAGCATGCTCCGTCATATTCTTTAGGTAGTTAATTGCGTCATCGCATACGTATGTAGCATTATTTACACCGAAGATTGGAAGATTTATCTCGGCACAAGCAACCAAATCTTTATTCTGCTCTACATAGACTGCTTTTTGGAATTTTGCCGACATAAAAGCAAAGTCGACACCAAGGCCACCAGTCAAATCCACCAAAAGTTCGCCACTGACGAGTTTTGCTTTGTAGCGTGCAGTCTGCTCCGACGAACATTGCTCGAACGGGAGTTTTGCAGGCAACATCAATCGTGTAAAGTTGGCTGGATCATCGGCAATTGCTGCCCACGATTTCACCTTCTTCCTAAGCACCTGACGACCTTGAATCTGATTCGAAATAATCAATCGGCGCTTTGCTGGTATGCTTTTTAGCTCTAAGTCAGCATCATATATATCCGAATCTTTATATTTCAACAATATCTCCGATTCGCTTTCTGTTAGTAATTGTATTTTAGGCATAAGTATAACTACATTTACAAATTTGTATTGAGTGCGTATTTATCATTTATACTCGCAACCGGTTAATTTGGTTACAATTATCGGTGAAAAATTTCACTCGACAAAGACGATTAAATATTTTTGGCTTGATATTTGTGGAATGTGAAAAATCATATATACTTGCACCGATTATAAACCTCTTAACAACTACTGCATGAAGCACTTCTACCTTTATTTATAGGGTAAAAGACAATGAAATCAAATGTTATGACTTGCGACTCAGACTTGATTCGCGGGTTTCAGTTTGGCAATGATGCTTCGTTTGCAGCGTTATGGAATCGATATAGAGCGAATTTGCGCAGTTTTATTCGACACCACGTAAACTCCAACGACGTAGATGACATCTTACAAGAGACATCGATGAAAGTGTTCTCTTCGTTGCGCGAACATCGTTATAAAGACGATGGCAAATTCTTTTCGTGGATAGCGAAAATTGCCGCCAATTGCATAAAAGATTATTATCGCAGTCGCAAAAAGGTGTATGCCATCACCGACAGCGAGCATGCGTTGGACTACTTCAACGAATCGTCGCAAGTGGCAGAAGTTAACGACAATGTCGAAAGCGATATTATAAAAGGCGAAGAGAATCAGCGTTTGGGCATTATGATACACATGCTACCCGAAAAAATTCAGCAAGTGGTGGTTATGCGCTGCTTCAACGATATGAAGTTTGAAGAGATTGCCGAAGAGACCAACGTCAGCATAAATACTGCACTTGGACGTATGCACAATGCTCGCATCTATCTGCGCCAATTCATCGACAATGGTTCGCGTATATGTATATAAATTTGTAAGAATATGGAGAGCATAGATTTATCGTACATACGTTCGGTAGCCGATGGCGACGAAGAACTTGTGAAGCAATTCATAGAGATATTTATTTCGCAAGTGCCAGAATTTACGACCGACATCGTCAACGCGCGCAAAACGTCCGATTGGCGAGCTCTTGCCGCTGCCGCCCACAAAGCCAAATCGTCTATTGCTTCGATGGGACTTGACGAACTTGCACTGAATATGAAGCGATTAGAAATGTTATGCAAATCCATATACATAGATACAAAAACAGACAACGACACGATGTGCGACTCTATAAAAGCACAGTTGCAAACTATGCCAGACGAACTAAAGTCGTGGATTTCGCTAAACAAAAATCTAAACGCAGTAGATGAGTTGATTAATTTTTATAACTTGCGTGTCGATTTCGCTATAAGCGAACTAAAAAATGTGATTGATAAATCTTGAAAGTCATGGTTGATATAAAAACTGAAGGTAATGAGGCTGTAATTTCGGTGATTAATACAGATCGGATAACCGTTTCCAATGCCAGCGAGCTAAAATCATCGATACTTGAGGCTATAAACGAGAAGAAGCTAAACGTTGTCATCGATTTAGGCAGCATTCGTTATATAGATAGTACAGCAATTAGTGTACTTATTAGTGGCGTGAAGGCTTCGCGCATAAATGGCTCTGCGTTCAAGTTGCGCAACTTGCAGCTTGAGGTTATGCGATTGCTCTCGCTTATGAAGATTGACCAAATTATGGATATTGAGAAGTAATTCTCGATGTCCGTTTATAAGAATATATTGCGCGTTGCCCCGCAGGTGAGGTAACGCGTATTTTTTATAGTATAACACCCGAATAATACAACGATAGTGGCATCGACAAAGAACATAGAGATTCACAACGCGCGAGTAAACAATCTCAAGGGTATTTCTATAGATATTCCACGCAACAAACTGATAGTCATCACAGGTGTGAGCGGCTCAGGCAAATCGTCATTGGCTTTCGACACACTTTATGCCGAAGGTCAGCGCCGATATGTAGAGAGCCTCAACTCGTATGCTCGTCAGTTTCTTGGACGCAACAATAAGCCCGAGGTCGACTACATAAAAGGTATTCCACCGGCTATAGCTATAGAGCAAAAGGTAAATA
>JAFYCM010000058.1 GCA_017539645.1 Bacteroidales bacterium
AATGTTAGGGTGTAGATGCCAGGTTCAGTGATATTCCACTTCTTATCTGGCTGACCACCATTGATGAGATCGAACTCTGTTTCGGCGCAACCATCTTTATTAATCTCTATCTGGTTGGTAACAGGCATCACGTAGTTGCAGTTCCAATTGCCAGTGGAGAGTGGACATTTTAGTTCGCCCTTATAGAGTGGACCATTATAAACGAAAATGAGCGGATCTTCTTCCGAAGGCGTAAGAAGGTATGGTTCGTCGATGTTCCAGCCCACAGGTGTTGCATTGCCAACCATGTATAAATGATCGGTTTTGATTGGCAGATTACCTTCAATGAGAATCACATCCTTCTCGTCGGAGCAGCTTGCCATAGAGAGGCATATTCCTGCGAGAGCCAATATGTTGAATAGCTTATTCATTGTCATTATTGTTTTCGGTTTCTAAAAGCCCCGCTCTGCGTACAGAGCGGAGCATCACACGGGTTGAATTATGTAGAAGCTAATTACTAATAGCCTGGGTTTTGCTTAAGTGCAGTGTTGGTGTTGAGAATATCCTGAGTCAAGCAATAGATGATGGTATGATTGTCGGCATCAGGATTTTTGTCCCACCATGTACCAGAAGCAAACTTATCGAAGCGGATAAGGTCTGTACGACGACGGCCACCCTCTACAAAGAATTCGCGTCCCCACTCGTCGAGCAATTCAGCCTCATCGAGCACTGCATTTCCTTCAGGAGCATAGAGATATTCGCTCCAATCTTCCTCTGGATAGTTGCGGCGGCGCACTTGGTTGAGCAAACGAGCAGCTGCATCGACATCGCCAGCGCGGAATTTGCATTCTGCCAACGAGTAGTAGAGCTCTGCAAGACGAATCTCGGTGTAGTCCGACTCCATCTGACCTTTATCATTGTCGGAATAGAATGGATACTTAGCGAAATGCCAGCCTGAGTTGTGGTCGCCATCCATAAGGGTGCTTGTGGTAGCGCTGATCCAACCATCGTTGCCTTGGAACTGACCAACGGCGTCGCGAATGTTGAGGTCGTATTTGCCGTTAGGGTCGCGAACGTAGCCCGAGGTACCATCGAGGCAAGGGAGTTTTCCGAAGAGAAACATACCCTCGCGGCGGCTGTCGCCAAGGTTTCTGTAGAGTTTGAGGCGATAGTCGTTTGGATATTTCTGATACTTACTTACGGTGTTGCCAAGTTGATATGGAAGCAACTCGCCATTAGGAGCGTGGCTTGGTGTGCAAGCATACATACAGTTATGGTTGCCACCTTCCGCTTTAGCATCGTTGAAATAGTGCTTAACATGAGCTGGAACCGACCACCAATATACGTCGCAGCCATAGTGCCAGTATGTATATGCCATAGAGCCAGGGAAACCGAAGATTACTTCGTTGCAAGTCTCGTTGTCCCAGTCGAATGGCGCGTCCCAAGTTTCGGCGAGAGTATAAGTACCATACTTACCATCGATGATGTTTTGAGCATATTGAGCGCAGTCGGCATAACGATCTTCGCCAATGTAAACTTTAGCATTTAGGTAGAGGCGCACGAGGAGCGAAGCCGCAGCAGCTTTTGTCCACTGACCTTGGATTTTGCCATTGCCACCATCAGCATTAGGCTTAGCAGCGAGAAGCTCTACACACTCCTTGAGTTCGCTCTCGATGAAGTTGAACAACACTTTAGGGTCAACTTGTTCAAGCGTGTTGAGGCTCTGGTCGTAGTAGCTAACTACGAGTGGCACATTGCGAAATTCGTCGATGAGGCGAAGGTAGAACCAGCAGCGAAGTGTGCGGCTCTGTGCTTTTAGGTTGTTCCATTCGGCCTCGGTGAAGCCAAATTGGTTTGCGCTAAGAGTCTCGAGGTCTTCAATTACGTAGTTACATTGTCCGATACCCTGATAGCAACCACGCCATTCGGTTTGAATATTATCGTTGGTGTCGGTCCAAGTGTGATAGTGCAGTCTACGCCATTTGCCACCATCTTCCCACCAACCATCGCGAGTGCAAGTTATAATTTGGTCGGCAGCGAGCTCGTTGAGCGCTTGGCGAGGCATGATGCTCCAGTAGGCGTGCTCAAAAGGACGGAATACGCTGCGCACAACGTCCATTTTAGTGTTATAGTAGTTTGTGGCATCCACCTGATCGTAGAGAGTCTCATCGAGGTCGGTACAACTTGTAGACGTTGTAGCAAGCGTAGTACCGCAGAGAATGCCGTAGAATATATGCTTAAGTTTCATAATCTATTTTTTTACTATTTAGAGTATTAACCAATCAAACCATCGTTAGAAATCCACTTGAATACCTAAGATGAACTGGCGGCATGATGGATAGTAAGTACGAGAACCCTTTGCACCTGGAGCAAGACCATTGACATTGTAGTTCGATGGGTCGATGCCACTAAATCCGGTGAATGTTGCAAGGTTCTTGCCCGTAGCGTTGACGCGAACACGGTCGATATACTTAGCATTGATGTCGAAGGTGTAGCCAAGAGTAACCATGTCGAGTTTGAGGTAATCGCCCTTTTCAAGATAGTAGTCGCACAAAGCTTGGTTGCCCTTTATGTCTTTGTTCTTCTCGTAGGCCTTCTTGAGTGTATTGCCAGTGAACGACTGAGTGCCATAGTAGAAGTCGTGGATATTGAAGATGTCGTAGCCAAACGCACCACGCAAGAATACCGAAGCATCGAAGTTCTTGTAGCGGAAATTGTGGGTCATTGAGCCAGTGAACTTAGGCAGACCGTTGCCTACAACTTGGTAGTCGTCCATGGTGGCATTGCTTGCCAAAATAAGGTCACCATCTTTGTCGTACACTACAAATTCTCCATCTTCATTGATGCCAGCATATTTGAGCATGTAGAAGTTACCAAGGCGCTCGCCTTTCTTGATGCGCTGCAAGTTGTAGCGTGGATATGGGTCTTCTGTTCCACATACATCGAAGTAGTCTTGGCCTACATATTCAGAGTTGCTAAACTTGGTGAACTTGTTGTTCTGTGTAGCACCTACTACAGTTACGCTATACTGAAAGTTCTTATTATTTATAATGTTGAAATTGAGGTCGAACTCAAAACCAGAGTTGTTCATCGTACCTACGTTCACAAATGTCTCCTCAAATAGGTATGGAGGAACAGATACTTTGTAGTTACCGAGCAAATCTTGCTGAGTGCGGTTGTAGTAGTTGAGCGAACCGCTAATCATGTTGTCGAGAATAGAGAAGTCGATACCGACGTTCCAGTTTTTACCTTTTTCCCATTTGAGGTCGGGGTTTATGTTCTTAGATGGACCCCACACTTGGAAGTATTTGCCCTCGTAGTTATAGTATCCATAGCCCGACAAGGTATTGAGCGAGAGGTAGCTACCGAAATCTTGGTTACCAGTAACACCATAGTCACCGCGGATTTTCAAATCGTTAATCCAATCAATATCGCTCATGAAGTTCTCTTCTGAGATACGCCAACCAGCCGATACTGCTGGGAAGTTACCCCACTTATTGTTAGCACCGAAACGCGACGAACCTTCGTGACGAAGTGAAGCTGTGAAGAGATATTTGCCAGCAAAGTCGTAGCTCAAACGGCCGAAGAATGCGATGAGTTTCGAGTCGTTTTTGTAGCTACCAAGGCAGACATTACCCTCTTCGTTGGCATACTCGCCAGTAGCAAGGTTGTTGTATGACAAACCGTCGTTAGGGAAGTCCTTATTGTCGGCCGACATACCAGAGTTTTGGTTGTATTGATAGCTATAACCAAGCATCAACTTAACGTTGTTCTGTCCGAAACTATTTGCATAGTTAGCAAGCCACTCAAGAGAATGACTTCTCGATTTGCCGTACGAACGCGAAGCTTCACCACTGCGGCCACTGTTGATAGCCAAAGTGCTGTTTGACGGACGGAACCAGTAGTTGAAGTTGTCGTACTGATGGTCGGCAAAGGTCAACTGAGTATCGAAGCTCTGCTGATCTTGGTCGGGCATGAGCAATGGGAAGAGATTCAGTTTTACGGTAGCATCCATATCGATGAGTTTCGTCTCGCCACCATCTTTTTCGAGTTTTGCAAGTTCTACAGGGTTATAGCCTGCCGTCTGACCTTGCACGTTGTAGTACATAGTAGGATCTTCAGGATCCATAATAGGTGTAGTAGGGTTCATGTCGAGGCTGTTGCGGAACACATCCCAAGCACCTGTTTCGCGGTAAGCAATACGAGGAGCTACATTACCCATGAAAGTGAAGAGCTCGCTATTGGTAGTATGCGAAACCGACAAGCGCGCACCATACTCACGACGCGAAGAGCGAATGTCCAAGCCCTCAGCATCGCGATAGTCGAACGAAGCACGGTAGTTCGATTTCTGATTACCGCCACTGATGGTGAGCGTATGCTGCATACTGTGACCCAATTGACTAACTTCGTCGAACCAATTGTCGCTGCCGCCCAAGTCGATGCCACGACCATACCTTCTGTAATCTTCGGCATCGAGCATGTCGAGTTCCTTGATAATCTTATCCACCGAGAATGTGCCGTTGTAGGTGGTGTGCATAACACCATCTTTCTGACCTTTCTTAGTGGTGATGAGAATTACACCATTCGAACCACGAGTACCATAGATAGCCGAAGCCGCACCATCTTTCAAGATGTCGAAGCTTGCTATGTCGTTAGGGTTTACGTTGGTGAGGTTGCCACCAGCTATACCATCGATAACGATAAGCGGACCAGTACCAGCCGAACGGCTACTTACACCACGAATCTGAATGCTTGCCTGTGCGTTAGGGTCGCCCACGCCGGTGTTGGTGATAGATACACCTGGCACTTTGCCCTGAATCATCATAGATACATCGGCGCCAGTTGCGGTGAGAAGATCCTTCTCCGAAATGTGCGAAATGGCCGATGTAAGTTCCTTCTTGTCCATCGTACCATAACCGATAACAACCACTTCCATGAGCGATTTCAAATCACTCTCCAGAATAACATTCAGCTCCTGACCATTAAATGTCAGTTCTTGGCTCTCCATACCCAAACTACTTATTACTATAGTAGTTCCTGGTTCGCCCGGAAGCTCAAAGACTCCGTCAACATTAGTAACCGTACCTTTTGTTGTGCCTTTGATTAACACATTGGCTCCTATCACCGGATCTCCGAAATCGTCAACAACAGTACCTTTGATGTTAGATGTCTGTGCCCACGATGCTAGTGAAGAAAGAGCCATCAGAATAAATAGACTACTTTTTTTCATACATGATGAGATTGTTGTATTATTATTTATTTCCCTAATGCTTTTGCCAAAACCATTCGGTGATTCCACCACCTATGGCTTAGCATTTTTGACGTCGCCAAAGTAGATTGATTAATAAATGCAAAAATCGTGTAGGAGCAGTTTGGGAGTAAAAATGAAATGTTAAGACGCACTAAATCAGATAGATATTAGCAAACTGTGGCGATAAAAAAGGAGTGGCCATTTTTAGATTATTTCACAGTTTAATGGCGTTTTTGTTGCATTTGGGGTCGGAGAGAAATGGTGAACAATCGCACGGATTCCGTTTGAGTGGATTGGCAATCCGATGGCATTCCCGCCGGATGACACAGATTTATATGCGATTTTTCGATCGAGAGGATTTGTAATTCCCGTCTAAACATAAGTCAATCACCAATTGGCGCAAATTGAATCCGCTAATTATGATAAATATTATTCTTGATTTGTGGCCTAATTAGCCACGATTTGTGATTATTTCCTCTTTTGAATCCGTTTAATCTGCGAAATCTGTGTTCTTTTTATTGAGATTCTTCGCTATGCTCAGAAACGCAGTTCGGTGAAACCAGTGGCGTGATTATGCAGGATATATTTACCCTATTGATGCTTTTTTCTGCTCAAAACCCACACTAATTAGGAATAAATGGGTAATCTTTGCAAGTCGTATAATAAACAAATCACATCCTTGCTCTATGATAAATAATTTGCTAAAGATTGTTATTGTTGCTATTACACTTACCGTATCTATAAACATACAAGCCAAAGACATTGACCCAATACTACGTAAGCTCGACGATGTTGTGGCCCATCGTGCGCAATACATCAAGCAGAAAGAGAACGAGATAAACGAGATGAAAGTCTTGTTGCAGCGCTCGCCACGCAACGCGCGCTATGAGGTGTGCGATGTGCTTAGCGACCTATATATGGGTAGCAACACCGATTCGGCACGCCATTATAGCGAGCTATGTCTATCGCTTGCGCAAGAAACGGAGTGGTGCAGCGAGGCTCGCATACAAGGTGCACGCATCAAACTCGCACAATGTTTGGCTATAAATGGTCTCTACGAACAAGCTCGAAAAATGCTCAACGAAATAGAGCCCGAGCTCTTCGACGACAACAAACTTAGCTTCTACCGCATTCTAACTCAGGTATATATATGGGAAGCCGAGTTCTCTACTCTGCCCAATTCTTATGAAAAAGTAGAGTCAAAAGTTCTACAGTATCGCGATTCGGTACTTCATCACGAAGTAGAGACCATTCATCGTCTTCATACCGAAGCTATCATCAAGGGAGCTACCGACCATGCAGCCGCCAATAGCATCGTGTTGCCAATGCTCGATACTATGTCGTTCAGCAATCCTAATCTGCGCTTCATAGCCAACACGGCAGCATCTAATTTTGAGGCTCTTGGCGACAACGAATCGGCATGTTATTATTATGCACTTAGTGCCATTTCAGACGTGTCGCAAGGTGTAATGGAGCACACTTCGCTCCGCCGATTGGCAGTGAAGCTCTTCGACAAAGGCGATGTCACTCGTGCATATAATTATATAAATGTATGTATGGAAGATGCCAAGGCATGCGGAGCGCGTTTGCGAACCATTCAGATGGCTGAAGATCTGCCAGTCATACTTAATGCTTATCAAGAGAAAGTAAGTAGCCAAAAGCAAAGTTTGATATACACTATAGTATTCCTCGTAGCACTTCTTGTAGTACTTGCTTTGGCACTCTACAACATCTACAAAATTCAGAACCGACTGAAAGAGGCTCGCTCGCAACTTTTGGAGTATAACGAAAGCCTCCGCCAAAGCAAGCACGACATAGAACAAGCTTTGCTTGAGGTAAAAAAGGTAAATCGCGACCTCAAAGAGAGCAATCAGATTAAGCAAGTGTACATAACCAACTACATGAAGCAGTTCTCTACTGGCATAGCAAAACTCGAGTCGTATCAGCAGATGATTCAGAAAGTGGCACACTCGAGCAACTACGGTAAATTGGTGCAGACGATAAAAGACACCCAAATTCTCGATAACGAACTCGATGTGTTCTATCAATCGTTCGACGAAACATTCCTTGGCTTGTTCCCGACATTCGTGCAGGACTTCAATGCCTTGCTACGTCCCGAGGAGCGGCTGCCAGAGCCCGAAGGCGGTCGGCTATCTACCGAACTACGCATATTTGCTCTTATTCGCCTTGGCATCAACGACAGCGAAGAGATAGCTTCGTTCCTGCGCTACTCCATAAAGACTATCTACAACTACCGCACAAAGATTCGCAACAAAGCCCTTGGCGACCGCGCTCTGCTCGAAGAACAACTTATGGGCATCGGCATTACTGAGGCGTGAGAGGCAGGGTAACATGCTCAAAACCCTATGAATCAAAATAAATAGCATAACTTTGAACAAGCGATTAGTTATGAGTAAATACGAGATACCATTTTTGACGACTTGCATACGTATGTTTGCTCAGCGTTTTGGCATGTCGCGTCAAGAGGCTTTTCGATACCTACAAACATATAAGGGTTTGGCATTTCTAATTGAATTCTACGATGTCGAGCATCTACAATCGATGGACGAAACGATAGACGACTTATTGGTAATTTGCCAACAAAATGGGGGGACACTCGCATGAAACTTTACCACGGAACGAATATCGACATAGAATGTATAGACCTTGCAAAAGGGCTGACACACAAAGATTTTGGCAAAGGCTTTTATGTTACGCCCGACAAAGCAACTGCAGCCCGTATGGCAAAGAAAAAGGCAAGGCTTTTTGGCGGCGTTCCAACATTGATAACATACATCTAATCAAAACTCATGTTGAAACATTATGAATCAACCCTCACATCACCAAATAGCAACATTCCTAACCGATTACGCTATAAGCGAATTGATTAGGCTTGAAATGGAGAATACTGGCAATTCCATAGAACAAGCCATGAACCGCGTGTATAGTTCTGCTATAATATCAGCTCTGCAAGACGAAGAAGGAGAACTATACGTACAAAGTCCAGCATATCTATACGAGCTAATGAATCAAATGCAAGAGAAGGATTATCTTGGATAGTCAATTTTTGAAATAAGACAAAGCCCCACAACTACCGCACAAAGATTCGCAACAAAGCCCTTGGCGACCGTGCTCTGCTCGAAGAACAACTTATGGGCATAGGCATTACTGAGGCGTGAGGGGAAATTACAATGATTATGAATAACATATCGATAAAACAAAGCAAAATCAGCTACACTCACGTAGCGTTACTTATTGCTCTCGCCGCCATTGCTACTTGGTCCGTAATCGGTGTAGAAGATACATATCTCACGTGGATATTGGAGGCCGCACCAGCATTAGTAGGTGCAGTATTACTATTATTTACTTACAAAAAGTTTACCCTGCCAACATGGCTATACGTAGTTATATTACTTCACATGATGGTGCTACTTGTAGGTGCGCACTACTCGTATGCCAAAGTACCACTCGGCTTTTGGATGCAAGATTGGTTTGGCTTCGAACGCAACAACTACGATAAAATCGGTCATTTTATGCAAGGTGTGACGCCAGCCCTTCTGACCATAGAACTGCTACGCCGCACCACAGAGATGCAATCGAAACGTTGGATAACATTTCTTTCGGTATGCGTAGCCGAAGCGGTATCGGCCTTGTATGAAATAATAGAGTGGTTGGCTTCGCTAAGCAACCCTACCGACACAGAAGCTTTTCTTGGTACTCAAGGCTATATTTGGGATACGCAATCGGATATGTTTCTTTGCCTCATAGGAGCAATAGCGTCTGTAATTATCTACAATGTTATGACGAAAGTTTGTGTGTGCACAAAAGAACTATAAGTATGAAATACTTACTGTTTTTTCAATTTGTATAATAGAAACAGAACTACGACGAGCAATGAAAGATGAACTAAGAGAATTTTTAGATGGTTTCCCCCAAGTATGGGCAGTTAATTTTATAGTGATGCTACCTATAAGAAAGTGTGACGAAGATTAATAGCTGTAGCACTTGTTTTCAGCCGGTTTGAAAATCTGCAAACTAATTAAATGGTAATTGCAAATTTCCTTGAATGGGTTTATGAATTGACTTCATCAATTCTCAATTTCCAATTTCTCCCCTGTTTTGGGGCACTCCTTTTTTTGCATATATTAACACTATAACAACCTGATTTGTCGGCATATACAACAAAACACAACTCCCAAAACACTCCATTATATATGTACGATATGAAATAAGCACTACTCTTGCGATGTAGTTTTTCAACAGCATCAGAAATGAAGACTTTCATCGCGCTATCGTTGTTTGTTATTGGTGGTCATGTGGCCATGGCACAAACCATATATCAAAACAACGAGTATAAATGGAAAGGCAACCAATTTATACAGGGTAAGTTCAAGGCAACTGCCAAATCGGCTACCGACATAGTTAGCAATTATGTCGAGGCTGAATGGAACTCGCCTGCGCCCAATTTCATGCCACAGATAGAGACTGGCATCAATCGTGAGCATTGGCAGCTCAAGCGCGATATTTCGCATCTTCCACATTATAGTTCTTCGCTCACTATAGATAATGCGCTCTACAATATGAGCCTCGAAGAGAGTGAACTTGCCATCGAGCCCGACTCAACCTACCGCACGGGCGTTTATTGGGGTGGCGTTTGGACTCGCGATGTGTCATATTCCATACTTCATAGTCTTGCACAACTTTGCCCCGAAGTGTCGATGAAGTCGCTTAGGGCAAAGGTCAATAGTCAGAATCGTATCATTCAAGACACGGGCACTGGCGGTGCTTGGCCATGCTCTACCGACCGCACTACGTGGGTTCTTGCGGCGTGGGAATGTTATCTCGTCACAGGTTCGCAAGAGTGGCTCAACTTCATCTTTCCCGTAATAAAAAATACTATCGAAGATGACCGCATAGTAGCCTACGACCCCGAAACGAAGCTTATGCGCGGTGAGACGTCGTGGCTCGATTGGCGCGAACAAGAATATCCGACGTGGGCTGAGCCTAAGGATATATATAGTTCGGAAGCTATGAATACCACGGCTGTTCATTTCCGTGCTACACAGATTTTGGCTGAGATTTGCCGATTGCAACATCAGCCTGCTTTGGCTGCTAAATACGACAGCTGGGCAAATGATCTAAAAGATGGCATGAATAATCGGCTTTGGAACGACAATATGGGTCTATACGCCATCTACCTATATGGTCGACAAAACCTCGTTCAGCATGAGCAAATGGAGATTCTTGGCGAGTCATTTGCCATTCTTTGGAATATTGCTTCTGCCGAGCGTCAGAAGTCAATAAGCCAGCACATGGTGAGCGAGGCTTTTGGTACTCCCGATTTCTACCCTAACCTCAAAGATCAGTATCCATATCACAACGATGCTATGTGGCCATTTACGCAAGGCTATTGGATGAAAGCTCAAGCCAAAGTTGGCAACGAACAGGGTGTGCTTCATGCTATATCGTCTATCTATCGTTTGGCAGCTCTTACGCTTACCAACCTCGAGAATATGGTCATATATAGCGGATGCGAAAAGGGTCTGCCTATCAACTCTCCGCGTCAGCTTTGGGGCGTTGCAGCCGATGCCTCTATTGTGCCCAACATCTATTTCGGCATATCGTACCATCTCGATGGCATTCACTTTGCGCCCATGGTGCCTAAGGCTCTCAAGGCGGTTCGTCGGTTGTCGAATTTCAAATACCGAAATGCTGTGCTCGATATGAAAGTGTCGGGATATGGCAATGTAATAAAGTCGTTTAAGCTCGATGGTGTTGAGGCTGAGCCATTCTTCTCCGCTTCGCTAAATGGAGCTCATACCATCGAAATAGTTTTGGCAAATAATCAGCCTGCGCCAATGCAGATGGTTATTCAAGAAAATCAGTATCAGCCACTTACGCCACGAGCACGCATCGAAGATTCGCAAATAAAATGGGAATCTGTTGATGGCGCAGTGAACTACGTAGTGCTCAAAAATGGCAAAGAACAGACAACGCTCCCATCGTCAGCTCTAAGCTATCAACTCGATGCCGATGGCGAATATGCTGTTATTGCTATTGGCGAAAACAAATGGCGCTCGTATATGAGCGAACCTCTCAGTTTCTATAGCAATGTAAATACTTATGAGGTAGAAAAGTACGCCAAGCCTTCAGCCACAAGCAACCAAGCCTCGATGATTACGCGCAACGAGAATATTCTCATAACTATTCCTATCGACATAGAGGCCGATGGCAAATACGCTATCGATTGGCGCTACGCAAATGGCAATGGACCAGTAAATACCGAGAACAAATGTGCCACTCGTCTGCTTTCGGTAGATGGAAGCGCGGTTGGCGTAAGTGTGTTTCCTCAACGTGGCACCAACGAGTGGAACAATTGGGGTTGGAGCAATGCCACTACAATCTCTCTAACGAAAGGCAAGCACATTGTAACGCTGGAATTTACAGAGAATGTAGAGAACATGAATCTACTTATAAATGAAGCACTTATTGATTACATGCGCATCGTGAAAATATAATTCTATAAAATATGAGAAATACTAAATCAACACTATTTGCTTGGGCTATCATAGGCGCTACGGCACTCCTCGAGGCGTGTAGTGGCGGCAATAGCACCCAGCAAGGCAACGAAACAACATCGCTTAGCCAAAACATTGCTTGGCAAGATCAACAAGTGCGTTTCACCGTTATTACCGATGGTGTAATACGTATGGAATATGCAGCCGATGGCAAGTTCACCGACAATCCATCGTTCGTAGCCACCATTCGTGAATATCCCCAAAGCAATTTCACGGTAAAGGAAACCGAGCAGTTTGTGCTTATCTCTACCCCCAAAATGTGTATGAGTTATCAGAAGGGTACAGGACGTTTTACGGCCAACAACCTCTCGATACAAAGCGACAATACGCTCTCGAAAACTTTCGTATGGCACCCAGGCGATGAGCAGAAAGAGAACCTCGGTGGTACGTATCGCACACTCGACTGCTACGATGGCAACGAATTCTTTTCTTGGGTAGACGGTAAGTTTACTCAGGGCAATGATATGCCATTGGAGAAGGGCTTGCTTGCTCGCGATGGTTGGACACTTATCGACGACTCAGAGGGCTTGCTCTTTGGTGGTGATGTCAACGATGCTTCGCAGCCCGGACTACCATGGGTGAAGGAGCGTAACAATGATAATACTTCGGATGAGAATGGTAAGTCGCAAGACTGGTATTTCATGGCTTACGGCCACGACTACAAACAGGCTCTCAACGACTTCACCGTGTTTGCAGGTCGCATACCATTGCCTCCACGTTTTGTGTTTGGCTATTGGTGGAGCCGCTACTGGAGCTATTCCGATGCCGAAATGCGCAAAGTGGTTGAAGATTTCAAAGCATACAACATTCCGCTCGATGTGCTTGTGGTGGATATGGACTGGCACTGGGTAGAACAAGGTAAAGGCGGCTGGACGGGCTACACTTGGAACGACCGTTTGTTTCCATCGCCAGAAAAATTTCTTCAATATCTAAAAGATAACGACCTAAAAATCACTCTCAATCTTCACCCTGCCGATGGTGTGCCTGCCTACGAGGATAAGTATGCACAACTCGCCGAATTCCTTGGTCGCGACCCAAAGAGCACCGAGACTATTCCTTACGTTGGTTCCGACTCAATGTTTATGCGTGGTTGGCTCGACAAGATGCTTCTTCCACTACAGAAACAAGGTGTCGATTTTTGGTGGCTCGATTGGCAACAACAACTGCAAGACTCTAAGATTCCTTCGTTGAGCAACACATGGTGGATCAACTACTGCGTGTTCGACAATCAGCGCCGCACACAGCCCGAACATCGTCCTATGCTCTATCACCGTTGGGGCGGATTGGGCAACCACCGCTACCAGATTGGCTTCTCTGGCGATGCATACTCTACTTGGTCGTCGCTTGCATTCCAACCTTACTTCAACTCTACGGCCTCAAACGTTGGCTATGGCTATTGGAGCCACGACCTTGGTGGCCACATGTTTGTAGCAGGCGACAATGTGCTCGACCGCGAGCTCTACACCCGTTGGATGCAGCTTGGTACATATCTGCCCGTCATGCGTAGCCACTCTACCAAAGATGGCAACATGAAAAAAGAGCCTTGGAATCTCGGTCCAGAGTATCAACCTATTGTTACCGAGACTATCAAGCAACGCTACAAGTTGGCTCCATATATATATACAACTGCTCGCGAGGCTTACGAATCGGGCGTATCTATCTGCCGTCCGCTCTACTACGACTATCCCGAAGCCGAAGAGGCATACGCTGCCGACTTCCGCAACGAATATATGTTTGGTTCGCAAATGCTCATTGCACCTATTACTGCTCCAATGCAAGATGGCATAAGCACAGTTAAGGTATGGCTGCCCGAAGGCAAATGGTTCGAGACGGCCACTGGCACTCTGCTCAAGGGTGGTCAAGTTCACGAGCGCCGATTCCTCTTAGACGAATATCCAGTGTATGTGAAAGCAGGCAGCATCATTCCTACAACTGGCACCGATGTGAAGAACCTTGCTTCGTGTGATAACAAAATTTGCATCGACATCTATCCTGGTGCCACCGAGAGCGAAGGCCTTTTCTACGAAGACAATGGCAACGACCGCGACTATGCGAATAATTATGCCACAACACATTTTGCATCTAAGAGCGAAGCCAATAAGCAAACCATCACGCTTGGTGCACGCCAAGGAAATTACGAAGGTATGCCAGCCAAACGTAGCTATGCAGCTCGTGTATACGGCGTAGCTATTCCGTCTGAAGTAAAATTAGATGGTCGCGCAGTTGAATTTAGTTACGACCCTACGCAGTTGGCGCTTACCGTCGAGATGGGCGAACCAAATCCGGACAACGAACACACTCTTATCATAACATATCCAGAGAACGCACCCAAACTCAATGACGGTCTTGTTGGTCAATTCCGTCGTGTGAAGAATACGATGACCGAGATGAAATTCCGCGATTCGTATATCAACTATCTCGAAGGCCTTGGCGAAATGGGGTCGGTCTGCGAAGCCGTCAATTACTATCCAAACGAGTTCAACACTCGCATAGATAAGTTCCGCCAAAGCTATTCGATACTCCCCACTCTTCTCGACAATCAGCACATGAGCGCCGAGAATAAAGAGTGGTTCCTAAGAACTGTTGTGTATTAAATTGCTTTATAGGTTTATTTTTAGATTGTAGCTAACTATGGTCAGTCGGTCTCCCCCTTCCGACTGACCATTTTTCGTTTTATATGGCATCGCAGCACCCACGCTTCAAATATTCCATACATATAACTCTATTTTCGTCTCATGAATAAAGTGCGCTCGCAAAGTTTTTATAACTTTGAGATTTGTTAGGAAAGTATAACAATTCTTCTGTATTGAAATACTGAAAAGACGCGACTCCAAACATATATTAACTAACATAAAAAATGAAATTTCAAAATCTAACTCTTAGCGCAATGGCTGCACTCCTAGTAGCTTGCGCTCAGCAACCAGCAAAAGAAGAGAGCTGCCAGAAGCATCTCGGTCTTTGCTGCAAATCTTTTGGCTCAGCTGTTGTTGATGGCGACTCTGTTCGTCTCTACACTCTTCACAACGATTCAACTGGTATGGTAGCACAATTCACCAACCTCGGAGCAAAGCTCGTAACCCTCTACACACCAGATCGCAATGGCGACTTTGCTGATGTTGTTTGCGGTTACGCTACGGCTGCCGAATATGCCGCTTGCGACAACAAAGCTGGCAAAGGAGAGCCATTCTTCGGTGCAACCATCGGCCGTTATGGCAACCGCATTGCAGCAGGCAAATTCTCTATCGACGGCGTTGAATATCAGACTGAAGTAAACGAGATTAACCGCACTTTGCACGGTGGTTCAAAGGGCTTCTTCAGTGTTATGTTCAAGGCAAACAAAATAGACGATCAGACCATCGAGTTCACATACAAATCGGCTGACGGCGAGATGGGCTTCCCTGGCAACCTCGACATGAAACTTACTTACAAGCTCACCAACTGCGGCGCGCTCAAACTCGTTTACGAGGCTACCACCGACAAACCAACCGTGGTTAACCTCACACACCACTCGTTCTTCAACCTTGCTGGCGAAGGCGACTCTACCATCTGCGACGAACAAATCGAAATCTATGCCGACAATATCACTCCTGTTGACAAAAATCTCATCCCGACTGGCGAGTTGATGCCCGTTGAAGGCACTCCTTTCGACCTCCGCAACGCAACCGTTATTGGCGAAGGCATCAAAGGTGAACACGAACAACTCAAGCTCGCTGGCGGCTACGACCACAACTGGGTACTCTCTTCTGAGCCCGATTCTTGCGGACTTCGCAAAGCAGCTCGCGTATTCGATCCTCAGAGCGGCCGCGTAATGACCGTTTACACCACCGAACCAGGCATTCAGTTCTATGCAGGCAACTTCATGAACTCAACACAAACTGGCAAGACTGGCGTTAAGTATCCATATCGCTCTGCACTCTGCCTCGAAACTCAGCACTTCCCTGATTCGCCTAATCACGACAACTTCCCATCAACAATTCTTCGTCCAGGCGAAACATACAACCACGTATGTGTTTACAAGTTTGACGTAGAGAAATAAAAATATCTAATACATACCTAACCGACTACTCATACAAAATATGGGTAGTCGGTTTCGTTTTGTGCATAATTATGGAATCAAAAGTTCTTTTACTCAATGCTTACATACATATATACCATTGAAAATAAACACATTACACATACTATTTACATTTTGCTCAGTGCTATGAGTATTTTTACTCAGCGAATAAGTAATAATTACAACATACATATAACTAACTAACAATAAGTATATTATATTTGCGAGCAACGAATTACTCAGTTGAATGAGTATTATTACTCATATCACAAAATAAAACGTAAATATATGTACGTATTACCTGAATATCAAACTATTGCAAGTAGAACAAATGAACCTCGAAAGTTCATTCAAGTAATTATGGGCCCTCGTCAAGTGGGGAAATCAACCACAGTGAAACAGGTGCTAAAAGACTCCCAATTGCCATACTTGTCCTATTCGGCCGACAACGTACCAGTATCCAACACATCGTGGATTAGCGACTGTTGGGCAGCTGCTCGTAGGCTGATGGACAGCAATAATCACACTGAGTTTCTGCTTGTTATAGACGAAATACAGAAAATAAAGAACTGGAGCGAAGCAGTAAAAAAAGAGTGGGACACCGACACGTTCGACGACCGCCAATTGAAAGTGATTTTGCTTGGTAGCAGCCGCGTGATGTTAGAGAAAGGCCTTTCGGAATCGTTGGCGGGGCGTTTCGAGGAGATAAGAATGACCCATTGGAGCTATAAAGAGATGCGAGATTGCTTCGGCATGACGCTCGACCAATACATATTCTATGGTGGTTATCCTGGTGCAGCCCAACTAATTAGCGACACTGACCGTTTTCAGCAATACATACAATCGTCCATTGTAGAATCGACTATAAATAGAGACATCTTGATTGACACACCAATAAGCAAGCCGGCACTGCTTCGACAGACTTTCGAACTTGGTGCGGCTTATTCGGGACAGATAATATCACTCAACAAGATGCTTGGTTCGCTCACCGATGCAGGCAACACCGTAACGCTGACAAACTACCTAAACTTGCTTTCGGACAGCGGCATTTTGTGCGGATTGCAGAAATACAGCATAGATATGGCGCGGCGCAAAGCAAGCATCCCGAAACTGCAAGTGCATAACAACGCACTAAAAACGCTTTATTGCCCACTTAGTTTCGAGCAAGCGATAGTGAATAGGCAAGAATGGGAACACATTTTCGAATCGGGCATTGGAGCCTATTTGGTGAGTCAGGCATTCGTGCATCGCTACGAAGTGTACTATTGGCGCGAACGCAACGACGAAGTAGACTTCGTCTTACGAAAAAAGAACTCGATAGTGGCAATAGAAGTGAAGAGCAACTCGGAAAACAACACAAAGGGATTGAACAAATTCCGCGAAATGTTCAAGCCACAAAACTCAATAATTGTTGGCGATGGAGGCATCTCAGCCGAAGAGTTCTTGACGATGGATTTGAAGAGCGTTTTCTGACATTCTGATTAGAAATAAAGGAACCGTAAATGTTTAACACTTACTGAAAGGCTTTTATAACAACAACACTCCATTCAAGTGGATTTGAAATCCGCAAACTCATCAGTTAGTGGATTGCAAATCCCTTTGAACGGGTAGGACATCGAACAGAACGACGATTTTCACGCTCTTCAATATTTTTTCATCACTGCTATTGACTGAAACGGAAATAGTCTTACTTTTGCACCGGTTTTCGCCGATATGGCTCAGTTGGTAGAGCAACGCATTCGTAATGCGTGGGTCCCCGGTTCGAGTCCGGGTATCGGCTCAAAAGTCAAAGAAGCGTCGCATCAATGAGGTGAGGCGCTTTTTTCATATTATACAAATGATATTCATGATGTTTCGTAGAATTATCTTCCTCATAACTCTCTTGCAGTCGTCCGTTCTACTATTTGCGCAACGTCCGGGAATCTGCTTGGCAGGAATGAATAGTAGACAAGTGGATCAACTATTCGATGATGTAAAATATGTAAACACCATAACATACGAAGCCGACTACAGCCGACACATAGCAGAAAAAGGCTCGTTCATCAGTGCCTCAACTCGCTATTACTTTCAGAATGGAGACATCGACCGAGAACGCATCACCGATGAACAAGGACAATTGCTATCATTAACAATATACCAGTATCGTGACAATAAAATATACGTATCGACCACATACGATGCCAACGACACACGCACACTACAGACACTCTACGATTGCGATTCGCTTGGCATTTGCACATTCATGCGTCTCACAGATGCCATAGCCGTAACTATAAGTACAACAAACATAAAACGTGGCGATAAATGGGTTGAAGCAAAAGAGCGATTTCACGATGGCGAGATGGCCACAGAACGATATACATACGATAAAAATGGGCGCTTGATACAGAAGACAACCACTGGCTCGTCCGACCAAACCATTGAGACATCATACTCAATTAGCAAAAAAGGACATCCAACGAAAGCCCATACCAAGCAAAACGGTGACCGGAAGACCATAAAATACGAATACGAATTCGACTCGCATAACAATTGGACCAAGCGTATTACATATATCGATGGCATAGCCAAAGAGATTGCAACCCGCGAAATATCATATTATTAGAATAGCCTAAAAAACTAAGACATTGGGACGTAACAAAAAAGACAAACCGGTTCTCGTAGGCATAGAGATAACCGACGTGGCAGCTGAAGGCAAAGCATTATGTCGCATCGACGATAAAGTTGTATTTGTGAACGGCGCTGTGCCGGGCGACATTGTAGATATACAAATAACTCGCAAGCGAAGCAGCTTCATGGAGGGCAACGCCATAAATTTCCATAAATACTCGGAAGATCGAGTTGCGCCAATGTGTAAATATTTCGGCACTTGTGGCGGCTGCAAATGGCAAACGTTGCCATACGAAAAGCAACTATTCTATAAAGAGCGCGAAGTGACGCAAAACCTCAAGCGACTTGGCAAAATTGAACTTCCAGAGCCACTGTCTATTTTAGCATCAGCCAACAGAGAATACTATCGCAACAAATTGGAATACACATTCTCGAATCGTCGTTGGTTGACCGAAGAGGAGATAAAAAATAGCGATGCCATAGAGCGCAATGGCGTTGGATTTCACATTCCTGGTTTATTCGACAAAGTTGTCGACATCGACGACTGTCACTTGCAGCAATCGCCTTCGAACGAAATCCGCAACTGGATACGCGACTACGCGCTGAAAAACGGCGTAACATTCTACGACCTTCGTGCTCAGCAAGGCATGTTGCGCACGCTTGTCATTCGCACTGCTTCCACGGGAGACATCATGGTGATAGTAGCATTCGGCGAAGACAACAAAGCAACCATAAGCCAACTTCTCGACGACTTGAAAGCCGCCTTCCCACAAATCACGTCGCTTATGTATGCTATAAATACCAAAGTGAACGATTCGCTCACCGACCAAACCATTCTACTTCATTCGGGACAAGACTACATAATGGAGGAGATGGAAGGCATACACTTCAAAATAGGTCCAAAATCGTTTTACCAAACCAACTCGCTACAGGCCTACGAGCTATACAAACAGGTGCGCGAATTTGCCGACATCAAGGCGAACGACGTTGTATACGACCTCTACACCGGCACGGGCACGATAGCCAATTTTGTGGCACGTCGCTGCAAGAAAGTTGTCGGCGTGGAATATGTACCCGAAGCTATCGAAGACGCAAAGGTCAATTCGCAGATAAATAACATCAGCAACACCGAATTCTTTGCTGGCGACATGAAGGACGTACTCAAGCTCGATTTTATCAATCAGCACGGCAAACCCGACGTAGTCATAGTTGACCCGCCACGCGCAGGTATGCACCCCGATGTTGTAGAGACACTCATAAAAGTATCGGCACCCAAACTGATATACGTCAGTTGCAACAGCGCCACCCAAGCGCGCGACTTGCAGATGCTTGATAATTACTACAAAGTGGTAGCTTATCGCCCTGTTGATATGTTCCCTCATACGCATCACGTAGAGTCGGTTGTAAGTCTACGCCTACGATAAACAAAAAAGTTTCGCACAACAAACACAACAGTTTGTCACACAAATAGTTACAAGCCGCTTACACTCTTGATTTTTAGCATCAAAAAAACGAGATTGTAAGCGGCAAAATGTTATATTTGCGTCTGTTTGTCGAAAAACGACACTGCATAAATAATATTACAGATAATAATGAGCGAAGAACAAAATCAACAGCCCAAAGAAGAATACACAGGCGAAAACATTGTAGTTCTTGAAGGTCTTGAAGCTGTACGCAAACGTCCAGCGATGTACATTGGTGACGTTGGCGAACGCGGTTTACATCACTTAGTATACGAAGTAGTAGATAACTCTATAGATGAAGCGTTAGCAGGATATTGCACAAATATCAAAGTAACCATAAATGCCGACAACTCGATTACCGTAGAAGACAACGGTCGTGGTATTCCAGTAGATATGCACCCCAAAGAGCATCGCTCGGCACTCGAAGTTGTGCTTACCGTGCTTCACGCAGGTGGTAAATTCGATAAAAATTCATACAAAGTTTCTGGTGGTTTGCACGGTGTGGGCGTTTCGTGCGTAAACGCACTTTCGACCCACTTGAAAGTTAACGTTCGTCGCGATGGTAAGCTCTACGAGCAAGAGTATGAACTTGGCAAGCCTCTTTATCCTGTTCGCGAAATTGGCACAGCCACCACTACTGGTACATCAGTAACATTCAAGCCCGACGGTTCAATATTCTCGACAACGGACTACAAATACAACATCTTGGCAAACCGCATGAGAGAGTTGGCCTTTTTGAACAAAGGCATAGAGATAGTCCTTAGCGATGAGCGCACGCACGACATCGATGGCATCGAGGTTGGCACCAAGACAGAGCGTTTCTATAGCGAAAAAGGTCTTGCAGAATTTGTGGAGTACCTCAACGCAGGCAACGAAAAGCTCATTGACGACATTATCACCATAAATAGCAACAAAGGCGACATACCTATCGAGATTGCCGTTCTCTACAACACTGGTTATAGCGAACGCGTTTCGAGCTACGTAAACAATATCAACACTATTGAAGGTGGCACGCACCTCACAGGCTTTCGTCGTGGTTTGACCCGCACGCTTAAGGCTTGGGGCGAGAAAAACAAGAAATTCGACAAACTCGAGAAACAGAAAATCGACATCAACGCCGAGGACTTCCGCGAAGGCTTGACAGCTGTGGTTTCCGTTAAGGTTATGGAGCCTCAGTTCGAAGGACAGACCAAGACGAAACTTGGCAACCAAGAGGCCGACAAAGCCGTTGCCGATGCAGTAAGCGAAGTTTTCGAAGCATACCTCGAAGAGCACCCTGCGCAAGCAAGCGCCATAGTAGACAAAGTAGTGTTGGCTGCTACAGCACGTAACGCCGCACGCGCCGCACGAGAAAGCGTACTACGCAAGAGTCCAATGCGTGGTAGCGGTCTACCAGGCAAATTGGCCGACTGCTCCGACAAAGACCCAGAGAAGTGTGAGCTTTTCCTCGTCGAGGGTGATTCGGCAGGTGGTTCAGCCAAGAGCGGTCGCGACCGTAACTATCAGGCTATATTGCCATTGCGTGGTAAAATTTTGAACGTAGAAAAAGTTCACTGGGCAAAACCATTCGAGAGCGAAGAGATTAAGAATATCTACACAGCCCTTGGCGTGACGGTGAACGAGGACAAGACGCTGAACATCTCGCGCCTCCGCTACCACAAGGTTATCATCATGACCGATGCCGATGTCGATGGTTCGCATATCGCTACGCTGATACTTACCTTCTTCTTCCGCTACATGCGCGAGTTGATAAACGAAGGTCACGTATATATAGCTACGCCACCACTCTACCTCTGCAAGAAAGGCAAGGTTGAGCAATATTGCTGGAACGACGAGCAGCGCATAAAATTCATTGCTACTTACGGCTCTGGCTCCGAAGATTCGGTACACGTTCAGCGCTACAAAGGTCTTGGTGAGATGAACCCAGACCAATTGTTCGCCACAACAATGGATCCTCAACGTCGCACAATGCGTCAAGTGAAAATCGACGACGCAGTGGAAGCCGACCGCATATTTACTATGCTTATGGGCGAAGAGGTTGAGCCGCGACGCGCATTCATCGAAGAGAATGCTACGTACGCAAACATCGATGCATAATTAGTTAGTTATAATTTTATAAAGTGTACACATCAAAAGGGAGGGCCGTGATGGTGTCTCCCTTTTTTAGTTACTAAAAAATTATTGCGCCATGGGAAAAGAAACCAAAAGAATAAAGTATAGTGTTCCGCTGCGTAGCATGTGGGATATGTATCGTAAATGGACAATACAAAATCATAGTAAAGACTACAAAGCTTTCTATGGAGAAGCCTATACTTTTGCAAAGTCAAACCCTATTCCACAAATACAATTAGCAGAAATACTGACGCTAAATTTCTGGCGCAAAGATTATCAAGGAGAGTTTTTACATATTTGGCTTGAATGGAAAGATTTGTATGATTTTTTGGCAAATGATGTTGCGCTAAAAGATCTTACTAACATCAAACGATATCTGATAGACAACGGTATTCACAAAAAAACAGACGACCCATATTATTCTGTTTCATATAATTCTGTACACTATGACATTGCTCTACATATACCTAATTCGGACAATGGATTCGCATTCTCTTTCTGTCTTATGCCCGATAATACCATTGCAATCTTTTTTGTGGATGGTGATGGTACTGGGCAAATACATGAATCTGAGTATCTCATTATCAAAAATAAAAACGATGAAGAGAGTAAAAGCGTGGAGCGCACCTTCCGTTTCGCAATAAATATTTTGGCTTATATGGAATGCTTCCCAGAATGTGTTCACGAAGGCATTCCTTCTATAAATAACGAAGTCGAATATCAATTCAAAGGAAGGAACATAAAGCTTGGTATTTCAGATAAGATCTTAGAAGATGACGGACAAAAAGATGTAAAACGACCACATATGAGAAAGGGGTATTTCAAATGCCTTTCTTCAGATTTCTACAAAAACAAGAAAGGTCAAATCATTTTTGTCCGAGAAACAATGGTTAATAGCAAATCAAAGACTGTTGTCAAATCAAACGATGAAATGAAGATAGATAAGTTCAAAAATGAGTCATAGAAATAAGCGTATGAAGAAATTTCCATTTTTCATTTTTTCTCTGTGCGTTACTTTTTACGCTCAATATTGATGCTCAACGCATTGTATCGCTTGTACCATCGGTAACATACACACTAAAACAAATTGGTGCCGACGACAAAGTTGTTGGGCGCACAAGCTATTGCCCCGCACGAGAAGGTTCGCTAGTTATTGGCGATGTATTGAACATAAATATAGAATCGATAGTAGCACTCAAGCCAGATGTGGTTTTTTGTATGTATTTCACTAAACCACAAACCATTGCTCAACTAAAACGATTAGGCATACGAGTAGTTACACTAAATACACCACATAATTTCGACGAGATTTGTCAACAAACGCTCGCCATGGCCCAAGAAGCCCGATGCACCGATGCTGCAAATAAGATCATTGAACGTGAACGCTTTATAGTAGATAGCATAACCACCAAAACGAGGCGTAGCATCGGAAAAATGCTTTTTCAAGTTGGTTCGAGACCACTATTTGCCGTAACTAAAGATTATTACCTCAACGAGGTTATTACGCGTGTTGGTTGCACAAACATCTGCGCTGATGTGGCGGGTGGGTGTTCAAAGGAATTTGTAGTGCGTATGAAACCCGACTTCATCATACTCACAACCATGGGAGGTTTAGCGACCGAAGAGGAGATGGAGTGGCACAAGCTAATCAAAAATGCGCATTGCTTAATTGTGGACGAAAATGAGGCGGGCTGCCCTACTCCAACATTCTACCGCAAAACGCTTGAAAAAATCGCCAACTTCGTAAACAATCAATGAACAAAGCGACTCAATACATATTATTTGTCATCGTATTAGTTGCGCTTTCTATACTCTCCATAACTATAGGCAGCAGCGAACTATCGGCAATCGACATTCTCAGTGGCAAAATAAGCTACGAGTCGACAGAATGGACTATAATACGCCACCTTCGCTTACCACGAACACTCACCACCATTGGCATTGGTGCACTCTTATCTCTGTCGGGGTGCATCATGCAAGGTCTTTTTCGCAATCCACTTGTAGAGCCTTACACCATGGGACTATCAGGAGGCGCCGTGCTTGGCGTTGCTGTGACATTCTGTTTGGGGCTGCAAATATCGTTTGGTATACCAGCACTCATAATTAGCGCGCTGCTGGGCGGACTACTTACAATGTTTGTCGTACTAACCATACGTCGTGCTATCAAGTGCGACATCAACTCTATGCTTCTCATAGGTATAATGATAAGTTTCGCCACATCATCTATAACGACCCTATTGATGAGCCTAACGACGCACGAGAACCTCTCGCAAATCATTAGTTGGTCTATTGGTTCGATGGATAGCGCCTCGGAGGAGATGGCTATTTTCATCGTTGCATCGGCATTAGTAGCAACTTTCGCATCGGCATTTTTGGGCAACATCATCAATGCGCTATCGCTTGGCGCCACTGAGGCTCAACACATAGGCATAAATAGCCAGAAAATGATTATCATACTCTTCGTTGTAGCAACGCTGATGGCAGCTGTGTCGGTTGCAGCGGTAGGCGTAGTAGCGTTTGTAGGTATGATTATTCCACATATCATCCGCCGCATTGCAGGCCACGACCACAGATACATATTACCGTTAGCTGCTATGGGCGGCAGTTCATTTATGCTATTATGCGACATCGCCGCACGCACAATAATCTACCCACGCGAATTGCCATCGGGCGTAATTACGGGCATCTGCGGCTGCATCATGTTTATATATCTAACTTCTCGCCAGCGCAATGAACACAATTGATATTCAGAGCCTTACAGTTGGATACGGCAAGCAAATTGTCATTCGCGACATATCGCTCAGTGGCAATATTGGCGACATTATAGCTATAATTGGCGCGAACGGCAGCGGAAAGAGTACATTACTGAAAGCCATCATCGGCGACGTGAAACAGCAGAATGGCAACATATTTTTCAATGGTATAAATAGTTACGACATCACCACTCGCCAACGCGCACAAATAGTGGCTTGCGTAGAACAAGAGACTTACGCCTCGCAGATGCATATTTATGATTATGTGATGATGGGGCGCACGCCATTCCGTAGCCTCTTTTCGCTCACCGATAGCGACGACGACCGACGAATAGTCTCACAAGCTCTTGACACCGTAGGCATAGCTCACTTAGCCAATAAAGCTCTTGCCGAAACGAGTGGCGGCGAACGACGTTTGGCATGCATAGCAAAAACTTTAGTTCAGCAGCCACAGATTCTTCTCTTAGATGAGCCAACAGCTAACCTCGATTGGGCTAACAAAGTTGCAATAATTAATCTACTGAGAACTCTTGCCCAGTCGATGTGCTTAGTTATAGTATCGCACGATGTTAACGAAGTTATTTCCGTGGCAAACAAAGCCCTTGTATTGGCAGAAGGTCATAGCCTATGCTTTGGCGATGCGCACAAGACAATAACCCCAGAAAATCTTTCCCAAGCATACAAAACTGACATTTGCGAAATAAACATTGACAAAGAATCGAGAATTATGATGGCTAAAGGGTTGTTGAAACTGAAAATTGAAAATTGAGAATTGAGAATTGAGAATTGAAAGTTGAAAATTGAAATTCTGAATTTTGAATTCTAATCATTGCTGGCGATACCGAGCGTAACTATACCTACACGCACATTAGGAATTCTACTCAGCGCATTGCAACACGACTCGAGAGTCGCACCGGTTGTGAGCACATCGTCCAATAGCAAAACGCGCAAGCCAACTCGGCGCTCGGCTTCGGGTGTAACGACAAATGTATCTTTCAATGATGTTATGCGCGACTCTTGGCTCTTCTTGGTTTGCGAAACGGAGTGTTTTGCTCTCATAAGTATGGTTTCATCAACAGGCAATCCGCACACTTCGCTCGCTCCACGAGCAAGCAAAGTGCACTGATTGTAACCACGAATAAGAAATTTCTTTTGATGCAGCGGCACTGGCACAATGCAGTCGTAATCGTTCGCCATCTGCGCGTTCTTAATCATTGCGCCAAGTTGTCGGCCTAAATAGTGCGCTATTTTGCGATTGTTGTGATACTTGAAATCGTGTATCATGTGGCTCAGCGGCTGTCCTTTTCGATAATAATATCCCGAAAACGCCGAATATACATCTACCTTGCCCCAGAAACGTTTTTCTGTTTGGTTGCCGCGCCACTTCTCAAAACTTGTGCGAGGCAATGCCGCCATACACATCAAGCAGATATTCTCTTCTCCCGTCACTAACGACCTGCCGCATATCAAGCAATTGTTCGGAAAGAACAACTGCAGTAAGCCGTCCGATATGCGCGAGAAGAGATTCATCGCATCACCACTTCTCCATGTGCACTTGGGCGTATGGAAGTTTATCGTCGGCGTATGGCGTGCGATCGGCTGCTTTATGGCCAATAGCTACAACGCACTCAACCTCGAAACCGTCGGGAATAGAGAGTATCTCGCGAACGTTGTCGGTAGCCATTTTGCCATTGGCATCTGAGCGTAGACGGGTTTGAACCCAGCAAGCGCCAAGCCCGAGTTCTTCGGCTTTCAGCAATAAATATGTAGCTGCAATAGAGCTATCCTCAACCCAAACGTCAGTCTTCTGCGGATCGCCAACTACGACAATGGCAAGCGTAGCATTCTCCATGAAGGTAGCGCCATGCTCTTTGCTCTTCGATAGCGCCACAATTTTCTCTTTGTCCGTAACAAAAACGAAGTGCCACGACAGACAGTTCTTCGAAGTTGGTGCAGTAAGTACCGCACGCTGAAGTTCTTTTATATCGTTTTCTGAAATGGGTTCGTCGGTAAACTTGCGATGGCTACGACGACGCATCATCAATTCGGTGAGTGCCATTTGCGGGTAATTTGTTTTTGAGTTCTACATTATAAATATTTACTCTGCTGCTGATTTAGAAGCATTTTTATGACTGAAGAAGCGGTAGAGTAAGTATGCAACAACCACAACCACAGCTACAAGACATATAATCTTGAACTCGTTGCTATAGTGCATTATGAGTTCCATCATTTTGTCTTCGGGGAAAGCCGATTGCAAATAATAGCCAGCCAAAGCAAGCACAGTATTCCACAACCCAGCTCCAAGCGAAGTAAAAAGTATGAACTTACCTAAATGCATTCGCGCTAAGCCAGCTGGTATAGAAATCAACTGACGAACAGCAGGAATAAGACGTCCGATGAATGTAGATATTGCGCCATGCTTATCGAAATAGGCTTCGGCATTGCGAACTTTCTCTTCGTCGAGCAAGCACATGTGACCGAATCGGCTATTTGCAAAGCGATAGATTATCGGGCGCCCTACCCAATAGGCTAATGCATAGTTGACAAGCGAGCCAATAATAGCACCTATCGTAGCCATAATTATGAGCAACACGATGTTCATATCGCCCGTTTTGGCTGCGTGGTAGGCTGCCGGCGGCACTACAATCTCCGACGGGAAGGGAATAAACGAACTTTCTATTGCCATCAACACCATTACGGTGAAGTAGTTGAGGTGCTCCAAGCACCACTGTACGAATGCTACCGATTCCAATTTTTTAGTTCAAAATATTCGTTACAAATTCCGGAAAGGGGTTGTACTCAAATTGTACAACATGTCCTGCGGCAAGTGATTTTTTTACGTCTATAAGACGCTGATTACTACTACCGCGGAAGAGCAAATTCTCATCGCGAAGCGACTGAACAAACGGGCCATCTACAAGCACATCAACTTGCTCGAGAAGCTGACGTTTTTCGGCATCTTTTATTATGCGTTCATAAGTATAGCCAGTATAACACCAAATATCCTTATTAGAACGCTGCTTAATGATGCGCGCCAACTCGGCGAATGCCAAAGGCTGAAACATTGGGTCACCGCCCGAAAATGTCACATTGCTAAGATCGTCGGCGAGAATACGATTGGCAATATCTTCCACATCGGTCATTATGCCGTGTGTAATATCCCACGACTGCGGATTGTGGCAGCCTGGGCATGCATTAACACAACCTGCACAATAGACCGAGGTACGAAACCCCGGTCCATCTACAGTTGTGGATTCTACTATCTTGAGTAACGATATTTTAGTCATGTGTCACACGATCTTTTAGCTCCGATAATTTTGCAGAATTCCATCTATCGGTAGTACCAACAAGGTAACCTGTGATACGCTGCAATTTATCGATATTGGTACCGCCACACTTCGGACAAGTTGTCATATCCTTATCGGCATTCTCGTAGCCACAATCCATGCAACGGTTGCGGTTGTGGTTAACTGAGCCATATCCCATATTATACTTATCCATAAGGTCGACAAAATTCATAACTGCATTTGGGTTATGCGTTGCATCGCCATCTATTTCGATATAGAAGATATGACCACCACGTGTCAATTCGTGATATGGAGCTTCTACTTGTGCCTTATGAGCAGCACTGCACTTGTAGTATACAGGC
This sequence comes from Bacteroidales bacterium, assembly GCA_017539645.1. GTDB lineage: Bacteria > Bacteroidota > Bacteroidia > Bacteroidales > Marinilabiliaceae > W3P20-009. The sequence goes on from JAFYCM010000058.1 coordinate 28,450, forward strand.
ACATGATTTGAATTGGTATAATAGTCGCGATCGGTAACACCCTTTATCACACCAAAACTCTTTTTATCCATGCGAGTGAACTTACCCGACAAACCTTCGGCTGGAGTAGCAAGCACTGAATAGTTATGCTGATACTTAGCACTGTAGTCGTTTACTCTGTCGCGCATGTGAGTTATAATCTCTATACCAAGAGCTTGTGCCTCTTCCGATTCGCCATGATGCTTGCCAACAAGTGCAACAAGACATTCTGCAAGACCGATAAAACCAATACCAAGCGTGCCTTGATTAATAACAGATTCTATAGGATCTTCGGGTTTCAACTTTTCTGAGCCAACCCAAAGTGCCGACATAAGCAGCGGGAATTGCTTTGCACGCGCCGTTTTTTGGAATTCGAAACGATCGTGTAGCTGTTTTGCTGTAATGTCGAGAACCTCATCCAAACGCGCAAAGAAATGCTTGATACGCTCTTCTTTGTCAACGAAATTCATGCACTCTATAGCTATACGTACAATGTTCACCGTAGAGAATGAGAGGTTACCACGACCGATAGAAGTCTTATCGCCAAAACGATTTTCAAACACACGCGTACGGCAACCCATTGTAGCTACTTCGTATTGATAACGCTGAGGATCTTCTATATTCCACTTCTCATGATGATTGTATGTAGCATCGAGGTTGAGGAAGTTAGGAAAGAATCGACGCGCCGACACTTTGCAAGCTAAGCAATAGAGGTCGTAGTTGCGATCGGTTGGAAGATAGTTCACGCCACGCTTCTTCTTCCAAATCTGTATTGGGAAGATGGCCGTAGAACCATTTCCTACGCCTTCGTATGTAGATTTCAAGATCTCACGGATGATACAACGACCTTCAGCCGAAGTATCTGAGCCATAGTTTATTGAGCTAAAGACAACCTGATTACCACCGCGAGAATGAATAGTATTCATATTATGTATGAATGCCTCCATCGACTGATGTACGCGCGCAACAGTTTTGTTTATAGCATGTTGGCATATGCGATCATCACCTGTGAGACCATCGAGCGGCAAAGTGATATAATCGTCAATTGGTGCATTGTACAAATGGCTATAATCGGCTTCGTTGAACTGCTCGAGAATCTTCACCTCCTCTATGTAGCTCGTACGTACGTATGGTGCAAGGTAGAAGTCGAACGCTGGAATAGCCTGTCCGCCATGCATCTCATTCTGAGCCGTTTCCATAGATATACAGCCCAAGATACTTGCAGTCTCGATGCGTTTTGCAGGGCGCGACTCGCCATGGCCAGCAAAGAAACCGTTGCGCAAAATCTTGTCGAGCGGATGCTGAACGCAAGTCAAGCTCTTCGTAGGATAATAGTCCTTATCGTGTATATGTAAGTAGCCATGCTCAACAGCCGAGCGTGCCTCTTCGGTCAATAGGAAATCGTCGACGAAGGGTTTTGTGGTCTCCGATGAAAATTTCATCATCATGCCAGCAGGCGTGTCGGCATTCATATTGGCATTTTCGCGCGTAACGTCGTTCGATTTTGCCTCTATGATATCCAAGAAAATCTGACGCGTCTTAGCCTTACGAGCTGTGGTTCGCTGATTTCTGTACGATATGTACAAACGTGCAACTTCCTTACGCGGGCTACGCATAAGTTCCTCTTCAACTTCATCCTGAATAGATTCCACAGACATTCTCTCCTTACCAGAGATTTCGATTCTGTCCGCAATTTGATTAATCAGAGCCTCATCTTCACCTTTCTCCGAGTGAAGCATTGCACGACGAATGGCAGCACAAATTTTCTCTTTGTTGAAGCCTACTGTTCGCCCATCACGTTTTACGACTGTTTGTATCATATCTAACTTGATAATTGAGATGTTGATTATTTGGTTTTTAGTTCAATTTCAATAATCCTTAGCGTTTTTCAACACGTTTTCGACAGGGTTATAAACAAGTTACAATCACTCTCATCAAACGTACTCATCTTCAATCAGATAGAAGCACACATATTCAATAAGTAACTGATTACCTGTATATAACGTTGATGATTTACTCACCACCTGACGTTCAACGGACACGAAATTAGTGCTTTTGAAAATACCCCAAACAAAAAGATATTAACAAGTAATTGACAAAAACTGTTAATAATCAGATAAAGACTAATCTATGTCGATATGCACGCACAATAAATTTTTTTCGTTCTAAATTACGTGCAAAATGGGGCTATTTTGAGACAAAATTCTATATAACAAAAATAGATAAGGCGCATAACCACGCGCCCCAACTATAAGTTTTTTACACAAACATTAACAGAAATATGGTTTAGCAGCACAGATAGAGCTGATTTATTTATTCTCTGACAATGGGTAATGCCCCACTATCAGAGAATTTCCATCATCTGTATTCAAAGGATTCGCTGCTCAGTCCTTCAGGCTCACAGAATACATAATGGCCTCAAGTTGGCGTACGAGGTTGCGTTTCTTGTCGCGCGAAGGATAGTAGACAAAGCCATCGGTGACCACCACGCGCGAGTTGACGCTATCCACCATAGCACGCATGATGAACGGCCCGCCCATAGCATAGCCCTCCATGCGCCAAAGTCCACGTATTTCGGCAACGTATGAGCCTTTGTATCTACCGGCGCGCATATCTATCTCGTCGAGGCCGAAGCGCGTCTCGGTACACATAAACGAGCCTTGCGGACCTTCGATATTCGAGCGCAGAAGCGAGTCGCGTTTGTTGAGCAAAGCCGCTTTGGTCATGGCATACGGACCTGAGTAGGGATATTCATACACCAATAGGCTCATCTGATATTCGTCAGTTTCGACACCTACCCAATCAAATGCATCTTTATTCTTAGGATTACAACGTACGTATGTATTTGGTATACAAATATTTATATTATGCTTATTACCAATATTCTCGCTTAGCTGATGATGGCGAATGGTCTTGTTGAATGCAACGAGGCGGTCTTTTTCGCAACGAGCGAAATTGTTGATAATCATATTTTTATTACGTACGACGAGCGGCAGCAACGACTCTTTTGTCTTGGCGCGCAGCCATACTACGCTCTGCCCTTTCGCCCACAAATCGCTGTATATGTAAGCGGTATCGGCGCGCAGAGTGTCGCTAACGTTCACAATGATGATGTTTCGGAAGTTGTGCATCGGATCGTCGAAATAGCCGTGCGGCACCATGTGGCAATCAAAAATCGGTTCAACCGACGGCAACCCGACGTAAGGTTCGCTAAGCATAGCTTGTATATAATGGCCGGCAGTATCGTTGCGCACATTGTCGTTTATAACTACGAGCACCTCACCGTTGCGGCCCGTAACAGCCGATTTGAATGGTTCACCACTGCCATTGCCACACGACGCAAAAACCACCGACACAAGCAAAAGGGCAGCGAAGAATAATTGTTTTTTCATATTTATAGCGATTTTATTAGTTAGCAAAAATAGCAATTAGCGTCGCGAAAGTCTCACCAAAGTAGCGTTAGAATAATAAATCCTATATCTAATAAATAAGCTAACAGAACTACTCCAGCACACACAGCAGAAACCATCTCGTCAAAAGTAGTGTGCCTTCTAAATTCCTTGGGAAAGGAAACCTCCAAATCCTTGGGAAAGGTTAGCATACAAAGCAATACTATAGCATATATTACACACCATATCGGGAACAATAACAAGACTTCACTTGTAAGACAGTAGAAAAGACCATTCCCAATACTAATAGCAATACATAAGAGTGCATACATTTTGCATATAAATATTCCACCAATCTTACGCGTAATTATCTTGACTGCACCGATTGTGCTTAGTAATACACATGGCCAAGCTATATCAATGGATGCATTCCACAACACATACCCCAATATTGCATCAGGATTTGAATAGACTTTGAATATTACATAAGAACCAAATAAAATAGCAATTGCTCCAATAAAGACGAGGCAACAAACTATAATAAGTATCGAGTTTCGGTTGAAGCATTGGGGAAAGTCTATTCTTTTCGATAGTTGACATAAATTATAACGCAATAAATATTTACAACACAGCAACTGCTTTACGTATGTTCTGCAACCACGATTCTATTTCACTATTTTTTCTGGCAGTGCGGAGATTATATTTAGTTTGAACGCCCATTAGCACATCGGCAGGCAAGCCTAATGCAGCTTCAAAAAGCAATGCAGTATTGGTAGTTATTGGTCTTCTTGCATTAAGGATTTCGTTCAATACCGAATACGACATACCAACTGCGTGAGCGAAAGCACGCTGCGATATACCTCTATCCTCCAATTCATCTTTCACAATCTCGCCAGGATGAGTAAATCGGTAAGGCGTAAGATTGTTGGCCACCATTGAATCATCAACATTATCTACATGCAACATTTCTGTACTTATTTATAGTGATTCGACAATTCTACAATATTGCAAATATTCGCCACTTTAGCTCCGTTCTCCGTACTCTCTGTAAATTCTATGCGGTATTGCTTATTGACACGCACAGACGAAAGACCGCTTTTATCTCCTATAAGATGTTCATAGTGCAAACCACCAAACAGCATAAGAGTATTCACATCTTCTGCTTCCATCATAATATCGAGCACTTTTACATATCGCCTAACAACATCTGATTGGAAACGATACTTTTTGTCTGATGTCTTTCCGCTCGTATACAGCTCCAATAAGTATGTCTTATCAAAAGTGACCTTCATCGCATACTACTATAGTCAAAACTCAGCTGCTAAATTATATTTTTGACAAAGCATTCGCAAAAATTGCGAATATCAATTAGCAAGACAATGCCAATACAGATACAACGGGAAACTATACAGATTTGATTTGCATTAACTACGAAAAGCACTGAATTACAATCATCATATAATCCTGAAAATCCTAATAAATCTGCGTATTCTGTGTCCTCTGCGCGAGAAACAGAGCTATTCGAACAACGCCATAGCCTCTTTCTCGTCCAAATCGGCCAATGGATTTGCATTGAATGCCAGGAGTTCAGAATCGGTAGTGTAGACGTCGCCACTGAAGTCGAAATCGCTTGAGAGCCCGAGTTTGCGGCGCTGGAGGTTGAGAATCTTATCCTCTATAGTGTCGTTGGTAATGAACTTATATGCGAATACAGGATTTTTCTGCCCCATACGGTGCGCGCGGCTGATGGCCTGCATCTCGGCTTGCGGATTCCACCACGGATTGAGCACAAACACGTAGTCGGCACAGGTGAGGTTCAAGCCCACACCACCAGCCTTTAGCGAGATAAGAAACACCTTTTTATCATCATTATAAACAAAATTGCGAATCACTTCGGCACGATTGGTCACCGAACCGGTAAGTATGCAATGGCCAATTTGCAAATCGTCTAAGCGGGCAGAGAGCAAACGCAAGTCGCGCACAAACGACGAGAAGACGAGCAACTTATGCCCTTCGGAGACAACCGAGGAAAGGCGTTCGACGACCGTTTCGAGCTTTCCGGACAATCCGTCGTACTCTGCATCGATGAGAGCCGGGTGGTTGGCTGCAAGTCGAAGGCGCGTAATGGCTTGCAAGGTCATAAACTTGGCGCTTGCCGATGACAAATCGAACGTGCCATTGGACAAAAAAGTATTGCGGCAGCTCGAGAGAATGCGGTCGTAGAAACGTTTGTGGCCTTCGGGCATGGTGCAACGAATCTCCTGCACGGTGAGGTCGGAGAGCTCGGTGAGTACCTCGTTTTTGGTTCGGCGCAATATGTATGGCGCCACCAACATCTGCAAACGCTGCTTGCGAGCCTCGTTATTTTCGGCGGTTATAGGCGTTTCGAAATAGTTACGGAAGAAGTTGTGCGAGCCGAGCAGCCCCGGATTTACGAGCGACATCTGCGCCCAAAGATCGCTGAGTCGGTTCTCTACCGGCGTACCACTCATGGTGAAACGATGGTCAGCAGTGAGCGATGCCAAAGCGTGGTAGATCTTCGACGCAGGATTCTTAGCCACCTGACTTTCGTCCATAATTAGGCAGCAAAATTTATAGGGAGCGAGCATCTGCACGTCGTTGCGCAAAAGTCCGTAGGTAGTTACAACGATGTGATACGAGTCGAACGCGTTGGCAGCGCAAGGCGATGAGAGACGGTTTTCGGCATAATTACAAACCGAAAGTTGCGGCGCAAAACGCTTTAGCTCACTGCGCCAGTTGGCAACGAGCGACACCGGCACAACCACAAGCGAAGCCTTCAGTCCAGTAGTGTTGTACGATGGCGCGGCGGTGTTGGTACCCTGTGCATATATATGACTCAAGAGCGAAATCATCTGCAGCGTCTTGCCCAGACCCATGTCGTCGGCGAGGATGCCGCCACGATTATTTTCAGTCCACGTAAGCAGACGGCGAAAACCAACTTGCTGATAGTCGCGCAGTTGACCATTGATATGGCCGCGAAATTCTGTAGTGGACGTCGGGAGTTGTCGTTCCTCCGACTCTTGCGGCATAACAAAATCGGGCAAGAGCGCTGCGTGGGCGCGGTTCACTCGCAGTTTGCCATTCTCTACGCTGCTCATGGCAAAAACCTCTTGCCACGTGGTGAACCACTCTTCGGGCAGCAGAAATATCGAACCATCGGGCAGCACAAACTCGCGCTTGCGTGCCACAATGTACTCTTTCAGATTTACGAACGGAACTTTTATGCCGGCAATATCTACCGAGCCATAGAGTTCGAACCAGTCGTTGCTGTTATCTACACTAATATTTACGTTGGGGCGAGCCGTGACGTAGCGTTTCGCACCATCGACAATGTCCGTAGCTATGCCATTTTCTTCGAGCCAAGCGTCGTGCTGCGTAAGTAGATCTATTATCTCAAACGGCGTGATGCGACTAATCTTCAACTCTTTACCCACAACGCCATCCTTCTCAACGTCGAGACCAATTTCGGCAAGCATATTCACCACACGCTTCTCTTCGTCGTATTGGCGGCGGAGCGTTGTAAATATGTATCCACCATCGTAATTGCGGCTGATACTGGCCTTGCGACGCCCATCACCATAAATAAATACCTCGCCACCATAGTCGAATTGCAGCAGAATGTTCCACAGCATATCTACGCGCTGCACACGAATGATGGGTTTGCAAGGCACCTTCTCGCTCTCTATGTCGAAGCCATAGGCACGCACGCCGCTGTAGCTCTCTATGCAGCTACGTACGTATGTATTCATATACTTATCGACGAGTGCAGGCGGCACAACCACTCGCTGCTGCTTGACAAACGGACGCAAACGCGTAACATTTGTCCGCTCGAACTTCATCAGCCGCTTTGCCACAACCACAATGGCTGGCTCGGCGCAGAGTTCGATCATCTTTTTACTCTCGTAAATATCTATGTCGTCGACGCCGTCGCTGAGCTTTATTTTGTAGCTCAAGCCTTTGTCACTCAGTGTGAAGAAGAGTTTTATGTTATTACCATCGAGGTCTACGTGGAGACGATCGCTTTCGTAGATAACTTTCGACTTCAATCCGCGAATAAAAAACGGAATGCCAGCCTTATGCGCGTATGGCAACACGTCGACGATGCGTTTTTCTACATACTTACGCAGAATCTCCATCGACGGCGCGTCGTACTTCTTGTGCATAAAGGAGTGCAACGACTCACGCGGCGCAAAAACTCGCTGAATACTCTGGTCGGAAATGGTGTTGAATTGGCGCAAAGCCAAACGCTCTTCGTCGGTGAATGCCGCACGACCGCCGTTTACCATATCATACGACACTTGCTCGACTACCGCATAGGTATTGGCAGCGTCGTTGTTTTTCTTTATTATGAATGGCACGGGCATAATGCCAAACGGCTGATGGTCAGCTATCAGCACCGCCAATATTTCGTCGAAGTCGCGTATCAATATGTATTTATATAACTATCTAACAATCAGGCGTTGGCCAATGCGCAGCGTCTTCTTAGCCGACATTTTGTTGAGCTTGCAGATGTTGCTAACGGTGGTATGATACTTACGCGCAAGACCGCCAAGCGTATCGCCCGAGCGCACCGTATGTATCTGACGTTCAGCTGCTTTTATCGACTCTGCGTCGGTCAGTCCGTAGTGAGAATAGATATTGAAATAGTGACGTTTGAGCACAAATACCGTGTCGCGCAACTTGCCTGTTTCGAAATCTATAACACGTTGGGGGTCAAACGGTTTACCCATATAGCGCGTCTCGAAATGCAAATGTGGGCCTGTGCTGCGACCAGTGTTGCCGCCATAGCCGATAATCTCGCCAGCCTTAACCAGCTCGCCTTCACGCACATTGTGCTTCGAGAGGTGACCGTAGTACGTCTCCAATCCGTTCGGGTGGCGCACCACCACAAGGTTGCCATAGCCGCCAGCCTGACGCGTATTTCTAACTATACGTACTTTACCATCGAAAGCCGCGTAGATAGGCGTACCTACAACAAGCGGAATATCTACGCCATGATGCGGACGGCGGCGACGAAACATAAAACCCGAACGCACGTGGCCTTTGATTGGCGCCACGTAACGACTATTTATGCTATCAATGAGGTGAAGTTCTACCTCTTCGGGCAACTGTGCTATCGAAACATCTTTGAAGGCGTGGATTTTCTCGGTATTCCAGCCATCGTAGAAATCATCGTCGTCGCCAACTTGTGGGTGTCCGAGGTCGACGAGCGACCAAGTGGAGTCGGAAAAGAGCACCACGCAGGTGTATTTATCTTCGGTGGGCAGCGTGTCGAGTGCGCATTTCTCTATATTTTGTGCCGCTGTCACCATGCAACTTGCTGAAATAATGGTAATTGCTACGTATCTATTTATGCAAAACATTTTTTCGTGTTACTATTTATTTGTGTTAGTTATGGGCAAATGGTCATACCCATTCATTTGTGTTCATATAATTATTTAGCTGCGAGAACAGCGATTTTTGCTACCACCTCGGCAGCTTTCTGAAGGCTATTTACGGGCAAAAATTCGTAGCGACCATGGAAATTCAATCCGCCTGCAAAGAGATTCGGCGTAGGAAGTCCCATGAACGAAAGGCGAGCGCCATCTGTACCACCACGAACTGGAATAGTCTTAGGCTCAATGCCACACTCCGTCATAGCTTGTTTGGCAAGTTCCACAACGTGCTTCACGGGTTCAATCTTCTCGCGCATGTTGTAATATTGGTCGCGAAGGGCTATCTCTACAGTGTCATCGCCGAATTCTGCATTCATTTTATTTACGAGGTGCTCCATTTCGCGTTTGCGCGATTCAAAGCGGTCGCGGTTGAAGTCACGTATTATGTACTTGAGCGTAGAATTTTCCACCGTACCGTTCATTTGAATGAGGTGGTAGAATCCTTCGTAGCCCTGTGTATGTTCGGGCGTTTCGTGGCGTGGCAGCATATCTACAAACGACGCTGCAAGGCGCATAGAGTTACGCATTTTGTGATATGCATAGCCTGGGTGAACATTGCGTCCGTGGAAGGTCAGCGTAGCCTCGGCAGCGTTGAACGTCTCGTACTCCAACTCGCCAATCTCGCCGCCATCGACGGTGTAGGCCCAATCGGCGCCAAACTTCTCAACGTCGAAGTGGTCGGCACCTTCGCCAATCTCCTCGTCGGGTGTGAAGCAGATACGAATCTTACCGTGCTCAATATCAACATTTTTGAGCAGATACGACGCAGCGCTAACTATAGCAGCAATGCCAGCTTTGTCGTCGGCACCGAGGAGCGTATCACTATCCGCCACAATGAGGTCTTGACCTTTGTAGTGGAGCAGTTCTGGAAAATCGGCAACCTTCATAATTACCTTAGGTTCAGCCGAGAGTTCCACATCGCCGCCTTTGTAATTACGTACGATGCGCGGGCGAACATTGCGACCACTGTAGTCGGGGCTTGTATCCATGTGAGCAATAAAGCCAATTGTTGGCACGCTCTTTTGGGTAGTAGCTGGTATAGTGGCAGTTACATATCCATATTCGCTAACTTCTACCTCGCTAAGTCCAAGCATACGGAGTTCGCCTGCCAAATGCTTAGCAAACACCATCTGACCATCGCTCGAAGGCGTTTTTCCTGAAGTTTCGCTGCTCTGCGTATCGAACGATACGTATGAAAAAAATCTATTGACTATGTCTTTCATAATTTTTCGTAGGCAATAAAGAAGAATGGCGACACCTCTTCCACAGTCTTTATGGTTAGCGTCTGACCAATCTTTATATCCTTAGTTTCTAAGTTATTCCATTGCATAATCTGCTCTGCTGTAGTATGATAGCGCATAGCTATTTTATGCAGATATTCACCTTTTTGCACCAGATGCGTAGTCTCTACAACTCGCGTAGGTCGCGAACCGAAGTAGCCAGCCATATCGGGCATAGCATCAGGCTTGAGGTGATGCTCGTTTTTTATGTATCGAGCCACATTTTGCTTAGGCAGCACAAGAATTTTGGGCTCGTCTACATACGCTATAAAATCCTTTATATACTGAGGATTAAGCTGTTGCAAATTCTCACGCGACACGCCCGACGCACGTGAAATCTGGTCGAATGAGAGGCTCATATTTACGTAGACCGTGTCGAGGTCGTTGTACGTCCACTGCTGCTTCACCGGCACTACGTTGTGCAAGTCGTAATAGTTCATCACATAATTAACCGCAATAAACGCGGGCACATACGCGCGCATCTCGGAAGTGAGATATGGCGCGAGTTCCCAAAAGTTTTTCTTGCCGCCCGAACGCTCAATGGCTTTCTGCACCGTTCCTACGCCGCCGTTATACGCCGCAAGCGCAAGTTGCCAGTCGCCAAGGGTTTGGAATAGGTATGAGAGGTAACGACAAGCCGCATCGGTGCTCTTAATAGGGTCGCAACGCTGATCTTCGTAGCTCGACACTTGCAAATCGAGCATTACGCCAGCGTGATAAAGAAATTGCCACAAACCCATCGCTCCCGACTTCGACTGAGCTTTAGGGTCGAGCGCACTCTCTATGATGGCTAAATATTTCAGTTCTTGCGGCAGATTATACTTACTCAAATACTCCTCGAAGATGGGGAAATATATCTGCGAACGCCCAACGATATTTGCCAAATGGTCGCGGCGGCGCTCAAGGTAAACATCGATATATGCACGAACCTGAGCATTATACTCAAGCTTTATGGGCGACTGTTTGTCGAGCCGCTCCATGCGCGATACATATATATACTCTGGTATCTGCGGGTTCTTTCCTGTCGACTGAGCGTTTACAGAAGCGCTGAATGTCAGCAAGATAAGTATTAAATATATCGATTTCACCAATTGCATTGCTGCGTAGGTATCAATTCAAAAATGCGCGTATAATATCGTTGGCATTGGCGTAGACGAGCAGCGCCAAGAGCAATATCATACCAGTCATTTGTGCGTAAGTAAGGAATTTGTCGCTCGGTTTGCGACGCGTAATTATCTCGAACAGAAGGAATAACACGTGACCACCATCGAGAGCCGGAATTGGCAAGACGTTCATAACTGCCAAAATAATAGCAAGGAACGCGGTGTTGAACCAGAATGTTTGCCAATCCCACGACGTTGGGAACATCTGACCGATGGTGCCGAAGCCGCCGAGTTTCTTAGCGCCCTCTTTGGTGAAGATGAGTTTGAGCTGTTTTACGTAAACGCCCAAAATATCGATGCCTTTGCTTATGCCGGCTGGGAATGCCTCGAATAGCGAATATTCGCGCGTGCTAAGCGTCATCCAGCGCGAAGCCGGTGTGAGGTAAACGCCAATTTTGCCAAGTCCATCGATAGCTACATGCAAAGTATCTATTTCGCTACCACGACCAACAACCACTTCTACCGTTGAGTCTTTATGCGCTTCGAGTTGTGCAAATAGTGATGCTGTCGATGCAGTAGGTTCGCCTGCTATAGATATGATGCTATCGCCGCTGAGCATACCAGCTTCCTTAGCGCCCATGCCTCCAAGCACCGAATCGATGCGAGCTGGGATACGTACGGCGAACATCTGTGTAACCTCGCGCTCGAGAATAGTACGATAGAACTCCGACGGGATAATCACCACGGTATCTTTGCCATCGCGAACGACATCGAAACGCGTAGAATCGGCGTAGAGCACAGCATCGGCGAGGTCAGAATAGGTATCTACTGGATTACCATCTATACCAACAATCTTATCGCCATCTTGGAAACCGACCTCCTGCAACGCGGGGTGGAACATAAGTCCGTATTTAGCCTGATTTAGAGGCAGATACGATTCACCCCAAGTCCACAGAATCATCCAATAGATAATGAGCGCCGAGATGAAGTTGACCATCACACCGCCAAGCATGATAAGCAATCGTTGCCAAGCTGGTTTTGCTCGGAATTCCCAGTCCTTCACAGGCTGCTTCATCTGCTCGGTGTTCATCGATTCGTCGATCATACCCGAGATAGATACGTAGCCACCAAGCGGCAACCATCCGATACCCAAAATAGTGTCGCCAACGAAGCCTTTCTTAGGTTTGTCGGATTTCTTGGCGCAATATGTAAAGAGAGTCAGACCGCTTGCTTGGGTTTCGGTACGATATTTTTTCTTACCATCGGCATCTTCGCCATCCTCAACCTCTTCTTTCGAAAGTTCGGTAGTTTTCAGTATAGACCAGCCGCCCTCTTTGCACTGAGAGCCCTCTGCCGGGCCATTGGGATAATATCTGAAAAGCGAGAACCAAGGGTCGAAGAATAGGTAGAATCGCTCGACACGCGTTCCGAAAAGTTTGGCAAAAAACATATGTCCCATTTCGTGCGTAACAATGAGCAGCGAGAGGCTTGCTACCACTTGAAGGACACGTATAAGAATATCTTCCATCTTATGCTATAAATCTTTATAAAATGCGCAGGCTCCAGTTCGTAACTATAAGCACACCAAAGCAATACGCGAGAATTAGTATTTCGTCAATTAGCGCGCGAAGTTAGTAATAATTATGTTGTGTCGAACAACAAACTGCAGAACGCAGAGCGCGCCATGTGTTAGGTCAATCTTTCACTGTTTATCGTAGCCATAAACTCGTCTAATGTGACGAGATTCATACGCGGGAAAGGTATTGTGCGAAGAATATTACTTATTTAGGTATTTACGTTTGCAAACAAATGCATATTTACGCCATAATATCTATTTAGAAATCAGCTACATTCAATGTTTTGCGTTCAACTACTGCCATGCACTCCATCTCTATTAGCCATGCAGCACGGCAGACTGGCGCTTGCACTATTACGTATGGCGTGTTGCCGAATTGCCCCTCAAACATGCGTTTCACCACAGCATAATCGGTCAAGTCGCGCAGATAGACGATGATGGAAGCCACATTCGACCAATCGGCTTCTGCCTCGGCAAGTAGCGCCGACACATTCTCCCACATACGCTGCGTCTGTTTGCATATATCATTAGGATAGAGCACATTACCTTTATTATCGATACTCGCCGTGCCAGAAATAAATATTTGGCGTCGGTCGCCGTAATCTACGTATGTACCTCGCTCGAAAGCCACACCGTATTCGCTTGTGCGGTTGAGGTGCGTTTTTGCATACAGATATTTCATCTGCTGCGGCTGAAGTCCACCAACGGCGTATGCATCCATAAGAACCTTTGTGTCAGCCTTCTCGTGGCGTCCACCGATACCCGTCGATGCTATATAATGCGTGCCGGAGGTCAAGCCATGTTTTGCGAACACCTCGTTGCGACCTTTCACCACGCCGCCATAATTACTATCAATATCGTGAACAAAAAACCAAGTGCGCACACAATTCTCGGCAAGCGAAAGCCCCACACTCGACAGGTCGTCGATATAATCCACAAAATGCTTGATGGTCTGATGCAGCGAATCGCTATACTTCATTATGCTCGACGATTTCCAATAGTGCTTATATGCGCCATGCTCAACCTCGTAGAAATCTTCGCCGATGCGCTTCGTCGTAACATCGCTGAGCATATATGCCCAAAGAACAACCTTGTCGCCACACAACGGCGGCTGCTGCACTATGCTCACTGCACATTCGTCGCGCGACACATAATTATTGAGCGTCTCAACCTGATTAGCAGCATCCGAGACGAAATAGCGCATAAACACAGGCTTGTATCCGCGCATTTCAGACGAAGCAAGCAAATCGGAGAATTGTTTCTGAATATCAATGAGTTGCTGCGAGAACAACGGTTCTTTGCAGTCGGTATAAATAATGACATGCGCCTCGTTGGCAGCGCCGTTTGAACTATGGAATTTATAAAGTCGATTCACGTTAGTTGTCGTTAGGGATTTGCGTGTGCAAACTTACGTAAATTGAGAATTGAAAAATCACGAGAAGCATTATAAGTAGCTATAGAATGAAGCACACAATAATTAACATCATGGATACGCTGGGGCATTTATGAGTGCAAATGGCGAGCATTTGGCGACGCATGTGGAGAGTGGCGAGAGGACGAAAACGCAAACGAACAGACGCTAAAATTCAATAAATATTGAATATTGTAAAAAAGAATTAAATCTTTTCTATTCTAAATTATACATACATATAAACGGTACTTTTGCGCCAAACTTATCAGAAATAAGAAACTCAAAAAAACTCTGAAACAAAAATGAAACAGGAAGTGGAAGCATGGCAGGGCTTCAAAGGCGAACGTTGGAAAAGTGAGATTAATGTTCGCGACTTTATTCAATGGAACTACACTCAGTATGAGGGCGATGCAAAATTCTTAGCTGGTCCTACAGCCAATACTGACAAATTATGGGCGAAGCTGAAAGAGCTTCAAAAACAAGAGCGTGCCAAAGGTGGTGTGCTCGACATGGAAACCGAAATTGTTTCGAGCCTCACTGCTTATGGCCCGGGCTACATCGGCGACGACACTAAAGATATTGAGAAGGTAGTTGGTCTGCAGACCGACAAACCGCTGAAACGCGCTTTCATGCCATTCGGTGGCATAAAGATGGCAGAGCAAGCTTGCACCACTTACGGTTACAAACCTTCTGACAAGATTCACGAGATTTTCACTAAATATTGCAAGACCCACAACGATGGCGTGTTCGATGCCTACACCGCTGAGATGAAGGCCGTTCGTCACAACCACATTCTTACGGGTCTTCCCGATACTTATGGCCGTGGCCGCATCGTAGGCGACTATCGCCGTGTGGCTCTCTACGGTATCGACTACCTCATAGCTGAAAAGCAGAAAGACCTCAACAACATTGGCGACCAAGGCATGATTGACGAAGTAGTTCGTCTGCGCGAAGAGGTTGCTATGCAGATTAAGGCCCTCAAAGGCATGAAAGAGATGGCGCAGATCTATGGCTACGACATTTCTAAACCTGCTTCAAACGCACGTGAGGCTGTTCAATGGCTCTACTTCGGCTACCTCGCTGCTATCAAGACTCAGAATGGTGCAGCAATGTCGGTTGGCCGCGTATCTACATTCCTCGATATTTATATCAACCGCGACCTCGAGGCAGGCAAACTTACCGAGAGCGAAGCACAGGAACTTATCGACCACCTCGTATTGAAACTACGTATGGTGAAGTTCGCCCGCATTCCGAGCTACAACGAACTCTTCAGCGGTGACCCTGTTTGGGCTACTCTCGAAGTTGCAGGTATCGGTCAAGATGGCCGCCACATGGTAACCAAGAACGACTACCGTTTCTTGCACACCCTCCAAAACATGGGTCCTGCACCAGAACCGAACCTCACCGTTCTCTACAGCAGCCGTTTGCCAGAAAACTTCAAGAAGTTCGCAGCAAACATCTCTGTAACCACCAGCAGTATTCAATACGAGAATGACGAAGTTATGCGTCCTGTTTGGGGCGACGACTACTCAATCTGCTGCTGCGTATCTGCAACTCAGACTGGTAAAGAGATGCAGTTCTTCGGTGCTCGTGCCAACCTCGCTAAGTGCGTTCTCTACGCAATCAACGGCGGTGTAGACGCTAAGACCCGCGAGCAATGTGGACCTGGCTTCCGTCCTATCGTTGGCGACATTCTTACATACGAAGAGTTCATGCCTCGTTTCGAGGTTATGATGGATTGGTTGGCAAGCGTATACGTTAAGACGCTCAACCTCATCCACTATATGCACGATAAATATTTCTACGAAGCTGCCGAAATGGCCCTCATCGATACCGATGTTCGCCGCACCTTCGCTACTGGTATCGCAGGTTTCAGCCACGTGGTTGACTCTATCAGCGCTATCAAATATTCTACCGTACATATCATTCGCGACGAAGCTGGCTTCCCTATCGACTTCAAGACCGATGGCGAATTCCCACGCTACGGCAACGATGACGACCGCGCCGACGAAATAGCAGTTTGGTTGCTCAAGACATTCCTCGCCGACATCAAGAAGTATCATACTTATCGTAATAGCGAGCCTACCACTTCTATCCTTACCATCACCTCTAACGTCGTTTATGGTAAGTATACCGCAGCTCTTCCTGACGGTCGCGAAGCTGGTACGCCACTCTCACCTGGTGCTAACCCAAGCTACGGCGCTGAGAAGAACGGCCTTCTTGCATCGCTCAACTCAGTTGCTAAGTTGCCTTATGAGTATGCCCTCGACGGCATCTCTAACACGCAGACCATCAGCCCGAATGCACTTGGTCACAACGACGAAGAGCGCACCAACACTCTCGTTGGCGTTCTCGACGGATACTTCGACCGTGGCGCTCACCACTTGAATGTGAACGTATTCGGCCTCGACAAGCTCAAAGACGCTATGGAGCACCCTGAGAAAGAGGAATATGCTAACTTCACAATCCGCGTTTCGGGTTATGCAGTTAAGTTCATCGACCTCACTCGCGAGCAGCAGCTCGACGTTATTGCTCGTAGCGCTCACGAAGCATTGTAAATAGTTATACGATAACAAGTTTTAGCGTTATACGTACGGCGGGCATACATATTTATGCCTGCCGTTTTCTATTTTAGTGCATATTTTGCCTCAACGAATAGTTATGGAAATAAAAGGACGAATACATTCCACAGAGTCGTTCGGTTCGGTAGACGGGCCAGGCATACGATTCTTGATATTTACGCAAGGCTGCCACCTCCGCTGTCAATATTGCCACAACCCCGACACTTGGAACCTCAACGAAGGCACCGAAATGACTGCCGACGAGCTGCTCGACAAAGCCGAACGTTTCCGCTCATATTGGCGCGACAAAGGCGGCATAACCGTTAGCGGTGGCGAACCTTTGGTGCAGATTGACTTCCTCATCGACCTATTCAGCAAAGCCAAGCAGCGCGGCATAAATACTTGCATCGACACCGCTGCCCAACCCTTCACACGCGAAGAACCGTTTTTCAGCAAATTCGCTACGTTGATGAGCCTCACAGATACCGTTTTGCTCGATTTGAAGCATATAAATAGCGATATGCACCGCCAACTTACCGGCCACGCCAACGAAAACATTTTGGACTGCGCGCGCTATTTGGCAGAAATCGGCAAAGACGTTTGGATTCGCCACGTGCTTGTGCCAGGCCTCACCGACAATGACGAATGGCTGACCGAACTACGCGCATTCATAGATACGCTGCCAAACGTGAAGAAGGTGGAAGTGCTGCCCTACCACGATATGGCACAATTCAAATACGAGAAGCTCGGCATAAAATACAAACTCGACGGCGTTCTTCCTCCTACCAAAGAACGCGTAGAGAATGCCCAGAAGATTTTGTTATAGTTACGAGTTGCGAATTACGAGTTCCGAATTTTAGCAGATTGCGAAACGGGTGAATATCAGTTTCCGCGATTGCATGAGGGTTGCGCAGCGTGCGAAACTATGCTCACGAGTTGCATGAGGGTTGCTGAGCGTCAGAAACTATGCTGCACGAGTTGCATGAGGGTTGCTGAGTGTCAGAAACTATGCTGCACGAGTTGCATGAGGGTTGCTGAGCGTCAGAAACTATGCTGCAGCAGTTGCATGAGGGTTGCTGAGCGTCAGAAACTATGCTGCAGCAGTTGCATGAGGGTTGCTGAGCGTCAGAAACTATGCTGCACCATCTGCAGCAAATTTTCCGACATTGAAACAGAGCGTGTTACATCTAATAGATGGAATTTGTATTCCCCAACAGAACAGGTTTGTCATTCTGAGCGTAGCGAAGAATCTCAGGCAAAGTCAATGACATGTTGGCTTGTTTGGATTCGGAATTGTGAATTTTCAATTTCCAATCTTCAATTTTCAATTCGCTTATACCTAACTTCGCCCCATGCAGTCAAATGAATCTCGACTTGAACGATTGAAGGCACTTGTGGACGTGCTGCCTTTGCAACCGGGCGTATATATATACTACGACGTCAACGATGTAGTGATTTACGTCGGCAAAGCTAAGAAGCTGAGGAACAGAGTTTCGCAATATTTCTTCAACAAGACGCAGACCGCCAAAACGCAACTGCTCGTCAGCCGCATACATAACATAAAACACATTGTGGTGAATAGCGAGGAGGATGCGCTGTTGCTCGAAAACAACCTCATCAAAAAGTATAAGCCGCGATTCAACATCTTGCTGAAGGACGACAAAACTTACCCTTGGATAGTGATACGCAACGAGCGTTTTCCTCGTGTGCAAATTACGCGTAACCTTGTGCGCGACGGCTCGCTATACTACGGTCCGTACACATTCTCGTCGCACATAAAATCGCTGTTCGAGACGTTCAGTTCGCTCTTTTCTCTACGTACGTGTAATTATGATTTGAAGCCCGACCTCATCGAGAAGGGATACTACAAATGTTGCCTCAAATATCACCTTGGCAACTGCTCGGGGCCGTGCATTGGCGGCATCAGCGAAGAGGAATACGGGCAGAGCATCGACAACATACGTAGAATTCTCAACGGCCACACTTCGGTAGTGGTAAAAGATATGAAAGCCAAGATGTTAGCCGCTTCGGAGGAGCTAAATTTCGAGCTTGCTGCCATATATAAAAACCGCATCGATAGGCTTTCGGAATATCAAGCACGGTCGGTGGTTTCGTCGTCGTCGAATTTCAATGCCGATGCCTTCGCTATTTATGATGATGAAAATACCAACGAGACATACGTAAACTTCATCCGCGTAGTGGAAGGCTGTATCTTACAGTCGTTTACGCTCGAATTCAAGAGCAACATGAGCGACAGCCGCGAGGAGATTCTCTCGCACGCCATTGTGGAAGTCCGCGACACGCTAAAGACGCTCTCGCGCACCATATTCGTGCCGTTCATGCCCGACGTAGAATTTGCCAACATCAGTTTCATCATACCGCAAACGGGCGACAAGAAAAAGTTGCTCGAACTTTGCGAGAAGAACGCGCGTATGTATGCACTCGAAAAGCTCAAGCATCACACGTTTTTGCGCGGTCGCAACAGCCACATCGACTTGCTTGCGTCGGTGCAAAACAAGTTGCAGTTGCCCACCATACCGCGCCACATTGAGATTTTCGATAACTCTAACACGCAAGGCGAATATCCCGTGGCGGCGTGCGTTGTGTATAAAGATGGCAAGCCGTCGAAGAAAGATTATCGCCTTTTCAATATAAAAACTGTCGAAGGTCCCGACGACTATGCATCTATGTATGAGGTAGTTAATCGTAGATATGCACGATTGGTAGCCGAGCAGCAGCCGTTGCCCGACCTCATCGTAGCCGATGGCGGCGCAGGGCAGATGGAGTCGATCCGTCAAGCTACGGAGGACGCTCTTGGGTTGCACATACCTATTCTCGGTCTTGCAAAAAACGACAAACATTCTACAAATGAGCTACTTATAGGTTTTCCGCCAAAACACATCGAGATTCGCCGCACGGACGATATTTTTCGTTTTTTTGCTGGTATGCAGGAGGAGGTTCACCGCTCAGCAATCACGTTCCACCGCAAGAAGCGCGGCAAATCTATAGCTACATCGGAACTCGACGAGATAAAGTCGATAGGCCCACAAACGAAGCAAAAACTGCTGCAACACTTCGGCAGTGTGAAAAATATTGGCAAAGCTACCGCCGAAGAGCTCGAAAATGTTGTTGGCAAGGCGAAAGCGAAAGCCATTACTGACTATTTTAGCCGCCCCAAAACATAACGCTCACCAATGGAGAAACGCGATGACATAGAACTCATTCAACTGATGATAGCGGGCAACGACCTCGCTTTCAAAATGTTGTATGATAAATATTATGCCTCGCTCTGCCTTTTTGCCAACAAAATACTATGCGACGATGACGCCTCCATCGACGTTGTACAAGATATGATGGTGTGGCTCTACGAAGAGCGCGCCACGCTTGAGATCGACAACGTGAAGTCGTTTCTGTTTCGCGCCGTACACAACCGCTGTTTGAACGTACTGAAGCATCAGAAAGTTGAGCGTATGTATGCAGAGAAAGCTCAGCAAACCGCCGTAGAAGCCGACGACAGCATCGATAATATTATAAATGCCACTGAAACCACTGCCAAGATAGCCAGCGCAATAGAGGCGCTGCCCGACCAATGCAAACTGATATTCAAACGCAGCCGCTTCGATGGCGACTCGAATGACGAAATTGCCGCTCAATTGGGCATCTCGAAGCGCACCGTTGAGACTCAGATTAGCAAGGCTTTGCGGCGACTGCGCGAGGCTCTGGGCAATGAATAACTATGGATAATTAGATATTGAACATTATGGAGAGAAAACCACTAACTATAGAAGAACTGCTCGCCTTGCCACCATTCCGCACACTTTCGGACAGCGACATGCAACTGCTATTCGAAACCACCGAGACGCTCTACCTCAATGCAGGCGACACCATTTTCAATAAAGATGACGACGCGCGAGGCATCCTTCTTATCACTAATGGGCGTGCTAAACTTATGCAAACCGACGCCGCTGGGCATTCAATGATTGTGCGCATCGTTGGCGATGGCGATTTCTTTGGATACTCCGCCCTATTCCCCGACAAAGATTACCCCACGTCAGCAGAAGTGGTTGAGGATTGCCGTTTGCTGCGCATAGATAAAGAGACGGCGCTGCATATCATACATAATAATATTGATGCCTGCATTTTCTGCATACATGAGTTGGCCAACCAACTAACGTTCTCGCGTCGCAGTTGTCTTTCACTGACACACAAGCAGTTGCGCGGACGAATTGCTTACACTCTGCTACGTATGAAACACGAGCACGGCGTGACAACAAATGGACAACTTAACGTATTGCTGAGCCGCGAAGAGATTGGCAAACTGAGCAATATGACCACATCGAACGCCATACGTACGCTCAGCGACCTTCAGCAAGAGAAAATCATAAAAATTGATGGCCGACAAATAACCATCCTCGACGAAGAGAAACTCGAACACCTCGCTTTGATTGGATGATTAATAGAGCGCAAAATCTCATATATTTGGAACATCGCTAAAAACTAATCAATCATGAGATCGATATTATTCTCCATAGTGTGCGCCACGCTTATGTGCGTGAATCTATCGTGCGAAGGCGCCGAAGTAAATACAGACGAACAGATTTCGTGCGACACATTGAATAGCAAACGCATAGCTATTCTTGGCGATTCGTATTCTACATACGTAGGCTGGATTCCACAAGGCTATGCAGTCTACTACGATGGCAACAGAATCCTTAACTCCGTAAATCAAACGTGGTGGAAACGCCTGATTGACGCGTGCGACTGCGACCTCGTGATAAATTCGAGCTACAGCGGCTCTACCATTTGCAATACTGGCTATGGCAAGAGCGACTACACCAACATTTCATTCATCACACGTATGAAGAGCGACATTCCCGACTCGGTGGACGTAATTTTCGTATTCGGCGGCACCAACGACAGCTGGGCAGATTCGCCCATTGGTGAGCTGAAATATGCCGATTGGACTACCGACGACTTGAAGAGTTTTCTGCCTGCCGCCTGCTACCTCTTCGACTACCTTACTCGCACATTTTCGCACGCCAAGATTATAAACATAACCAACTACGGCCTCAGCGAAGCTGTCACTCAAGGTCTTAGCGACGTATGCAATCACTATGGCGTTAGCAATGTAGTATTGTCGCCCATAGAACTACGAGAGGGTCATCCGACGGCCAAAGGAATGCTCTCCATAGCCAAACAAGTATCTGATTTCCTGAATAATGGAGGGAAGTAACGTTCCTATTTCTCTATCATCATTTTATGCGTCGAGCCTTCCACACGCTCCACAGAGATCACGTTGAACCCCTGCTCTTTTATGGCGGAAGGCACACTATTGAGCGCCTCGCCTTCGCTGAGCAGCACTTCAAGGATGTCTCCTTTGGCCATTTGCGAAAGTTTTAGCTTGGTACGCACAAGCGTCATAGGGCAATGCTCGTGCGTAATATCTAATGTATATACCATGTCTTGTCTATTTAACGTGTGAATTTATATAAAAATAGTTCTGCCGCCTTCCGAAATTTTCAGAAAAGAAGCAACGCCAAGTTCTTCCTTCACCTCGTTGATAAAATCGCTTTTCTTCAGGCCAAGCACATGCATAGCCATTTCGCATGCATACATATTTACGCCCAATGCTTTAGCCGCTTCCACGAGTTCTTCAAGCGTAGCTACATTGTTTTTGCGCATCAGTTTGCGGAAAATCCACGGACCAAAACCGCAGAAGTTGAATCGTGAGGTCGGGGTATTGGAAAGTCCGCCCATCATTATGCCAAAAATTTTTGCAATAAAGCCTCCACCCAATGGAGCGCGACCAGTCTTTCTCTTTATGGCATCGAGTCCCCAAAAGGTAAAGAACAGATTCACTTCGTAGCCCACGGCTGCCGCGCCAGTAGCTATAGTAAATGTGGCTGTTAGCTTATCGAAATCGCCGCTAAAAGCAATTATCGAGAGTTTTTTAGGGTTAGTTACGTTTTGGTTTTCAAGCATTTGAGCTATGTTGTTGTCCATATTATATATTTATGAATGTCTAATGATTTTGCACGCCGTCTGCTCGTAGTCGAAGAGTTCTTTTATGGTTGGCTCATTGCCGCAAATTTCGCAGGTCTTGCGCGGTGCAATATTCATCTTCATAAAATTCATCGTACGAGCGTCGAATGTCAAAAGTTTGTTGATGAGCAATTCGCCCACTCCGGTTATATATTTCAGTGTCTCCGTAGCCTGAATAGTGCCCAAGATTCCCACCACCGAGCCAAGTACTCCAGCTTGCGAACAGGTTGGCACTGTGCCCTCGGCTGGCGGTTCTTTGAACATACAACGGTAGCACGTCGAACCAGGAATATGCGTAAAGGTCTGACCTTCGAACTGATTTATACTGCCCATGCTATATGGTTTGCCAAGCATTACGCACGCATCGTTGACGAGGAATTTCGTAGGAAAATTATCCGAGCCTTCCACAACAAAGTCGTACTCCTTCACAATGTCCGCAATGGTGTCCGACAATAGGAAATCGTTGTACGTTTTCACCTTAACATCTGGGTTCAGGCGTTGTATAGCCTCACGCGCCGAATCCACTTTGGGCCTGCCAACGTTTTGTGTATTATGCGCTATCTGACGTTGAAGATTCGACAAGTCAACCACATCGTTGTCTGCAATGCCCAAAGTGCCAACTCCGGCAGCCGCTAAATAGAGCGCCACGGGACTACCAATTCCTCCTGCGCCAACGAGTAACACCTTGGCATTCAAAATCTTTTCTTGTCCCTCCACGCCAACATCTTTCAACAAAATGTGGCGACTATATCGTTGTATTTGTTCTTCGTTGAAGTCGTACATACGTATGTAAATATCTTATATCTAATTAGTTACCTATGGAGAATTTGAGGCTGCGGCTCGTACCGTTTTCATTGATAGTATTTATTATATACAAACCTGAGCCCAAGCCATTTACGTCAATATTATAAACGTCAGCGCTCGCGGCATCGCACGTCAGCACCACGCAACCTCTGAAGTCGTAGATAGTTATGGTGCGCAACGCCGAACCTTCTATAATTATGCCGCCAGCGGTTTGCGCATAAGTTATCTCATTAGCCGAATTGCGCGCAACGATAGGGGTAACAGTGCCTGGGTCATCGTCGTTCAACGACAAAACGGAATAGATAACATCCACCATCATCGAGTGACCGGTGTCGGCTCTCCATTGGCTGCCATCGAACCACTGCGCCTCGTTCACAACATTTGTAGTAGCTACGAAAGCAGGAGTTACATACGAGCTACCCTGAAAATTCTTCGCTTTCACATAGATATGCGCATCTTTAGCGGCAATTTTCAAAGGCTTGTCGAAGTTGAATTCGAGCACACTCTCGTAGCGTTCGGGGTTACCAGTGTCCGAATCCTTAACCTTGTTGAGGTAAATAGAGCGCTGACCGCCATTGTAAATAGGCTCCGAATCTTCATCAGCAGCGATGCCCATATCTATGCTATCCAAAGTTGCACACGTGGCGTCGTACGAGGCAAAGCGCATACTCCACACCTCAATAGTATCGGCATCGATTTTTATGGCTTGACGAAGCAAAGTATTGACGCTGCTAAGCTGCTTCTCAGCCTCCGAAATATCACTATCTATATCGTAACTCTTGTATTGATGAGAGTCTCGCCCATCAGCAGTAACGAAATCGAGTCCATCGAGCGAAGTTGCGCCGGAGCCAATAGGGTCGAGGACTTCGGCGAGCGTAGAAAACTTTATGCTGTCGTTTTCGGTTTTCGTGTTCCACGCCTTGCTAAGCATCCAATAATATTTGCGTGTTGCATCAATATTGTCGCAAAGCACAATCGCATCACCGCCTGTCAGAGCGCCTATAATCAGTCCGTCGGCATCGAGCAGCGCAGAGCCAGACGAGCCGTGCTCCACAACGCCTTGCGCGAAACCATTTATAAACCAAAAACTTGCATCCTTGTATTTTTCGCCATTATAGGAATCATAATTGGGCGTAGCGACATCGATAACCGACACTTTTTTGGCATCGCCTTTCGGATGATGATAGCATGTATACGGGCCGGCAGCATTTTCGCTCATATTCCATCCAGCCCAGTATGGTCGGCACGCCACAGACGGCGCCTCAGGCATAAGTAGCAACGCCATATCTACAGCCGTGTCACAAGCCACAATGGTTGCGCCTTTTATCTTCTGAACCTCGTTATTGCATATCTCGCCAGCGCACGTCGGCTCTTCAAATCCCCAAAGAAAAGTTATGGAATCTGCTGGAATCTCGTTGTATTTTGCATACAAGCCATCGAGCACATGAGCCGAAGTAAGTACGTATGGTTTATGGTCGAGCGCAGTATTATTTATGAGCGTACCCGTTCCCACCTCGTAGCCATTTACATACAATCTACAAGTGGCACGGCGTACATATTCGTATTCGTCGACACAAACAGCCGGAATATTACATTCGAGCGAAATTCCGTAGGTAGTGGCCCATTTGAGACTTTTGTTCCACTGCGCATAAGTATTTATGGCGGCGAAGCAGAATATTATGGCGAAAAGAGTCGACTTCATACGCGAAAAGATTTTTCTGTGAAAAGCACGCTAAGTTAGTGCTTTATATTGTCAGATAGCGATACGAATGCGCGGTTCTATTCTCTATTTTCAATTTTATGTTGCTAATTTCGCTGCCAATAAATAGCAAATTAATCTCTATCAATCAATAAATACATGAATAAGACTATTTTGATGCTTGGCTTGGCGGCAGGTCTGTTGAGCGCTTGTAGCAACAAAAGCGTTGAAGGTGGCTACACAATCAACGGAACTGCCGACGGAACTGCCGATGGCGATACTATTTTCTATGCTCGCATGGCGGGTTATTATAATTACATGCCAATAGATACAGCTATTGTTACCGATGGTAAGTTTTTCTTCACCGGCAAGCAAGAGGGCGCAGACTTGCGTTACATCGTAGCTATACACAATGGCGAAAATGTTGGCGAAGCTGAAGTAGTTGTAGAAAATACGAACTACGAGGTAACCATCTACGGACGCGAAAAGAAAGCTGACATAAAAGGTGGTCAGGCTCAGCAACTTTGGGATAAGATGGTAGCATTTTTGACGGACGTACCCGAAGAGGTCTCTGAAAACTACATCAAACTCAACGATCAATCGGCTTCCGACGAAGAACGCGCGGCGGCACAAGAGGCTCTTATGGAATTCTCGCGCAACCAGACCGAATCGGTAAAGAAATTTGTTGTCGACAATGCTCCTTCGGCATTCAGCGATATGGTTCTTGGTTACTACCTCGAAGGTTTCGAGCAGTTTAACATCGACGTCGATTCCGTTGTAGGAACTCTTGCCAAAGCTGGTTTCCCACAAGCATCACGCATCGTTGAGGAGCGTGAAGCTCAGCAGAAAACCGCAGAGGGCAAACCTTATATCGATTTCGAAGCAACCAAAACCGATGGCGATAAACTGAAGATTTCTTCTGTAGTAGAGAGCAACAAACTCACGCTCATCGACTTCTGGGCAAGCTGGTGCGGCCCATGCCGCGCAGAAATGCCTTTCGTTATTGATGCATACGAGAAATTCCACGGCAAAGGCTTCGAGATTGTTGGCGTTTCGCTCGATAATAGTAAAGATGCTTGGCTTGGCGCTATCGACCAACTCAAAATGAATTGGCTCAACGTCAGCGATTTGGCTGGTTGGGATTGTGAATATGCCGCACTCTACAACGTACGCGCTATTCCTTCTAACTTCCTCGTAAATAAAGACGGCATCATTGTAGGTAAGAATCTCCGTGGCGACGACCTCGCAGCTAAGATTGCCGAAGAACTTGCGAAATAATTATTCGTACATATACATAAATAGAAACCGAGCTTAGCGGCTCGGTTTTTTTATGCACACAAATCAGCATTCAACAAAAAAGCCCGAACTCTCGCTCGGGCTGTGGAAACATTCAATAAATAAACCTCACCAATAATCTTTACAAGGGATAATCTTCAAAAGCGAACAGTACGGTAGATAGATAACGTTCACCAGTATCCGGCAACAGCGCTACTATGTTTTTGCCTTTATTCTCGGGGCGTTGCGCAAGTTGCGAAGCCGCGTAAACTGCAGCACCAGACGAAATACCTACGAGCAAACCCTCGTTGATTGCAAGTTCACGACCTGTGCGAATGGCGTCGTCGTTTTCTACAGTAAATATTTCGTCAACTACAGAGCGGTCGAACGTGGCAGGCACAAAGTTGGCACCTATACCCTGAATCTTATGCGGGCCAGCTTTGCCTGTAGAAAGTAGCGGAGACGAAGCAGGCTCAACAGCAACTATTTTCACATTGGGATTCTTCGATTTCAATAGTTTGCCTACGCCGCTAATAGTACCGCCAGTACCTACGCCTGCTACGAATATATCAACCTTGCCTTCGGTGTCGCGCCAAATCTCTTCGCCAGTCGTCTTAACGTGAATGGCAGGATTGGCAGGATTCTCGAACTGTTGTAGAATTACTGAATTAGGAATGGAATCGCGAAGCTCGACAGCCTTGTCTACTGCACCCTTCATACCATCTTTACCTGGAGTGAGCTCAAGTTTAGCGCCGTATGCCTTCAACAAGTTGCGACGTTCCAAGCTCATGGAATCCGGCATAGTGATGATAAGGTTATAGCCCTTAGCAGCCGACACGAACGCAAGGCCTACACCGGTGTTGCCGCTCGTTGGTTCGATGATGGTTGCGCCAGGTTTCAGCACACCACGCTTTTCAGCATCTTCCACCATTGCTAAAGCTATTCTATCCTTCACGCTACCAGCTGGGTTGAAGTACTCGAGTTTAGCTATGATATTAGCATTTGTAATATTCTTGATAGCCGAAAAGTTGTTCAGCTGCAGCAACGGAGTGTTACCTACAAGCTCTGTCAGTTGTTTAGCGATTGCCATAATTTTGCCTATTTTTGATTAGTTCATAATTAGGACAAATATACATACTAAATGGCATCGAAAGCTTGACTCAAATCATCGATAATATCATCGATATGCTCAGTACCAATACTTAGACGAATCGTTGATGGATAGATGTGTTGTTCTTCAAGTTCTTGTTCCGAGAGTTGGCTATGAGTAGTAGTATATGGATGAATAACAAGGCTCTTCACATCGGCAACGTTAGCAAGGAGCGAGAAAATTTTCAGATTATCTATGAACGCCCATGCCTCTTTTTGTCCGCCCTTTATCTCGAATGTAAATATCGAGCCGGCACCATTTGGGAATAGTTTCTTGTAGAGAGCATTGTCTGGACGACCTTCGATTGAAGGGTGGTTAACCTTAGCAACCTTCGGGTGCTTCTTTAGGAAGTCGATGACTTTTAGCGCATTATACACATGACGTTCTACACGAAGCGAAAGTGTCTCGAGGCTCTGGAGCAATAGCCATGCACTGATAGGCGAAATAGAAGCGCCAGTATCACGAAGAATCACCGCACGAATACGCGTCACGAAAGCCGCAGCACCAGCCACATCGGCAAAGATTGCACCGTGATAACTTGGATCTGGCTGACCGAGCGATGGATATTTCTCGGCATTGGCTTTCCAATTGAATTTGCCACCATCTATAATTACGCCACCAAGCGTAGAACCATGGCCACCAATGAATTTCGTAGCTGAGTGAACTACTACGTCAGCACCATGTTCGAGCGGACGATAGATGTAAGGCGTAGCGAAAGTGTTGTCTACAATAACTATTGTATTGTGTTTATGAGCAATTTCAGAAATTTTATCTATATCGGTAATGTCACCATTGGGATTACCAAAAGTCTCCACAATCACAGCCTTGGTATTTGAACGGAACGCCTTATCAACCTCATCGAAATTTGAAGGGTTAACTATCGTTGTTTCAACGCCTTGAGTACTAAGCGTATGCTCAATAAGGTTGTACGTACCACCATAAAGATTATTGGCAGCAATAATATGATCGCCATTGCGAGCTACGTTTTGCAATGCATACGTAATAGCTGCTGCGCCAGAAGCCACTGCCAACGCTGCTACACCACCTTCGAGTGCGGCAATACGCTCTTCGAAAACGCCTTGCGTCGAATTGGTCAATCGGCCGTAGATATTGCCAGCATCGCGAAGTCCAAAGCGGTCGGCTGCATGTTGCGAATTGTGGAATACGTATGAAGTGGTTTGATAAATAGGAACTGCACGTGAATCGGTTGCAGGATCTGCTTGCTCTTGTCCAACATGGAGTTGAAGGGTCTCGAAGTGTAATTTTTTCTGGGTCATAGTACGTAATATTATAAATGTTAATACTCAATTATTTTCTTTCCGTTTTTCAACATTGCAAAGATTGCATCACCACAATTAATATACTACGATTTCAATAAAGATTGGCAATCATAACTATTTGAGTGGGCTTTTACAGAAAATAATTTCGAAGGCATACAACAAAAAGAGCGTATCAAGAATAAAATTGTGTTCTAAATATTCTAACTTGCAAGGAATAAATACTAATTACAGCAACTGCAAATAAGAACTAAAAAAATTTCCGCATCATGAAGTACACATTAGACGAAATCGACTTGACGATTCTTCGCAAGATGCAAGAGAATTGTCGCCTGACAGTGAAAGAGTTGGCTCAGAAAATCCACCTCTCTCCCACCCCAACGTTCGAACGCCTTCGCAAACTTGAGCGCAATGGATTCATCAAGCAATATTCTGCCATTCTCGACGCCGAAAAACTCAACCGCGGCTTTATGGTAATCTGTTGTATATCAACCAAAAATATCGACAAAGCCATTACCGACAACTTCCGTCAGAAGGTGCAAGAGTGGAATGAAGTATCGGAGTGCTACAACACCAGCGGCGAATATGACTTCATGATGAAGGTTTACGTGAATGGCATGAAGGAATACCAAGAGTTCATTTTGAACAAAGTGGGTGTTTTGGACTATATCGGCAAAGTTCAGTCTATATTCATAATGGACTCAATGAAAGACTGTTACGGCATACCAGTATAAAACGCGACTGACATAATTATGCTACATTTTTCCGAAGCTCTTAGCGCTTGCGGCATGAACGAGCGGTTGAAATATTCCGACGAACTTGCCGCAAAAGATAAGGCTATTGCTATGTTTTTTGCAGAGAACAAGGTCGAAGGTACGCCACAACCCATCATTGCCAGTCCAATGACGGAGGGTTATCGCACCACCACCAAACGACGTGCAAACCACCATCGCGGTGGATTCTCTTTTGGCGTAGACGAAGTCCCACGCAACGAGCCTAAGATTCATCACGCTATATATAAATATGTAGAGAATCTATTGCGCACGCCAGCATACAAGCCTCTCGCTGATGCGCTCAACTGGGTGATTCTGCGAGGGAGCTACACTTCGCAAACGATAATTTTCAATGTCGGAGAGCTGAATGCTGGCATCGTGCGAAAACTGAAACTTATGGCTGAACATCTGCAAAAGAATCAGCCTACTATTGCCGCTGCGCATGTGTATGTAGCTCGAGCTTCGGATTACTATTTAGAGATGGACCAGCCCACGGACAGCATGGCGTTCAAGCAGTTGTACGGTCCGAGAGAGTTGTCGCTAAAGGTGGGCGACTTCTACCTACGCTACCCCGTAACAGGTTTTAGCCAAATAAACGAGTCGCAAGTGCCAAACATGTTGCGCGTAGCAAGTGAAATGGCTCAGCTCAGTGCCGACGTCGATTTCATCGATTTGTATTGTGGCTACGGACTTTTTGCGCTGGGTATGGGCGAACCTGCACATCACGTCTTGGGCGCGGAATGGACTGGAGAATCAATAAAATGTGCCAAACGCAGTGCCGACTATCTTAAGCGAAATGCCAATTTCATTGCAGGCAAGATAGACCGCACATTCATAGAAAAACTACCAAAACCAGAACGCCAAGAGGTCGTTTTGCTCGACCCTCCGCGCAAAGGCACGCTCTCTGGAGTAATAAAAGCCACTGCACAACGTAAACCCTTGCGCGTTGTACATATTTTCTGCGGAACAGATGAGATACCACGTAGCGTAAGCGAATGGAATGCTGAGGGATACCACGTAAAGCGCGTGCAACCGTTAGATATGTTTCCGCACACGCAGCATTTGGAAACACTCATTCTCCTCGAACGCGACTAAGGCCGAGCTATCTGCTGCGATATTGAATCGACAAGCAGCGTATCTACATTCAGACTAACCGACATAGTGTCGAGAGGCGTCTGCACATCGGTAGAATCTGCCGAGAGTTCACTCTCCTTCGGGCGTATGTAGTGCAAGTAGTTATTCTCCCAACTTTGCAGTTTCAGTCGCTCGGGCAATGGCTGCCCAGATAGTTTATACGTACGACGCAGAATCTCGCGGCGCTGCACACTCGTGATGGTGTCGTTGTGTAGTTGAACTTTATTGTCGGCGTATTTTTTCAGTTTTGCCTTCGTAACATCGTATTTCAGTTTACCAGGCTTGCCTTTCAACGTCAGACCTGCTTTGAACGGCAACGGCGATTTAAGCACAGATATGTGATATTTCATATTCATGTCGAAATCTTGAGCGCCTCCAATCACCATTTTATATCTATCTATATTTAGTATAAACGGCAAAACCTCAATGTGCGAAGTATCCATAAGTACGTTGAAAGCAACCGTATCTATTCTATTCACCTTCTTATTCTTGAACATCAACGTTTTACTGATATTAGCAAAAGTCTCATTATCGAACACCACAAGATTTTTAGCCCCAATATGCAACGACATTCGCAGGTGATGCGTGTTCAAATTCATCATGCTGTCGAGTTCAGCCTCTGCGCCAAGGTAACAATTCACCTTACCTTGCAATGGTTGTAGCATTGGCATCACGGTATCGAGTCCGAGCGTAGTAACTATATCGCTAATATCCACGCCGCTCCAACGAATAAAGAAGCTCGAATAAGCCAATTTCTTGCGTGGTATGGCGCGATATGCCAATGTAGAAAAGGCCCTCGATGCGTTCTGCTTGAAGCGCAAATCGGTCATGTGAACAGCGCCCTTAGCTATAATCAAATCACCATTTATATCGTTGATTTTCAGATTATCATAAATCAATGAACCGATTTTAGTTGCAAGCTTAATATCCAGTCTATCAGGAATAACCAACAACCTATTAACTATCGAATCGCCATCGTGTTTTTTGTCCACGCACATACCTACAGCAGTGGTGTCGGAGCTAACAGTCTGCGCAGCAACGTACTTAGTAGTATCGGCGTTATCTACAACCGCGCCTACAAGTTGACGAAAATCAATGATGTCCGCCACAAAGTTTATCGACGCCTTTATGTCCTTGTCGTTTAGGATAGCGTCATAGAGATTATAAATATCTCCACTAATGTCAGCCGACGTACTTCCTACTTCAAGGTGAGTCTTTTCGATACTTATACGGTGCATATCATTACGTATGCGCGCATTACTTGTCACCACAGGCAACGCGTATTGCGGAGCTTTTGCGCGGACTTCATCAAATTCAACTATTCCACTATTTATATATGTACTATCGGTCGGACGCTCATACACAGCCGCAGCATGCAAACCACGTGTCAAGCTGCGCACGCCAACTATAGAACCAATAAGCGAATCTACACGGATGTCAGTCTCGGCGCGCGGTCGCAAATGGTTATCCTTCATCGAAGTGAGTGTAGTATGCGCGCGCAAATTTTTGCCAAAGAACACAACCGTATCTGTCTTCACGAAGAAGCGACGCACAAACATATCATCTTTCACTATCGGGAGGACCGTAGTGTCGCGCAATTCGTATGTTTTCATTCGCGTACGTAGATCTCTCACTCTCACCTGAAGCGATTTTGTCCGCAACTGAAGCGCATCAACTTTCGTACGTACGCCAAGCGTATCCTTACCATCGAAACGCAGATTGGCATTAGCCTCAAGCGCAAAACCGGTGCTGTCGTTTTCTACTTTCAATCTATCAACATTCAGTTTACCCACCGCTGTCACTTTGTCCGCACGACCATTCTTCACATCAGAAACTCTGAAATGCGCGTCAATATCGGCATCAACAACGCCTTGCATTTTCGTATTCTCTATAGGAAAAATCTCGGTAATCGTCGGCAAATCAACGTGTGCTTTCACTTTGCATTTCACTTCAGGATCTTCAAGCAGACTTGCAACGGTAACCATCGCAGTAACATCGGTCTTACCACCTTTGAAATGCAAAATATCCAAGTTAGCATACGAGCTATCGGGGCGCGCCACATCAGCCATAAAATTGAACTTTGCCGTAAAATCTTCTATGTCGTACGGCATATTCTCGTACTTAGCATTCACACTATCGACAAAAGCCATACAGGTGAACACCGGCGCCACATTTTCACTATAATTACCAACAACAGAACCGCTTAGATTCATACTTCCCGAACGAATATCTACGGGAGCCGAAATCAACTCGGCGGGTATGTATTTGAACAATTCGTTCACCGATGGCGTCGACAGCGCATACTTCAAGTCCATACGAGTAGTATCGCTATCTAGATGAAGCCAACCCATCAAATCGAGGTCTACATCGCCAATATTTACTTTAGTATTCTCAAACTTGTAGTAATCATTATTTATGTCATAGTCGATGTGGCCATTTATACCTAATGCCAATCGGCGCAAATAACGAACGTTGTTGATTCGCACGGTTGTCGTTGTATCGCTAAGGTTCAAATCTATCGACAACTCTTTGAGATTCATATTGCCCGAAGCCCTCAAATCGAGGCCGCCAAGCTTTACAAAATTCCTCTTGCGTCGGTCATTGTAAATAAACTTAGCATTCTCGAGCCACACACGGTTGAGCGAAATTTCGGTTTTTGAGTCACTCAGCGTATCAATCTGAGCATCAATCTTTTCTCTAGCAATATCCCAATTACTTCTTCCGAGTGTATCGGTATATAAACGGATGACAGCATCGGTGGCATGCAGTCGGCTAATACCTATTTTGCCTTCAAGCATACTATGTATACTCAACGCTGCACGCAAATACGAAAACTCCACAAGTGTATCGCGTCGCGACGTAGTCAAGCTATCGCCCGAATGAAACTTATGGCTGACGATATATCCATTATGTATACGTACACCAATGCG
Organism: Bacteroidales bacterium; assembly: GCA_017539645.1. GTDB lineage: Bacteria > Bacteroidota > Bacteroidia > Bacteroidales > Marinilabiliaceae > W3P20-009. The sequence goes on from JAFYCM010000058.1 coordinate 62,328, forward strand.
CGGATACGAGGAGAAAAACGTTCCCTCGACCGACTCCATTCTCACTTCAGCGTTGAGGTATTCGTTGGCATATTTTTCTACTATTGGCGTTAGGCGTTCGGGCGTCAATACCAATCCGACAATTGCCCCAATAAGCAGCGACAATGCGACGAATATGGCTACCAACCACAATAATATTTTTACTATTCGCCTAACAATCGAATTCTTTATTTCTATAGTATCCCCAACGTTAGCCATTGCCATACTTATGCCTATGCGCCTACCAAACCCGAACCACTATTTTATTCTCACTACAAGGTATGAACTACGCTGCCAAAAGGCTGCCTGATTAGTAATCACAAGCACGTCGCCATTTTCACCTTCTTCTATTTCATACGAGTTTTCTGGCTGACCAGTAAGCACTTTTTTGAATATTCCGCCCAAATCAATTCTCGTGAAGTTGGTTTTATCTGCCGTCGCGAATGCCGAACGGTTCGACTGCGAAATATTTACCTTGCTCAAGCCTTGCATTATACCCTTCTGTTTCAGCTCACTGCGAGTTCCTACGGCATAATAGATTTTATTCATCTCCTCAGTGGTAGCATCGAGTTGCGATTTTGTTTCCCGTGCCAATTGCGAAGCTTCGGCTGCCTGTGCTTGCGAGGTCGACAAATCGCTTTCGAGCGTAGATATTTGCTTCGACTGCTTAGCTATTGTAGCATTTTGCAACGACAATTGCTCATTAAGTTGCGCTATCTCAGCCGATTGTTGCGCTATCTGTTCTTGCAACGATTCCACCATAGCAGCAAGCTCTTCATTCTTCTTATTCGATTTATTGAGCAAACTCTGCAAATGCGACAAGCGTTGTTTATCCTCTTGCAATCGCTTATCAAGCGCATCAAGATCCTCTTTTATTTTTCTCTTATTCGATTCGCCACGTGTCACGGTAATTATGCTGCGCTTCTCTTTTATGCTGCTTACCGTTTGCTCTATATCTAGCATCGTCTCGGTAATTATGCTCAAACTTTTATCCGATTCATCTTTAGCCTTTTTCAACGAATCAAGTTGATATTCCAATCGGTCAATCTTCCCTTGATGACCGCACGAGACGTTAAGCACTACTATTAGTGATGAAATTATTACGACAGAAAGAAGTGATTTATTCATAATTTTTATTGTTATCGAATCATAAATACGCGGCGAATATACCCCAAAAAGCACATTCATATTTCTATATATATGTACTAGTTCTAAACGTTCTACATACGTATATACAAACAAAAAACGAGACGTCATCACGACATCTCGCCATCTTGCTTTTGTTCTATTTTTACTGGAGTTTTCACTCCTTCAGGGGGATAATCATCACGACACACCTCTCCTGACAACAGTTTGAGTTTGAAGAGATTATTATAACTAACTAATTCTATTCTTCCATCTTTTTCATTTCCACTGGACCTTCTGGACGCTTACGGTTTGCTCGCATCTTCTCAAATTTGGCATACTGCTCTTCGTTGAGAATTTTCTTGATTTTTGCATCCGCTGCTTTGCGCTTTGCATCCATCGCTTCCCTGCTGGGGCGAGTTTCGCCTTTGGCTGGACGCATTTCTTCAAATACTTTTTGAATTTGCGTCTTTTGTTCCGCCGACAAACTTAGCTCTTTCGCCATTTGTTCTATATCTGGCTTAGGGCCACGCTTCCCTCTCGGACCACCTTGCGGGATTCCACAATTGCTATAAGTACATGCATCAATAGGAATGTTATTAGCAGAATTTGCTGCATAAGCCACAGCAAAGGCCATCACAATCAAACTAATAATATACTTTTTCATACTAATTGTTGTCTACTACTCCCGTCTCCGAAAGCGATGCAAAAATGGATATTCTACGTCTATTCATAAAATTTTTTCGACAAATCGGCTTTTTTATCCGATGAATTCCCTTTTTCATGCCGAGAGTCCGAGTCTATTTTTATCTGAGGAAACATGCGATGGAGTAGATATTTTCATCATAACCTATGATAGATATGTAATTATGGCTTAGTTTTGGTTCATATTTACGTTGTTATGAAAAGCAATGCCGCAATTGGAAACATTTTGACTCGCGTCTCAGTACGTTCCTTTACCGACCAACCCGTCGTATCAGACGATATAGAGACCATTCTTCGCGCAGGTTTGGCAGCTTCTTCTGCAAGAAACATGCAACCATGGCACCTTATAGTCATCACTCGCCGCGAGACGCTCAATGCAATAGCCGACGCGACGCCAAATGCTCACATGGCTAAGCAAGCTCCTCTCGCAATTGTTGTTTGCGGCGATTTGAGCAAAGCGGCATCAGGCTGGGAACAAGATTTTTGGATTCAAGACGTATCGGCAGTTACTGAGAACATTCTACTTGCAGCTCATGCACTCGGTCTTGGAGCGGTGTGGACGGGCACTTATCCTTCAAAAGAGCGTTGCAATGAAATGGCTATGCTCATGCGCACTCCAGCGCACATCATTCCATTTGCTACCATTGTTATTGGACATGCTCAATCTTCGCCCGAAGTAAAAGACAAATGGTGCGCCGCGGCCATATCATACGAAACCTTTGGAAATTTCTCAAGACAATGAAAATCACTCTACTTGCCATCGGCAAAACCGACGATGCTTATATCAATGAAGGTATAACACGCTACACCGAGCGCGTAAAGCATTATTTACCTTTCGAAATGATTATTCTCCCCGACGTAAAACGAACCAAAGGGCTCACTCCCGAAATGCAGAAAAAAGCCGAAGCAAAACTAATTCTCGAACAAATTTCCCCATCCGACATCATTTGTCTCCTCGATGAGAAAGGCACAGAATACACCTCACGCGCATTTGCCGACTACATAATAAAAACCACTAATTCTGGCGCTCGCCGATTAATATTTATCATTGGCGGCCCTTACGGCTTCGATGACGATATATACGCCAAAGCCAACCACAAAATCTCACTCTCACGAATGACATTCTCTCATCAGATGGTGCGCCTCATATTCTCCGAACAACTCTACCGCGCCATGACCATAATCCGTGGCGAACCTTACCACCACGATTAAAATCGATAACAAAAAAATTGCGCAAGGCACTGCCCAACGCAACTTCAGAATCTTTTAGAATGCAAATGGATCTTCATCCAATCCACCACGACCACCAGGAGCTGTGTACTTGAAATCATCATCGTTACCACCGCCACCTTCTTCTGAGCATTCTACTCTTTGTAAATTTTTATCCATCTTCACTTCACAAAAAGATGGAGTAATGTAATCTCGTCGCATAGTGTCTGCTTCTTGAGATTTGCTTAATATGTTATATCTCTGTTCCATAGTCACAATAATTAGTTAGCAACAAAACTGAGGTGCAAAGTTGCAAAAATTATACCGATAATATACTCATAAATCATAAAAAAGTTTTACAAATCAGCGCTTTCGCATTCATTTCCCTCTTTAGAAACGTTTCGTCACTCTATCAATATCGCGCTGTGCATCTTTCTGCTTCAGCGTTTCGCGTTTATCGTATTGCTTTTTACCTCGCGCTAGTGCTATTTCAAGTTTGGCAAGTCCACGATCATTTATAAATAATCTCAAAGGCACTATCGTCAAGCCGCCCTCTTTTGTTTTACGTTGCAGTTTGTCAAGTTCTTTTCGCTGCAGAAGGAGTTTTCGCTCACGGTCGGGTTTATGATTGTTGTACGTACCATAAAAATACTCAGCCACACGCATTCCTTTCACCCACAACTCATCTTTATTGAAAAAACAAAATGAATCGACAAGTGAAGCATGTCCACCTCGTATCGACTTCATTTCGGTACCACATAGCATAACTCCTGCTACATATCTATCGAGAATCTCATAATCGAATGTAGCTCGGCGATTCTTTATATTTATTTCGTTCGACGACATCTTAATATCTGCAATATTGAGCCGGCAAAGGTACAAATTTATGCATCACCTAACGGAATGAAATTTCCGTAGTTATTCGATATTGGTATCTATAATGCATCAATTCTATTGCGGCAATAGTGCTTTGATACGTTCTATCTGTATCTGCTTATTTACCTCACGTAAACTATGCGCCGTCTTGGTATAATATTGATGCGCGGAAATAAACTTTATCTGATTCTCATTCCATTGGTCAATTGTACCGACCATATTGCGATCTTTCAACTCACGATAAAGGTCGTTTGACACTGGTATAAAGTCCGTACGGCCAAGGTAGTCGAGGTCTGCATCTTGTATTACCGACTCCATAATATCATTAGGCTGATGCGGCAATTTTGTAGCCATTATCACCTTTTTGATTCTATCTATCTTTTCTTGGCTATACTTGAAGTGCGGCAATATCTCTTGCGCAAACTTGCAGCTATTCTCCTCATGGCCCGCACCATACTTAATAATATGTCCTGTATCATGGAACAGTGCTGCCACTTTTAGCAGTAGCACATCTGTCTCGGGCAATCCTTCCGACCACCCGATAAGTTCCACCTCGGTAGTGACATCAATAGTATGCTTTACATTATGGTAGTAGAGGTTTGTAGGCAACATTTTCTCGAGTATATCGAGCATAAGTTCCTGAATATCCATAAATTGCAAGCGCGAATAGCTCAAATCGAATGCATCGCTATATGGATTTTCTGCGCTATCACCCTTCATCTCTGGGCGCAAATCTTTGAGCTGATAGAGATCCATCGTACCACTATATTTAACTGGAATGGTACAATTCTTTTCCATTATAAAGAACTCTTTCACGAGCGCATTCGTCATAGGAGACATCATTATCTCACCAACATTTGCACAAAGTGCAAGACGCGAGACTGTCAATACGTTGTAGCCTTGAAGTGCGTATGGCACTGATTTCTGATTTGCAAATCGTCCCATTGCCGGACCGGTGTGAAGGCCAACAGAAATATTCCAAACGCAATTGGTCCTTTCTCTAATTTCGGCCACCTTATGCATCATCTCGTATGCTGCGAGCGACGCATCAACTGGACTCGTCTTGGTCTCTTTAGAATAATCAGCATTGAACACTACGCCATCTTCGCTGACCTCAACTGGGTTCTCATCTTCGTGGGTAGGTATACCACTCGCAAACAGTACATTATCGCCAACGGTGGCAATTTTCATCATGTTATATTTACGAGAGATGTCAGTCAGTTCGAAGAGTATTTCATCGAGTATATCAAGTTGCTTTCCTGCATCGTCGAGTCGCGAAAGTTCGCGGAAACCATACACCACAATATAAAGCATCGACACCATGCGGAACTGTCGAACGCCCTTCTGCTGCTGGCGACGCGACACTTCGTCGAGGCCAAACTCGCGCAAAAGGTTTTGGTATTGCTCGTTGTTAGTGCTAACATTCTCATATTGGGACAAAAGTTGAGCGAGCGACTCGCTCAATTTGGCATTACGCTTTCCTAACTCTTTGAGTTGGTTTAGATATTGGTTACTATTATCAGCCATGCGATTTTGATAATTTCTGTTAACGTGAAGTTACACACGACTTTATTTATTTGCTTTACATTTTTATAATGAGTTTGATAGTATTTTATCATTATACATATACTATCAAATCAAACACAACACGGCGACACAAGACGGCAAGATTCTGATTACTTGACAGATACAAAAATTCTTCGCACTTCAAGGCAAGAGTTGTTCACTTTACGTAATTGGTACTATTATCACATAAAAATCTATATATCAACATCATATAAACAAAAAAAAGGTTCAAGCTAATGCCTGAACCTAATCTGTTACTTTATCAGTAAAGGAGCGTTTCTTTATTCTCCCGCTGAAATTGCTTCAGTTGGGCAAACACTTGCGCATGAGCCACAATCTACACATTTTGAAGGATCAATTTCGAAGTGTTCTGCACCCTCATTGATTGCTTCATTAGGACATTCAGCTGCGCAAGTGCCGCATGAAACGCAAGCATCTGAAATAACGTATGCCATAGTTGTATCATTATTGGTTTATGTTGTAACAAATATAGTATCATAAAACCTTACGTGATACACATATTCACAATTTGAAAGCTTTCTAAATTTCTCATTTACAAGCCTCTCGCAACTGCTTTTTTCTTATTTAGAATCCTTTTTGTCTATATGTATATATAGCTTAATTGTGTGCAAGTTTTGCATATCGCCCATATACGTTTGATTCTTGCCAGCAAACATGTAGCCATAAAATAATTCTGCACTGAGGCTATTTTTTATATGCCTTTTTATGCCTACGCCCAACCGTATGCGGCGCAAAAAACTATTCTCGGCTTCGTCGCTGGCAATATTGGAGGATACCGATGCGCGTGATGTGAGCGACCACGGACCTGCTTCGTTGAACTTTTTATCTAAAGAGAATGCATACGAAAGTCCAGTAGCTATAGAATGTACGCCCGACGGTTTATAGTCGACGCGCCACTGTTCGAAATAGATTTGCTGAAAGACGGATTTGCTATTGTTTATATCTAACCCTTCACGAACATAGGTGAGCCTATCGCTATTATCTATATTATGGTATGCGGCATAACCATAGCTACACATGGCCGCGAGCGAATATTTACTATAGAAATTGAACGACGCGCCTAAAGCCATTCTTCCCCACATACAATTCACTTCGGTATGCTCGGCAGAGACGATGGCCACACCGTTCAATGTCCAACGTGGAGAAATGCCAACGGCAGCATCTGCTTCAATGCTGCCGTCGACTGACTGCCCCATAGCTATTTGAGGCATTATAAATATAAGTATCGCAAATAGGATGTTTTTCATTCCATAGTTTATAACGATACTCTTACAACTCTTTGATTATATCCTTAATCTTATTAGCCAACTGGTCGGCTTCGGCTTCGGTGTGAGCTTCTGCATAGATACGTATGATCGGCTCGGTGTTCGACTTGCGCAAGTGAACCCAACTATCGGCAAAATCGATTTTCACGCCATCAATTGTAGTAACCTTCTCGTTGGCAAAACGTTTCTCAACGGCTTTGAGAATAGCATCAACATCGGTAGATGGATTGAGGTCGATACGGTTTTTAGATATGCAGTAGTTTGGATAGGTAGCTCGCAACGCCTTGCACGACATCTTGCTATGAGCCAAATGCGACAAGAATAGCGCTATGCCAACCAAAGCATCACGGCCATAGTGACTCTCTGGATATATGACACCGCCATTGCCTTCACCACCGATGATGGCATTGGTATTCTTCATGGCAGTAACTACGTTAACTTCACCAACTGCAGCGGCAGTGTATGAGCCACCACGTTTCTCGGTAACATCACGCAACGCACGCGACGATGACAAGTTGCTAACGGTATTGCCAGGTGTATGAGACAACACATAGTCAGCTATTGAGACAATGGTATACTCCTCATTGAACATCGTGCCGTCTTCGTTGATGATTGCCAAACGATCGACATCGGGGTCAACAACGAAGCCAACGTCTGCTTTGTGAGAAGCTATGTATTCTGAAATCTGCGTAAGGTTTTGTGGTATCGGTTCTGGAGTATGAGCAAAAACGCCCGTTGGTTCAGAATTGAGGAATGTAACATTCTTCACACCTAACTTTTTGAGCAGCGGAGGAAGAGCCACTCCACCAACAGAATTTATGCAGTCGATAACCACATTGAAATTTGCAGCTTTGATTGCCTCGACATCAACGAGTTTGAGCGACAAAACTTTATCTACGTGATATTCCGTATAATCCTTACACTCAACCTTGCCAAGTTCGCCAACTTCTGCATAATCGAAATCTTCTTTTGCAGCCATAGTCAACACATCGTTGCCTTCAGCAGCAGAGAGGAATTCGCCATCTTTATTGAGAAGTTTGAGCGCGTTCCACTGTTGTGGATTGTGGCTTGCAGTAAGTATAATACCGCCATCGGCTTTCTCACCAACCACAGCAAGTTCGGTAGTAGGCGTAGTTGCCAATCCGATATTCACAACATCGATGCCCATACCACAAAGTGTACCTACAACAATGCTTTCTACCATTGGACCCGACACGCGAGCATCGCGGCCAACAACCACACGCGCACGTGCTTTACCATGTTTTACCCAAATGGCATAAGCCGAAACAAAACGAACTATATCAAGCGGAGTCAAACCTTCGTCTTTCTTACCACCAATAGTTCCACGTATACCTGATATTGATTTTATAAGTGACATTTCTATTTACTGTTTATCATCTGTTTTCAAGTGTTCAATAATTTCTTCAAAGATTCCAGGCCCATGAATATCCTTAGACACAATGTAACCATCGCTATCTATGAGAACGTTGTTGGGCAAGGTTTTGTCATACACCAAATATGCATTACCAACAACATTTGCAGTATCAATAAGTTGAATACCCGACAGTTTCTCTTCGGTGACAATCCTCAGCCAAGGTTCTATTTTCTCATTGAGCGACACGCTTACTATAACGAACTCGCACTTTGAAAATTTCTTATAAGCCTCGGTGAGCGTCGAGTTGTTTTCGCGGCAAGCCTCACTATTCAAATCCCAGAAGTTTAGCAATACATATTTACCACGAAACGACTGCAACGAGACCATATTGCCATCGGCATCGGGCAGATTGAAGTCGGGAGCTTTCTTACCAACTTCGATATGCTTGCGAGCCTCGTTTTCTGCACGCTTGTTATTTATAGTATTTACTACTACGCGTACATATTTATTGTCGCTCATCTCTCTATACATATGAGCCGAGAGTGTATCGGCCTCGTCGAAAGAGAAGATGTCGAGGTTTTTTAGCAGAAGGCAAGCGCCTACAGGATTGTTTGCATTTTCTGATATATACCTCTTTATAAAGTTATTCTGCTCATAAATTACGTTACGATATTGGCGAACAAGTTCACTGCGGCGGTCCTCGTCTTTCACTCCGTACATGGATTTGATCTCATTTTCGAGACTTGAAAGAGTCGACTTCTCTGGCACACTGCGATAGAATGATTGGAATTGGTCGTTCCACTTAGAGCCTTTTATTTTCAGCTCGGTGATATTCTCCAAGTCGCCATCCACAGTGACGTCGCCATTTGAAAGGAATATCGAAACGACAACATTATCACTTGGCGCATTGATTAGCACCAACTCGTTGGCAAATTCGTCATTAGAAAATGCAAATTTGAATTTGCCATTGCTTATGCGCGTAGAGTCGACAATTTTCATTCGATACTCTACCGAGTCAAGAGCTTCCAAATAAAGCATACCATCAGACATATCGTTGATAGAGCCTTCTATCACGAATCCCGGTGTGCACGATGTAGCTACGAGGGCTGCCATCAATAGCGATGCATAAGCGTTTCTCATTCTATGTGTTTTACGGTATTACGCCAATTTATCTCAGTTCGTACAAGACTATTTAGTAATACCTTCGCCAGGTACACTAATCATAGCCGAGATACGCAGTAACGAGTTCGAACGTTTTGGATCGTTTGAAATTACGGTGATAGTCTTTTGCTGCTTGCCGCTCTTGCCGCGTGGGTCGAACGACACATGAATATTGGTACTCTCACCTTTCTCGAGGACGGTCTTCTCTGGATTAACCGCCGTGCAACCGCACGAAGCTTTCACCTTGCGAATGATAAGCTGGTCGGTGCCGGTATTGGTAACTACAAAATCGCACTCAACTTTGTTGGTCGTAGGAATAGTGCCAAAGTCGTGAACTGACTCGTTGAATGTAATCACTGGAGCAGAAGCAAGTTGAGCTTCGGTGAGTTTCGAGAAATCCTCCGAAATTGTTGCACTTACAGTGATGCGATTGCTGTATTTTTTTTCGCTGCTAAAAGTCACGTAGATAATATCCGAAACGAAACCCCAATCGTTTTTCTTAGAGGCATCGTAGCGAGCTTGAATAATGCCCTCTGCACCAGGCTCGATAGTTTCTGGAATCGACGCAATAGTTACATGTGCAGGAACGTTGATGAACTGCGGAGTTACAGGCGCATCGCTAATATTGATGGTCTTAACCTCGGCGAGTTTAACCTCATCGGGAGCAATCTTGGTGAATGCCAAGTGGCTGTCGCTCAAGCGGAGTTTATTGTCGTAGTTCACAGGGAAGTTATCCTCCATAGTCTTAGGCTTTTGAATAACATTACCCACAATGCGAAGCTGCATAGTTGGTTGGCTTGCATTGGACTGAACCGTAATGGTTTTATTGAACGAACCTGGGCGACCAGATGGGTTATATGCAACTTTTATAGTGCCAGTAGCGCCTGGTTGTACTGGAGTTTGCGTCCATTCGGGAGTAGTGCAGCCGCATGACGTTTTGACATCGTGAACCACAAGAGGAGTTTTACCAGTATTGGTGTAAGTAAAGACGGTAGTAGCCTTACCATCAACCTCTTGAATATCACCGAACTCATGAACAGTCTTGTCGAATGTTATGACTGGCTTTTGTGCAAATACGGCAGAACAAAACAATACTAAACTGATTATCAGCAATGTATTTTTCATTGTTTCTTATTTTTAGTTATAAAGACGTGCGAATTTAGCAAAAGCAACGCATAATAATTATTATTTACGTTGCTAAATATTTTGCATAGAACCATCATCTACACTTTCGAGACCTATACACGACATGTTTTTATAATATTTATGTCAGCTATACACGACAATTTGTACAAAAAAATTGACGCGTATAGCTGACAAAACTACTATATCACCAAAAAATTTATCGCTTCCAGACGAAACTGCCGATGGCAATTCCTACAATAAGTATGGCAACTATGTATGCCCAAACGTTGGTTACGCGCGAAGTAGCAGTGATGGTGTAATTATGCGGAACAAGGCGTTCGCCAGTAAGCGGATAATGTATTGTATCGCTTTGACACGAGCCCATCCCAGCATCCACTATCTTCCCAGGCATAGTAAGCGTGTATGGCACAGAGAGTTCCAACATTTCGCCGTACATCAGTTGTGCTACTATACTTAGTTTCCAATCTTCGTCGATTTGGGAAGAAAAGGCATCGGATTGAAAAAATTCGCGAAAACACTTTTTCAGATCTATTTTATCCAATTCTTCAGCACTACTCACTATATACTTACACAATGAATCTTGCAACTCAATGAAACGCTCACGACTGACAGGAGGTTCCGCCATCTTCTCATAGTTCTGCGGAAGCGCTAACTCCTCAACGTATTTACATAAACAATTGTAATACAGCCACATTTGAACAGCTTTCCCTATGAGTGCGGTTTTATCTGCCGCCTCTGCGCCATTCATTCCTTGCACAAGGTTTGGTTGTCCTGTAAACCAATATTCGACCTCATCTTTAGGAAGAAATTCATACACAGAATGTCTGAATTCATCGCTAATGCTCTCGAAAACTTCAGTGAATGTGTATTCGGTATAGAACCACTTAAACCTCTTTGTCAAACTTGCATGCGACTTCAGATGACGAGTTTCATTCAACTTCATGGGCAACTCTTCGCCTATCTGATCCACCGACGAAAATTCTTTTCTATACGTAGTAATCACAGAATCGCTCGTAATAAACGTCACTTCCGTTCTTTTGAAAATCGCAGTATCAACGTGAGCTGGAATATGGTTCAAAAGCCATTCTTCTTTGGCCTCAGCAACTGAGTCGCGATAGGTCTGCGGCAACACATTAGAGTAACTTATTTCGCGCACACTTGAGCCATCGCTATTGACTGTGGTATGCATTCTTACCGAATTATTGCTACACGAAGAGGCCGAAAGCATCGATGCCGTAAATATTACGGCTGCAATCGACAATTGTTTACGTAATGTTTTGCTAATTCTAGTTTTCATGGCGTAATATATTTAGTTGAGTACAAGTTGATATGAACTGATTTTCAGCGTTGCTATCAAACTTTATCATCGAAAATCCAGCGCGTTGATTATCTGCATTTAGGCTATTTATAACCTGAAACTTGGCGAACATCACCTTAACAGTGCCACAAAGCTGTGTATCAGAATTTCTTGCGTTATTATGTACATACGATTCTTGGGTCGGCAGGCTTTCGCTTGGCATATTTATAAATATGTAAAGACCTATGAACCACGTAGCCGCCACTGATGACGCCACGCGCAAGACGAGCAAAAGCGGGCTCAACTTTGCAGTACGCGGCCGTCGGTCTGGCAGATTGCGCATTATGCTATCGGTCAACAAATCGGGATTGTCGAGCGTAGGCTGCTGGCGACTAAAACGCTCTATTATTTCATCTGCACTATTCATAACCCAAATTTTTTAGTTGTTCTCTAATTGTTTGACGGGCTTCATAAAGATTACTTTTCACTTGTCGAGCATTGAGGCCCGTAATCTGCTCAACTTCGTCGGATGACAAGCCTTCTAACTGACAAAGCGTAAATACTAAGCGCTGCTTCGGACTCAGCTTTTCGGTCAACGCCTGCACAATGGCTACGTATTCTCTATTTTCGAGCGAACGCTCATTGTCGGCTTCCGAAGCAAATTGCTGCAGAGCCAACTCGTCTTGTGGCAGCGGCGCAGTATGTTTCTTGCTCTTTATGCGGTCGAGGCAAAGTCGCGATGCTATGGCGTATATCCACGTTGCAAATGATCGGCGCACATCGTAACTATCGATACTCTGCCAAACGCGAATGAACGTCTCTTGCACAATGTCTTTTGCCTCATCTTCGTCGGCGAGCATCTTTATAGATAGCGAGAATACCAATCGTTGATAGTTCTGCACCACCGCGCGGAACGCACCTCTGTCGCCCTCTTTACATCGGATAAATATGTCGATTGCTAAAGAATCCATTTTTATTTATTCAACACTTATAATACGACGAAGTGCAGCGAAAGTCAAATTGTTTGTATAAAACATATATACAAAAAAATCAGCGCCTCCTCAGTACCGAAGGAGACGCCGACTATATAAAAAACCTAAAAAAACTGTCTATGCTACAAGATTATACCAAACCTTGGTCGATCATAGCGTCAGCAACTTTCACGAAGCCGCCAATGTTAGCGCCTTTCACGTAGTTGATGCTACCGTCAGATTCTTTACCATACTTAGCGCAAGTAGCGTGTATGTTAATCATAATCTGGTGGAGACGTGCGTCAACTTCCTCGCTCGACCATGGCAAGCGCTCTGAGTTCTGAGTCATCTCAAGACCTGAGGTTGCTACGCCACCTGCGTTAGATGCTTTACCCGGAGAGTAGAGAATCTTAGCAGCTTGGTAAACTGCGATAGCTTCGTTGGTAGAAGGCATGTTTGCACCTTCGGCAACACACCAGCAACCATTAGCGATGAGCGATTTAGCATTCTCCTCGTTAACCTCGTTTTGGGTAGCGCAAGGGAGTGCAATGTCGCACTTGATGCCCCATGGACGCTCGCCTTCGAGATATTGTGCCGATGGATATTTAGCAGCGTATTCTTTGATACGACCACGTTTTACATTCTTGAGTTCCTTTACGAATGCGAGTTTCTCTGCATTGATGCCATCTGGATCGTAGATAGTACCGTTTGAGTCGGAGAGCGAAACAACTTTAGCTCCAAGCTGAGTTGCCTTCTCGCAAGCGTATTGTGCAACGTTACCAGAACCAGAGATAAGAACTACTTTATCTTTGAAATCTTTACCCTGAGTCTTCAACATTTCAGATGCGAAGTACACAAGACCATAACCAGTAGCCTCAGGACGGATGAGCGAACCACCCCAGTTCAAACCCTTACCAGTAAGTACACCGGTAAATTCGTTGCGGAGACGTTTGTACTGACCGAAGAGGTAACCAATCTCACGACCACCTACGCCTATATCACCAGCAGGAACGTCGGTATCGGCACCAATGTGTTTGCTGAGCTCAGTCATGAAGCTTTGGCAGAAACGCATAACCTCATTATCTGACTTGCCTTTAGGATCGAAGTCCGAACCACCTTTACCACCACCCATAGGAAGAGTAGTCAAGCTATTCTTAAGGACCTGCTCGAAAGCAAGGAACTTCAACACACCGAGGTTAACGGTTGGGTGAAGACGAAGACCACCTTTGTAAGGACCGATAGCAGAGTTCATCTGCACACGGAAGCCGCGATTGATTTGAATTTCACCCTTATCATCGAGCCAGGGCACACGGAAAATAATTACACGCTCAGGCTCAGCCATACGCTCAAGAATCTTAGCATTCTTGTACTTAGGATTTTCATTGATGAAAGGCATAAGAGATTCAGCAACCTCTTTTACTGCCTGGTGGAATTCAGGTTCGCCGGGATTCTTAGCGATGATTTTGGTCATGAATTCATTGACCTGTGCTTCAATGTTTGCCATCTTTAGCTATTTATTTTTTGTGAGTTATTTTTCAGAACAGCACAAAAGTAGATGGCAAGCCACCTCGCTCGGCGTACATATTTATCCTTTACGCGTTGCGCTTACACCTTTCAGTGAAATACTGAAAAATACATATTTATTCTCCTCTTTGCATCCTCCCATTTTCATCCCAACAACAATAGAACCGACCATACTCAAATCATCCATAGTCAATTTTCAACTTTCAATTTCCAACTTTCAATTTTCAATTCTCAATTTTCAAATTGCAAATTCCATCCAACGACACACAAAAAAGCCCAGAACTACACGTTCTGAGCTTTCCTCTTTAGGAGATATAGAAATAAATATCGCCTCTTATTTTACGCTAACAACAGCCTTTGCACCGCTTAGCCATGGTGCGCTGAAGCTAACTTCTATATTTTCGTTATCGCCGCATGCTTCGATGTAGGCTGTTAGCTCACCACGGAATGCACGCTGATGGTTGTCGGTATAGTCGGTCATATCGCTATTGTTGCCAGCCTCGAGACCAAGCAAACGACCATTTTTGCTTACGGTGCATGTGATAAGGTCGTCGGCAACGACTACAGGAATGCCCTTTTCATCAACTATCTGAACTCGCACGATGGCTACACCGCGCTCTTTGCTGATGCCATTGTTTACCACGTTGGCTTTGAGTGCAGCAGGACGTGCCGATGTTTGTATGTATGTATGACATAGCTCATTGCCATTAGCATCAAGGCCAACCGCTTCGAGTTTACCATCGGCATATGGGATATCCCACGAAATGATGCCCGTTTCGTCGTCGTATGGCTTCACTGCACCAACTTCTTTTCCATTTAGCAAGAGTTTGGCTTGTGCCGCATTTGTGTATGTTACCACACGAATGCTCTGACCTGCGACGTAGTTCCACGTAGCCCAAGCATCCATCGACTTATAGTCGCGTTTTGGTGTAGGATAAGTACCGAGGCTGATAACAGGTTTGTCACTCCACAATGCCTGACGGAAGAGACCGCGAGGCTTGAGGCGACCATCGAAGCTAACGAGACCAGAATAAAAACCACGTGCAGGCCATACGCCCGACTCTCCAAGATAGTCGATGCCCGTCCAAAGGAACTGACCGAAGATATGCTTATTGTCGCGCACCGACTTCCATGCTGCCATGTCGTGGCGATTCTCGCTGCCAAAGATCACACGATTTGGATATGTCTCATGGTCAACATTGTAGCGGTCTTCTGTGTAGTTATAGCCACAAATATCGAGTGCAAACGGATATTCGGTATGGTTCGACATCACTACGCCAGCCAATGCAGCCGTAACAGGACGCGAAGTATCATTGTCGCGCACCACTTGTGCGAGGCGCTTAGCTATGTTGCCAAGTCGTTTTGCATCTGGGCGCTCAGGGTCGTAGCCACCAAACATAGGCTGACTGATAGATGATCCGTTGAGCACTGGATGTGAATATGGGTCGTTAGGATAATCTACTTCGTTGCCGATGCTCCATGCAAATATTGATGGATGGTTGCGGTCGCGGCGTACAAGGTCGGCCATATCTATCGACGACCACTCTTCGAAGAAATCGTAAGAGCCATCGAAGCCCGGTGTACCTACATTCCATCCTTGAAGCCATTTGCGCTTAGCAAATTCCCACTCGTCGAAACCTTCGTCCATAACCAAGAAACCCATCTCGTCGCAAAGTTCATAGAGAGCAGGAGCTTGTGGGTTGTGGCTCATACGTATGGCATTACAACCAATCTGCTTAAGCGTATTGAGGCGGTCGGCCCACACTTCGCGTGGCACAGCAGAGCCAAGCACACCAGCATCGTGGTGCAGACAAACACCCTTCACTTTGATGTTCTCTCCGTTGAGGCTCAAACCATTGTTTGGGTCGAACTCTATGTCGCGGATGCCAGTTATGGTAGTAGCTTGGTCGATACGTTCATCATCAATTGTGTATACCTTAGTTTCTATACGATATAATTGCGGATTATCTATACTCCATAGTTGTGGATTCTCTATTTCGAATGGATGTGTAGTTTTTTCGTACTTACCATCAGCCTTTACAGCGATGCCTGATTTTGACCATGATACCAATTGATCCTTGGGATCATATACGCGTACTTCTACATAAACGAATTTCGCAGTTGATGTTTCATTTATCATTCTAACAGATACATACAGAACTGCTTTCTTCGATGATGAATAGAATTTCGAATATGCAAAAACACCCCATTGGTCTATATGTATCGGATTCGATGTTATAAGCCACACATTGCGGTAGATGCCCGAACCAGTGTACCAACGTGAATCGGCATAGCGGCTATGGTCGACCACAACCTCCACCTCGTTGTCAGCGCCGAAACGCACGTACGGCGTAGCATCGTACATAAACGACGCATAACCATTCGGACGATAACCAAGCAACTGACCATTGAGATAAACTCGACTACGGTTGTATACGCCTTCAAAATATAGATATACCTTCTGATTCTGCTTGTCGGCACCGATATGAAGAGTCTTCTTGTATTTGCCCACGCCACCTGGCAAGAAACCTGTGCACGACGCAAGCGATGGACTCAATTGCTGCTTCACACTCCAATCGTGTGGCAAGTTGACTGTGCGCCAATTATTGAGGTTTGCTGCCGTGCTATCAGTGCCATTTACGTCGACAGCGAACTGCCAATCGTTGTTGATGAGTGTTGCTTCACCAAACGACACCTGAGCCACAGCTTGTTGCACGCCTAAAACTACGGCGAGCGATGCTATTGCATGTTTAAGTTTCAACATAGGTATTTTATTTTATGATTTATACTTGTTTTGATGCCGCAAAATACCTCCGTAACAGATTGATACTGGTGTAATAATCGTGCAAATAGCGACGATTTTTCAGTTTGTGTGCGCAAAGCAATTATAGTAAAAGAACGCATTCAGGAGCAATAAATAACGACGGAATTGCGTTCATAACTACTTTCTTGAAATCTGCAAACTCATTAGTCGGGAATTGCAAATTCGTTCCAACGAAAAGTCCCATCCAACGAAATCTGCGGATTCCCTTACTTATGCTCTATGTATCCACTTTCCTTCACAATGTCACTATGTTGCCCTATGGCAAGTTGGTAGAAAAGTTGATAAGCGGTACTCGACTTATCGATGTCGGCACGGACACTGGCAATGACATGGGTCACGTAGGGATAGCTGTCGTTCTCAATAGTCTGCTTACTGGGAACGATACCCTCAACGCCGATGACTTGTGTTCGCTCATCATTCACAATAGTATTGTAATAGTAGAAAGGTGTGTAGGCAATACCATTTTCGTCGTTTGCCAATTGGTAATAAGGAGCGAGCATCACATAACCAACCATTTCGGGCCAATCAATCATTGTCAGCCCAGCCATCACAATGGTTTCCATCTTTTCCTGGCTACCAGAATTAGGATTGCGCACGTAGGGATTGATGGCGGCATCGTTGCCTCCAACCTCTTTCCAATTACGTATTTCGCCCGTGTAAATTTTCTGAATTTGCGCAATGGAAAGATTGTGGACTGGATTCTTCGGATTAACAATGAACGCGAAAGCATCTTTTGCTATAGGATATGATAGCAATGCCACATCTTTCTCGTCGGCATATTTCTGCTCGTCTCTACTGATATCACGAGCCGTGATGATAATGTCGTCGTCGCCGTCAATCAGGCTTACGAATGAACTATGTGTATTCCGATTTTGAAGTATACGCTGCAAAGTAGTATTGTCTTCGTCACTCAAAGATTGCCATTGTGGGACGATGCCCCACGTACCATCAGTCTCTAAATGCTGTAGCCATTGGCAGTCGATGCCGAGCAAACGACACATTAGCAAATTCCTCAATGGTTCTGTAGAATCTGAGCCGTCGATGATGGGAGCATTAGAGAGACTGAGCACGGTCGTTGCCGTTGGCTTTTCCAAACCTACCTCAACAGGGTCGATGATTAATTCCGGTGTATCTCCGTTATCGTCGATATTGCAAGATGCTAAAGAAATAATAGCAAGCATCGTAATGACAAATCCCCATTTCCCCATTGTTTTTTATTTTATAGTTAAGGCCTACACTAAGTCTTTGCAAATCAACAACAAATGTATATATCGCATAGAAATATATCAAGACTACTTCGTTTGGAGAAATTTGTATGCACCAAACTTTCGCATGCAAATATGTTTTTTATCACACTCAGCCGATACCCGTCTTATCTTTGAGGCAGAATTTATACGAACAACATTCCCATGAAAAAGTTCCTCATCATCTCTGCTTCCATAGTATTGTTTCTGTTGCTTATTATCGAGATAGTAGTTCCACTTATTGCCAAAAACTATATCGTAAACCACGCAAAAGAACTTATTGGCCGCCAAGTCGACGTTGGCTCATTAGGCTTGAACATATTCACTGGCAGCATATATATAAAAGACTTCACGCTCTACGAAGCCGACGACACCGCTAACTTTATCTCGTTCGACCTCCTCGACGTAAACGCCTCAATAGTAGGCCTTTTGCAGGGAAAGATAGAGATAGAATCGCTACTGCTGCAGCAAGCACAATACAACATCATTCAAGATGGCACTCGCTTCAACTTCAGCGATATGATTGAGTTTTTCGCCCCCGACTCTACATTGCAAGCCGACACCACTGCAAGCGATTGGAAAATCATCATTAACAACATTGATATTTCTCGCAATCAGCTCAACTATCAAGATTGCAGCATAGGCAGCGAATGGCATCTACACGATTTGTCGCTTGCCATTCCCAGCATCGACCTCTCCGACCCAAACGCCGACATGGGGCTCTTCCTCAACTTCGTAGATGGCGGATCTCTCGTCACCAACATCAAATTCAACCCTACGGATTCTATATACGACCTCAATATAAATATTGATAAGTTTAGCCTCGCACCGCTTCTGCCATACCTCAAGCAGGCAATAAATATAGAGACAATCGAAGGTTACCTAACCACAGCCGTAGACATTCGCGGATCTATGCAACATGTGCTAAACTTCGATGTTATGGGCACTCTCGCCATTGACAGCCTCAAAATATTAGCTCCCGACAGCGCCAATATTCTATCGTTCGACTCGCTCTACAACGAAATAAAGACGTTCAACCTGTCGGAGCGCAACATAGCTTTCGGGCGTGTATATACGGCTGGGTTATCATCGAAATTTGAGATTTTTAGCGATACGGAGAATACCATCACACGCTTGCTGTCGCCCGTAGTTCGGTTCGATTCGCTCCGCAACGACACCACCCAATTGGCACACGACACGTCAGCAGACACCGCATCGGCAATGCCGCGCATAAGCATCGACGACTTTGTAATAGTAAACTCTTCGGCTCAGTTTGTCGACCACACGCTGCCACAGCCGTTTGAGTATAATATTACAGACATAGAAGTCACTGCGCCCAAATTCGTCATGCAAAGCAATGATAACGATGTGCACATGACGGCAACGCTACAAAACACCGGTCACTTCGACCTACGATGGCGCGGCGGCATAAGCGACATTGCCAACCAAGACGTAAGTTTTGCGCTCAACAATGTGGAACTAAAATCATTTTCGCCATATACACTATATATGTTCGCATCACCCATCACCGACGGACGTCTGACCGTGAGAAGTCAGAATTTGATAAAAAAGCGCAAACTCGATGGTGTGAACCACATTGGTATTGTCAACCCTAAAATTGGCGACAAAGAGAAATCTATAAAGCCACAGATGAGAGCGCCACTGAAACTTGCGCTATACATACTTACCGACAAAGACAACAGCATAAGTATAGATATGCCAGTGAAGGGCGACATCGACTCGCCAGACTTCTCCTATGGCAAGGTTTTGCTCAACACCTTCACCAACCTACTTGTAAAGGTTGCAGCTTCGCCATTCAGTGTATTCAAATCGGACGCTTCCGAAACTGAATATATCGACGTAGAACCATACGACACAAGATTCACCGACGAACAACTTGCCACCATAACTTCCATTGCCGATGTGCTCAGCAAAAAGCCAGACATACGACTTTCGTTCGTGCAAGAGATTGACAAAGAGCGCGCTATTGCCTCATACTGCACAGCCCAGCTGAAAAAGAATTTCTACCTCGCGCAAAACAATATGGATTCCACACAAACTAACGACATTATAGTCCGCGAACGAGCACTAAAAATAGCCGATAGCAACAAGGAACTCATTGCATTTGCCGACAATGCCATACAACAAGTTGGTATAACCATAGACAAAGACGCAACATTAGAGCAGAAAGCTACGACTCTCTACGCAAGCAACGCAAAACAACGGATAGCAAAAGACGCCGAGACTCGAGCTGCCGCACTCCGCAACTTCCTGTCGCAGCAATGCGCCATTGGAAATCCTGCAGTTTCTACGGAATACATAAGTATAAAGAAGGGTTTGCCCACACGTTTTCATGCCAAGTTTGAGATGAAGTAGCCAGAATACTTGAAAATATTTCTCTGTAATTGAGTGGCTTAGCAAATAAAAAGCGCGCTGCAGAAAAATATTTGTATTTACGCCTTGCGCTTATCAAAATGATATTTACCTTTGCGCCCGTCTTACGAGGGACATAAAGGCGAAACGACTCGCTAGCTCAGCTGGTAGAGCAACAGACTCTTAATCTGTGGGTCCAGGGTTCGATCCCCTGGCGGGTCACTAAAAGTTGCATTCGCAGCATATTTATATTACAACGTTGTGCGTCTACAGTTTGTAATAATTACCCTACCTAATTTCATTGACAATGAGGCTACCATAATTAACCAAATTATGGCTCGGCATAAGCAGTGCATCGTACATATACGCAAACCCGACGCACCCACTGAACTCGTTGACAATCTCATAAATTCTATAGACAGCGAGCATTACAATCGCATAGTTATTCACTACAATTTCGATTTAGCAGCGCGCTACCACCTTGGCGGCATACACCTCAGCGGCAAAACGCCTACCGCACCCAACGGTTGGCAAGGCAGAGTTTCAGCGTCGTGTCACTCGCTGGATGAAGTGAAGCAAAAAGCAGACGAATGCGACTACGTATTTCTAAGCCCCATTTTCAATAGCATCTCTAAAAATGGTTACAATGCTGCATTCTCGGACGCAGAGCTGTGCGAGGCTCGTGCACAAGGCATAATTACGCCCAATGTGTACGCGCTTGGCGGCATAACACCTGAAAAAATAGCACAAATTAGCACTTGGGGCTTTGGCGGTTTTGCGGTTCTTGGCGACATTTGGCGCGCTGAAAATGCGAACGCAATTCTCAACCGCGTTGCTGCATTCATCACTGAAACAGAATGAGTTAACTACTAAAAGAATAATGTATAACGAAGAGAATAGAAAGGCCTTCATCGAAGGGCTGCACAACGGCATACCAATAGGTTTGGGATATTTAGCGGTGGCATTTTCGCTCGGCATAATGGCGCGCTCGGTAAATATCACGCCGATACAGAGTATGTTAGCAAGTTGTTTCTGTTTGGCTTCGGCAGGCGAGTTTGCCGGTTTTACGCTGATTGGCGCACAAGCCTCGCTCTGGGAGATGGCATTCGCCACATTCATAATTAATCTACGTTACCTACTTATGAGCACTGCCCTCAGTCAGCGCCTCGATCCGCAAACATCAATAGCACAACGAATACTCGTAGGCTACGGCGTGACGGACGAGATTTTTGGCATATCCATAGCGCGCAAAGGCACGCTCAATCCATATTTTTCTTACGGAGCGATGGCATTCGCCATACCTATGTGGACCATCGGCACGGGAATAGGTTGCTTTGCAGGTGACATAATGCCCGCGCGAATTGTTAGCGCTCTTAGCGTGGCACTTTTCGGCATGTTCATAGCTATAGTCATTCCACCCACCAAAGGCAACAAAGTGATGACCGGCGTTGTGGGCATTAGCTTCGCAGCAAGTTTTGCTATGGCCACACTGCCATTCACAGCAGCCATTTCTGGTGGCACGCGCATATTGATACTCACAGTAGTAATTTCTGCAATAGCCGCATTTCTTTTCCCTATAAATAAAGACGAACAGCAATGAGCAATTACGCATACATACTTGTAATGTTTCTTGTGACCATCACCATCAGGGTGCTTCCGCTGACGCTCATACGCTGCGAGATTAGCAACCGTTTTATGCGTTCATTCCTCTACTATGTGCCATACGTAACGCTCTCAGTGATGACGTTTCCCGCCATTATGGACGCTACAAACGAACCTATCGCAGGCGCTCTTGCCTTTGTGGCTGGCGTTATTGCCGCACGTTTGAGTGCAAACCTATTCAAAACTGCAGCTATTTGCTGTGCAGTGGTATTGGTTGCGGAGATGATTCTGTAAATGAATCAAATCCATTTATTCTAGATTCATCATCATTATATATACAAAAGAAAAGGGCTGCCACAACGACAGCCCTTCTTTATAATCTCTATAAAATTTAGAATCTGATTTTAGCGCCTTTCTTTGCGGATTTGCCGCCGCTACTTTTACTACTCTTGCTGCTCTTGCTACTCTTTGCGCTACTCTTTCCGCCGCCAAGCTGCCAGTTGTATGAAGCCTTTATGCCAAAGCTCATCTCCGACATCTTATCGGCACACGACTTAGTAACAGAATTTACAGTGACATTAGCCGGAATTGTGGTTGGATCGCAATCGATGTGG
The DNA here is from genome assembly GCA_017539645.1 of Bacteroidales bacterium. Classification (GTDB taxonomy): domain Bacteria; phylum Bacteroidota; class Bacteroidia; order Bacteroidales; family Marinilabiliaceae; genus W3P20-009. Next base: position 85,244 of record JAFYCM010000058.1, read on the forward strand.
TTAATCTTGCCCCCTTCGAAGTTATTCACCAAACCATAGTTGAAATATGCGCCAAGCATAAGCCAATTGCCAGCCACTTCCATAGCGTAGCCACCTTCAAAAGCGAGAGACACATTGAATGAAGCACCTTCGAGTTTATCGTTGAAGCTTGTGCCATCTACTTTGCCAAGCGCAAGCGAATTCTCTATAGGCATATCGAAATTCACGCCATCGGAAACTTGAGCGGTGACATTCGCCTTCTCGAATGTCTGCTTGTAGTTGGAGATTACTGGAATTCCAACACGAGCACCCAAGTTTGCCCAGAAGCATTTGTAAATAGCCGATGCCATAATAGGAACTTCAACAGCTATCTGGCTATTTGTCTCCTCAACATTCGTTGCACCAGTTTTATAGGTAATGTTCAACTTTCTACCGTTGTCGTTAGCTTCTAATTTATATTCTTGACAAACTTCCGAAGCAGTCACTTTATTTTGACCGTAAGCAATAGACAAACCTGAGCGAATACCTATGTATGGTTTCGACTTATCGGAGCGAGGGAAGTAGAATCCGTAGACACCATCTACTGCGCCATTCAACCCCAACGAAGCGGTTAAGTCATCGCCTTTTTGCATAAACGAACCACCACCTACTCTCAATCCTGCACCTACAATCTGAAACTTATCCGTGTTGGTGGTCAAATCTTTCAGCTGTGCGCTCGCCATAGAAGCAAGCGCTAACGATACTATCGATATTATTATCTTTTTCATGAGTATCTATTTTTTCAACTTATTTCACAATATACTTAACGCTCTTAGTATAGTTACCAGCCTTGACATTCACGATATAAATACCATCGCTGTCTTCAGCCTCGAATGTTACAACTTGATCACCATTAGTCTTGATATTCTTAACCATAGTTCCGTACAAATTGTAAACTCGAATTACAGCATCTTCAGAAGGAAGACCTAAGACACGTATTGTTTGACCATGTCGTGCTTGCGTAGGAGCAACTGCTATAACCGTCGTATTAGTCAAATCGATAATATTCGATATGATGTACTCAATACCATTTCTTGGCTCAGCAAGTTTGATTACTGCATAAACTTTAGCATCAACAAACTTAGTCAACACGCTATCACCTGTAAAGTATTTACCTGCTGCCAAAGGAACATCATCTGCACGAGTTCCATCGCACCAATCATCTTGTTCGTCAACCACTTTATACCATTCAACCGTAGCAATGCTATCGCTAATGGCCAAATTGTTAACTGTCAAAATCCATTTATCGAATATCACAGAAGCGGCATTTTCATTTATCTCAGCTTTGCAGCCTTCTATGATAATTTCGGTGGTATCGAACACTGCCTTATAAGTAACATCCTTAGTTACGCCAACTACCATTGGATCCCAACCAGCGAATGTAAATTCATACTTAGCAGTAGCCTTCTTAGTAGGATCATCTCCGCGGAATACTGGAACTTCGCCATACTTAAGCGTATCTGTTTGAAGCATCACAGTGTCGTTCGCGAATGATATTACAAACTTCATTGTGTCAGCCTTAGCCACTTCCATCGAATCGAACTGTGCGTAGTAAGTAGCATTTTCTATAGCCTTCACAACTTCAGGCTTCCAACCAGTGAATGCATATACATATGCCTCTGAATTGGCCTTAGTAGGTATTGTAGCGCAAGCTGGCATCTCACCCTCTTCTACTTCACCCTCTTGAACTTTCTCATCACCATTCATGAAGGTGATTGTGTATTTATTCCTTATGATAGGAATCTCCTCGAATTGTGCCACATAAGTAGCAGGTGCAGTAGCTGGCAAGAATTCAGGTTCCCAACCGATGAACTTGTATTCATAATCTGCGGTAGAAGCTTTTGCAGGTTCTTTGCCTTTGTATGCTGGCGTCTCACCGAACTTCACAGAATCCTCGTAAACCACTAACGAGCCATTTACGAATGTCACGATGAAGTATGTCGAGTCAGCTTTGCTTGCTTCGATAGAGTCGAACTGAGCATAGTAGGTTGCATTCTCTATAGCCTTTACAACTTCTGGCTTCCAACCTTTGAATGCATATACATACTCTTCGGTATTAGCCTTAGTAGGCATTTTTTCGCAAACTGGCATTTCTCCCTCTTCGACTTCGCTCTCTTGAACCTTCTCATCACCATTAATAAAGGTGATTAAGTATTTAGTCTTCTCGATTAACGTAGAATCGAAGCGCGCTGTGTAGATAGCATCCGCAGTAGCGTTTACTATATCAGGAGTCCAGCCAGCAAACTTATATGTATAGTTTTCAGAAGCATTCTTAGTAGGCACACCTTCGTAATAAGGCAACGCTCCAGCAACAACAGAATCTGCACGAAGTATTTCGCCTTCGCTTACAAACGTGATAAGGTACTTCTGAGCGCCCGCTATCACAGCATCGAAGGTTGCTTCATAGGTCTCGTTTGCATATACAGTATCAATCTCAGGAGTCCAACCAATGAATACGTATGTGGTACTACCTTCCGCAGCTTTAGTAGGCATAGCACCATTATAAGATGGCATTGTACCAGCCAAGAGCGTATCTACTTGGAGTATATCATCACCATTCTTGAATGTAATTACATACTTGGCATTAGCAATCTCGGTAGAATCGAACTGTGCGTAGTATGTTGCATCTGCTGTTGCAGCAACAACTTCAGGCATCCAACCTACGAATTCATATATATACTCTTGGGTCTTAGCCTTAGTAGGTGTAGTTGCACAAACTGGCATTTCTCCTTCCGCAACTTCAGACTCTTGTACCTTTTCATTACCGTTCATGAAGGTGATCAGATACTTGGTCTTCGTAATTTCAGTAGAATCGAACTTAGCTACGTATGCAGCATCGGCAATAACAGTTTCTACTTCAGGCGTCCAACCTGCGAATGTATATGTATAGTTATCAGTTGCAGCCTTGGCAGGAACAGCACCTGTATATTCAGGCGTTGCGCCATATTCCAAAGTAATTGTCTGCAACGTATCGGCAGCATTCAAGAAGTATACGTTATACTTATTTACTGTTGTATCGAACACAGCCTCGTAAGTTACGGCTCTGTCTACTGCCACAACGTCAGGCGACCAACCTTTGAATGTAAAGCTATATTGAGCTGTTGCCGCTCTGATTGGCTCTTCACCTTTGTATACTGGCATTACTCCATATTCCAAAACATCGGTTTGAAGCGTCTCAGCACCATTGACAAATGCCACTTCGTATGAGTTTGTCGTAGAATCGAACAATGCAACGTAAGTAGCTTCGGTCTTCACTGTATCGAGAGCAGGAGTCCATTCCTTGAATGTATAGCTATACTGAGCAGTAGGATTCTTTGTAGGCGTTGCTTTCGTGTAGACTGGCATTTCACCATACTTGAATGGTGTATTCTGAACAGTGTCTACGTCACTCACAAAGTATACATTGTATTCTACAAGCGAAGAGTCATACACTGCTGTATATTCCGACGCTTTATACACCTTCACTTGAACTGAGTGATCCCAACCTTTGAACTTGTAATCATACTTTTCTGTAGAAGTTCTTGTAGGCGTTGCAGGCACTACAACCGAGCTTCCATAGTTATAAAGTTCAGAAGAGATCGTCGTACCATCGTAGTCGTAGAACGACACGCGATATACATTTTCAGACGTTGAATATTGAGCAACGTATGTAACGCTCTTAGTCACAGTCGTCGACAATGGCGTAGTACCATCGAACCAGCCAACAAATGTGTAAGTATTTTGTGCATTCGACTCTTTTACAGGAGCCTCTGGAACGTCAATAATATCGCCATAAGCGTAATACTTCGCACTTATAGTATCACCCTTCGTACTACGGAATACAACTAAGTAGTTCGTGTTTGCCACAGAATCGAATTGAGCCTCATAAGTAGCAGGAGCAGTAACCTCAGCTATAGCAGGCAACCACTCTTTGAATGTATATATATACTTCGCGGATGAAGCTTTAGTTGGCGTTGCACCTTTGTATACAGGCATTTCGCCATATTCTAATTCTTCAGTTTGCAATGTTGTAGTACCATTAACAAAGGAAACCACATACGTATTTGCAGATTCTTCGAACTGAGCTACATAAGAGGCATCGCCGGTCACAGCAGCAAGCTCAGGCGACCAACCATTGAAGGCATATTTATGCTGTGTATCAGCAGGTTTCGTCGGCGTTGTTCCATCATAACTTGGCATAAGGCCGTATTCAACATTCTCGTCCTTCTCAAGTACTGTTACCCCATCTTCATCATAGAACGTTACTGTGTATTTATTCAACGTTCCGGAATAAGTCGCGGTATATGTTGCGTCGGCAGTAACAGGTTCAATTGCAGGAGTCCAACCAGCGAATTCATAAGTATATTGAGCATCTGCAGCCTTAGTCGGATTAGCAGGAGTTTCAATATCAGCTACCAAAGTACCATAGTCGTATGACGTTGCATCTTTGAGTATGGTCGTGCCATCTTCATCAACAAACGTCACTTGATACTGTCGCAATGTTGGTGTATATGTTGCTGTGTAGGTTGCATCACCATAAACATCTTCTATAGCAACATCCCAGCCAGCAAACTCATAGGTATACTGATCATCAGCTGCTTTGACAGGATCCGTTGGCAACACAATATCAGATGCAGAAGTACCGAAATCGTAAGATGCAGCATCCAACACCGTTGTGCCGTCAGCATCGACAAACGTAACTTTATATTTTCTCAACGTTGCTGCATACGTAGCAGTATATGTAGCATTGCGCGTAACATCAGCAATTACTGGGCTCCAACCAGTGAATTCGTAGGTATACTGAGCATCTGCTTCTTTCGTCGGATCAGCAGGTTTTACAACATCAGCAGCCAACGTTCCAGATGTATATAATGTCGATTCTTTCAACACTGTAATTTCATCATCATCGACAAACTCTATAGAATACTGGTTAGGAGTTTTGGAAGATACCGTTGTTTCTATATTACCCAAACGCACACGGGTAACGTCTTTGTTGGAGTTAATTGTCAACGCCTTACCGTTTCTACCAGTAGAAACATCAAAATTGGCAGATGTAATATCAGACAAGAGTGTACCATCTTCATACACATTCAGGCGCAAATCACCAAGTTTCACGCCGATACCACTACTCTTAATATTGCCATAATCCAAAATACCATATTCTACATTCTTCTCTCCAGTGGCAATGTAGAACCAAACATCACAATTCGGATCTACATTATCATTGCTCTCATCATACACAACAGCCTTTATTACCGTAGGATAGCGTTCTGAGACAGCATCCGTTTCACCCTCTGTCTGTGTTGCCGCCCCTATATATGGAACATTTGCATAGAATTGATCCGACATTATACCTGCAGCAATTTTTGCTTCATACAATGAATTAATCATCAAATTGCCCGAAGGTGTATTATACGGATAATGTTCTTTAGCCTCAGATCCATTATAGCCTTCTGTTATATATTGGTCATACTGGCTTTGTGTAAGGAAATAGGCAACAAATACGTTACGGTTACCAACGCCGTTAGGATTATCTACATCATCTACATAGAAACGTACATATGGCCAAGAATCGCATTTAGCGGTTGTTGTTCCAACGTATTTATTGCGAACATTGCGATATGGAGTCAGATAATCTTTACTTACAGTGACGTTAGGAGTAGCATCTTGCGCCAAAGTTGTTAATTGAGCTGGCGACATAGGCTGCTGCAGATAACCATACTGCATTGGGCCATCGTATGTGGTAAAACCGGTCGCTACATTATAGATAGTTTGCGATGCCGTACCATAAAAACTTTGAGTAGTTACATTGCGCACATCATCCACATCAAACACGCCACCTTCAGCCATTGCACGCCAATCGATCGGTGCTTGATACGGATTACTGATATACAATGCACTTCCTATAATAGAATATGTACCATTGCTATTCTCATATTGATCGGTAGCTACATAATTATATGACGACGCATCGTTTATTTCACTATGAGAAAAATGCAAAGCAGAAGTCGATGATTCTCTTTCATCTGTACCTGATTGTTTATAAACAACCAATGGCGTATTAGTATTTATATAATTTGGAGATGTAGGATCTGAAGTGCGAAGCGCCGCACCTTCTGTCGCATTTGCAAAAGATTTTATAGCATCATAGTTTGATAAAGACAAATCTTGAGCCAAAGAATAGAAATCAACATTAGACACTGATTTGCCAGCACCTGCACTAATAGCAGGTTTTACAAAGCCATAATTATTATTATTCCATTCAAGACCTCTTGGTGCTATTCTATAATTCGAGTTTTCGGTTGCCGTTTTTGTCGGAATCGCAAAATATTGCCATTGTGCATACGAAATATTAGAACTATTCTTGACGAAAGTTGAACCAAAATATCTCGCTCTTTCAAAGTTGCTGTCGTTATCTATAAGGCGGGTAAAGTGAGATTCACCAGAAGTGTAAGTTCCTTTATTTATCAACCAACCAATTTGTTTTGTACCACCTTTTTCAGGGCCAAGAAACCATGCATCATTAGTTACGGTAAGTTTACCCGCATTTGAAACTACAATACCAGCAGACAAGCAAAAATTATCTCCGCTAGCTGTATACTCATTACCACCTTCTACTATCAGTTGATTCACCTTTAGTTCATTATTCACAGTGAGAACTGCTGGCGCTTTTATAATAACTGCCTCAGCATTTGTCAAAGAAGAACCAATCGCACTTGAATATGAATTTTTTTCTACTATCGCACATTCTACTACTTCATATTCAAAACTTGAATAATACTTCGTCACATCTGTTCCATCATTTACGTTATAAACGAATGGAAAATCCAAATGGACTGTCACACCAGAAGGGAAGTATGACACTTCCCATGGTTCAATCGTCCAGGAATTATTATACTCACCATTTCCGCTCTCGCGATACACCGTAAATTTGACTTCTACTCTATCGCCATTTGCGTTATAATACCACAGATGTGCATTATTATTAATATATGCAGTACCAGTATTAATAACCGCATTTACTTTAGAATAAAACGGATAAGCTCCATCAGGATAACCGGCTTGACTTGTTGTCAAACCATGACCATGGAGTTCGGTATCATCTTCTGAAGGATCATAAAAATATGTACCATCATCAGCTTTTATTCTAAATATCGTCTTAGGAAGGATTTTCGTACCATCAGAAGACAAATATTGTTCTCTTCCGCTTTCAAATGTCAAGTCGGTAAATTGGGCTACCGAAGGAAGAGAAACTACGCACAACAGTAATGCTACAATAAAGCGAGCATAGCACCGCCCACATAATCGTACACTAATTTTATTCATAGACTTATCTGTTTTATAATTATTATTCATATCAGTTTGGCGAGGGGGTAAATTATCCTCGGCAAGGGGGTCTTTGCAAAAATCGTACACTTTCGTACTAACTTTTGCAAAAATCGGCAGTAAATGTACAAATTTTATTTACGCGACAACATAAAATGCAATTTATGAGCACTCTACAACTCTCTTTCTATTATTGCATCACAAATTTTTTCGAGCATATCTATCACCAATGTAAATCCAGCAGCACCTCCATAATATGGATCTGGCACATCTTCTTCTGACGAGACATACTGCGCAGCTAACGCTACCCTCGCCGTAGCATCAGCCGGTTGTCGTTTGTTTATATCGCGCACGTTCGAACTATCCATGCCTACTATAACATCGAAATTATAGAAATCGTCAGTGGTTATTGGTCTACTAACACCCTCGATATGATAGCCACGTTGAAATGCGAACGATCGCATACGAGAATCGGCAGGCTCTCCTTGATGATAACCAATAATGCCAGCAGAATCAATTACGACAGAATCGGAAAGTCCGCGCTCAGCAACTTTCGCACGCATAATGGTCTCAGCCATTGGCGAACGGCATATATTACCAAGACAGACAAAAAGAATTCTAAACTTACTCATAGATAAAAAGAAAAGACCTGAAAGTCATTAACTATCAGGTCTTGGATTTTATTGTGATACCGGAGGGGTTCGAACCCCCAATCTTCTGATCCGTAGTCAGAGGCATTATCCAATTGTGCTACGGTACCATCCTTGCTCAAAAGCGATGCAAAAGTAGCGAGTTTTTTATTATGTGCAACGACCAAAATGCTAAAAAATCTTTATTTGTCGTAGATTCATATTTATTCATCTACAAAAAACACAAGTTTTGTCTCTACTATGCTACCATTGCGTGATAGAATCTTGGCGTTTATTCACCAATTCTTCAATAATACCATCGGAAAGTCCCAAGGCTGGCACTTCTATAGTATCTGCGCCAATGGCATCGGCTATAATTAGGAAAATCTGTGCTGCAGGAACAATTACATCAGCGCGGTCGGGTTTTAGATCGAATGCCTCAGCTCGCTGGGCGATAGTGAGTTTGTTGAGTCGGTTATAAATATTACGCAGTGCACTAACATCCATTCGGCGCTCGATAACCTCTTCGTCATTGTGATTGGTAAGCGAGAAGAGTTTATTTATGTTGCCGCCCGCCCCCACGATAGATACACCGCCATATAAGCAACATGTAGCTTGCAAGTCGAGGCGAAGTTGGCTAACGACCGTTTCGTCGAAGATACCGTTAATCATACGCACGGTACCTATACCGTAGGATTGCGTAAAAAGCGTATTGCCATCACAGATGAGGCTTATCTCGGTACTACCACCGCCTACGTCGACAAAAAGAAGATTACTCTTATTTACGCGCCGCCAATTGACGTTGCGAACGATAGCTGCCTCCTCTTTACCACTGATAAGTTCAATACGTACACCAGTACGAGCATAAATATCATTTAGCACCGACTGCCCGTTGGTAGCTTCGCGCATAGCTGCCGTGGCACATCCGCGAAAATGTTCGGGTTTGATATCATATAGGCCCATCACTAAAGAGAAGGCTTTGATGAGCGTACAAAGGTCATCGGCTTTTTTCTTGGATATGGAGCCCGTGGTGAACACTTCTTGACCGAGACGCAGCGGCAGACGCATGAGCGCCACTTTGCCAAGTTGCGTCGACGTAGGCTTATCTTGCCGCTTGACTAGCAATCGCACGGCATTCGAACCAATGTCTATGGCAGCGAAGTATTCCATATATATACATATTTACTGACGACGAATAGACGCACCAAGCGCGTTCAATCGCTGGTCGATATACTGATAACCACGGTCAATCTGTTCGATATTATGTATGGTAGACGTACCGTTGGCCGATAGTGCGGCAATGAGCAGAGCCACGCCAGCACGAATATCAGGCGAGGTCATAGTTGTGCCGCGCAACTGATTCATACGATCAAGACCGATAACTGTTGCACGATGTGGGTCACAAAGTATGATTTGTGCTCCCATATCTATGAGTTTATCAACGAAGAACAATCGGCTCTCAAACATCTTTTGATGTATAAGTACACAGCCGCGAGCCTGCGTAGCCACCACAAGAAAGACGCTCAGCAAGTCAGGCGTGAGACCAGGCCAAGGCGCATCGGAGATGGTCATAATAGAGCCATCGATGAACGAGTCGATGGTGTAGTGGTCTTGTGCTGGAATATGTATGTCGTCACCCTTCTTCTCGATTGCGATGCCCATACGTTCAAAGGCAAAAGGAATGATGCCAAGGTGATGCAAACCAGCGTTACGAATGGTTATGTCACCACCCGTCATTGCTGCCATACCAATGAATGAGCCAACCTCAATCATATCAGGCAAAACTCGGTGTTCGCAACCCGACAGACTGTCAACGCCAGTGATCTTTAGTAAGTTCGAGCCAATACCTTCGATTTTTGCACCCATCGACACGAGCATACGCGTGAGTTGCTGTATGTATGGTTCGCAAGCCGCATTGTATATAGTCGTCTCACCAGGCGTAAGTACAGCTGCCATAATAATATTAGCCGTACCAGTTACCGAAGCCTCATCGAGGAGCATATAGCAGCCCTTCATATTGTTGCCGCGCACGGAGTAGAAAACGTCGTTAGCATCGAACGAAAATTCGGCGCCAAGTTTTTTGAATCCGTAGAAGTGCGTATCGAGACGTCGACGACCAATCTTATCACCACCGGGTTTCGGGAAATGCGCTACGCCATATCGTGCGAGAAGCGGTCCCATAATCATTATTGAACCACGAAGCGATGAAGCTCTCTGCTTGAAGTCGTCGGTAAGGAGATAGTCGAGATTAATGTTGGCTGCTTGCAAATGACAGCGGTGCGGGCTTTCACGACGAACGCCAACGCCCATTGCTGCAAGCAGATTTATAAGGTTATTGACATCAACGATGTCTGGAATATTATCAATGACAACCTCTTCAGAGGTCAACAAGGTGGCGCATAACACTTGCAGTGCCTCATTCTTAGCACCTTGTGGATCGATAGAACCCGAGAGTGGGCGACCGCCTTCAATGACAAAAGATGACAATTTGAAATGTATTTATATGGTAATGAATCAATATCTATTGCGACGCTGATTGCGGTTCTTCTTGCCGCCGCCCTGCTGCTGACGTTGCTGCTGTTGCTGCTTACGACTGCCAGCGCCATTATTGTTGTCGGGCGCAGTGAGATTCGGGCGAAAGTTTGATGTAGTGACACCTTCATCGATAAAAATTTCACCATCGGTCATAGCCTGCAAATCGCCGAATATACGATCGTCGGTGGAGATGTCATCTTTATTGAGCATAAGTATGCGACGTTTCATGCTGCAAGCAATACTCTGAATGGCGCTCTGCTGCTCGTAGAGGTCCTCCATACCTACAGTAGCTTTGGCCATACGCTCAATGATGCTACCGAAATGGCGAAAACGGATGCGGTGGCAATTATAATCTAAGCGGTCGGGCTTGCGCATAATCTTCTCTGGCGTAGGCATCGGGTACGGAGAATCGATGTCGAGCTTGAAATTCGACATAATTGCCAAATGGTCCCAGAGTTTGTGGCGGGAATCCTCGGTATCACGAAGTTCGGGAAAGAGGTTTCCCATAACATCGATGATAGTACGAGCACAGCGGTTGCGCTCCTCGCGGTCTTCTATAGTGCACGCGTGAGCCACCATACGTTGGATATTGCGTCCATATTCGGGCATGTAGAGCGGACCTCGCGTTGAATTATAATCTTTGAGCATGTCTTTCGTATTGTTTCAGGCGGCTAATTTAGTATAAGATTGCAAAAACACCGAACGATTAATACGGTTTACGGAATGCGCAGATGTTTCTATAATTACGAATTCCTAATTAAGAGTTACGAGAGCGTCTATTGGGAGAGCATATAGCACAAAAAAGGACCGTCAACAATGTAACAGTCCTTTTGTATGTAGACGTAAATGCAATGCCAAACGTAGATTTTGCACAACGTTTTGGCAACACTATTTTTTAGAACATCGACCTTACGCTTCGTTTACTACGGGCATTAACCTTACGAGCACTGCCCTTTTTGAACATCGACTGAACACGGACGAAGTCTAAACAAAGTTGAACTTTGGCGCCAGCACCCATCAAATGAGCATTATCGACAAGTTGCGAACCAAGTACGCCATTATAGCTTTGATCATCAACGCTGACAATGCCAGAGCTACTTGACTTTGCGACGTTAGTAATACAATAACTAAAATAGAGACCGAAATAAATCGTCTTGTTTCGCGTCCAATGGTAGTTGAAGCCAGCATCAAGACAAAGGTTACATGTCACTGGATTCAAATTGCTCTTGCCAGTTTTCTTGTCAGATTTAGTAGTGAAGCCATGTTGTTCAAGATTATTATACTCTACGTTTGTCGATTCGAAATAACCTCGAGTCTCATACATACCATCAGTGAGTTTGTATTTTTTCATCAGAGGCACACCGAGGCGTACGCCTGCGCCAACCGTAAAATCCCACATCTCAGTCATATTCTTCAACTTGTACATCGCCATAACAGGGACCTCGAGTTGCACAAGGTGCTGACGTTCTGATACAGTATTGAAGTATGTTCGGTAGGTAAAAGTTTCAGGTTCAGGTTGCTGCACATTGTCGAACTCTTTGTCGTAGGCATGTACCAACCTATCAGTAACGGCAACTTCTTCGAGAGCGCTAAATGTGGTTGCAGCACCATAATACGAAGCTCCGATACCAGCACAATAGCCCATTCCACTATAGAAGAATTGCTGGAAGCAGACATTGAAGGTACCACCCGGTTTCATATTTTTCTGTCCATCACCCTTGACATCATATGTATAAGTATAGAGACCTCCACCCCAATCGAACGTGAGGAACATATTCTCAAGTTCTTGCGTAGTGTACTTCTTTTTCTTTGTCTTTCGTTTAGGCGCAGCATCGAGGTCACACGGAGCGACAATGGCCAAAATCAAGAGCATTGCAAGGCATTTCAACCAGCTCATAGCGTTATATTTTATATATGTAGTATTCATGGTTCTGAGTGTTTAGTTGTGTAATTAGTCGATTTCCTTTTTTATGTCTGCCGCTGGTTTTGCTGCCAGCGGCAGAACTATTTATTTATCGTTTTATTACGCTAACCACATCGTTGCCAATTCTGATTACGTAGGTTCCTTGCGGCAAGCCAGACAGGTCGACCTTGTCTTTCGTCGCACTTTCGGCGGTTCGTACTATCACCGTCTGACCACTTTCGTTGACGACAGTTATCTCATCGCCGACATCCCATGTACCGCCCTTCACGTTAACTACGCCTGACGATGGGTTCGGGTATGCCACAAGCGATGACGCTGCCACCATACCTCTATCATCGGTATACTTAGGACATGAAGTGTAAACCTCGCCTTCGGTGGTAACAACTACCAAGTAGTATGTACCGGTGTTGTAGAGAGAGACGCCCTTATTATCATAGAACATCTTGTTCTCTGCAATCGGCGTTGATTCTCCCTCTCGATACCATGTGAACGAATCGTTAAGCGTTAGCTCTTTGCCGAAGTATTCATCCGAATTGATAACAGAAAGGACGTCATCCCACATGATACGAATGAATCTATGGCGAATCTCGTAGCTGATATGATACGTCAAGGTATCCTCTATCAACGATACTGCGACATCCACAATGCCTTTGCTTGGTATGCCCTCATCAGGCAATGTGAACGTATTCAAGGTATCGGACTGCATCTTCACGCCGTTTACGAAGAATGTGTAGTTCACATAATTCATAATCTGATTACCAGTAAATACTTTGCCATTGCAGTTAGCGAAGTTGCCTTGCGGAGTAGTAATTTCTACCACAATCGACTCATCGTTTTCGCAAGTTATGAATGGCTTGTAGTCACTTGGCATATTCCACGTGATGAACGGCTTAGAATCGATACAATCGATATCAATATCTGCCTTCCACTTAGCAGTCAGGTTGAGGTTACCAACAGAGCCTGAAGGTATCACGGTTATCTGATTACCTAATTCGTCGAACCAGCCGAGGAATATGTAACCAGAGCGTGTGATATTCTCAAGCGTGATGTCGTCATCGATTATCGAGTAGAGCGTACGGTTGTTGTTTTCTACGCCATCAGGTACGCCATTGTAAGTAATGGTGTAAGTAGAAACGTTGAACAAGGTGATAACCTCAACATCGCTCGCTGGCATCTCGAAGGTATTATCCTCGCTGATGGTGATGGTCGCAGGCTTGGTAGTCCAGCCAACGAACTCGTAGCCTTCACGATAGATAGGCGTCAAAGTAACCACAGTGCCCATAGTCGCAGCAGCCACATTGCTCGTGGTGAATTGGTCGGTAGTTACGGTGTATATACCAGCCTTCCACTGAGCGTAGAGGGTAACTACACCATTGGCCTCAGTAGTGAGGTTGCTTACCACAGCGTGATCAATGTATGCACTACCTGAGCCATCAGCGGCGGTATTCCAGCCATTGAAGGTGAAACCAAGACGCGTATAAGCGTTGTTGTTGAGGAATACCGATTCATCGAACACAACTTGCTGACGAGCCATTGAACCACCAGTATTGCCGTTACCGTCGAATACTATGTAGTATGCATTAGCCGTCCAAACAGCGTAGAGGCTGATGGTTGCGTCAGGCGTATTAGTGATATTCACTACTGTCTGCTCATCGATATACTCTACAGCGCCGTTTATCGATGTTGACCAGCCCAAGAAGGTGTGACCATCGATAACGAAGCCGTTCTTACTTAGAGTCTTAGCCTCGTCATAGGTAAACTTCTGACTTTCGGTTGTGCCGGTTGCCTTAGCATTATTAGCATAGAACACAACGGTGTATGTAATCGGTGTCCACTGCGCGTAGAGCTTGATTTCGCCATTGTTATCACCAACGAGGTTCTTCACAGCTTGTTTATTCTCGTAGCGAGCGCCCTTGCCATCTGCTGAGGTTGCCCAGCCAGCGAATGTGTAGCCGTCGCGAGTGAATGCGTTAGGTGTCAAGTTAGCTTCAATGCCATAGGTCATGATTTCGTCGTCCATCTTACCTGTGCCATCGTTAGCCTTGAATACTATGCGGTATGTATTAGCCGTCCACTGAGCGTAGAGGCTGACAATTTCGCCATCCTCAGATGCGAGATTCTTCACTACTTCGCCGTCGGCATAGTCAGTAGACGTTCCGGCTTCGTTGCGGTTCCAGCCTGTGAAGGTATAGCCCGAGCGAGCGAATACGTTAGTATTCAGCGGTTCGGCATCGTCGAAGCGGAAGAGTTGATTTGCCATCGAGCCAGAAACAGGATCACCCTCGGCATTGCTATCGAATGCTACATAGTAGTCGACTGGAGCCCATTGTGCGTAGAGCGTAACAGCCTCGCCAGCAGTAATATTCGATACATATTCTTCATCGGCATACGACTTACCAGTACCATCAGGCTTGAGATTCCAAGCGGTGAACTTGTAGCCAGTCTTAGTGAACTTGCACTTCGACAGATAATCCCACTTATCGTAGTTGATCTGCTGAGTCGGCATAGAGCCTTTACCACCATTGTTATTGAAGGTAATTATGAAGCCTGCAATCTCCCATTGAGCATAGAGGGTGATAGTGCCTTCGGTAGCAAGGTTCTTCTGCGTTGAGCCCTGATAATAGGTATCACCAGATCCATCAGGTTGGGTATTCCAGCTAATGAACTCATAACCAGCCTTAGTGAAGCCCGTATTGCTGAGTATTGTAATGTCTACATCGTAGGTAGCATCTTGGTCGACCGTAGTACCTACACCGCCATTGTTTACATATTCAATAGTATATGTATTAGGCGTAAAGTTCGCGGTGACATCGATGTCGCTTGCCGGCATCACAAAGGTGTTGGTGAAGGTTACCGAAACTTCAGGATTGGTAGTCCAACTTTCGAATGTGTAGCCAGGCTTAGTATCTGCGGTGAGCGACACAGTAGTCTCGTATGTAGCTGTCGAGAAGTTCGACGTAGCATTATGAGTGGTGATGATGTATTCGGTGAGCTTGTAGTTAGCTGTCACCTCAACATTACCCGTACCTACAGTTATGGTTGTCTCGTTGCTTGTCACACTGGTTATTTGTGCGCCAGTGCCACTTACGAGCGTCCAACCAGTGAACTCGTAGCCAATAGCAGGATTGTTTGCTGTAATAGTTACAAGCTCGTTCATGTTAGCCGTAGTCTTGTTGGCTGTACCATTATTTACGGTAATCGTATAGTCGACAAGTCGATAGTTAGCACGGACGTTCACATTGCTTGTACCTACACGGAGAATAGTGCTACTTGCATTTGCATTGTTCATAGAGGCACCTTCACCGTTGGTAATTTCCCAATAGTCGAACTCGTAACCATCGGCAGGAGCATTAGCAGTGATTGTTACCGCCTCGCCCATTGGAGCTTCATTCTTATCTGCCGTACCATTGTCAACGGTAATTATGTATTGTATAGCTACGTAATTAGCTTTCACGGTAACGTCGGAAGCTGGCATAGTGAACTTACCGCCGTTAACAATCACTTCGTTTCCGTTAGCATCGGTAACTGTCCAACCTGTGAAGTTGAAGCCAGGCTTAGCATCGTGGTCG